>CAUJDN010000073.1 GCA_963169195.1 Acidobacteriota bacterium | reverse complement strand
GGCCGCGGGACTGCCGAACCCGTCGGTGGAGGAGGATACCTGCACTTCCGGAGACCCTGCATCGCCCGTCTTCCGATTCGCCGTGGAGAGCCTGCGCAGCATGCTCCCGCTCGCGGCAGCGGCGGGCGTGCCCGTGCCGGCGGCGGACGAGATGGAGGGATTGGAGGCGGCCCTTCGCGCGGAGGTCGCGGCGCTCGGCGGCACGCTCAGCGCGCCGCCCGGGTTCGCGGTGTGGGCACGCCGGTCCGGCTGAGGTGGTCGCGACGCTCCCGCGCGGAACCTAGAATGTCTACCAATGTCGGCGGTGACTCCAGCCATCAGGGTGTTGCGCGAGCACGCGGTCCCGTTCACGGAGCATGCGTACCGATACGAAGAGCGCGGAGGCACGCGCGTGTCCTCGCGAGCGCTGGGCGTTGAGGAGCACGCCGTCATCAAGACGCTCGTGATGCAGGACGACCACGGTCAGCCGCTCATCGTCCTCATGCACGGCGACCGCGAGGTGTCCACGAAGAACCTCGCACGGCAGATCGGCGCGAGGGTCGTGGCGCCGTGCGATCCCGCCGTGGCCGAGCGGCACACGGGCTACCAGGTGGGCGGCACCTCGCCGTTCGGCACGCGCAAAGCCGTGCCCGTGTACGTGGAGCGCAGCATCCTGGAACTGCCGCGGATCTACATCAACGGCGGCAGGCGCGGGCTCCTGGTGGCGATGGCGCCCGCGGACCTCGTGCGGGTGCTGTCACCCACCCCCGTCGAGGCGGCGCAGTCTCACTAGATCCCCCCTGTGGGGCCCACGCCCCACGCGCCACGCCCCACCCCGGCACGTCGCAGATCGTGCCCCGGTCCGCGCTGCCGATGGCCGCGATTTCTGCGACGCGCACGACCAGGTCAGCCTGAAACTCGCGGGACCCGGGCCGGTACGCCACTCGCATCGTCCAGAACGTGGACGACGGTATGATGCGGGTATGCGGGAGGACACCGGCATGGAGCGCTTCGCGGTGTCGGAGCGGCGGCTTACCGCCAGGGAGTTCCTGCGCATCCCGGAGGACGGCAAGCGCCACGAGCTCATCGACGGGGTGCACTACGTGACGCCCCTGCCGAACGTGCGGCACCAGGAGCTCGTGGGGCGCCTGTACCTGTCGATAGGGACCTTCCTGGAGAGCCGGCCTCGCCTGGGTCGGATCTTCCTGCCGCTGGACGTCGTCCTCTCGGACTACGACGTCCTGGAGCCGGACCTTCTGGTCGTGGCCGCTGACCAGCAGGGCATCCTGACGAAGGCCAACCTGCAGGGGCCGCCCGCGCTGGCTGTGGAGGTGCTGTCCCCGAGCACCCGCAAGCGCGACGAGCTGGTGAAGCGGCGCCTCTTCGACGAGCGAGGCGCGCGCGAGTACTGGCTGGTGGATCCCTGGGCCCAACGCGTCACCGTGTTCCGGCGGGCCGCGGACGGTTCCTTCCCGCAGGTGGCCTTGCTCGACGCGTCGGCCGGCGCACGGCTCGTGACGCCGGTGCTGCCAGGCTGGTCACTGTCGATGGCCGAGCTGTTCGCGGAACGGTGACGGTTCCGGGACGCCGCCCGGTGCGCAGCTGCGGTAGACTCGCCGCACCATGCTGCCGCGCATCCCTCGCCCTGCCGTCATCATCGCCGCCACCGCCACGGTGGCGCTGACCCTGTCGTCCACGGCCCTCACCCAGCGCGCGTCCCGCGCCCGCGATCTCGGCGTGCCGTTCGACGGGACGCCGGGCGCCCTCAATGCCATCACCGATGTCTCGGGCGTGACCGTGGGCCACTCGACCATCATTTCCGGCGAAGGCGCACTGCTCGTGGGGCAGGGGCCCGTGCGCACTGGCGTCACCGCCGTCCTTCCGCGCGGGCGCGACTCGATGGCCCGCCCCTCGTTCGCCGGCTGGTTCTCCCAGAACGGGAACGGCGAGATGACGGGAACCACCTGGATCGAGGAGTCCGGCTTCCTCGAAGGCCCCGTGATGATCACCAACACGCACAGCGTGGGCGTGGTGCGGGACGCCGTCATCCAGTGGCGCATCAGGAGCGGGCCGCCCGACGCGTCGGGCTACTGGTGGTCGCTCCCGGTCGTCGCCGAGACGTACGACGGCGGGTTGAACGACATCAACGGTTTCCACGTCAAGGAGCGGCACGCGTTCGAGGCGCTGGACGGTGCACGAGGCGGTGCCGTGCCCGAAGGCAACGTCGGCGGCGGTACCGGGATGATCTGCTACGGCTTCAAGGGGGGCATCGGCACCTCGTCGCGCGTGGTGAAAGCCGGCGACACCGCTTACACCGTGGGCGTGCTGGTGCAGTCGAACTTCGGCCGGCGGTCGCAGCTGACGGTCGCCGGCGTGCCCGTGGGCCGCGAGATTCCTCAGCCGGCACAGGCCGCCGTCCTCGACGATCCCGTGCGCGGCGATCTCGGCTCCATCATCATCGTCGTGGCCACCGACGCGCCGCTGCTGCCGCACCAGTTGAAGCGCCTGGCGCGTCGCGCGACGATCGGCATGGGGCGGACGGGCGGCACCTCGGGCAACGGATCGGGTGACATCTTCATCGCCTTCTCCACGGCGAATCCCGGCGCGTTCCAGGGGGCCGGCCTGGCCACGCTGCAGATGGTCTCGAACGAGGAGATCAGCCCCATCTTCGACGCCACGGTGCAGGCCACCGAGGAGGCCATCATCAACGCGCTCGTCGCGGCCGAGACGATGACGGGCGCCGACAATCGCCGCGTCGAGCGCCTGCCGCACGATCGGCTGCGCGAGGTGCTGCGGAAGTACAACCGGCTCGCGCCGTAGGACCTCGCAGGCACCCGGCGTGGACGATGCGCTCACGTCGCCGGGGCGACCCCGCGGCGTCGGGTGTCGGCAGCGGCTACTCCGCCCGGAGGCCGTCGGCGGGGTTCACTCTCGCCGCGCGCCACGCCGGCACGGCGGACGCGGCCAGGGCCACGGCGGCCAGCACTGGCAGGGCGAGCAGGTAGCTGACCGGGTCGCGTGGCGTGACGCCGTACAGCTGGCTGCCGATGGCCGGAATGGCCACCAGGGCGGCGGCCATCCCGAGGACCAGGCCCGCCAGCGCGAGGCGGGCGCCTTCGCCCACGACCAGGCGCACGACGGAGCCACGCCCCGCGCCGAGCGCCACGCGGAGCGCCAACTCCGGCTGCCGGCGTGTCACGCCGTACTGGATGACGCCGTAGACGCCGACCGAGGCCAGCAGCAGGGCCAGTCCCGCGAACACGGCGGCCAGGAGCATCGTGAACCGCTGCGTCGCGCGTGCGCCCGCGACGTAGTCCGAGAGCGGCCGGACGTCGAAGATGGGGAGCTGCGGATCCAGCGCCGCCACGGTCGCACGAATCGGCGCGGCCAGGGCGGCCGGATCCGCGGTCGTGCGGACCAGCCAGGCCATCGGATTCCGGTGCGCCTGCCGCACGGGGAAGTACACCTGCTCGCGCACCTCCTCGAGCAGCGTCAGGTGCCGCAGGTGGCGCACGACGCCGACGACCTTGACCCACACGGTGGGATGGCCGGTCACCCGGGGGTCGGTGACCAGGCGCTGGCCGATCGCGCTGGCGCCCGGCCAGGCGGTCCGCGCGAGGCGCTCGTCCACGATGGCGACCAGCTCGCCGTCCGCGTCGTCGTCCTCGGTGAAGTCGCGCCCTTCGGCGATGCGGGCGCCGAGGGTGGCGAACGCGCCCGGGGAGACGGCGCGGCTGTCCGCGCGCCGCGCGCGCGACTCGTCGCCGCCCGCCTCGGTGAGATAGGTGGTGCTCCAGTTGGGAATGTTGTCGAACGGCACGTGGCTGATGGCGCCCGCCTGTGTCACGCCGGGCAGCGCGGCGAGGCGTGACTGCAGCGCGCGGGCGAAGGCATCGAGAGACGCCTGTGTGCCATAGCGGCTGGCCGGCAGCGCGAGGCGGACGGTGAGCACGCCGCGGTCGTCGAAGCCCGGCTGCACCGTGGTCAGGTTCGCGAACGTGCGCACGAGCAGCCCCGCGCCGACGAGCAGCACGACGCCCATGGCCACCTGGAGCACGACGAGGCCCTTCCTGACGCGGTGATGGAACGCGCTGCCGAGGCTGCGGCCGCCCTGCTGCAGCAGGGCGAGCAGGTTGGCGCGGACCATCTCGGCGAGCGGCGCGAATGAGAAGGCGAGCGCCACGGCCAGCGCCGTCGCGGCGGTGAACGCCAGCACCGTGGGATCCAGCCCGACCCCGGCCATGCGGTCGAGGCTGGGCGGCCGCGCGGCGGTCAGCAGCCGGAGGAGAATCCAGCCCGTGGCGAGCCCGGCGATCGCACCGAGCGCGGCCAGGACGAGCCCTTCAGCGAAGCATTGCGACACGAGGCGGTGGCGGCCCGCCCCGAGCGCCAGGCGCAGCGCCGTCTCGCGCGCGCGTCCCGCGGCGCGGGCGACCAGCAGGCCGGCGACGTTGATGCACGCGATGAGCAGCAGCACCGCCACGCCGCCCTGGAGGACCAGCAGCGCCGGCTTCAGGTCGCGCACGCCATCGTCGTGCAGGCCGACCGTGGTGAACCGGCGGCCGGCGGAGCCGTACTCCGCATAGCGCGAGCTGATGTCCGCGGCCACGGCCGAGACATCGCGCGCGGCCTCGTCCACCGACACGCCGTCGCGCATGCGCCCGACCACGCGGAGGAACATCTGCCCGCGCAGCCGGCGCGGCAGGTCGCGCGCGAAGGGCTGCCAGGCCTCGAGCTGCTCGGGGACGTTCGAGTCGGGCGGCATCAGCAGGCGGAAGCCCGGCGGCATCACGCCGACGACCGTCGTGGGCTGATCGTTCACGAGGACACGCTGCCCGACGATGGCGGGGTCCGCGCCGTAACGGGTGCGCCAGAGGCCGTCGCTCAGCAGGATGGTGTCGGGCGCGGCGGTGGGCTCGTCCTCGTCCATGAACGTGCGCCCGATCGCGGCATCGGCGCCCAGCAGCGAGAAGAAGTTCCCGGTGACGAGGCCGATGCGGAGTTGCTGCGGATCGTTGTCCCCGGTGAGCGCCGCGGTGGTGGCCCAGATGGCGCCGAAACCCTCGAAGCGTGCCGCCTGTTCCCGAAGGTCTGTCAGCTCCGGGCCGGAGAGCGGACCGCGGGGGTAGCCGGCGGCCGTCATGTCTCCCCAGACGAACACGAGCCGGTCGTCGGCGCGATAGGGGAGCGGCTGCAGCAGGACGGCGTTGACGAGGCTGAACGTGGCGGTGTTGGCCCCGACGCCGACGGCCAGCGTGACCACGGCGGCGAGCGTGAAGGCGGGGGCCTTCCGGAGCCCGCGCCAGGCCAGCGCCATGTCGCGGAGCAGCGTGAGCGTGGGCGCCCCGACGCGCGCGTCGCGGACCTGCTCCTTCACCTGGTCGGCGCCGCCCAGGTCCATGAGCGCGCGCCGCCTGGCGTCGGCCGGCTGGAGGCCCGCCGCACGATGAGCGGCGGCGAGTTCGTCCACGGCGGCCTGCAGTTCGGCGTCGAGGTCGGCGTCGAGGGCCGACTGCCGGGTGATGGTCCGCCACGCGCTCCGCATCCTGGCGCCGATCGGCATCTGAGCCTCCTATGCGGGATCGAGAACCTGTCCGACGGCCGTGACGATGCGGTCCCACGACCGGCGCTCGGTCGTCAGGCGCTTCCGCCCCGCGGCGGTAATCCGATAGACCTTGGCGCGCCGGCCCTGGTCCGATTCACCCCATGCCCCCTCGATGTAGCCCTCCTGCTCGAGGCGATGGAGCGCGGGGAAGAGGGAGCCCGGCTTCACCACGAACGTGCCGCCGGTGATCTGGGCGATGCGGTCCGAGACGCCGAGCCCGTGGCGCGGCTGGATCTCGATGGTGCGGAGGATGAGCAGGTCGAGCGTGCCCTTGAGCATGGCTGCGGGACGTTCAGACATAGGTGATCTATATAGAACATCTATACAATGCCCGTCAACCCCCCGCCCAGGCCCCGGGGCCCAAGCCCCAAGCCCCAAGCCCCAAGTCCCAAGCCCCAAGTCCCAAGCCCCAAGTCCCAAGCCCCCCTAGTCCCTGCCCCGTCGCCGCTGCATCGCGAAGACGCCGATGCCGGCGAGCGTCCAGGCGGCGCCCGCGGCCTGGGCGAGCGTGCTGGCCTCGGCGATCACCCACAGGGTCACGAGGGTGCCGAGGGCCGGCACCAGGTAGTGCATCGGGCGCGCGGTGTCTTTCTTCTGCACGACGAAATGGCCAATGACGGACGCGTGGAGGAGGGTGAAGGCGGCGAGCGCGCCGACGTCGACGATGGAGACGAGCAGGTCCAGGCCGTCGGCCCGGCGGGCAGCCCAGACCGACACCACCAGCGTGAGCGCGGCGGTGGTGATCAGCGCCGTGCGCGGCACGCCGTGGCGCGCGTCCACGCGGGCGAGCACGCGGGGGAGGCGGCCCTCGCGGGCCATGCCGAAGAGCAGGCGCGCGGCGGCGGCCTGCGCGGTCATCGCCGAAAAGGCCGGGCCAACCGCCTTGGTGACCGACAGCAGCGTGGCCAGCCAGGGCGCGAGTGCGGTGCGCGTGACGTCGTAGAACACCGTGCCCTGTCGCTCGGGGTGCGCGGCCAGTTCCGCCGGGTCCATCGGGCTCAGGAGGCTGGCGAGCCAGGTCTGCAGGACGAAGAGCGCGCCAGCCACGGCCAGGCAGAACAGGATCGCGCGACCCACCTGCCGTGAGCTGCCGGTGCTCTCCTCGGCGAAGCTGGCGATGGCGTCGAAGCCGAGGTAGGACATCACCGCCACCGAGATGGCGCCGATGACGATCGAGAGGTCAAAGGCACCCAGGCCGATGAAGGGCGACATCCACGGGCGCGCGGGCCCGTGGGCGGTGAGGACGAGGAGCGCGATTGCGACGAACAGGGCGAGCACCGCGATCTCGGCGAGGAGCACGACCAGCCCGACGCGTGCGGCCACGGCCACGCCCGCGAGGTTGAGCGCCGTGGTCACGACGAAGGCGCCGACCGTGAAGATCCACGCGGGAACGGCCGGCACGAGGGCGTGAAGGGCGATGCCGGAGAAGAGGTAGGCGACCGACGGGATGAGCAGGTAGTCCAGCATGGCCAGCCATCCCGCCAGGAAGCCGGCGGGCCGGCCGATCCCGCTGGTGGCGTACGCGAACACCGAGCCGGCGTGTGGCACGACGCCGGACATCTCGGCGTACGACCAGGCCGTGAACGCCATCGCCAGCGTCGCGAGCGCGTACACGAGCGCCACGGCGCCGTTCGTGCGCGCGTCGAGCACGCCGAAGACGCCGACGGGCGCCAGTGGCCCGATGAAGAGCAGCCCGTAGACGATGAGATCGCGGAGCGTGAGGGTCCGGCGGAGCGCGGGCGTGGCCAAGTCGGCGCATTATATCGGCGTGGAGGCGCGCGCGATGTCGCTGAGAGTCCGATCCCGTTGGGCACTGGTCGGGGCCACGCTGCTGGCGTGCCTCGCCGCTGCATGCCAGCCTGGGGGGAATTTTGTCTACGACCCACCCCCACCACCCCCGAGCCAGAGGATTCCCACCGTGCGGCCAGGCGTGCTGACCGTGGCCGTCACGACCCACGCACCCGCCGGCCCGTACGATTCGCAGCTCTGGATCCGGCGCTACCTGGAGCGCTTCGCGGCCTGGGGTGGATTCACTGTCGATTGGGTCGTCGTGCCCTTCAACGACTCGTGGAAGCGCGCGGGTCAGGGCGAAGCGGACCTGGTGGCGACCAACGTCGCCAGCTTTCCGGATCGCGTGAGCGAGGGCGGCACGTTCTCGGCCCCGTTCCTCTACGAGCGCCGCGCCCTCCGGATTCACCCGAAGGACGCGGGACGCTACACGACCATCGCCGACTTCGTCGGCAGGCGCGTCGGCGTCGTGAAGGGGATGGCCGCCGAGCGGGACGTCCGCCGCCGCGCGCCCGACGGGGCAGTCATCGTCACCACCGATTCGTTCGCGGAGCTCTATGCGCAGTTCGATGCCGGCCAGCTCGACGCGATCGCCGAAGCCGAGTACCACGCGCTGGACGAAACGGTGATTCCGTCACACGGTCCCGAGGTGGTCCTGATCGACCTGCACGACCTGGCTCCGGGGCAACGCGAGGAGTCGGTGTTCGTGGTGCGCGATGCGAGCACGGGCCTGCTCGATGTCCTGAACGCGTTCATCGCGACGACGCGCTTTCCGCTGGCACCGTAGGTCCCAGGTCTTGGGGCTTGGGACCTGGGTCCGGGGCCGCCAGGCGGCTCGGGCCGGGAAGGGGGCTAGGCGCCTTCCCTCGCCGCCACCTTCGCCCACGTGTCCTTGAGCGAGACGGTCCGGTTGTAGATGGGCGCGCCCGGGCTGGAATCCGCGTCCACGCAGAAGTAGCCGAGCCGCTCGAACTGGAACCGCATGCCGGGCCGGGCTTCGGCCAGCATCGGCTCGAGCCGGCAGCCTTCCAGGACCTCCAGCGACGCGGGGTTGATGAGCGTGGTGAAGTCCACGCCGGTCTTCGCCGCGGTGCCGTCCGGATCCTCGACGGTGAAGAGCCGATCGTACAGCCGCACGGCGCCGGTGGCCGCGTGAGCCGCCGACACCCAGTGCAGCGTGGCCTTCACCTTGCGGCCGTCCGGGGCGTCGCCGCCGCGCGTGGCGGGATCGTAGGTGCCGCGGAGCTCGAGGATGGCCCCCGACGCATCCTTCACGACTCCGGTGCAGGTGACGAGGTAGGCGTTCCGGAGCCGCACCTCGCGGCCCGGCGCCAGGCGGAAGAACTTCTTCGGCGGGTCCTCCATGAAGTCGTCGCGCTCGATGTAGATCTCGCGCGAGAACTCGACCTTCCGCGTGCCGGCGGACGGATCCTCGGGGTTGTTGACCACGTCCATGTGCTCGACCTGCCCCTCCGGGTAGTTCGTGAGCACGAGCTTCAGGGGGCGCAGCACGCCCATGGCCCGCGGCGCACGCCGGTTGAGGTCCTCGCGCACGCAGTGCTCGAGCAGCCCCATGTCGATGACGTTCTCCTTCTTCGCCACGCCCACGCGCGTGCAGAAGTCGCGGATCGACCCGGGCGTGAAGCCGCGCCGGCGCAGGCCTGAAATGGTGGGCATCCGCGGATCGTCCCACCCGCCCACGTGGTTCTGCGCCACGAGCTGCAGGAGCTTGCGCTTGCTCATCACCGTGTAGCTCAGGTTGAGCCGCGCGAACTCGTACTGCTTCGGCTGGTGTTCCGTGTCCGCCTGCTCGATGCACCAGTCGTAGAGCGGGCGGTGGTCCACGTACTCCAGCGTGCAGAGCGAGTGCGTCACGCCCTCGATGGCATCCGACAGCGGATGCGCGTAGTCGTACATCGGGTAGATGCACCACTCGTCGGCGGTCCGGTGGTGATGCGCATGCCGGATGCGGTAGAGCACCGGGTCGCGCATGGTGATGTTGGGCGATGCCATGTCGATCTTCGCGCGCAGCACGTGGGCGCCGTCGGCGAACTCGCCCGCACGCATGCGGCGGAAGAGATCCAGGTTCTCCTCGACGCTTCGCGCCCGGTACGGGGAGTCCCGGCCGGGCTCGGTCAGCGTGCCGCGGTGCTCGCGGATCTCGTCGGCCGACAACGAGTCCACGTAGGCGACGCCCTTCCCGATGAGACGCTCGGCGTATTGATAGAGCTGCTCGTAGTAGTCGGACGCGTAGTACTCGCGGTCGCCCCAGTCGAAGCCCAGCCAGCGCACGTCCTCCTTGATGGAGTCGACGTACTCGACGTCCTCCTTCACGGGGTTCGTGTCGTCGAAGCGGAGGTTGCAGAGGCCGCCGAAATCCTCCGCCACGCCGAAGTCCACGCAGATGGCCTTGGCATGGCCGATGTGAAGGTACCCGTTGGGCTCGGGCGGGAAGCGCGTCACGACGCGTCCCCCATGCCGGCCGGCGGCCACGTCGGCGCCGACGATGTCCCGGATGAAGTCCTGGGGCTGGGCCTCCGCCTTCACATTCGCGTCTGGCATACGTGGGAGCGATTCAGCGTATCCCAAACGCGTGGGAGGAGGAAAGAAACCACGACGGACCCCAAGGCCTCAAGACCTCGCCTCCTCTCAGTCCACGGCGCAGGGGGCCCCGGCCAGGAACGCCAGGACGATGAGCGGGTTGCGCCCGCGGCGGGTGAAGCCGTAAGTCGTCCCGCGCGGGACCACGGCGAAGCTGCCCGCCCCGAGGCCCACGTCGCGCCCGTCAAGGCGGAGCGTGCCGTCCCCGCCGATCACGTAGAGCATGGCGTCGGCCGACTCGTGCTGGCGATCCGGCCAGGCTTCCCGTACCTGCCACACGATGGCCTGGCCCACCCCGCTGCACCCCACGACGTCCTCCTTGTGGGCCTCGCGGTTCGAGATGAAGTTCTTCTCGATGTAGTCCGGCAGCGCCATCGTCTTCGGCGCGGAAGGCGGGGGCAGCGTGAACTCGGGTTTCGCCGGCTCGGGCGGCGGCGGCGGCGGTTCGGGCGGCGGCGGCGCGGCGGCGAGCGTCACCGTCATCGTGGGCGCGGGCTGCCCGGCTCGCCACACCAGCTCCTTCTCGAACGTGTGGTAACCCTCGCGCTCGAACCGGATGCGATGGGTCCCGGCCGGGACGTTCAACAGCCGCAGGCGGCCCTCGTTCGTCGTGGTGCCGCTGCGATCCGTCATGCCGATGAGCGAGACGTTGACGCCCTCGAGCACGGCACCCACGCTGTCGGTGACCGTGACCGACAAGGTCGTCCCGGCGGGCGCGGCCGCCTTGCGGGCGGGCCGGGCCTGCGTGGTCGGCTTGGCCGGTGCGGGCGCCTGCGCGAACGCAGGAGGAAGGGCAGGCTGGGCGGGGGCGACCTGCAGCCACGTCAGCAGGAGCAGAGTGACCATGGGGGATGGTACTACGGAGGTGCAAAGCACGGGGGTTCGAAGCACGGAGGTTCAGGTCGCGACGAGCCAGAGCCACGCGGCCGCCAGCCCGAGGGTGGCGAGCGTGACCGGGATGCCGACGCGGGCGTGGGTGCGCCAGTCGATCTCCACGCCCAGCCGCCGCGCCTGGTCCACGACGATGATGTTGGCGATGCTGCCGACGATGAGCAGGTTGCCGGCGAGTGTCGAGGCGAGCGCGAGCACCGGGCCGGCCAGCTCGTCCGAGGCCACCGGGAGGAGCAGCATCACCGCCGGAACGTTCGACACCAGATTGGACAGCACAGCGGTGGCGCCGAACAGCACTCCGGGGTGCGCCAGGTCGAGGCTGATCATCCGGAAGGCCATGAACACCCCGCCCAGCGCGCCCGACTGCGCGAACGCCGCGTTCACGATGAAGAGGCCGGCGAAGAGCACCAGCAGGTGCCAGTCCACCAGGCCCAGCATCTCGCGCGAGGCCATCTGCCCGGATACCAGCAGCACGCCTGCGGCCGCCAGCGCCACCTCCTCGCGCGGCCAGCTCGTGAACAGGAACGCGGCCATCACGACGAGCACGACGGTCAGGCCCTTCAGCGTCTGCCAGCGGTCGTAGCGCGGCGCGGCCACCACCGGGACGGGCATCGTCATGAGCCATCGCCCGCGCCAGGCCAGGTCGACGCCCGCCCACACGACCCCCAGCCCGACCAGCGCGGGTACGCCGCCGTCCCAGAGGTACCGGGAGAACGAGAGGTCGAGCACCTCGCCGATCAGCATGTTCTGCGGATTGCCGATGAGCGTGCCGGCCGAGCCCACGTTCGACGCGCACGCGAGGCCGATGAGCAACGGCACCGGATTGAGTCCGCGACGCGCGCAGACCTCGACGAGCACCGGCGCCATCGCGAGGCAGACGATGTCGTTGGCGAGCACCGCCGAGAGCACGCCGGCCGCGCCGATGACCAGGGCGAGCAGGGCGCGCGGCGTGTGGTCGGAGGCGCCGAGCCCCCGGGTGACCGCGGTGTAGAACCCCCCGAGCCGGAACTGCGCCGACACCACCATCAACCCCAGCAGCAGCGCCATCGTCGGCACGTCGATCGCGGCCCAGGCCTCGTCGAGCGTGATGCGCTCGGTGGCGATGAGCGCGATCGCGCCCAGCAGCGCGATGCCGGTCCGATCCAGCTTCAGCCCGGGGAACTCCCCGAGCATCATGCCGAGGTAGACGAGCAGGAAGACGGCGAGAACGACGTAGTCCACGTGGAGGTCAGGGGGATTGCCAGGAGGCGCCGGCGCGTCAGGCCCACCGCTCCGCGGCGAGCGCGACCACCGCGACGAGGCGGACCAGATCGTCGAGGTCCACCCACTCGTCTGGGCCGTAGAAGCCGCCGGCCAGGGATCCGATGCCGAACGCCGGCACGCCGGACAGGCGGATGGGGTAGCGGATGTCCCCCGCGAAGTGAGTGGGGTAGGAGGCGGGCTCGGTGCCGGTCACCTCCGCGATCGCACGACGCAGCGTCGTGCACGACGGGCTGTCCCAGTCCACGGCGCCGTAGTTGGCGCCGAGGCCCTCGCGCTCGACGGTCACCGTGACGCGTCGATCGCCGCGCGAGCGCGAGGCGGCCACCGCGTCGCACTCGCGGCGCGTGGCGGCCAGGATGTCGCCGAAGGCCCGCTGGTCGTCCCACAGCACGCGCACGCGCGCGTAGGCCTCGTGGGGCACGGAGCCCACGCGGTCACCCGCCTTCAGCTCGCCGACGTTGACCTCGCCGCCCGCGAAGGCCGTCGTCCGCAGGCGATCGAGCATGGCCAGGGTGGCGTCGAGCGCGTTGCCGCCCTCGGCGTACGGGGCGCTGTCGGGGCTGCCGATCTCGCGCGGCCGGCCGCGCCAGCCGGTCACCGTGATCCGAAGGTCGACGACGCCGCGCACGACGTGCTTGATGTCCGCGAGGCCACGGCCCGTCTCGGCGGGGTGGACGTAGAGCACCTGCGAGAAGTCGCGGAGGCGGGCGAAGGTCGGCAGGCTGCCGCGCGACCCGCCGCCCTTGCCGTGCAGGCTGAGGACCACGGGGCTCGGACGCCCCTCGGCCTGGAGGATGGCGGCGGCGACCAGCATGGCGGCCACGCCGCCCTTGTCGTCGGCGGCGCCGAGTCCGTAGAGACGGCCGTCTTCCACCCGCGCCCTCAGCGGATCGCCGGTCCAGCCGCCGCCGGCGCGCTCGGTGTCGATGTGGGCGAAGAGGGCGACGCGCGAGGCGCGCGAGGCCGGGCGGCCGACGAGGTTCGTCGCGGGCGCCGGATACGGCGTGGCGGGCGCCATGTAGTCGGGGTGTGACGTGTACCGGGTCGGGTCGTCGACGACGATGTCGGGGGCGTAGCCGCGCCCGCGCAGGTAGTCCGCGGCCACCTGCTGCGCCGCGTCGGCCGACTCGCCGAGCGGGCTGGACACGGCGATGAGGCGGGTGAGCAGATCGACCAGCTCGTCCCGCCTGCCGCGCGCGAGCGCAAGCGCCCGCCCGGCATCGAGCCCCGCCGCCTGCGCGTCCACGCCCGCCGAACGCGTCGACAGCCACCCGGCACCACCGGCGACACCGGCCGCCACGAACTCCCGCCTCGACATCATGCCCTCACCCCCGCACCCGTCCGCACCCGCCCGCACCCGTCCGCACCCGTCAATACCTCCAGCTCCTGAGATCCGCACCCGCCGGCGCGGTCTTCTCCATCCGCTCCGCCGCCTTCGGGATGAACATCTGGTGGTAGCGCAGGCGCGACAGCGCGTTCGGGCGCGTCGGGTCGCCGTTCCAGCAGTGCTCGGCGCGATCCCCATAGGCCACCTCGCCGTTGTAGTACGGCTTCGTCGTGGATTCGAGGAACTGCTCGGCGAGGTAGACGGCGTTGTTCAGGTAGTAGTTGTCCATGTCGCCGACATACAGGTGGAGCTTGCCTTCGAGCTTTGCGCCGAGGCCCTTCTCCCAGTCGCGCCGGAGGATATGGACGAGGTCGAAGTTCTCCCGCCAGTACTCGGCCACCTTCCGGTCGATGACGCCGGTCCGCTTGTCCCAGATGCGCGCCGGGTAGCCATCGGGTCCGACCGGGGAGTAGGTGGCTTCCCACACGTCCCACTGCTGGCCGGACCGCGTCCTCGTGCCGAGCACCAGTTCGAGGCGGTTCATGTCCTCGAGTGTCGAGTCGACGTGACCGAGATAGTTGCGGTGGCCCGGCCGCGGCGTGCGCGTCCAGTCGCCCTCCACGAAGTACGCGTTGCGGTCCTCGTAGAGGTTCACGACCGTGTAGGCGCGGAAGTCGATGGGATCCGGGCAGGCGATGTAGGCGCCATTGAAGTCGTCCGGGTAGAAGACCTGTGCCGCCATTGCCTCCCAGCCGCCCGTGGACCCGCCGTACATGAACCGCGCCCAGCCCTGCCCGATGCCGCGGTACTTCTTCTCGATGTAGGGCAGCAGCTCCTTGACGATGGCGTCGCCCCACGGGCCGGCGTTGGCGGAGTTCACCGCGTAGCTGTCGTCGTAGAAGGGCGTCGGATGCTGGATCTCGATGACGATGGCGCGCGGGAAGCCGGGGCCGGTCCACGCCTCGTGGAACTGGTGCGCGTACTGCTGCTGGATGCGGTTGTAGCCCGCGAGGTTGAAGCGTGCGGCGAAGTCCGGCTTCAGATTCGGATCCGGGGGCTCGGGGCGGAAGCCGGTGAACGTGTACGGGAAGTGCCCGTGGTAGATGAAGAGCGGGTAGCGCGCGTCCGGATGCGTGTCCCACCCCTCGGGCAGCAGGACGTTGGCGCCGAGGTGCATGGGACGGCCCCAGAACTTCGTCAGCAGCGCGCTCTGGATGCGCTCGTGGCGGATGTACTTCGTGTCGGATGGCGGCGGAATCGGTGGAATCACCTTGTCCAGCGTGATCTCCACGGCCGCGCCGTTCGGGTCCACGCGGACTTCCACCGGTGTGCTGTACAGGTTACCGGGCGCCTGGTTCCACTGCTGGCCCTCGCCGCGATCCATCGGCAGCTTCACCGTGAAGCCGTCGGCCCGCTTGAAGGTCTCGTACTTGTGCAGGAGCGCCTGCACCGCGTAGGTGCCCGCCGGGACCTGCGAGAGGCTGGCCAGGGGAAAGCCCGGCACCGCGGGATCGATCACGACCGACGTCGTGCCCTTCCACCCTTCGACGTCCACGCCGAAGATCTGCTGCGCGTTGGCGCCGGTGCCGATCTGGAAGCGAGGCTCGCCCCGCCGGCTGTCCTTCGCCAGCATCAGGAGCAGGCGCCCGTCCTCCACGCCGGCGTGCCCCGGAGGCAGGTTCACGAAGAAGAGGAGCGACCCGGGCTGTGCGGCGCGTGTGTCCATCCACGCAACCGTGCAGGCCAGTGCCAGGGCGAGCACGAACATTCGAACGCGTTGCATGCGGCGGAGTGTAGCATTCAGGGGCAGAACAGGGTGCAGGAGTCCAGGGTGCAGGGGTGCAGGGGGGTAACGGTGCAAGGGTGTAGGGGTGCGGGGTGCTGAGTACGGCGCGCCTTGAGAGGGCGCGGGGCGTCACGGCGGTGGCGGGCACGCTGTCGTTGGTGATGGCCGTGGCGCTGGCGGCGGCGATCGCCCTGGCGCAGGGGGCGTTGCCCACGCCCGTCGGAGCCGTCAACGATTTCGCCGGCCTGCTCAGCGACGAGCAGGAGCGCGCGCTCGGCGACCTGGTGGCGGAGGTCGAGCGCGAGACGACCGCGGAGATCGCGGTGGCGACGGTGCGCTCGCTCGACGGGGCGTCGGTGGAGGAGTACGCCAACCGCCTGTTCGCCCAGTGGGGTATCGGGCAGAAGGGGCGCGACAACGGAGTGCTGATCCTCGTGGCGCCCAACGAGCGCGAAATCCGCATCGAGGTGGGCTACGGGCTGGAGGGCGTGCTCCCCGACGGCCTGGCGGGCGCGATCATCCGCGAGACGTTCGTGCCGTCGTTCCGGAACGACGACTACGCGGGTGGTATCCTCGCCGGGACGCAGCGCGTGGCCGGGATCGTCCGCCGCAACGAGGTCCTGACCGACGAGCAGCGGGCGGCGCTCGAGGAGCCCGGGGACGGCGCGGTCGAGTTATGGGCGGCCGGGGCCGTCCTGTCGCTCTTCGTCGGGCTGGGCGCCTTCGTCACCGGCATCGGCGCCGGCGCGAAGGTCGTCCCCCTGCTGCTCTTCGGCCTGGTATTCACCGTCTTCCCGCTGATCATGGCGCTCCTGGTCATGCCCCGGGTGGTGTTCCTCGTGCTGCTGCTCCTCGGCACAGGGGTGCTGGTCGTGGGCTACCGGCTGGCCCGCCGGCCGTCGTGGCAGACGCACCTGCGCGGCACGGGCGCGCGATCGACTGGCTCGGGCTGGACGGCGGGCGGCGGTGGAAGCCGGAGCGGCGGCGGAGGCGGATCGCGCTCCGGGGGCTCGAGCTTCGGCGGCGGGCGCTCAGGCGGCGGCGGGGCCAGCGGGCGGTGGTGATGGTGTCGCTCCTGCTGTGCGTGTTGCTGTCCGCCGTCACGCTCGACGCGCAGTTCCCCGAGCCTCGCGGCGCCATCAACGACTTCGCCGACCTCCTCACCGACGCCGAGGAGCGCACGCTCTCCGACCTCGTCGAGGCCGTGGAGCGCGAGACCACGGCCGAGATTGCCGTCGCCACCGTCGCCTCGCTCGACGGCATGTCGGTCGAGGAGTACGCCACCCGGCTGTTCGCGCAGTGGGGGATTGGCCAGGCCGACAAGGACAACGGCGTGCTGGTCCTCGTCGCGCCGAACCAGCGCGAGATGCGCATCGAAGTGGGTTATGGCCTCGAGGAGATCCTGCCGGACGGACTGGCGGGCCAGATCATCCGCGAGTCGTTCACGCCCGCCTTCCGCGACGGCGCGTACGGCCGGGGGATCGTCGACGGCACCATCCGCCTCGCCGCCATCGTCAGGCGCAGCCAGCCGCTGACCGCGGAGCAGCGCGCGGCCCTGGCGCGCGGGACGCCGGCGGAATCCGAGATGCCCGTCGAATGGGTGCTCGTGCCGTTCCTCGGCCTCTTCGTCGCCATCGGCGCCGGTTTCGGCGGCGCGGGCGTCGGGTCTCGGACACTGGGCCTCGTCTTCTTCGCACTGGTGTTCGCCGGCATCCCGATGGCGATGGCCCTGCTCATGCTCTCACGCACGGGTGTGTGGATCCTGGTCGCCCTCGGCGTCGTGGCCTTCATCGTGGGCGTGCGCATCGGCCGGGACCCGAAGCGTCGCGCCGAGATGCGCGGCTCGAAGGGGAGGTCGAAACAGGGCTGGGTCTGGGGACAGGGCTCGAGCGGCCGCGGAGGACGCGGGTCGTCCCGCTGGTCGGGCGGCGGCTCGTCGGGCGGAAGCTCGTCGGGTGGAGGCTCGTCGGGCGGCTTCAGCGGCGGCAGCTCCGGCGGCGGCGGCGCCAGCGGGCGGTGGTGATCGTGTCGGGAGCGTGGAACGCGTCGGGTACCCCAGAACCCCAGAACCCTCCGTCCACCTCAGGCCCTGATCCTGAAATTCCTCATCATCCCCATGTCCTCGTGCTCGAGGATGTGGCAGTGATAGAGGTACAGCCCCGGGTAGGTCGAGAAGGTCACCTGCACGCGGACCGTCTCACCCGGAAGGACGAGAACCGTGTCGTTGGCGGATGAGTCCGAGATGCCGTCGCGGAGGGCGTTGCCGTCCGCACCGGCGCGTGACAGCACGCGGAACTGCCGCCCGTGCAGGTGGACGGGATGCGCCATCGCCATCCCCATCGGGTTCGGCTCGTTGCGGAACTCCCAGACGTGAGTGGACCCGGGCGCGACGGTCTCCTCCGGCGCCACGGTTTCCATCTCGAACGTGCGGCCGCCGAGCAGCCAGTTCATCTGCATGAAGGTGATCGACACGCGGCGCACGGGCGCATCCGGCTGGACGCGCCACTCCGCCGGGGGCGTGGCAAGCCGCTCGGGCAGGCGCACGCGCGGGCCCGTGGCGTTCGACACCTTCAGCGTCATCAGCGTGAGCGGCGCGCCCTGCGGCAGCGGCCCCGTCGCTTCCATCATGCCCACGCGGCCGACCGCGGCCTCGGGGTACGCGAGGCTGCGCAGTTGCAGCTCGGACCCCGCGGCCCGGTCCGAGAGATCCAGCAGCACATCCGCGCGCTGCCCGGGCGCCAGCGTGAGCGCCTGCATCTCTCGGGCTCGTTCCAGCAGCCCGCCGTCGCTGCCAATGATCGTGACGGGCGTGTCGTCGCTCCACGCCAGCTTGTAGATGCGCGCGTTGGATCCGTTCAACAGTCGCACCCGATAGGTGCGGCGATCCACGTTGACGGTGGGGTGCAGCCTTCCGTTCACGAGCACCGTGTCGCCGAGCCAGCCGTTCATGGTCTGCATCATCTCGGCCATGCCGCTCATTCCCATGCCCCGGCCTCCCTGGCCCCGGCCCATCCCACCCATCCCGCGACCGCCGGCCATGCCCATGCCGCCGCCGACACTGCTGGCGTACATGAACTGGTTGTCCGCGTCGAAGCGCCGGTCCTGCAGCACGCACACCAGCTCGCCCGCGCCGGAAGGCAGGCCGAGCGCCTTCTCCTCGGGATCGGACACGACCAACATGCCGGCAAGCCCCTGGTACACCTGGGCGCCGGTCCGCTGGTGCGGGTGCGGGTGGTACCAGTAGGTGCCCGCGCGATTCGTGACCTCGAAGTCGTAGACGTACTCGCGCCCGCCGTTCACGGCCAGCCTCGGATGCCCGTCGGCGAGCTCGGGCACGTCCAGGCCGTGCCAGTGGACGATGGAGGGCTCGTCGAGCTGGTTGCGGAAGCGGATGCGCACGCGCTGGCCGCGCTCGAGCCGGATGATCGGGCCCAGCCACGAATCCGGAATGGCCTGCAGCGTCTCGGGCGGGCCCTTCACGACGCGGCCGGTGAAGCGCCAGACGCGCGTGGGCGCACCTTTCAGCACGCTCAACTCGGCGGGTGCGGCGGTGAGGGCCAGCTCCACGTCCGGCGATGGCCTTGTCTGCGCGCCGTCGAGGAGCGCTCGCGCGTCCAGGCCGAGCGCGTCGAACGCGGGCGCCAATGGTGACAGTCCCAACAGCTTCAAGACATCGCGGCGGTCCATCTATTTCGAGCCTCCCAATAGAGCCTTCAGCGCCCAGGCCGTGGTGGACACCCGTTGTGTCGCGGTCTCCGCGGCGCCGCCGCGCACGGTCGGGGGCCGTTTCCAGGTCCTGCAGCGCGAGGAGCACGAGCGAGGTGTCGAAGACCGTGGCCGATGCGGCGCCGGGTCTTGGTGGCCCATCCTGCCGGGGCCTCGAGGAAGGCGCGCGCGGCGTCGCCGTCATGGTGGCAGGATGCGCAGCCGTTCCCGGCAGCCGGGACGCACGCAGACCTCATGACCGGATGGTACGCGAATCCCATGACCTTCAGATCATCTGCGTCATCTGCGGCACCTGCGGTCTCGGCGTTACAATCGGCGTCGCATGTCTCGTTCCTACCGGGCCGGCCAGTCGGTTGAGGACCACTGCCGGCAGTGCCACGAAGACCGCATGCACACCGTCATCGTCGTGGACTCGGCGTTCCAGCCGTTGCGTGTCCGGTGCGATTACTGCGGCAGCGAGCACAACTTTCGCGGGGGGCCGAGGGGGCGAGGATCGGGCCGGGAGTCGGCAGTCGGGAGTCGGGAATCGGGCAGTCGGCCCTCGGCCACGGTGAGCAGGGCGACGCCAAGCGACTCGCAGCAGACGCCGCTCGCGCCTCTCGTCAGCGAGCGCGAGCGACGATATTCACGATTCGTGAATCAGGAATCAGGAATCAGGAACCAGGAATCAGGAATCGGGAACCAGGAGCCGGGTGCGGATATGTCAGCGATTGATTTCGAGACTCTTCTCCGCCGCGTGATCCGCGAGGAGACCGGCCTGACCCCGGTGGCGCCGGCCGAGAAGTGGCGTGGCGGCGACCTGGTCCTCCGCCCCGGCAAGCCGGGCGTGCAGGAGAAGAGCTGGCCCATCGAGACGTTCTTTCACAAGGTCGTGATGCTGCGGAACCGCCTGCGGACGCTGGAGCAGCAGGTGAACGCGTCGGACCTGCCGGACGACCAGAAGGTGAAGCTGCAGGGCTACATCACGGGGTGCTACGGATCGCTGACCAGCTTCAACGTGCTGTTTGCAGACGAGGACGACCGGTTCGTCGGCGCCGCTGAGTAAGGAAACCACGAAGGCGCGAAGGACACGACGATCGGCACGAAGCCTTCTCTTAACAGGGTCACACTGCTTCGTCTGGGCGGACGGACTCTGAAACCGACCGTGCCGGCCGCCCCGGGCCACGGCTTCTCCGGGGCGCCCTCGGTGGGCACCCACACCTCTCGCCATCCCGTTCCCGTCCAGATGCGCACGGACATGCCCTTGCGCTCCGGGCAGTGTGTCACTGCGTGGTCCAGGCTGCCGCGCGCTTCGAGTTGCCGGTGCGCCTGCCAGCAGCCGTCCGACATCCACAGTGGGCCAGATGACAGCACAGATCACAGTCAATCGACGGATGCCTGTAAGAACGCGTGGGTCGCGTGGGATTGCCGTGTGCGCGTGCGTACTGATGACCGCTTTCGTGCGCGTCTCCGCCGACGTGCAGGCACCCAATCAGCGGCCAGCGGTTGTGCCTGTCGTTGTCACCTCCGGTGGTGCGTTGAGCGGATTCACGGTTCCTGACAAAGACAATCAGGAGACAGCTGCCTGAGTCCCGGCCACTTGGACATGCCGTCGAATCCGATGCGCGCCGCCGCGCGTGAGCAGGCCTTCGACCTGGACGCAGTGGTGGACGCGGACCTCGAGTGACCGGCCCGCCCGGCGCCCTACGACGACCTCGACCCGCTGGACGAGGTCATCCGCCGCCCGGACCTGCTGCCGCCGGGCGTGTCAGCCGAGCCCATCGGCCACCGCGAGTACAAGTACAGCGCCCCGGGGATGGCCGAGGCGCTGCGCGTGACGACGGACGCGGACTACTTCGAGCAGCACGCCAGCTCGGTGGAGCTGTGGTCGCCGGGGAGTCCGCTGTTTCCGGACGGGGAGGGTTCATCCGCCCGCGCGGTCGCGCCGGGTCACCTTCGGGATGTGGTCACGCCGCGGTGAAAGAGGCAGAGAGGCAGGAGGCGGCAAGACGAGCCGCGTATACTGGCGACGTGGACAAGGCGCACGAGCCGGCGGCGGTCGACGCTGCGGCGCTGCAGCGCGCCCTCGCGAGGCAGGCCAGCGGCGACGACCACGACGCCGGGCTCATCGTCGAGCGGCTCGCCTGGACGCCCGAGCAACGCCTGGACGCCAACGCCGCCTTCCTGCGGTTCCATCGGGCCGTGCGTCCCACCGGTCCTCTGCTCCCGGAGGAGTAGCCGAAGGTGACGGCGCTCGATGCCGCGGCGCTGTTCACCTGCCTCGACCGCCACCGTGTCGACTACGTGCTGAGAAGTTGACCGACCGGCCGACCGGTCAGGCGGCGACAGGGCATCGTGCCGCCACCGCTCGACGGAGGCAGCAGACTCGAGCGCCCCGCCATCCCGAGCGGCGGCTCCGGACGCCGATGGGCCGCAGATGGCGCAGATGGCGCAGATGGTTCGCAGGGGTCGCCGATGGCGCAGATCGGGTGAAACGGCACACTGCACGTAAGGCGCCCCGCGATACGGAGAACTTCCAGCCCTGACGATGAAGTGCCGGCGATGCGGGTCACGCGGTGGCGGAACGACCGCCTGTCGCGGCCCGACCGTTGGAGGCCGGTCGCCAGACGAACCGACAACCGAGCCGTCGGCTGCCACGCGGGCCAGTTTGAGCCGGGGCGAAGTCGAGGCGAGTTGCCCCGGGTGCTTGTGCGGGCCAAGGCGAGGTTGACCGACCGGCCGACCGGTCGGGCGGCGACAGGGCGTCGATTCGCCACCGCCCGACGGAGGCAGCAGACTCGAAGCGCCCCGCCATCCGGGGTGCGCCTCACTCCGGCAACTTGTCCCCCTTCGGCTCCGGCAGCAGCGTCGAGCAGAACAGCCCGACGCCATAGACGAACAGCGCCACCGCCGCCGACGCGTACGCCAGCCGCATCTGCGGCGTCGTGCCCGGCATCACGTTGGTCAGCTGCGTCGTCACGAACGCGAAGCCCGTGCCCAGCATGCGGCCGCCGATGTTGGCGGCGAAACCTTCGCCGGTGCCGCGCAGGTGCGTGGGATAGACGCGCGGCAGGTAGTTTCCCCAGAAGCTGAACTGTGCGACCGTGAAGAAGCCCGCGAGGAACATGCCCCACTGCGTCAGCGTGAGGCTGTGGTTCGCCGCGTAGTGGAAGACCAGCGGCACCACGATCAACCCCGGCACCTGGAAGGTCCGGATGAGCCCGCGGCGCGAGACGATGTGCAGCGCGAGAAACGCCAGCGCGAAACGACCGACGAGACCGCCCACCTCCTGGTACGCCTGCACGCCCGCCGCGGTCTGCTGCTGCTGCGGACCCGGCAGCGTCCGCACGTCCGGCAGGCCGGGCACGATGCGCGGCATCTGCTGAATGGCGCCGAACGCCGCGCCGTAGGCGCAGGCGAACATGATCGTGGTGACGATAGTGGTGCGGCGCAGCTCGGGTGTGAAGAGGGCGGCCAGTGACGGGCGCTTCAGCGTGCCGCAGGCCTTCTTCGTCTTCCAGGCGGGCGACTCGGGGAGGAACGGCCGGATGAGGATGAGCGGCAGCGCGGGAATCACACCCGAGATCAGCGTGTAGCGCCACGGCGAGTGTCCGCCCGCGATCTCGGGCAGGCTCTGCGCGTAGGTGACCGCCAGCGCGTAGGCGCCGGTCACCATCAGGCCGCCGATGGACGAGAAGGCCTGCGTGTAGCCGAGCGCAGCCTCGCGCTGCTTCGGGTCTTCGAACAGCTCCGCAATCCACGCGACAGCCGCCACGAACTCCACGAAGACGCCGATGTAGGTGGTGGAGCGCAGGACGAGCAGCATGGTGATGCTGGTCGAAAACCCGGCCGCCATCGCCGAGCACGCGTAGAGCAGGATGCTCCACACGAGCACGCGTCGGCGGCCGAAGCGGTCGGTGAGGTACCCGCCCAGCAGGCCGAAGGCGCCGCCCACGATGGCCGGCACCCAGAAGAACATGCCGACCCAGAAGTTGAAGTTTGGCGTGCCGGGCTTGAAGCCCGTGAGCTCGCCGATGGCCGGCCCCACGACCAGCGGGGCCATCAGCACTTCGTAGATGTCGAACGCGAACCCCAGCGCCGCGATTGCGCAGATCAGCCACTGCAGGGGAGTGAGACGGGGCATGTCACCTCGGGGCAGACGGCAGCAGGTCGGCGCTCGTCGGTCGCGCGTAGTATACGAGACAGACCCCATGATGACGTCCCGAATCGTGAGCCTCTCCATGGCCATCGCGCTGAGCGCGCCGCTCGGCGCCTGGGCCCAGACGAGCGCCAGCGTGTCGGGCCGCGTGCAGGACGCCAGCGGGGCCGTGTTGCCCGGCGTGGCCATCACGGCGCGGCAGGCCGACACCGGCTTCGAGCGCACGACCACGTCGGACATCGAGGGCCGCTACGCCCTGCCCTCGCTGCCGGCGGGCGCGTACGAGATCCGCGCCGAGCTCCAGGGGTTCCGGACGCTGCTGCGGCGCGGCGTCACGCTCACGATTGGCGAGCACGTGTCGGTGGATCTGGCGCTGGACGTGGGCGGGTTCACCGAAGCGCTCACCGTGACCGCCCGGACACCCGCCGTCAACACGCGCGCTGGGGATCTCAGCTACCTCGTGGACGCGCGCGCCATCGAGCAGCTCCCGCTGAACGGGCGCAACTACACCGACCTGGCGTACCTGCAGCCCGGCGTCGTGCCCTACCCGCACCGGGATGGCGGATCGGTGGTGGCCCACGGCCTGGGCATGAGCGTCAACGGCCAGGACCCGCGCGCGAACGTGTACCTGCTGGACGGGACGCTCCTGAACGACATGACCAATGGTCCCGCGGGCAGCGCCGCGGGGACGGCGCTGGGGATGGACACCGTGCAGGAGTTCCGCGTCGAGACCAACGCCTACGGCGCGGAGTTCGGCCGCATGGCCGGCGGCCAGGTGAACGTGTTGACGAAGGCGGGGACGAACGCCGTCCGCGGCAGTGCCTTCGAGTACCACCGCAACGACGCGCTCGACGCGAAGAACTACTTCGACGTCGGGGACCAGCCACCCTTCACGCGCAACCAGTTCGGCGGCACCATCGGCGGGCCGGTGCGGCAGGACCGGCTGTTCTACTTCGTCGGCTACGAGGGGTTGCGCGAGAACCTCGGGCGCACCCTCACCTCCGCCGTGCCCGACGCCAACGCCCGTCAGGGCCTGCTGCCGGACCCGGCCGCGCCAGGCACGTTCCTCAACGTGGGCGTGAACGCCGCGGTGTCGCCGTACCTGCACGCGTATCCCATGCCCAACGGCGCGAGCCTGGGCGACGGCACCGCGCTCCACAGCTTCCAGTTCGACCAGACCTTGGACCAGGACTTCCTGCAGGGGCGGGTGGACTACAACCTCGGCCCGGGCGCCCAGTTCTTCGCGCGCTACACGCTGGACGCTGCGGACCAGTGGCTGCCGACGGATTACCCGCAGTTCCCGCGCGCGTTCGTGTCACGCAACCAGTTCGTCACCGCCGAGCACCGGCAGGCGGTCTCGACGAACCTGTTCGGCACGCTCCGCTTCGGCTACAGCCGCACGCGCGTCGGGCAGGATGTCGAGGCCGACACCCCGCTTCCGCCCTTCGTGCCCGGCCGCGCGCTCATCGGCAACATCGACGTGGGCGGACTCCAGCGCTTCGGCACGCAGGCATCGGTGGACGTGCGCTTCCTCCAGCAGGTGACCAGCGTCCAGGCCGACGCGGCCTGGAACCGCGGCCGCCACCTGGTGAAGTTCGGCGGCCTCGCCGAGCGCTACCTGCAGGACATGGTGAACCCGACGTTCAGCCTGGGCACCTACCAGTTCCCCAATCTCCGCGCGTTCATGGAGAACCGGCCCACCACGTTCATCGGCCTCAGGCCGGACGCGACGTTCGAGCGGAGCTGGCCGTTCTGGATCGCGGGCTTCTACGCGCAGGACGAGTTCCAGGTGCACCCGCGCGTCACCATCAACGCCGGGCTGCGCTGGGAGTTCATGTCGATGCCCATCGACAGGGGCGGGCGCGACTCCGCGCTCGTGAACCTCACGGACCGCGCCGCCACGACCGGCCGCCTGTACGAGGGCGCGGACCGCGACAACGTCTCGCCGCGCGTGGGTGGCGCGTGGGACGTCACCGGCGATGGCCGCACCTCCGTCCGCGGCGGCTACGGGCTCTACTACGCCACCAACAGCTCGCAGAACCTCATCGTCACGGTGACCAACCCCCCGTTCACGCCGCGTGTGGTCTACCCGAACCCCACGTTCCCGGAACCACCCTTCGCCCGGACGTCGGGGCTCTCCATCCGCCCGGTGCAGTGGGACGTGGAGACGCCGTCCGTCCACGTGTGGAACGTGAACCTGCAGCGGGAGTTCTGGGGGAGCACCGCGCTCACCGTCGGCTATGCGGGCTCGCGCGGGCAGCACCTGCTGCGGAGCAACGACGTGAACACCGCCATTCCGGTGACCGGCCCGGACGGCCTGCCGTTCTTTCCGGCGGGCACGCCGCGCCGGAACAGCGCGTGGACGACCATCGAGCTGAAGAGCTCTGACGGGGACTCGTGGTACCGCGCGCTCATCCTGGACCTGCGCCGGCGGTGGTCCAGCGGCGTGTCGTTCCAGTCGTCCTACACGTGGACGAAGTCCGAGGACACGACGCAGGCCTCCACCTTCTTCTCGGACGCCACCAATGGCACGACGTCCGCGTTCCCGGAGTTCATCCCGGACTACAACAAGGGGCGGTCGGACTTTGCGGTCGAGCACAACTGGGTGCTGAACGCGTCGTGGGACCTGCCGTGGGGCGGCACGCGCGCGGGCGTGAGCGGCGCGCTGCTCTCCGGATGGCGCGTCGCCGGCATCGTGAACGTGCGGAGCGGGTATCCGCTGACGGTGTTCGTGCAGAACAACCGCTCGCGCTCGCTGTGGCAGCCCTCGCTCGGCCCCGGCATCGGCCGCGACCGCGCCAGCTATGCGCCCGGCTTCGGGCCGGACAATGCCGTGGCGGGAGACCCGGCGCGCTGGTTCAACCCGCAGGCCTTCGCCCTGCCGGCTGCGGGCACCTTCGGGAACACCGGCCGCGGGGACCTCACGGGGCCGGATCTCCGGACGGTGGACCTGGCCTTCTCGAAGGACAGCCGGCTGCCCATCGGCGGCGGCAACAGCCGGCTCGAGGTCCGCATCGAGATCTTCAACCTGCTCAACCGCGCGAACTTCGGCATCCCCAACCTCATTGCCTTCGCGGGCGCCGCGGACGGCGAGGCGGTGGTGGGGAACTTCGGCCGCATCCGCAACACCGTCACCTCCGCACGCCAGATGCAGCTCGGCGTCCGCGTGCGCTTCTGACCTGCTGGAAGGACTCATCGATGTCGTGGATCGTGCTGGCGTTCGGGGCGGCGTTGTCGTGGGGGCTCTACGGGGCGTCGCTCCACAAGGGGCAGGTTCCCCGCATGCCCGATGCCCCAATCGGGCCCAGTCCTACTCGCTCCTGATGGCGCTCACGACGGGCACGCGGGTGGCGAGGGCCAGCGCGACGAGCGATGACAGCAGCCCGGCCACCGCGACGGCCGCCAGCACGGCGCCGAGCGCGCCCAGGGGCAGTGCCTGGCCCCGCTGGGCAATCGCGGGCGCGATGGCCAGGGCCGCGGCCGACGCGCCGAGCAGCACGCCGCCGCCGACGAGCGCGGCGCTCTCGGCCAGCACCATGATGGACAGGTGCGACCCCCGGTAGCCCACCGCGCGCAGGAGCGCCCACTCGCGCTGGCGTTCCAGCACGTTCCGCGCGAGCACGGCGCCGACGCCCAGGGTTCCCAGGAGCAGCCCCAGCGCACCCAGCGCCTGGAACGTGGCCAGGTACGTGTTCTCCACGCGGTGATAGGCGGCGAGGCGTTCGCGCGTGTCCACGACGTCCACGCCCGCATCAGCCAGGCGATCCTCCAGCATGGCGGCCACCTCCGCCGCACGCGCCTCGGCCGTTTCGACGAGCCACACGCGGTACCCCTCGTGGCGGGGGAAGAGCCGGACGAAGCCCTGCTCGCCGATGATCAGCTCCGACTGCAGCACGCTGTCGGCCAGCGCCGCGACGATGCGGAAGGTGACGGGAGACAGGCCGTCAGGCGCGAACGTGAAGGTGTCGCCGACGCCGAGGTGGAGCACGTAGGTGAGCGTGGTCTGGTCGGCGATGGCCGGGACGGCGCCGTCCTCGAGCGGCTGATCCAGCAGCGTCCATGGCGAGGTGCCCGCGGCGGCCATGCCCGCGTCGGCGAACGGGAAGCGTCCGGCCATGTGCGCGGGGTTCACGCCGACAATGCGCGGGTTGCGGGGCCGGTACAGGGTCAGGCAGCTGGCTTCGTCGCCCGGGCGGAGGCGCAGGCGCGTGACCGCGATGCCCTCGAGCCCGGTCACGGACGGATCGAGCCCCAGCGCGTCGCGGCCCGCCGCCGTGTTCGGATCGTGCATCAGCGGCACGGCCGACTCCGCCATCAGGGCGAATCCCCCGGTTCCTCCGTCGCGATCGAGCGACGTGTCCGAGGCGTCGCGGCGGAACGCGACGACGCTCACGAGCACGAAGGTGGCGAAGGCGATGAGGGAGAGCGTGAGCGTCGTGCGGGCCGGTCGCCACCGGGTGTGGCTCCGGCCCAGCGCCCACACGCGCCCGCGTCCCCCCGCGTGCCCGCGGGAGCCCAGGAGCCAGGCGCGGGCCAGCAGCAGCCCGCCGACGAGCAGCGCTCCCCCGGCTCCGAAGAATCCGGGCGTGCTGCCGAGCCACGCGCGAATCGTGGCCACGACCAGCAACGCGGCGATGGCCAGGACGGCCAGCCCGGCGCGGAGCGAGGGGACGGCATGTCCCGGCGAGGACTCCGCCGCGCCGCCCAGCAGCAGCGATCGCGGCGAGTGCCGGGCGAGCGCGCGCGTGCCCATCCAGAGCGCCGCCAGCGCGGCGGCCGCGGCGCCGGCGACCCCCGCCGCCAGCGCGACGGGATCCACGTGCAGCGACAGGGCCGTGGTGCCGACGGCATCCACCCACCACGTGCGCAGCCCGACCATGATGGCCGCGGCGTACCCGATGGCGCCGGCGACCCCGAGGGCCGCGCCAGCGGCGGCGACGATCGTGCCCTCCCGCAGGAACATGGCGCGCACGTCGCGGGGCGTGTAGCCGACGGCGGCGAGCAGCCCGACGTCCCGCGCGCGCTGCTCCACGCCGAGCGCGAAGAACAGGTACGCGATGAGCAGGGCGGACACGACCAGGAAGAAGGAGAAGTAGAGGAAGTACTCGCCGAAGTCCGTGGTGCCTTCGGCCGCCGCCAACGCCTCGGCCCGGACGGCGCGGGCCACCACCTGGCTGCTCATCTCGGCCCGCACGGCGGCGGTGACGGCGTCCACGTCGCGAAGGGCGAACCTGATGGACGAGACGCTGCCGAAGCGCGAGCCCCACAGGCGCTGGCCCACCTCGAGGGGCACGAACGCCTTCGGTGCCCCGCGCCACTGGTCCCAGTAGGCTTCGTCCTTCCGCCGCACCATCGAGAGGTCCACGGGGAACGGCGGATCCCACGCGGTCAGGTCGGGGGCATCGGTGATGCCGGGATAGTCGGGGGTGAGCGTGCGGTCACCGCCGATGCGCATCATCGGCAGGATGCCCCGCAGCGCGAACGACGCACTCCTCGACTCGAGCCCGCCCTCGTCGGTCCACACGAAGTACTCGAGGCGCACCGTATCGCCGACGTGCGCGTCGAGATCGTCGGCGGCCCATTCGTTGAGCCAGAGATGGCCGTCGGTGGGCGGCTCGGCCGCCTCGGGCGCGCGCGACGGCTCGCGCGCGCGCCGTGCCTGCGCGCCTGGCCGCGGGGGCGCCTCGGTCACCTGCACGCGCCCGACGCGCGTGCCCCCGCGACCCACGCGCACTTCCAGCGCGCCCCGGACCAGCGGGTCGCCATCGCTCATCGCATCGGTGCCCGGCGCCGGGGGGCCGGTGGGCACGGAGAGCCGGTTGTAGCCGTCCACGTCCACCGCGGTGACGGTGGAGTAGGGCGTCGTGCGATCGCCGATGCGGATGGCATTGGCCACGTAGGTGAGGGCCGGCACGCCCGGGCGGTTGACGCGGGCCAGGGCCTGCTGCACGCGGGCGACGACGTCCGGGCTGATGAAGCCGCCAAGGCCTTCGAGCGCCATCACCCGATCGCCGGGGACACGTCGGACGCGCAGGCCGTGATCGGGCAGCGACGCGCTGGCCAGCCAGGCCCTGGTCACGGCGGCCAGCGGCACCGTGGCGGGGGTGGCCGAGCCGTCGCGCGGCGCGAGCTGCAGCAGCGTCGTGTTCACGCGTGCCGGCATGTTCAGCGCGCGCTGCAGCAGCGCGAGGGGGACGAACACCGCGTGGACCGGGCCCTGGCCCGGCACCAGGGAGAACTCGCCCATCCGGGCCGCGCCGAGCGCGCGCGCGACCGTCACGCGCAGGCGCGCGCCCCCGTCGTCGCGCCGGCCCTGCAGGGTGCCGAGCGGGATCTCGGAGGGGCCGCTGACGCGCAGGACGATGGCGTCGCCGTCGCTGGCGCCGAGCTCGCGGGCCAGGCCCTCGCTGATGGCCGCCTCGCGTGCCGAGAGCGTCACCGGCTGCACGCCGTGAAAGGCCCAGAAAGCCTCGTCCACCCCGTAGACCTGCACGCGCGAGGCCGTGCGGCCCGAGTCCGCGTGCGCCGCCGTGCCGGTGGTGGCCACGAGACTGGCGGCCTGCCGGATGACGTCGGGCGCGGCCATTACCATAGCGGCGCCGAGACGCGCCGAGACGCTCGTGGCGGTCGAGATGGCGATGTCCGCCGCGCCGAGGCGCTGGATCGCGAGGTCGCGCAGGCTCGCCCGCACCGAGGCGCCCACCAGCAGCGCCCCGGCGAGCACGGCCACGGCCACCGCGATCCCCACCGCCACCAGGGCGTGAATGGCCCGGTAATGCCAGAGCGACGCGCGCGTCATCGACACGTCACGCCTCCTCGAGCCGGCCCCCGGCCATGGCCAGGCGCCTCGCGAAGCGCCCCGCCAGCGCCGCGCTGTGGGTCACCACGAGCAGGGTGGCGTGCTGCTGGACCTGCAGCCGCAGCAGCACGTCGGCCACCGTCTCCGCGGTCCGGCCATCGAGGTTCCCGGTCGGCTCGTCACAGACGAGCAGCCGCGGGCTGCGGATGAGCGCGCGCGCGATGGCCGCGCGCTGCTTCTCCCCGCCGGAGAGCTCCGCGGGCCGGTGATGGGCGCGAGGCTCGAGGCCGACGGCGGTCAGCAGCACCCTGGCCCGATCCCGCGCATCGGGATCGGGCTCCCCGACCAGCGTCGGCACCAGCGTGTTCTCCAGGACCGTGAGCTGCGGCAGGAGGCAGTGATCCTGGAACACGAAGCCCACTTCGCGGTTGCGGAAGCGGGCCAGCGCGTCGCCGGAGAGCGCATACGGGTTCGTGCCGTCGAGCTCCACCGTGCCGGACGTCGGCCGCTCGAGGCCGCCGGCGATGTAGAGCAGCGTGCTCTTGCCCGAGCCCGATGGCCCGGTGATGACCGCGGCCTCCCCGGTGGCGAGTCGGAGGCTGACGCCGTCCAGGACGCGGAGGGTCCCCGCGGCCGTGGGGTACTCCTTGGTGATGGCCGAGAGGATCAGCACGCGGGCACCTCCCGACGAGTGGCGTTCACCGGAACACGACGCACACGAAGGACACGAGGGTACGCACGAACAACGGCGGACGATCGAAAGAGGACAGGGCGGCCGGTCATGCCGGTGTTCCGGAGCGGTCCACGGCCTCACGATACACGGCCTCGACGCGCGCGGCCATGTGGTCCACGGTGTACTGCTCGCGCGCGCCGCGGTAGCCCGCGTCGCCGAGGGCCCGGGCCCGCTCGGGGTCGGCCCACAGGCCGAGCAGCGCCTTCGCGATGTGCTCGGGCGCGCCGGACTCGGCGAGCGCGCCGGCGCCCGTGGCCTTCACGATCTCGGGGAACGTGCCGTACGGCGGCGAGACGAACGGCACCCCTGCCGCCATGGCCTCGAGCAGGTACAGCGCCTTCGGCTCGCGGTAGGGGCTGGGCACGCAGAAGGCATCCAGCCCCCGGAGGAACGCGAACTTGCCCGCCCGATCGGGCGCCCCGCGATACGCGAACTCGTTCCCGAGTCCCGCGGCGTCGAGCTGGCGCGTGATGCCGTCGACGTATCCCTGCTGATCCGGCGCGCGGTAGCCGGCGGCCAGCAGGCGCGAGGGGGGCAGGCCCATGTCGCGGCGGAGCAGGGTGTAGGCGGCGGCCAGGACGTCCAACCCCTTCTCTGGCGCGATGCGCGCGAAGTACCCGATGGTGAAGGGGCGGCGTTCGAGCGGCGCGGGCCCCAGCCCTTCGGGCGCGGCGATGCCCAGTGGCGCCACGCGCACCTTCGATGCCGGGATGCCGAGGTAGTCACGCGTGTAGTCGGCGTAGTACTGGCTGACGGCGACGAAGAGGTCCACGTCGGAGGTGTGCCTGCGGATAAGCGCGAGCGCCTCCGCGCGGAAGGGCTCGGGCAGCCCGTCGAGGAACAGATCCTCACCCTGCAGCGTGACGACGATGGGGACGTCGTCGAGCGCGCGCTTGAGCGGCCCGGCCAGCGAGATGAGCAGCGCATAGGGGATGTTGACCAGGTCGGGCCGGGGCTCGTCCCTGAGCCAGTGCACGAGCTTGTCGATCTCCTTGCGCTGCCGCCCCTGCTCGCCCTGGAGCGTCGATACCGTCATCGCGCCCAGCACGCCGGGATTCACCGCAATCGACCCGCTGGAGAACGCCTTGATCACCCAGGGCGCGTCCCAGAGCCGGTCGAGCACCGCCGGCGTGTGCCGGAAGAGCGGCACGTGCTGCTCGAGAAAGACGCTGATGCCGCCGAAGAAGACGCGCGGCTTCCGGCTGACGTTGTCCTCGTCGGTCAGCGTGGGCGTGTAGAAGGGCAGGAGCGTGACGTCGTGGCCGCGGCGGAGCAGCGCCGCCGCCAGCGCGTTGTCGCGCATGCAGCTGCCGCAGTACATCGAGGCGGCGCCGGCGGAGAGGAGGAGAAGGCGCATTCACGCGAGCCGCTGAATCGCCCGGCGGGCGTAGAGGTGCTCGAAGAGGTTGCCCTCGTGCGGCTGGTCCCACCCGATCTGCGTCGTGGGAATGGCGCCGACGTTCAGCCGATCCACGTGCCGCGAGGCCACGAAGCGCGCGCGGAACCGCGGGTCGTCCGAGACGCACGTCACCACCAGCGACGGGCCCAGGCAGTCGGGCAGCTGGTCGGCCGGGACCTGGACGACGCTGGCATACGGGAACAGGAACTCGCGATTGGCGAGTGGGTGGTCGGCGTCGCACCGGACCACCGTTGGCAGCAGATACGTGCCGCCGTGCGTGCTGACGACGCGCTCGCCGCCGCGAGCCGCCGCCGAGACGTCGCGCGCCGCGCGGGTGTCGCCGCCCTCGGCCGGCCGCAGGTCCTGGTCGATGGTCGCGGAGATGCGGTGGGCGGTGGCGGGATCCGCAAAGGGCGCCAGCACCGCGTCGGGGTCGTCCGCCGCGCGCGGCGTCACCTGCGCGAGCCGCGCCGCCAGCGCCTCGGCCACGCGATCCGCGTGCGTCGTCACCCAGATGCCGGAGGCGTTGACGCACGAGCGGCCGCCGTTGTTCGCGATCGACTCCGCCATCATGTCGATGTGGCGCTCCCAGTCGTCCGCGGCGTCGGGGCCGATGACGATCTTGCTGTACCCCGGCCCGTGCACCTCCACGCGCGGGGCCGCCTTCCAGCGCTTCGTCGAGGCGACGGCGCCGAACACCATGCCGCGCCCGCAGGACCGCAGGATCTCGTTGCCGCCCGCGTGGTCAGTCGGGTAGTAGCCGAACACCTCGGCGGGCACGCCGGCCTTCACGTACGCCTGGATGATACGGAGCGGCGTCCACGGCTCCGCACTGCCCGGCTTCAGCACGAGCGGCATCTTCAGGACGGTGGCAGGGGCCCAGAGCGAGTGCACGCCCGGCGAGTTGCTCGGGAGGACCACGCCCAGCGCGTCGGCGCGCGCGAAGAAGCTGAGCATGCGACCATCGGCCGTGCCGATGCCGCTGTCGAGGACCGCGAGATCGAGCCCGCGCGTGAGGCCGGCCAGCACCTCCTCGACGCGGCTCAGCACGCCGTGCACCTTGGCCATGTTGCGCCGCACGCTCGCCCAGGGCATGCCGGTGGTGGCCGACACCTGCTCGACGTAGTCCTGCGGCGACTGCGTGCCAGACCCGCCCAGCGGGAGCGTGTCGTGCAGGAACGCCTCGGCGGCCCGGTGAGCGGCCGCCACCAGATCGGCCGCGGGCATGGCCTGCAGCCGCGCGCGCGGCTCGGCCTGCCGCAGCAGGTCGCGCCGGATGAGGCCGTGGTTCGCCTGGCTCATCGCGACGAAGGGCTCGCGCGTGCGGACGTGCGGCACCACCACGCGATCCACGCTCTGGTAGGGACGGCCCCAGCGGAGGATGGGCAGCTCGATCATGGATGGCTCGGAAGTGGTCTTGAGGTCTTGGGGTCTTGGGGGCCTGGGTCCTGGGGCAAGGGGCTGGTTTCCGGTTCCCGGCTCCCGACAACGTCAGTACACCCCTTCCACCACGGCCTGCTGGAAACGCGAGAAGGGGCGGACGTTGCGGACGCCGTCCCACGGGTACCGGGCGCACGGGCGCTCGCGCTCGCACTCGTCACGCTCCAGGAAGCGCGGCATGAAGAACTCCTTCGTCAGGGTCGTCAGGCGGACGCGGCCGGTGGCGCCGTACTCCACGACACGCGTGGGATCGTCGGGGTCCACCACCTCGATCATCGCGCGCGGGGCGGGCGGGTAGTAGATGACCGCCCAGTGGTCCCCGGGCTCCGGTGGCTTGTGGCCGGCGAGGCCCATGAGGGTGTTGCCGTAGGTCGGCGCGAAGTACGCGCCCTCCATCAGTTCCTCCACGGCGAAGCGATGGAACTGCGGCGTCATCTCCGTGCCGCCACAGAACACGCCGGTGATGCCCGCCTTTCTGAGCGAGATGCGCTCGCAGAGCGCCTCGAGCAGCCTCGGAGTCGTGAACAGGCACTTGATGGTGTCGTGCGCCTTCAGCAGGGTGAGGGCCTGGTCGATGACGTGGCGCTTGTACAGCTCCACCATCTCGATGTCACCCCTCTTGATCAGCGTGATGACCCACCGCGGGTCCAGGTCCACCATGTAGCAGATGCCGCCGCGGTGCTGCGCCAGGTGCTCGATGGCCAGTCGAAGCCGGCGAGGGCCGCTGGGCCCGATCTCGAGCCAGTCCGCACCCTTCGGGAAGTGCGCGTCCGGCAGCGTGTCGCTGAACGTGGCGTAGTCGATGCGGAAGTCGTCGATGTTGATGCGCGACTTCGGGACACCGGTGCTGCCGCCGGTCTCGAAGACGTACACGGGCCGGCCGGCGTAGCCCTTCGGCACCCACCGGCGCGCATCGCCGCCGCGCAGCCACTCGTCCTGGAACGGCCCGAACCGGTCGAGGTCGTCGTAGGCCCGGACCTCGCGGCGCGGATCCCAGCCAGCCCGGGCCGCCCAGTCCAGCCAGAACGGACTGCCGGTGTCGGGACCGAAGTGCCACGCCATCAACTCGCGCACCCAGCGGTCGAGCGCGGCACGGGCACGGCTGAGCTCGGCAGCGGCAGGTGCGGGCGCGGCGGGCATGCCCCGGATTCTAGTGCAAGAAAAACGGGAGCAGGCTGTATACCAGCCGTGCTCCCGTTCCGTCGAACGCCGGGGATGAGAGAGATGCGGAATGACGATCCCGGCGCCGCCCGTCAGTTGCTCGACGACGTCTTCGGCAGGATGACCGCGTCGATGACGTGGATGACCCCGTTCGAAGCCGCGATGTCGGTCTTCACGACGTTCGCGTTGTCCACCATCACGCCGCTGCCCATGGCCGAGACCTTGATGGATCCGCCCTGGACGGACTTCGCTTCCTTCACCTTCACGACGTCGGCCGCCATCACCTTGCCGGGGACCACGTGGTAGGTGAGGATGGCCGTCAGCTTCGCCTTGTTCTCGGGCTTCAGCAGATCCTCCAGCGTGCCCTTCGGCAGCTTGGCGAAGGCCTCGTCTGTCGGGGCGAACACCGTGAACGGGCCCGCGCCCTTCAGCGTCTCCACCAGGCCCGCCGCCTGCAGCGCCGCCGCGAGCGTCTTGAACTGACCCGCCGCCACCGCCGTGTCCACGATGTCCTTGCCCTGCGCTCGCGTGACCGTGCCGGCCGAGAGCGCCAGGGCCGCGACCGCCGCGCCAAACATGAGAGTCTTCAGTGCCTTCATGATTTCTGTCTCCTTGGTCTCGGGATGTTGCCTGCGTGCGACGGGACCTCAGGGACCCGCATCTTCCCGAATCTGAGGAATAGGACGCCCCGGCGCGGGGCGGGATCCCGCCGGGCGGCCGGGCGCCGCAAATCGTTTGACCGGGAAGAACTGCGAAGATAGATTCTTTGACTGTGAAGAAAACACTCTCGCCGACGCTCGCCGAGGGACTCGGGGCCTACGGGATTGGCGAGAAGCTGCGTGCCCTGCGCCTGAAGCGGAAGCTGGGCCTGATCGAGCTCGGGCGGCACACGGGCCTCTCACCGGCCATGCTCTCGAAGCTCGAACGGGGGCTCCTGTTTCCCACCCTGCCCACGCTGCTGCGCGTCGCGCTGGTGTACGGCGTGGGGCTCGATCACTTCTTCGCCGCCGCGGCCCCGCGCCGCGCCCTCGGCATCGTCCGGGCCGCCGAGCGGAAGCGCTTCCCCGAGAAGCTGGGCGGACGCGAGGTTGCGTGGGAGTTCGAATGCCTGGACTTCACGGCGACGGAACGCGTGATGAACGCCTACCGCGTCCGGTTCCTGCAGGCGGGCAGGAAACCGCGGACACACGAGCACGCCGGCGCGGAGTTCCTGCACGTGCTCTCAGGCCGGCTCGCCCTCGTGATCGCCGGCGACGAGCACGTCCTGGACGAGGGAGACTCGATCTACTTCGACTCGTCTCAGACTCACGGCTACTGCCGCCTCGGCCCAAGGCCGGCCGAAGCCATCGTCGTCACCGTGCCAGGGTGATCAAGACCCCGAGACCTCAAGCCCGCGGCGGCCACGGCACGAACGCGGAGGTGCGCGCCATGTAGCGCTCGTAGCCCGGCCGGCTCTTCACCAGGCCTCGTTCCAGCATCGTGACGCCCGAGACGCGCAGGAGCAGCCAGGTGATGAGCAGGGGGCCGAGCAGGCCGACGATACCGCCCGGGGTGCCGGCGCCGACGATGCCGAGGCCCCACCACAGCAGGGACTCACCGAAGTAGTTCGGATGGCGTGAGTAGCGCCAGAGGCCGCGGTCCATCACGCGCCCCCGATTCTCCGGATCGCGCGTGAAGCGGGCGAGCTGGCGATCGGCCACCGCCTCGAACAGCCAGCCCGTGACGAACAGCAGGGCGCCCACGAGATCCCATGCGGTCGGGAACGTGCTCTGGTCGCGGACCGCGAAATAGAGGGGCCACGAGACGATCCAGGCCACCAGGGCCTGGAGGAGGAACACCTGGAGGTAGCTGCGCCACCACCAGAGCCCGCCGTGCTGCTCGCGCCACGCACGGTAGCGCGGGTCTTCCCCGTGTCCGACGTTGCGGCGGCCGATATGCCAGGCCAGCCGGGCCGCCCAGAGCGCCGTGGCGCCGAGCACGAGCCACGCCCGCCCGTGAGCGGGCCACGCGAGCCCCAGGTACGCAGCCAGCGCGACGATGAATGCGGGCCCCCACCACATGTCCACGATGGACGCGTTGCGCAGCGGGAGGGACACCACCCAGAGCGTGGTGAACAGGGCGACGAGCGCGATGAGGCCATCGAGCGCGGATGTCACGGTCTACAATCGCGGGCGAAGGAGTCCAGACGCATGCGATCCCTCTTGATCGGACTGATTCTGCTGGCGGGCCCGTTCCCGGCGGCCGGCCAGCCCTCTGACCAGGCCTCGACCGTCGAACAGGAGATACGGGCGTTCATCGCCAGCTATAACGCCGCGTACGGCCGCAACGACTTGGACGCGTATTTTCGCTCGTTCGCCCCCGACCTGACACAGTGGTTTCCGTCCGGCCGCGTGGATTTGCCCGGCTACGAGGCGTCCTGGCGCAAGTACATCGGCTCGGGCAACCGGCTCGAGGGCGTGGAGGTCCGGGACCTGCGGGTCCAGGTCGGGCCGTCCGGGGACGCGGCCGTCGCCACGTATATCCTGCGCGTGACGGAGCGGACCGCCAAAGGGGAGGTCTCCACCGAGGACAACCAGGAGACCGACGTGCTGTTCAAGCGCGGAGGGCGCTGGGTGATCGTGCACGTCAACTACGCACCGGTCCGGACGGCGGCCGCGCCGTGAGGCGGCGGGCCGCGCCGGGCGGCGAGCGCGGCGGCTCCGCGGCCTCAGCCCTCCAGCCGGTCGAGGATCTGCCGCCACCGGCGGCGGGAGACGGGCACGGTGTGCCCATTGGCCAGCAGCACCTCGCCGGTGCCGTCGGGGAAGGGGCGCGCCTCGCGCACGGCGTCGAGGTGGACGATGACCGTGCGGGACACCTGGCAGAACCGCGCCGGATCCAGCCGGCGGGCCAGCGCGGCGAGGGTGGGCTGCATGGTGAGCTGTTCGGTCGCCGTCAGCAGGTGCGTGACACCGTCGTCGAACGTGAAGGCCACCACGTCGGAGAGCGGCACCACCTTGTAGCGCGCGCCCCTGCGCGCGAGGAAGCGCGTGGGGGCCAGGGCGGCCTCACGCGCTGCGCTGCCGTCCTCGGTCCGGCGGGCGTTCCGTGGCGCCGAGGAGCGTACCCGGTCCAGGGCCGCCGCGAGGCGCGCGCGGTTGACCGGCTTCAGCAGGTAGTCGGAGGCCGACACCTCGAACGCGTCCACCGCGTACTGGTCGAAGGCCGTGCAGAAGACCACGACCGGGCGTGGACGGCCGAGCGATGCCGCCACGTCGAGCCCCGAGACGCCTGGCATCTGGATGTCGAGGAAGACCACGTCCGGCGCGAGCTCCGCGATGCGCTCGGCCGCCTGGACGCCGTCTTCCGCCTCGCCCACGATCTCCACGTCGGCGTGCGCCGCCAGCAGCTGCCGCAGCCGCTCGCGCGCCGGCTGCTCGTCGTCCACGAGGAGTGCCCGCATCATCGCCGGTCCGGTCTCCGTCCTCAGGTCTCCGACTTCACGACCAGCACCGTGACGTCGTCCTGGTGCTGGCGCGCGCCGCGGTGCTGCCTGACCGCATCCAAGAGCGAGGCGCACAGGTCAGCCGCCGTGCCGGCCCCGTGCGCCGCCACGAGGGCCTCCACGCGGTCCACGCCGAACTCGGCGTCGGCGGCGTCGAGCGCCTCGATCACGCCGTCCGAGAATGCCACGAACAGGCTCCCCGGCGGCAGCGCTTCGTGCAGGGCCTCGAACCGGGCGGTGCCCATCAGGCCGAGGGCCGGGCCAGACGAGGTCAGCGCCCTCACGCCGGGTGCGCCAGGGAGGAAGACGAGCGGCGCGGGATGCCCGGCGTTCACGAGCGCCAGCGTCCGGGCGCGGGCGTCGAGCGTGCCGTAGACCAGCGTGGCGTACCGCCGACCGTCCGTGGACGCGAACACATCGGCGTTCAACGCGCCCGCCAGGGCCGCCGGCTCGAGGCGCGCATGCCGCGCCGCCGTCTCGACGCGACCCTGCACGGCGGTGGCCACCAGCCCCGCCGCAACGCCCTTGCCCGAGACGTCGCCGAGCAGCACGCCCCACCGGCCATCGTCGTCGTCGACCGCAAAGACATCGTAGAAGTCGCCGCCCACGCCCCGTGCGGGCAGCGACGCCGCCGCGCAGTCGAATCCCGGGATGGCCGGCAGCGCGCCGGGCCACATCTCGGCCTGCAGGGCCGAGGCCGTGGCCACCTCGCGCTCGAGGAAGCTCTGGCGCGACAGGCGCTCGCGGATGCGCTCGAGCGTGGCGGCCAGGCGCGGCCGGCTGACGGGCTTCAGCAGGTAGTCGATGGCATCGCAGGCGAACGCCTCGAGGGCATACCGCTCGTAGGCCGTCACGAAGACGATGAACGGGCGCGGCTCTGGCAGGGACGCGGCGAGGGTGGTGCCGCGCATTTCCGGCATCTCGATGTCGAGGAAGAGCACGTCCGGTCGCCGCTCGCGGACCAGGTCCTGCACCTCAAGGGCATGGCCGGCTTCTCCGACGACGCTCACGCCGCCCCCGTCCTTGAGCAGGCGGCTCAGCCGCGCGCGTGCCGGCGGCTCGTCGTCCACGACGATCGCCCGGATCATGCCGCCACCCGCGCCATCGGCATCGTGATCCGCGCGATGGTGACGCCGGCCTCCTCGTCCCGGATGAGCGCGAGCGCCGCGCGGTCGCCGAAGTGGCCCGCGAGCCGCTCGCGCACGCTGCGCAGGCCGAACCCCTCGCCGTCCGATGGCAGCGCGCGCCCGCTGCCGGGCCCCGGCCCGTTGTCGCGCACCTCGAGCGTGATTTCGCCGCCCGCGGCGCGCACCACGACCTCGATGCGCCCGGGTCCCCGTGTCTGCGACACGCCGTGCTTCACGGCATTCTCGATGAGCGTCTGCAGCAGCATCGACGGCACGGGCGGCGCCGGGGACGCGACGGCCGCGTCGACGAGGCACGTCAGGCGCGGCCCGAAGCGGGCGCGCTCCACGTCGAGGTAGGCGCGTGCGAACGCCAGCTCCTGGTCGAGCGGCGCCCACTCGGAATCGGACCGGCGGAGCGTGTACCGGAACACCTCGGCCAGCTGCTCGACGGCCTCGTCCGCGCGTCCCGGGTCGGTGTGGATGAGCGAGGCGATGGCATTGAGCGCGTTGAACAGGAAGTGCGGGTTGATCTGGGCCCGCAGCGCCTTCAGCTCGGAGCGGCTGGTCTGGAGCCGAAGCTCCTGCGCCACCAGTTCCTGCTCCTGGCGCTTGTGCTGCAGGCGGATGGTCTCGAGCATGAACCCGAAGACGCTGGCGAGCGAGCGCAGCATCGACAGATCCTCGCTGAGCAGCCGGCGGGCGTTCGGGCCGCCGCGCACCGCGAACTCCACGCGGCCGCCCGACGGGGTACTGGCCTCCACTTCGGCTGCGGGGCCATCCGGCGCCGTCGCGGCGTCCAGGTGGATGGTGATGGGGGCCGTGAAGATCTCCGCGAGCCGCCGCTCGGCCTCGGTGACCAGCGTCGCCTCGCTGGTGGCGGGCTGCATGGCGCCCAGCAGGTGCTTGACCGCGTCCACCGCCGTGAACTCGCGGCCGAACCAGAGGCGGTCGAGCCCGCTCGAGAGCGTCCGCCACAGCCACGGCAGGGCCATGGCCGGCGGGGCCAGGACGGCCGCCGCCAGCCACGGGCGGAGCGGGCCCGGCGGCAGCGCCTCGATGAACGGCTGCGCGACGGTGAAGCCCAGCCCGAGGGCCAGGATCATCGTGACCAGCATCAGGCCGCGCTTGATCACGAGGTCGTAGAACTCGAACCGGTTCTCGAAGTACATCGCCACGGCGAGGAACAGGATCGGCGCCGACTTCGCGACGCGCTGGACGATCTCGACCAGCAGCGTGCGGTTGTCCAGGATCGCCGCGGTGGCGAAGACCATCGTCAACAGGAAGAAGAGCGACAGCATGGCGTTGCCGAGCCGGAGCCGCCGCTTCGAAGGCTCGTGCGCGCGCCAGCGCAGCGTGGCGAGGGTGGCGTAGAGGCTGACCGCCGAGAAGAGAACGGCGAACGTCAACCCGATGGCCCGGCCGAATGGGGTGGGCCGTGCCCAGAGCCCGAACGCCCCCCCGAGCAGGAAGACGGCCGCGGCCGGACTGGCGGCGTACATGACCCAGACCGGCCACCGCCATCTGGCGGGTCCCTGCTGTGCGCGCGCGGTGCCACGGCATTCCACGTGCTCGCGGTAGACGACGTGCATGATGAGAGGCGGGAACACGAAGGTGAGGGCGAACACCGCGAGGTCCAGCCAGCTGGACGACTCGTACGGGCGTCCGGCGACGGCGAGGGGGCGGAACTCGGCCGCGGCGTTCAGCGCGAACCAGACGGTGCACACGACGAACATCGTCAGGCTGATGCCGTCCAGCCCCGCGCGTGCGGGCGGGTGGCCGACCCTGAGGCCCCACACCGGCGACGCCTGGCGCAACGTCATCAGCGTCGCCGAGCCGTAGGCGAAGGCGCCGAACATGCACACGACGAGGAACGCCAGGCTGACCGCGGTCATCGCTGACGTAGTTTACGGGGACTGTCCCCCCCCCGATCTGCCGCCGGCCCCGACCGGCGTCCCCGGGCCACCAGATGGCCAGACCGGGGCCTCGAGCGGCCATCGGATACAGTCAACCCGAGAACCCTGCTGGCCCTTGCTGACCCGCTTCGCCCCCGCCCCCACCGGCTTCCTCCACCTCGGCCACGTGGTCAACGCGCTGTACGTGTGGGGCTATGCGCGGGAGGCGGGTGGGCGGGTGCTCCTGCGCATCGAGGACCACGACCGGCAGCGGAGCCGACCGGAGTACGAGCGCGCCATCCTCGAGGACCTGGCCTGGCTGGGATTCCAGGCGGATGGCCCGCCCGTCCGGCAGAGCGACCGCGAACCGGTCTACCGTGGTGCGCTGGCCCGCCTGGCCGGGCAGGGGCTCATGTACGGTTGTGCGTGCACGCGGGCGGAGCTGCAACAGGCCCCCCCGGGGCTGGATGGTGAGCGGCCGTATCCCGGCACCTGCCGCAGCCGCGGCCTGCCCCTGGCCGACGGCATCGGCTGGCGTGTGCGGATGACTCCAGGAGAGGAGCGCTTCGACGACCGACTACTCGGCCCGCAGGTGCAGGACCCCTCGGCGCAGTGCGGGGACCTGCTGGTCCGCGACCGGCTGGGGAACTGGACCTACCAGTTCGCCGTCGTCGCGGACGATTGGGCGCAGCAGATCACCGACGTGATTCGCGGCGTGGATTTGCTGGCGTCCACCGGCCGACAGATCCGGCTGGCCCGCCTGCTCGGGCGTGCCACGCCCCCGCGTTTCGCGCACCATCCGCTGGTGATGCGCACGGCGACGGAGAAGTTGAGCAAGTCGGACGGCGACACGGGCGTCCGCGACCTGCGCGCGGCCGGATGGGCGGCCGCCGAGGTGCTGGCCCACGCCAGGGCGCTGGTGTCGTAGCCGGTCCCACGACCCCCGCAGAGCAGCTATACTCCCCGGGTTCCGGGTGCGGGTTTGTTCCGCCCGACTCCACCCGTCGTCCAGGCGGTTTTCGATACCAGGAGGTTCCCATGCCGAAGTACCTGCTCCAGGCCAGCTACAGCGCGCAAGGTGTCCGTGGCGTGATGAAGGAAGGTGGCACGAAGCGCGAGGCCGCCGCCCGCGCGCTCGTCGAGTCGCTCGGCGGCAGGATCGAGGCGTTCTACTTCGCCCACGGCAGCGCCGACGTCGTGGTGATCTGCGAGTTCCCCACCGAGGCCGCCGGGCTGGCCGCGGTGATGGCGGTGAACGCCTCCGGGCTCGTCACCGGCACGACCACGCCCCTCATCACATCGGCGGAGATGGACGCCGCCGCGAAGATGAGCGGGACCTACCGCGCGCCAGGGGAATAGCACGGGGGTTCGAAGCACGGAGGTTCGAAGCACGGAGGTTCGAAGCACGGGGGTTCGAAGCACGGAGGTTCGAAGCACGGAGGTTCAAGGCACGAGGGTTCACAGCACAGCAGTCCAGAAGGACGTGGGTTCAAGGCAACGAGGCACGAATCGCACGCGATCCACCCGACGGTCCGGGAGTGTCCGGAATGTCGTGTGTAGAGCGCGTTGATGATGCGTGTGGGACGGCAGCGTCCATGCGCGTCGGCACGCCAGGGGCCTCGGACAGCGGTCCTCGTAGAGAATCGCGAGTTGGTTCATCGCCAGGTGCCAGTGGTTCGCGGCCTTCCCCCAGCGGGCGGTGATGTTGCGCAAGGCGAGCCAGATCAGCTTCGTTGCTGCCTCATCGTCCGGGATGGGGGATGTCCCGGTAGCTGTTGAAATTTGAGAGCGGCGGCTCCTCACTGCTCGTGTACAACGAGTGGTGACTAAGCCCGGGCGAAAGCCCGCCAATAAGGAGCCGCCATGAAGAAGTCTCGCATAGTCGCCCGTCCCCCCGCTGTTGAATCTCCCCGTCATCTCCCGCTGGTCGATCTGCTCGTCGACGCGCGCATCGAGCTGTTCGAACTCGCGGTCCGATCGGGCCTGAAGGTGTTGGAAACGATGCTCGAAGAGGATCGGACGGCGCTCTGCGGCCCGCGCTACGCGCATCGCATTGACCGGCCGGCCTCGCGGGCCGGCACCGTGAGCAGCGAAGTGGTGTTGGGCGGCCGCAAGGTCGCCGTGCAACGGCCACGCGTGCGGGCAGGGGGCCGGGAGGTCCCGCTGCCGACGTTCCAGGCCATGGCCGATGTCGATCCGTTGAATCGGCGCGTGGTGGAGCAGGTGCTCGTGGGCGTCGCCACGGGACGCTACGCGCGCAGCGTGGAGCCCGTGCCGCCCACGATGCGGAGCCGGGGCACGAGCAAGAGCGCGGTCAGCCGCCGCTTCGTGGCGAAGACCGCCGCGCAGTTGGCGGCGTGGCAGACGGTGTCACTCGAGACGCTCGACCTGGTCGGGTTGCTGATCGACGGTGTGCACATCGGCGAGCACTGTCTCATCGTCGCGCTCGGGATTGCCGCCGACGGTCAGAAACACGCGCTCGGCCTGTGGGACGGGTCCACGGAGAACGCCCGGATGTGTCAGGACCTCCTGGCGAATCTGCAGGGCCGCGGTCTGCGCACGGACCGCAGCCTGCTCGTGATCCTCGACGGCTCGAAGGCGCTGCGGAAGGATGTGCGCACGATCTTCGGCGAGGCCGCGCTCGTCCAGCGATGCCAGGTGCACAAGATGCGGAACGTCCTCGAGTACTTGAGTGACCGCGATCGCCCGTGGGCGCAGGCGATCCTGCGCCGCGCGTATCAGGCCACCCAGATGAAGACGGCCCAGCGGCTGCTCCTTGACCTCGCCCGTGAGCCAGACGCCCGAATCGACGCGTCTGTTCGGCGCTCTTCAAGCCATCGCCATCGCGCTCGACGAGCAGCCAGTGCCCTGGGCGCTCGTGGGAGGGCTGGCCGTGTCGATTCGAGTGGAGCCCCGCTTCACGCGCGACATCGACATTGCCGTTGCCGTCGCCGACGATGCCGCGGCCGAGGCGCTTGTCTCCAGTCTTCTGGACCGTGGGTTCACGCTGCAGCTGCTGCTGGAGCAACGAGCGGTCGGACGACTGGCCGCGGTCAGGGTCCTGCCACCCGGTGAACCACCCGAAGAGGGCGTGTCGTGGACCTGCTGTTCTTGTCTTGCGGAATCGAGCCTGAGATCTGCGGCGAGGCCGAGGCGATCGAGATCGCCCCTGCCCTCACGGTGCGGGTGGCCCGGACGGGCCACCTCGCCGCAATGAAGCTCCTCGCCCTCGCGCCGGATCGACCGCAGGACGCAGTCGATTTGCGACTGCTGCTGACAGGCATGTCGGGAGACGAACGAGGGCGGCTGATCCGGGCGCTGACGCTCATCGAGGATCGCGGCACCAACCGCGGGAAGGCGCTGCCAGACGAACTCGCTCGTCGGCTCGGCTGAGAACCCGCCAACGCGAGAACCTCCGAACCCCCGAACCCCCGAACCCCCGAACCCCAGAACCCCCGAACCTCCGAACCCCCGAACCCCCGAACCCCCGAACCCCCGAACCCCCGAACCTACCTGTCCTGGACCCCCGCCGGGTCCACGCCTCCGCCATAGTGCTTCACCACCGTCGCGGCGATCTTCCCCTCGGCCACGCGCAGATCCTCGCTCGAACCGCGGTGATGGCCCGTCAGCACCACGATGACGATGGGCTGCCCCTTCACCCAGACGATGCCGGCGTCGTTGGCCACCCAGGGCTGGCCGTCGCCCGTCTTGTGCGCGATGGTGACCCCGTCGCCCAGGTAGCGGGGCAGGCGGTCGTTCACCTGCTGCTTCTTCAGGATGTCGATCATCAGCGCGCTGGCGTCCTTCGACACGAGCTCGCCGCGCGCCATCATCGCGAACAGGCGGCCGATGTCGCGAGGCGTGCTGCGGCCGAAGTAGAGCCCCGTATCCTCGATGACGCGCCGGAACGCCTCGCTGACCTGCGCGCCGGGGTACTTCTCGAAGGGGAAATCGATGGTCTTGTCGCCGGAGGCATCGGCCCACCCAGGATCGAGGCCCGAGAGCCACAGCCGATCCCAGTCGAGGTCCGAGAACCGGATGCGCGTGTTCGAAAGGCCGAGGCTGGCCATGTGCGCCGTGACGTTCTCGCGGCCGACGAGATCCGCCAGCGCGTCGGTGGCCTGGTTGTCGCTGATGATGATCATCAGCGTCAGCAGGTCCCGCACCGTGGGCTGGAGGCCCGGGTCCAGCGCGTAGAGCACGCCCGAGGGAATGCGGCGCTGGTCCAGTGTCATCGGGACGCGCTGGTCCAGCGTCAGCGTGCCCTGGCGCACCTGTTCCAGCACGGTGGCCATGATGGGCACCTTGATCACGCTGAACGTCTCGTACTCGCCGTCGGCGTCGATGGCCACCTGCTCGCGCGTGGCCAGGTTCTCGACGTAGACGCCCATGCGGCCGTCCACGCGGTCCCGGATGGCGCGCAGGCGCGACTCCAGCGTGTCCGTGGGCGGCGCTGAGGCGGCGAGGCGGTCCGCCGCCGCAGCCAGCAGCGCCTCATTCTTCGCGATGGCGGCCTCGACCAGCGCGGCCTGCTCGCGCGCGAGCGGCCAGTGGCCGGCCTCCGCGGCCTCGGTGATGCCCGGCAGCGTCATGGCCGCGTAGGTGTAGCGCGGCGCGTAGAGCAGGTGCTTGAACCAGGGGCGGCCCGGGATGCCGGCCGGATGCGCCCAGTTGCCCTCGAATGCGAGCAGGTCCTGGTTGAGGCGGTCCGCGGCCTCGGCAGTGACCTGCCCCTTGGCCAGCGCCGTCTCGATCCGCAGGTGCAGCTGCCGCGCCGTCGTCCTCAGCGCGCGCGTGCGATCGACGAGCGGGCGCGTGTCGAGGTTCTGCGGCAGGCCGGGAATCCGGTCCAGCTCGCGGACGAACTCGCGCAGGCTGGCTGCGTATTCGTCCATCTGGTAGGGCAGCACATCGGCATTGGCGAGGCGCAAGGCGAGCGTGCCCCAGTACTGCGCCATCGCCGTGTGATAGCGGAAGCCCGGATCGCCGATCTTCGAGATCCAGTAGTGGTTGTCGTAGGCCGAGTGGTACACGCCGTACGGGCCGTTGAACGTCATGTCTACGACCGGGCGCGCCAGGTAGTTCAGGAAGACCGTGTGGTCGGAGCCGCTGCCGATGCGCGTCTGCACCAGCTTCTGGTCCGGAAGCGAGCCTTCGCCCAGTCCCGGCGCGGGTGGCTCCGCCTTCTTCCAGGCGTCGTAGAGCGACACGCCGGACGGGTCCTTCACCTCGCGCGCCACGTCCACGAGCACCGGGGCGAGCGAGCCAACGGCGTTGGCCTCGAAGTTCGGCCCCGACGCGGACGAGTCCACGTTGAGATAGGCCACGAGCTTCTTGCGCAGGTCCGCGGCGAAGTGCTCACCCCACTCGGTGGAGCCGGTGAGCGTCACCTCCTCGCCATCCCACGCGCAGAAGATGAGCGTCCGCTTCGGGCGCTGGCCCTTCTTCAGCATCTCACCGAGCGACCGCGTCGTTTCCATGAGGCTGGACGTGCCGCTGCTCGGGTCCACGCCGCCGAATACCCACGCGTCGTGGTGGTTGCCGAGGGTGATCCACTCGTCGGGCCGCTCGCTGCCCCTGATGCGCGCCTCCACCACCCAGTTCGGCTGCACGTCGGTGCGCATATCCACCTTCATGTGGATGCGCGCCTCGCCGCCGAGCCTGTACTCGAACCCCATCGCGCCCTGCCATTCCTTCGGCGCCGGCGGGCCACCCAGGCTCTCCATGATGGGCTTGGCGTCGCGCCACGACAGCGGCACGCCCATGATCGTCGGCACCGAAACGGCTTCCTCTTTCGTGATGCGATGCGCGCCAGGCGTGGACGCCCAACCCGGCGTCAGCGGATCGCCGGGGACGATGTAGTCGTAGGCGATGCCGCCACGCTGGAAGTGGCTGTCGGGCCCGTAGGGGCCCTTCGGGAAGACCTCGCCCTTGGTGAAGCCGTCCTCCATCGGGTCCGAGTAGACGATGAGTCCGGCCGCGCCTTCGCGCTGGGCGGTGAGCGCCTTGAAGCCGCGATAGCTGTAGGGCACGGAGTAGCGGACGATGACGATCTTGCCCTTCGGATCGATGCCGGCGGAGCGCAGCCGGTCGTAATCCTCGGGGTTGCCGCTGTTGGCGTAGACCACCGGCGCGGTCACCTCGCCCGACGCCGAGAACGAGAGCCACGCCGAGCTGATGTCCTTGCGCGCGGTATCCGGATCCTCGGGATAGGCGTCCTCGCGCATCGTCGGGACGTAGCGGCGCGGCGCCACCATCTCCACCTTCACCTCGCGCGGGTTCGACGACAGCACGTCGTAGCGGTGGATCTTCACGTCCTCCAGGCCCTGCTCGCGCCAGGCCTGGGCGATGCGCTCGGCAATCGCCTTCGTGCGGGGAGAGGTCGCAGGGTGGGGAACCTGGGTGAAGTACCGGTGCCATTGTTCGATGCGGCTGGCGGACGGCAGCGCCTGGTAGGCCCGCTCCGTCTCGCGCTGCGTCGCAGCCCGCGCGGGCGTGTAGCCGCGCATGGGCGCGTCGGCCGGCGCGGGCGACTGCGAGGACACGGCGGGGTCGAACGCGAGCACGGCCAGGACGAGGGCGATGAGGGTGCGGCGGGGGATGGACATGGGATCGTCACATGCTACACGGACAGGGTTCTCAGGTTCTGGGGTTCTGGGGTTCTGGGGTTCTGGGGTTCTCGGGTTCGGCACTGCGCTACCATGCGGCATGGCGATCAGCGGTCCCGTCCTCGTGGCCACGAGCCTGTCGGATGCCGATGACGAGCTGCTCCGGCAGGGGCATGCCGTGGCGTCCGGCATCGGTGCTCCGCTCGTCGTCTGCCACGTCCTGCCCGAGGCGTACCGGGTGCGCGTGCTGTTCCCGCAGTGTGCGGGCATCGACGCGTCGGTCCAGGCGCCGCTCGAGGGGAAAGCGCGCGACGTGGTCAACGCGCGGGTGGCGGACGTCCTGGGCGCCGCGGGCGACGCCACCATCGAACTCGAATCCGGCAGCCCCCACGCCGCCATTCTCGAGGTGGCGGAGCGGACCGGCGCCGGCCTCATCGTGGTCGGGCCGGGCGCCACGGCCAGCCGCGTGGCGCGATCGGCGGCATGCCCCGTCCTGATCGCGCGTCCGTCGGCGCCGGGCGGGGTGCTGGGCGCCACCGACTTCTCCGATGCGTCGCTGCCCGCGGTGCGCCTTGCCGCCGACGAGGCCCGACGGCGGGGTGTCACGCTCCGGTTGGTTCACAGCACGGAGCTCGATGCCGCCATCGCGATGGCCTCCGCCGGCCTCGCCGGGGGGATTCCGCTCTCACCCATCCCGGAAGACACGGCCCGGGAGATCGCGAACGAAGCTCGCGAGCGGCTCCTCAACGTGATGGCGGAGTCCGGCGCCACGGGCGACGTCGTCGTGCTCAGCGAGCGGCCGGGCGCCGGCATCATCGCTGTCGCCGAGGAAATGCCGGCGACCCTGGTCGTGGTGGGCACGCGCGGGCGATCGGGAGTCCCACGCCTCCTGATGGGGAGCGTCGCCGAGGAGGTCGTCAGCCGAGCGCCCTGCTCGGTGTTGGTCGTGCCGCTCCATCTCGAGGCGTGAGCGCGCCGGGGCCAGCCCCCGCCGATCAGCGCGACGCGTGGACAACCCCGCCCTTCATCACGAACTGCACCCGCTCGAGCTCCGTGATGTCCTCGAGGGGATTGCCGGCTACGGCGATCAGGTCCGCGAAGCGCCCCGGCTGCAGCGTGCCCACCCGGTCGTCCCAGCCCATGGCCTGGGCGGCGATGCGCGTGGCGCCTTCGATGGCAGCCATCGGCGTCTGCCCCATGTCCACACGGATCTTGAACTCGCGCGCGTTGTCGCCATGCGGAAACACGCCGGCGTCGGTCGCAAACGCGATGGGCAGGCCGTGCGCGAGGGCGATCCTGAAGGCCCGCTCCTGGGTGCCCTGCATGGCGCGCTCCCGCTCCACCTGGTGGACGGGGATGTTCAGCGCCTGGCTGTCGTGCAGGATGGTGTGCCCGACGTAGAGGGTGGGCGCGAAGTAGGCGCCCTTCGCCTTGAGCAGCCGTGCGGCCTCCTCGTCCAGCATGCTGCCGTGATCGATGGTGCGGACGCCGGCGCGGAGGGCCGCCTTGATGCCCTCGGTGCCGTGCGCGTGCGCGGCGACGAAGCGGCCCCACCTCGCGGCTTCCTCGACGGCGACGGCCAGCTCCGCGTCCGAGTACTGCTGCGCGCCCGGCGGAATGCCCTTGGACATCACCGCGCCCGTCGCGAGGATCTTCACGAAGTCCGCGCCGTTCTTCAGGTTCGTGCGCACGGCCTGCCGCACCTGGTCCACGCCGTCGGCCAGGTTGCGGACGATGGGGACGTCCACGTAGATGGAGAACTGGCGGGCGTCACCGGCGCCGCCGGTGGCCGAGACGTAGTTGCCCGCCACCTGCAGGCGCGGCCCGGGCACCGACCCCTTGTCGATGGCGTAGCGCAGGTCGATGTCCACATAGGGCCACGTGGGCCCCATGTCACGCACCGTGGTGAAGCCGGCCATGAGCGTGGTGCGTGCATTGACGGCGCCGTAGATGGCGGCGCGGCCCGGTGTGGTGGTGAGGAGGGCGGACTCCCAGTTGGTGCCGACCTCGTCGGTGAGGTGCGTGTGCAGGTCGATGAGGCCGGGCAGCACGGTCGCGGAGCCGAGGTCGATCACCTCGTCCGCCGTCAGGCCTGCGGCCGGCCCGACGCGCTCGATGCGCTCGCCCCGGATGAGCACCGCGCCGTTCGTGATGGGCGTGCCGCCGCGCCCGTCGATGAGGCGCGCGGCCTTCACCAGCACCGTGTGCTCGGATGAGGGCACCTGCGCCGTGGTCCCACCACTCGCGACGAGTGCCAGACCAGCGATCAGCGGCGCCGAGGCCCACGCGCGAGCGACTCGGGTGTGAGCGATGAGATGCGTTGCCATGGCGCCGGACAGTACCACAGTGACTCGGGTTCCCAGGTTCCCGAGTTCTGGGGTGCTCAGGCTCGTGCTGCCACGGCCCGCGGCCGCACGTCGAGGCCAGCGCGCTTGACCAGTCCCTCGAATCCGGCCTTGTCCACGGCCTTGGCGTAGGCTTCGTCCGGCGCGACGATCTTCCGCGCGACCAGGTCCATCAGCGCGTCGTTCAGCGTCACCATGCCCTGCGCCTTGCCCACCTGGATGATCGACGGAATCTGGAACGTCTTGCCCTCGCGAATCAGGTTGCTCACCGCCGGCGTCGCGATCAGCACTTCGAGGGCCGCCACGCGGCCGCCGCCGATCCGCCGGCACAGCGTCTGGGCGATCACACCCTTCAGCGACTCCGATAGCATGACGCGGATCTGTGCCTGCCGATCCGCGGGGAACTGATCGATCACGCGGTCCACGGTGGACGCGGCCGTCGTGGTGTGGAGCGTCCCGAACACCAGGTGCCCCGTTTCGGCCGTCTCGATGGCGATGGCCACGGTCTCGAGATCGCGCAGCTCGCCCACCAGCACGATGTCGGGATCCTCGCGCAGCGCCGCCCGGAGCGCGGCCTTGAACGAGTCGGTGTGCGTGCGCACCTCGCGCTGGTTGATCAGGCACTGCCGGTTGTCGTGCACGAACTCGATGGGATCCTCGATGGTGACGATGTGATCGTGGCGCGTCCGGTTGATGTGGTCGATGAGCGCCGCAAGCGTGGTGGACTTCCCGGAGCCGGTTGGCCCGGTGACGAGCACGAGACCCTTGTTGAGCTGACAGAGCTGCAGGATGTGAGGCGACAGCCCGAGCTCGTCGGCGGTGATCACCCCGGTGGGGATCACACGGAAGACCGCACCGGGTCCGCGCCGATCGAAGAACGCGTTGCCTCGGAAGCGCGCGAGGCCCGGCAGTTCGTACGCGAAGTCCGTGTCGTGCCGCGCGCCGAACTCTTCGCGGTTCCGCTCCGGCATGATTGGCAGGAGCAACCCTTCCAGGTCGCCGGCGCCCATGACCGCCGCCTCCGCGGCGATGGGCTGCAGCCGTCCGTCCTTGCGCACGATCGGCGGCGAGCCGACCGACAGGTGCAGGTCCGATGCACCCATGGCGCACATGGCCGCGAACAGGTCGTGGATGGAGCCGGCGCCGCTCATGGGAGCGCCTCGCTCACGTCGATGACGTGACGCATGTTGACCAGCAGGGTCTCGTGCGCGCACTCGAGGTAACGGAACGGTTCCGGATCGCGCGTCCAGTCGCTCAGCCGGTCGTGACCACCGGGGCCGTACACGCGGACCTCACCCATCAGGCGGGGACCGCGCGAGAGCCCGATCGCCACCAGGTGGGGCGTCGCCACGTCGTAGCCCGGCTCGTGCCGCGCCTCGTCGTCGGGCAGACGGACGGTGAGCACCTCCGCCCGGTTCAGCAGCACGGTCCTGGGCGCACCGGCACCGCGCAGTTCGAAGGGAAAGAAGCCGGGCTCGCCGTTCATCAGCTCGGCGACGCGCTCGGGACCGGGGTGACGTGCGCTGGCGTGCGAGAGGAAGAAGCTGCCCTCCACCGACTCACCACTCGAGAGGGTGATCGTGGCCGGGCGCCGCTGCTTCTCCACCCGGAAGGCGGATAGCTCGGGATGGGCCGTCACGGAATCTCCTGCGACCGGGATAATCGGCACTCCCTGCGCCGGCTTGAATCCCGACGCGGCTCACGCCCCCACCCCCCCAAGCCCTCAAGCCCTCAAGCCCTCAAGACCTCAGGACCTCAAGCCCTCAAGACCCCCCGAACGCGTACAGCGCCGCGATCGTCCTGACGTAGATCCGCCCGTCGGCGAACGCTGGCGTCGCGTAGGCGTCCTCGCCGAGGTCGTTCACCACCTTCGGTGTGATCTCGCCGCCCGGATCCACCACCACGACCGCGCCGGCCTCGCTGGTGAAGAAGATGTGGCCGTCGGCCGCCACCGGCGACGAGAAGTGCGCACCCGGCGCGCCGGTGAGCCGCCCCTGCCTGATGCGCTCGCCCGTCTCGGGGTCCAGCGTCGTGACGATGCCGTTGTCGTTGATCATGTAGAGCACGCCGCGGTAGAGGAGCGGGGAAGGAAGCTGCGGCACGGTGCGCTGGTACTTCCAGCGGATGGCGGTGTCGCTCATGTCGCCCGAGCCGCCCAGGCGGATGGCGAGCATCCCGTTCTCGGAATCGAGCGCGGCGCGGTAGTAGGCCCACTCGTCCTTCGTGAGCGTGCCGTTCGTGTCGAGATCTGCGACCTCGAACCAGAACGCCGGCGTGAACGTCGGGAACTCCGCCTTCGAGATGACGCCATCGCCGTCGGCGTCAGCCGTCTTCCACACCTCGTCTGCCGCCGGCACCGACACCTTGTTCCCGGGGTCGTTCACGGGCGCGCCGTATCCGTTCACGTAGATGGTGTCGCCGCCCATCACGGGCGTGGACTTCATCTCGAACGACAGTCCGCCGACCCACCAGACCTTGCGGCCCGTCGCCGCGTCGTAGGCGGTGAGGAAGAAGGAGCCGGGCAGCAGGATCTGATCCCTGCCATCGGGTCCCTTCCACAGGATGGGCGTCGAGTGGCCGCTCTTCGCCTCGGGCCGATCGACCCTCCACCGCATCCTGCCGGTGCGCTTGTCAATCGCCACCAGGTACGAGCCGAGGCTCTGATCGCACGCCAGCACCAGCAGGTCCCCGACGATGATCGGCGAGGCGCCCATGCCGTAGATGTTGTTGAACGGGCCAAGCGGCATGGTCCAGAGCTGAGTGCCAGCCGCGTCGTACGCCACGAGTCCGTAGTCCGGGAAGAACGCGTAGACGCCGTTCTCCTCGACGGCGGGGCTGGGCGAGGCGGCGTTGTTGCGCTTGTCGACGACGCGCGTGTGCACCGGCGGCGCGGCACGCTCCCACAGGATCCGGCCGCGATGCCGATCGATGGCGAGCGTCACCAGCTCGTCGCCGCGGAAGGCCGTGAGGTAGAGGCGATCGCCGTGGAGGATGGGCGACGAGTGCCCCGGAGGCAGCGCCAGCCGCCAAACCAGGTTCTTGGTCGGACCGAACTCCGTCGGGACCTTCGTCGCGGTGGAGATGCCAGAGCCGTTGGGACCGCGGAAGCGGGACCAGTCGGGAGCGTCGGCGGCATGGAGGGCCGAGCCCGCCATCGCGAGCACACACAAGATCGCCAGAGAGCGGAAGCGCATGCCGGAGTATAGGGGGAAGTCCGGGCACCGCGCGCGTCGCGGCCGAAGTCCCTCGTGCGAGCCGGGGGACGCGCCCGATGTGCTTTCGACCCGATCGGCTGAAACCCGTCGCCGACGCGAGCCGAAGGGGGCTACGGTGCCGGGCTCGTGAGCCGCGCGCGCACCGCGTCGCGATCGACGGCCATGCCCGCGAGGTAGACGGCGGAGATCTTCCGCGTGTTGGTGATGTCCTCCAGCGGGTTGGCGTCCAGCACGACGAAGTCGGCGCGCTTGCCGGCTTCGACCGTGCCGGTGTCGGCCAGCTGCAGCAGCGCGGCGGCATTCTTCGTGGCCGCGACGATGACCTGGCCGGGCGTCATGCCCGATGCCACCATGTCGGCCATCTCCACGTGCTGGCTCCACGGCGAGTAGCCGTCGGTGCCCATCGCGATGGTCATGCCGGCCTCGTTCAGTTTCGCGAGGTTGCGCGCCTGGATGCCGAACGTCTTCTGCGCCTCGGGCCGATCGGCGGCCCCGGCCTGGAGCTGCTCGAGCGCGCCGGCCGGCATGCTGCCGGAGAGCCAGCCATAATCCTGGGCCACGCCGCGGTCCGGCATGTTGGGGATGAGCACCACCTCCGGGCGCGCCTTCACCATCGCGATGAACTGGTCATCGACATCGCGATCGCGGACGCCGTGTGCGAAGGCATCCACGCCGGCCTTCAGGAGGCCCTTCGCATCCTCCAGTGCGTAGATGTGCGCGGCCACCCGGAGGCCGTGCGCGTGCGCCTCGTCGATGACGGCCGTGTAGAGCTCCGGCGGGAGCCTCCTGTACTTGCCGTCGCGATCGTCCACCCAGATCTTGATGATGTCCACCTTCAGCGCGGCCATCTCCTGAACGGCCCTGCGGGCGTCGTCTTCGGTGGTGACCCAGAACGGCGCTTCGCTCCGGCCGGGCTCGGGCGCGGTGATGCCCCGGCCCGCGGTGCGCAGGCGCGCGGCGCCGGGGATGGCCTCGTGGCGCAGGTTGACGGCGGCCGTGCCGGTGTCGAGGCCCATGCTGAGAATGGCGCCGACGCCGAAGTACGCCTTGGCGCGCAGCTGCTCGACGAGCGTCTCGCGGGAGGTGGTCGGATGGGTGTGCGCATCGACCAGCGCCGGGATGACCGTCTTGCCCGCGAGGCTCACGCGTGTGGCCCCGGCGGGCGCCGTCACCTGGCCGGCCGGGCCCACCGCGACGAATCGACCGCCATCCACGACGAGCGTCGCGTTCTCGAGGGCCGGGCCGCCGCGGCCGTCCACCAGGCGCGCGCCTTCGTAGACCGTGACGGTCGAGGCGGGCGCCGACGGCTCGGGCGCGGACGACCGGCACACGGCGGAGGTCGCTGCGCCGGCCAGGACCAGGGCGAGTGGGACAGCCCCGCGCAAGCGGGGGTGCGTTCTGAGCATGGCGTAAGGTAGCATGCGGGTTCGCATGGCCGATGTGACCACCGCCGCCGTCGCCGCACGCCTCATCGCCGACGCCGGCATCGACCGTGTCTTCGGGCTTCCCGGCGGCGAAGTCCTGGTGCTCATCGACGAGCTCCGGAAGGCGGGGGTGGACTTCGTCCTCATGCGGCACGAGTCGAACGCCGGGTTGGCGGCCGCGGTCTACGGCAAGCTTCGCGGCCAGCCCGGTGTGGTCGTCGCCACGCTCGGGCCGGGCGCGGCCAACCTGCTGCTGCCGATGAGCCACGCCTGGCTGGATCAGGAGCCGCTCGTGGCCATCACGGCACAGATTCCGGACGAGTTCCCCGCCGCGCACACGCACCAGAAGCTGCCGCTTCACGAGATCTTCCGCCCCGTCAGCCGCTACGTGACGGCCGTGACCGCCGGGAACGTCGCCACCGTGGTGCCCCGCGCGCTGGCGGCGTCGGTTACGCGGCCGTTCGGCGCCGTCTACCTCACGCTGTCGGCCCGAGAGGCGCTCGAGCCGGCAGCGCGCCCCGAAGCCGAGCCGCGGCGGAGCATCGCGCCGACGCTGGTCGTTCCTGGCGGCGATCCCGCCGTCGCCGCCCGGCGACTTCGCGACCGGTTGGCCGGCGCCGATCGTCCCCTGGTCCTCGTCGGGCTCGGCTTCGACCCGGCCAACACGCATCGCCTCCAGCGGTGGCTCGCGGCCTGGGACCTGCCGGTGGCGGTGACGCCCAAGGTGAAGGGCGTGGTGGACGAGTCGGGGCCCAACTTCGTCGGCGTCGTGGGCGGCATGGCCGCGGATGCCCTGTTGTGCGAGGCGATTGCCGCCGCGGACCTGCGGATCGGCTTCGGCCTGGATCCGGTGGAGATCGACAAGACCTGGCATGCGGAGCTGCCCATCCACTGGGTGCTCGAGGCGCCGAATGCCTGCGATGTGTCTCCGCCGGCCGTGGAGCTCGTGGAGCACGCCTCGCTGCTCGACGCGCTGGCCCTGGAGGACGCGCCGCGAGCGTGGAACGCCCCGTTCGCGTCGTTCCAGCAGCGGCGCCGCGCAATCCTCGACGGGCACGCATCGGCGCCCGGCACCATGTGGCCGGGCGACATCGTCCGCGCGCTCGCCGGCGTCGCGCCCCCGGAGACCCTCGTCACCACCGATGTCGGGTCGCACAAGTACCTGTTCGGCCAGTTCTGGCCGAGCCGGCAGCCCGAGACGTTCTGGATGTCGAACGGCCTGTCGGGCATGGCCTATGGATTGGGCGCGGCGATCGGCGCGAAGCTGGCGCGCCCGGAGGCGCCCGTGCTGGCCGCCGTGGGTGATGGCGGCTTCTCGATGAACGCGCAGGAACTGGAGACCGCGGACCGCGTCGGCGCACGCTTCGTCACCATTGTCCTCGAGGACGGCAGCTACTCGCTCATCAAGCTGGCGCAGGAGACCCGCAAGCTCGAGCCCTATCGCATGGACTTCGGGCGCATCGACACGGTGAAGATGGCGGAGGCGTGCGGCGTGGAGGCACTGCGCACGAGCGACCCCGGCGAGCTGGCCTCGGCCGCAGCCCTCGCCCTGGCCGAAGGGCGGAGCCTCGTCATCGCCGTCCCTGTGAACTACGAGGACTACCGGCGGATGTTCTAGCCTGAGAACCCGAGAACCCGAGAACCCCAGGAGGTCCCATGATCCGCAGCTCTTTCCAGCCCACCCGCCGCACCCTTGCCGGTCTGGCGTGCCTCGCCGTGTTCGCCGGTCTCGTCGCGCTGCCCCCGGACGCGCGCGCGCAGGACGTGATGACGAAGGAGTCCGTCGCCGAGCTGAGGACATCGTTCCTCGCGGACCTCGAGGTCATGCGCGGCAAGTTCGTCGGCCTCGCGCAGGCGTTCCCGCAGGACAAGTACACCTGGCGCCCGATGGAGGGTGTCCGCTCGGTGAGCGAGGTGCTGATGCTGGCCGCGATGGAAGGCTACTCGTTCGTGCCGAACTCCTTCGGCGCCAAGCCGGCGGAGCTCGGCAGCCGCGAGGAGATGGCCAAGCTCCGGGCCATCACCGACAAGGCGCAGATCATCGAGCACATCAACAAGGGGTTCGCGCACGCGAAGGCCGCGCTCGAGGCGCTGGACCCGGCGACGCTGACCGGCAAGCGCACCGTGATGGGCCAGCCGCGGTCCGCGGCGCAGGTGGCGCTGCTCGTCGGCGGCGACATGCACGAGCACCTGGGGCAGATGATTGCCTACGCGCGGATGAACCAGATCGTGCCGCCCTGGAGCAAGTGACGCGCGGTCACGGCCCTGCGGCGGAAGGCCACGTTACGGGTCGCCACACGCGGCCCAAGGGAGGCGCCATGGCGATCGGCAAACGGGCGGCGGCGGAACTGCTGGGAACGTTCTGGCTCGTGTTCGGCGGATGTGGCAGCGCGGTGCTGGCGGCGGCGTTTCCCGACGTGGGGATCGGCCTGCTCGGCGTGTCGCTGGCCTTCGGCCTCACCGTGCTGACGATGGCGTATGCCATCGGCCACGTGTCGGGCTGCCACCTCAACCCGGCGGTGTCGGTCGGCCTGCTCGTGGCCCGCCGGTTCCCCGCGTCGGACCTGCCGGCCTACGTCGGGGCGCAGGTGATTGGGGGCGTGCTCGGCGCCGCCACGCTGTACGTCATCGCCAGTGGCGCGCCGGGCTTCGACGTGAGCGCCGGCTTCGCCAGCAACGGCTACGCCGAGCACTCGCCGGGCCAGTACTCGATGATGGCGGCCCTCGTCGCCGAGGTCGTGCTGACGGCGTTCTTCCTCGTCGTCATCCTCGGATCGACCGACTCGCGCGCGCCGCAGGGCTTTGCGCCCATCGCCATCGGGCTCTGCCTGACGTTGATCCACCTCATCGGCATTCCCGTGACGAACCTCTCGGTCAACCCCGCCCGCAGCACCGGGCCGGCCGTCTTCGTCGGCGGATGGGCCCTCGCGCAGCTATGGCTGTTCTGGATCGCGCCCATCGTCGGTGCCGCGATCGCGGGCGTGGTGTACCCGGCGATTGCCGGAAACGACAAATCGGGAGCGGGGGACTGATAGAAGGCAGAAGGCAATAGGCAGAAGGCAGACGAGGGAGGATCAGCGTGAGGACGATGGCGACCCTGTTCATCGGTGTCCTGTGCGGCATGGCCGCGATGCTGGCGCAGGCGACGATCAATCCGACCGACCCGCAGCCCACCTGCGCGATGTGCCCGGGCTACTACATCCCGGCCAGCGAGATCGAGGCGTACCTGCAGAAGGCCATCGCCGAGAAGCTCACCGATCAGCAGGTGCGCGATGTCGAGATCGGCAAGGCGCACGTCGGCATCGGCATGGTGCATCGCGGCAAGCTGGACGCGCCGCTCGCGAACTCGGTGGCCGAGCACGACCTGGTCAGCGAGGTCTACTACATCCTGGACGGCTCCGCGACGCTCGTCCTCGGGCCGGACATCGTCAACCGCCAGCGCCGGCCCGCCACGCTCCAGACCGTGCGCGAGTTCAACGGGCCGGGCAACAACGGGTCGGAGATCCGGAACGGTGTCGCGCACGACATCAAGGCCGGTGACGTGGTCGTGATCCCGGCAGGGACGGGGCACTGGTTCACGAAGATCGACGACCACATCGACTACGTGATGGTGCGGATCGATCCGGACAAGGTAACGCCGCTCAAGGACGAGGCGGCGTCAAAGGCGTACCTGGCGAAGCCGGCGAGGGGCGGCGGCCGGTAGCACGGCAGACGCAGGCAGCCGGCACCGTCGCCGCATCAACGACCTGGGATGACGAGAGGTGTTCCCATGAGTGCCATGCGCATCACCGAACGGCACGTGGGTGACGTGACGATCCTCGAACTCGAAGGGCGTCTGATCCTGGAGGAAGGTGAGGTCCCCCTGCGGGACCGTGTCGATCGGCTCGTCGGGACGGGGCGGGTGAACATCGTTCTCGATCTGCGGAAGGTGACGCGCCTCGACAGCGCGGGCATCGGGATGCTCGCCTGCAAGTACCTGACGGCGTTTCGCAAGGGCGGGAGGCTGAAGTTCCTGCACCTCACCTCCCGCGCAGGCGAGCTGATGCAGGTGACGAAGCTGGACGGCGTGTTCGAGATCTTCGAGTCGGAGGAGGAGGCGGTTCGGAGCTTCAGTGCCCACCGGGAGCCGTGAGGCGCCCGGCCGGACAGCGCGCGATGTGCGACCGCCCTGAGCGTCGCCTCAGCGTCCTCCTCTCGGCCACACCGTCCCCTGGTGCATCGTCGTCACCGGCGCCAGGCCCTTGTTGACGAACTTCTGCAGGCGCTTTCCTTCCCAGGTCTCCGTCGTGTAGATGTTCCCCTGCGAATCGGTGGCGATGCTGTGCACGCCGTAGAACTGCCCCGGCTGGCGCCCCCCGTCGCCGAAGCTGGTGAGCAGTTCCATCGTGTCGCGCTGCAGGATGTAGATGCGGTCGTTGATGCCGTCGGCGACGAACAGATACCGCTGCTGCGGGTCCCGCGAGAATGCCACGTCCCACACCGAGCCCGAGAGCTTCGTGTTCTTCGCCAGGAACACCTCCTTCACGAACGTGCCATCCTGCTTGAAGACCTGGAGCCGATCGTTCACGCGATCGCACACGTAGACGAGACCGTCGTTCGCCACGTCAGCGCAGTGAACCGGCGAGCGGAACTGCGTGGCCGGAGGCGCGGCCGGGTCGTAGGGCCCGAGCTCGACGGAGTCGTCCGGCGGCTTGCCGTAGGCGCCCCAGAAGCGCTTCATCTTACCCGTCGCCGCATCCAGCACCGCCACACGGCGGTTGAAGTAGCCATCCGCGATGAAGGCTTCGTTCGCCTTCGGCTCGACGAAGATCTTGGCGACCCGCCCGAAGTTGTCGGGGTCCGAGCTGCCCCGCGCGAACGTCGGCTGGCCTGAGGACGTCTTGCCGCTGACGCGCGCATTGGGCTTGCCGTACTGTGCCAGGAACCTGCCGTCGCGCGTGAACTTCACGATGTGCGAGTCGCCAGGGCCGTTGCCGCCAATCCACACGTTGCCCGCGTGGTCCACGACGATGCCGTGGTTCGAGGCCGGCCAGTCGTAGCCGGGCCCGGGGCCACCCCAGTGGCGCAGCAGGTTGCCGGCCGCGTCGAACTCCAGCACCGGCGGCGCGCCCGCGCAGCAGTCCGCCGACTTCAGCTCGAGCCCCTTCTCGTTGTTGTTCAGCGTGTCGGATCCGCGATGGACGATCCAGACGTGATCCTGCTCGTCCACCCACACCCCGATGGCGTTGCCGAGTACCCAGTGGTTCGGGAGCGGCTTCGGCCACAGCGGATCCACCTCGAAGCGCGGCGCCTGCACGCCCGCCTGCGCCTCGGCGGCCAGCGAGCGTTCGATCCACAACTGGGCCAGGCCCAACCCGGCGACGACGACGCAAACGACGGCCGTGAGCTTCCGGCGTGGACTCATGACAGCTCCCTTCGATGTCACCGATCGACTCCCGTCTCCCGACTCCCGGCTCGCGGCCCGTGCGGAGCCGTTACGACCGTCCCTTCAACCGCAACGCCACGAGCGATCCCGGATGCGTGGGGCTTCCCACCTGCACGACGATGTACTGCGTGCCGCGGTGGAGGTAGCCCATCATCCCGTATTGGCCTGGCGCCGGCAGCTTCACGGTGCCCACGCGCCGCCCGGTCTTCTTGTCCAGCGCATACAGGACCGGATCGCCGCCCGGGGCCGTGACGAGCAGCGTCTTCGTCGGCAGCATCACCGCGTGGCCCATCTGGCCCGTCGGCGGCAGGGGCAACCCGCGCAGCGCCGGATGGTTCCGGATGTGTTCCGGCGTCTCGCCGTTCGGCGTCTCCCAGAGGAACTCGCCGGTGGTCATGTCGATGGCGATGATCCGGCTGTAGGGTGGCTTCCAGATGGGCAGGCCCTCGGGCCCGCGCAGGTCCCCGCGATTGGCGACCACCCAGCGCGCCACGGTGCGGCCCGTGGTCTTCGGATCGTCGGGCTCGTCCATCTTCTCCCCGGGGACCATGTTCTCGGAGCGGCACAGCCGCTGTGTCGCCACGAACAGCACGCCGTGCTCGGGGTCCGCGACGGTCGGGCCGTTGATGTTGCTGGCGCCGGCGGGACAGCTGACGAACGATCGCTTCCCCGACGGATGCCCGACCTGGATGGGCGGGTTGAAGAGTGGGCCCAGCTCGTAGTGCTTGACGATCTCGAGCGCCTGCTTCCGCAGCTCGGGTGTGAAGTCGATCAGGGTGTCCTCGGTCAGCTCCTGGATCTCGAGCGGTCTCGGACGTGTCGGGAACGGCTGCGTGGGAGAGAGGACCTCCCCGGGCAGATCCGACGCGGCGACCGGGCGCTCCTCGATGGGCCAGAGCGGCACGCCGGTCTCGCGGTTGAACACGTACGCGAAGCCCTGCTTGGTCGTCTCGACCACGATGGGCGTGCGGCGCCCGTCGATGGTCACGTCCATCAGCACCGGCGCCTGGGGATTGTCGAAGTTCCAGATGTCGTGGTGGACCATCTGGAAGTGCCACACACGCGTCCCGGTCTTGACGTCGAGGGCCAGGAGGCTCGTCCCGAACAGGTTGTCACCCGGGCGGAAGCCGCCGAAGAAGTCGATGGTGGGCGGGTTGGTCGGGATGTAGACGAGCCCGCGCTCGGGGTCCGCCGACATCGGCGCCCACGACGACACATCGCCGGTGCGCTTCCACGCGTCGTTCTTCCAGGTGTCGTGCCCGAATTCGCCCGGCCGGGGGATGACATGGAACTTCCACATCGGCTTCCCGGTACGGGCGTCGTAGGCCAGGATGTCGCCCGGGATGTTCTCCTGGCGTGTCTGGTAGTAGCCCTGCTCGTGCACGTTGCCCACCACGATCACGCCGTTGACGACGATGGGCGGCGACGAGGTGGAGAGGTTGCCGAGGTCGCGCGGGATCCCGTGGTCGGGGTCGTACGTGTAGCCGGAGGTGAGCCACGGCTCCCAGTCCTTCACCAGGTCGGGCAGCATGTCCACGACGCCCGATCGTGGGAAGCCCGGCAGCGGTACTGGCGTGCCCCAGTCCGCGAGGTGCTCACCGGACGTCGCGTCCAGGGCGTGCAGGAAGAACGCCGGCGACGTATAGAAGATGACCTTGCGCCCGCCGACCTCGGCGTAGGCGACGCCCTTGCCGTAGTTGTTCCGCATGCCGCGGTCGTAGCGGGTCGTGTGCGGCTCGCGGTAGGTCCAGAGCGTCTCGCCCGTGGCGGGATCGATGGCCGCCACCGTGCGGCGCTGGCCGGCCACCGTGTAGAGCCGGCCGTCCACGTAGAGGGGCGTGGATCGGAACAGGACGTCCGGGGCGGGGCCGAAGTTGTCGCCGCGCCAGGTCCACGCCACCTCGAGCCGCTCGAAGTTGGCGGCGTCGATCTGATCGAGGGGCGAGTAGCGCGTGTGCGCCGTGTCGCCGCCGATGTAGTGCCACTCGCCCGGAGGCGTGCCGCCCCGCTGGGCATCGGTGGCCGGTGGCGCCAGCACGAGCGCCAGAATCACCGCCAGCCACGCGCCTTCTCGTCTCATACGGGCTCCCCGCGATCGCACCCCGAACGCGCCGACTCGGCGCGACGATAGCCCCTGGCCATCGCCCGGTCAAGCGTGCGATCGCCGTTATGCTTGCGTCCGCGCCGCAAAACCCGCCACAATTCCCGCACGACCAGAGGTAACCGATGACCATCAGCCCCAGCCGATCCGCCGCCCTTGCCTGTGCCGCCGTTTTGACCGTCGCGGTCGTCAGCCCCTTCGCGCAGCAGCCGCAGGGGCCGCCCCGAGGCGCGTCCGGGCCGCCCGAGCACGCGAAGGTGACGCCCGTCAACAACCTGCCGAACCCCTACGAGACGGTGCGCAACTGGGGCACGCTGCCGGACGGCCGCACGTGGGGGTCGGTGAGCGCCATCAACGTGGACGTGGACGGCAGGCACATCTGGGCCGGCGACCGCTGCGGAACCAACTCGTGCGCCGGCTCGAAGGTGGATCCCATCGTCAAGTTGGATCCCTCCGGCAAGGTCGTGAAGAGCTTCGGCGCCGGGCAGATCCTCTGGCCGCATGGCATGGACGTGGACCGTCAGGGCAACGTCTGGGTGGTGGACGCGCGATCGGCCACCGACGCCGAGCTGAAGCAGTTTCCCGACGCCGCCGGCAAGGGGCACACGGTCACGAAGTTCAGCCCGGACGGGAAGGTGCTGATGGTGCTGGGCACGCCTGGCAAGGCCGGAAACCCGCCCGAGGCCTTCACCGAGCCCAACGACGTCGTCATCGGGCCCGACGGCAGTATCTACGTCGCCGAGGCGCACAACGCGCAGTACCTGGATCAGAACCCGCCAAACGGCGTGGGCCGCATCTCGAAGTTCTCGGCCGACGGCAAGTTCATCAGGAGCTTTGGCGCGTACGGCTACGGGCCGGGCCAGTTCCGCGGGCCACACTCCCTGGCGTTCGACTCGAGGGGCCGCCTCTTCGTCGCGGATCGCGGCAACCGCCGCATCCAGATCTTCGACCAGGAGGGGAAGCACCTCGACACCTGGTACCAATTCAGCCGCATCAGTGGCCTGGCCATCTCGGCCGACGACACGCTCTACGCCATCGACTCCGAGTCGGACGACAACTACAACCCGGGCTGGCGCAAGGGCCTGCGCGTGGGCAGCGCGCGCACGGGCGAGGTGTGGTACTTCGTGCCCGAGCACGTCTCGAAGCAGGCGTCGGGCATGGGCGGCTACGGATCGATGGGCGAGGGCGTCACCGTGGACGCGGCAGGGAATGTCTACGCGGGTGAGGTCGGGCCGGTCCAGGGGCTGACGAAGTTCATCCCGCGACTGAAGCGGTGACGCCGCGCTATCATTGATAGCATGTCCCAGCTCATCGTCAGGAACCTGTCTCCACGGCTGGTCCTGCGGCTCAGGAAGCGCGCGGCCGAGCGCGGCCGGTCGGCGGAGGCCGAGCATCGCGCCATCCTCGAGGCGGCGCTCGGGGCCAACGGTACCGGGCGGGATTTCAGGGACTTCCTGCTCGGCATGCCCGCATCGCCCGGGCTGCGGCTGCGGCGCTCGAAGGACCGGGGTCGCAAGGTGTCGTTGTGACCTTCCTGCTCGACACCAACGTGATCTCGGACCTGCGCCGGGCCGGACCGCGGGGCGCGCGCCTGCGGCGGTGGTTCGGCGACCAGCGTCCCGAGGCGCTCTTCCTGAGCGTCCTGACGCTCGGGGAGATTCGGCAGGGCATCGAGCAGCTGCGCCGGCGTGACCGGCCGCAGGCCGACCGCCTGGCGCTCTGGCTGGACGCGCTCGGGCGCCATTACGCCGATCGCCTGTTGCCGGTGGATCAGGCAGTCGCGGACGAGTGGGGGCGGCTCCGCGCCAGGCGATCGGTCCCGGTGATTGATGCGCTGATGGCAGCCACGGCCCGGGTGCACGGTCTCACCCTGGTGACCCGAAACCAGAAGGACGTGGCCGGGCTCGACGTGCCGACCCTGGACCCGGCCGGCCGGGACTAGCGCCCCTCGTACTCCTTGAGGAACCCCTCGAACTCGCGCAGGTGCTCCTGCTCGTCCGTGAGGATGGTGATGGCCATGTCCTGCGTGACGTAGTCCACGCCGTCGCACTCCTTGATGAGGCGGTTGTAGTGCTCGATGGCGCCGAGCTCGGCGGCGATGACGCCCTTGATGACGCTGACCACGTCGGTGGTCTTCTTGGGTGGCTGCAGGTCGCGCTGGGCGGCCTTGAACCCGGCGCTGCCCGGAACGATGCCCGACAGCGTCTTGATGCGGCGCGCGAACTGCTGCGCGTGCGCAATCTCCGATGGGATGTCGGCGGCCAGGCTCTTCTTGATCTCCTCGGCCAGCACGCCGTCGAGGTTGACCGAGGCGCTGATGTAGTTCATCACCGTCTCGATCTCCATCCAGTACGCGGTTTCGAGAAGGGCCAGGATCTTCTCGCGCTTCTTCTTGTCGGCAATGATGGGCATACCTGCATCCTACACCGTCGGGTGGACGGCCGTGTCCGTCGCGGCAGGCGGTGGTAGGCTGTCGTCATCGCGCATGTCGAGGCATTCGTTGTCGCGGCCCTGGACTGTCCTGTTCCTGGCCGCCATCGTCGGGGCCACGGGCTGCGCCACGAAGGTCAGCCCGGTGAAGGTCGAGGCGGCGCGGGCCGCCGCCCGCGTCAAGACGGCGCTGGTCAACGACCCGCTCGTCGGGACCCGGCCGATCGCCGTCGTCGTGGGCGAGGACGGCGTCGCGCAGCTCTCGGGGCGCGTCGGGAGCGAGGCCGAGGCCACTCGCGCGGTCGAGCTGGCTCGCGCGGTGCCCGGCGTCGCCCGCGTCGTCACGCGCCTGCAGGTGGGCGCGGAGCCGCCGGCGCCGGTGGACGTGAGCCCCGGCACGGGCGCGGTTGTCGAGCCGCTGCCGCCCCTGCGTGGGCCGGCACTGGAGTTCGAGGAACTCGAGGACGATCGCACGTTGCTGGCCCTCGGCATGGCGATGCTGTTCAGCAACGACGAGGGCAGCCGTTCCGACACGCGCACCAAGCTGTGGCCGATCGTGCGGCTGGGGTCCGGACCGGGGCTGGGCCCTGCGCTGGGCTTCGACTGGTACGACGTCGCGCCGCCCGCGCCGGAGCGCGGCCCGGGCGACGTGGGGCGCCTGCGCATCCGCCCCGTCATGGCGGGCCTTCGCTACACCGTGCCGATGGGCCGGGTGTCGATCGCCCCCTCGCTGGTCGGTGGCGTCGCCTTCAACAGCCTCGAGGTGGCCGACACGGGCGCCGCCGAACAGCTCGCGGTGGACGTGGCCAACAGCTTCGTCTGGCGGGCGTCCGTCTCGGTCTGGGTCGAGACCAGCCGCCGTACTGCGTTCCACGCGTCGATCGGGCGCGTGATGGCGAACCCGCGCTTCACCGTCGTCGAGCAGGGCCGCCTGGCCCACCAGCGGGCGAGCGCGGATGCGACCGTGATGCTGGTCGGCATCGCGTACACGCTCTTCTGAGATGGGCATGGCGCGAGGGCGATGACCGTGGTGGTGTCCTGGCTCGAAGGGGTGGCGCGCGCGGCGCGGTTCGCCGGCCGCGTGCTCGCCGAGGCCGTCCGGCCCCCGTTCGAAGGCCGCGAGACGCTGCGCCACCTCTACGAGCTGGGCGTGCGGTCCGTCCCGCTCATCGCGGCCGCGGGCTTCGCCGTCGGCGTGGTGCTCTCCATGCACACGCGGTCGTCGATGGCGCGCTTCGGCGCCGAGGCGCTCATCCCGGCGGGCCTCGCCATCGTCCTCATCCGGGAGACCGGACCGCTCGTGTCGGGCCTCCTGCTCTCGGGCCGCATCGGCGCCGGCATCGGCGCCGAGCTGGGGGCCATGAAGGTCACCGAGCAGATCGACGCGCTCGAGGCCGTGGCCGTGGACTCGTTCCGCTATCTCGTGGTGACCCGCGTCGTGGCGTGCGTCATCGCGCTGCCGCTGCTCACCACGCTGATGAATTTCACGGGCCTGCTGGGCGGGTGGGTGGCCGAGGCCCTCATCACCGGGATGCCGCTGGGCACGTACTTCCGGCAGGCGTTTCAACCCATCCAGTTCACGGATCTCGTGCCCGCCACCCTCAAGACGACGGTGTTCGGGTTCATCATCGCCACCGTCGCCTCGTACCTGGGCGTCCACACCACGCGCGGCACGGAGGGCGTGGGCCTCGCCTCCACGCGCAGCGTCGTGACCTCGTCCATCCTGCTCATCGCGACCAACGTGCTGCTGGTCCGCCTCATCCAGTTCGTCTACCCGTAGTGATGGCCACCGACGGGATCCCCGCCGTGGAGCTGCGGCACGTGACGAAGCGCTTCGGGGACCGCGCCGTGCTGGACGACCTGAGCCTCGCCGTGCCCGCGGGCCGCGCGGTCTGCGTCCTGGGACGGAGCGGCACCGGCAAGAGCGTGATGCTCAAGCACATCATCGGCCTGATGCGGCCGGACGCGGGGAGCGTGCTGGTCGAAGGCGAGGACGTGGCGCAGATGAGCCCGCGGGACCTCGCGCGCGTGCGCCAGCGGATGGGCATGCTCTTCCAGCACGCCGCGCTCTTCGACTCGATCACGGTGGGCGAGAACGTCGCGTTCCCGCTGCGGCGGCACTCGTCGCTGCCGGCGCGCGAGATCCGCGAGCGCGCCGAGGCGCTGCTGGCCGACGTGGGCCTGGCGGGCGAGTACGACAAGATGCCGGCGGATCTGTCGGGCGGCATGCGCAAGCGCGCCGGGCTGGCGAGGGCCCTCGCGCTCGAGCCCGCCATCCTGCTGGCCGACGAGCCGAGCACGGGCCTCGACCCCGTCACGTCCGGCGAGATCGACCGGCTGCTGGTCGCGCTGCGCGATCGCACCGGCGCGACCCTGATTGTCGTCACGCACAACATCCCGAGCGCGCGCGTCATCGGCGACGAGCTCGTGTTCCTCGACGAGGGCCGGATCGTCGCGCAGGGCACGGCGGGCATGCTCGACGAGTCGGACATCCCCCTCGTGCGGCGGTTCATGCAGGCCGAGGGGGCCGGGTAGGGCAGGGGACGGAGGCCATATGGGGATGACGAAGCCAGCCTGGGTGGGCGTGTTCGTGCTGGGGACGATCGCGCTGTTCGCCGCCGGCCTGTTCATGATTGGCGATCGGCGCCTGCTGTTCACCGGCCACTTCGAGGTGTCCACGACGCTGGCGAAGGTCACGGGCCTCGAGGTGGGCACGCGCGTGCGGCTGGCGGGCCTGGATGCCGGCGAGGTGCTGGAGATCCGCGTGCCGCCCGCGCCGTCGGGGCGCTTCCTCGTCCGGATGCGCGTTCGCGAGGACGTGCGCCCGCTGGTCCGGACCGACTCTGCGTGCACCATCCAGACCGACGGCCTCGTCGGGAACGCGTTCGTCCAGATGAGCCCCGGGACCGACGCGGCGCCGCTGGCGGGCGAGGGCGACGTGCTTCATGGCGTGGATCCCATCGAGCTGGCAGACGTCCTGCGCGAGGGGCGCGAGACCATCCAGTTGATCAACCGCCGCGTGGTGTCGCTGACCGACGAGGTGTCGGGCACGCTGACGTCGCTCACGCGGACGATGGACACGACCCGGGAGGTGATCGCGACCGCCGGCCGGCGGGTCGACGAGTTCGGCGCCACGGGACACGAGGTGCTCACCGACGTCCGGCACACGGTGGGCGACGTGCGCGTCCTGGTGGAGCGCACGCGCGCCGGCGAGGGCACGGTCGGGCGCCTGCTCACCGACACGGCGTTCTACGATCGCCTGCGCCAGGTGGCCGACGACGCGGCGGGCACGGCCGCCGCGCTGCGCGAGACCTCCGAGACCGCCCGGACGGCCGTCAACGATTTCACCGCGGCCGACGGCGCCGGCGCACGCATCACCCAGACCATCCGCAACACGCTGGCCTCCATCGAGGAGGTGACCAACGACCTCGCGGAGGGCACCGAGGCGCTCAAGCGCAACTTCCTCTTCCGGGGCTTCTTCCGCGACCGCGGCTTCTTCGACCTCGACGCCATGTCGCGCGAGGCGTACCAGGCGGGCCTGCTCGAGCGCGACAACCGCACGGCGGTGCGCATCTGGCTGGACGCGGCGGTGCTGTTCGAGACCGATCCGGACGGGGGCGAGCGCCTGACCGCGGACGGGCGCCGCCGCGTCGACCAGGCGATGGCGCAGCTGGTGCAATATCCCCGCGACAGCCCGCTCGTCGTCGAGGGCTACGCGCGCGCGGGCGACGCGGACACCTATGTCCTGTCCTCGGAGCGCGCGTCGGCGGTCCGCGAGTACCTCCTGCGGCGCTTCCGGCGCGCGACGACGCTCACCGACACCATGCCGCTCGGGAGCGACGCGGTCGGGAGCCCCCGCGGCGACGCCACCTGGGAGGGGGTGGCGCTGGCGATGTTCGTCAGCAACGACCTCTTCCGGGCGCGACGCTGAGCCGGCGCGCGCGCAGGTTGGTCTTTCGACGTCACACGTTGTCTCGACGTGTCGCGAGAGGGGCATAACGCTTGACCGTGTGCGATTCACTGTGATAGCTACTCGCTCGACAGCCACGGTCCCGCTTGCGTGACGCAGGCCCGCCGGATCCCCTATCGCGGACCGTCAGTCCCGCGTGCTGTCTTCAGCCGTGCCGCTGTATGGGGCGGTGTCGTCACGTCGTGTGCGGATCGGACTCCTCCGGGTCATCCGGGTCGTGGCGCGCTACCTCGTGCCCAGGCCGCTTCGATCGCCCAAGTCGGATAGGAGGCAGGTATGCGCAGGTTTCTCGTCGCGATGGCTGCGGGGCTGCTGCTCGTCAGCGCCGGTCCCGCCAACGCCCAGCTGGGCGATTCGTCGATTCGCGGGCGCGTGGTCGATGAGTCGGGCGCGGTGCTCCCTGGCGCCACGGTCGTCGTCACCAACGAGGGCAGCGGCATCTTCCGGCAGGTGGTGAGCAACGCCGACGGCACCTACTTCATCACGGGGATCATTCCGGGCCCCTACACCGTGACGAGCGAGCTCGACGGGTTCCGGAAGTACGAGCGCAAGAGCGTGCTCCTGGAGCTCGGCAAGACCACCACCCTGGACATCACTTTGCAGGTCGGCGGCCTGGAGGAGGTCGTCACGGTGACCACCGAGACGCCCCTCGTCGACCTGACGTCCAAGCAGGTGGGCGGCAACGTGACCGCCAGCGAGCTGACCGGCCTGCCGAGCGGCACGCGCAGCTGGCTGGGATTCGTCGGGCTGCTCCCGGGCATCCAGGTGCAGAGCACCTCGGTGTCCTTCGGCGGCGACTCGATCAACGTCAACGGCCAGAGCAACCGCAACAACAACTTCACGGTGGACGGCGGCGGCAACAACGACGACTACCTGGGGCAGTCCTTTGGCGGCCAGACACGCCTGGCGCTGGAGGCCGTCCAGGAGTTCCAGGTGCTGACCAACCAGTTCGACGCCGAGTTCGGCCGCTCCACCGGCGCGGTGGTCAACGCCGTCACCAAGCAGGGCACCAACGACTTCCACGGCGTGGGATTCGGCTACTTCACCGAGTCCGCGATGATGGGCAAGGACTACTTCACCCGGCAGCGGAACCTCGACAAGCCCGACACGCTGAAGCGCGAGTACGGCGGCGTGCTGGGCGGCCCCATCGTCCGCGACAAGGCGCACTTCCTCTACAGCCTGGAGCGTGTGGAGCTGAACGCGGGCCGCAGCGCCGAGTTCCCCACCCGGCCGGAGCTGGATTACTCGGTGGTGCAGAAGACGCGGGTCTGGAACCACATGATCCGGTTCGACCACCAGATCAACGCCGACAACACGTGGGGCGTGCGCTACCTGCGCGAGGACTCGCCCACCTACGACGGCATCAGCGGGTACATCACCTACGCCGCCCGGCGGGACGAGCGGGACATCGACGAGACGGTCGTCGGGACGTGGAACACGGTCTTCGGCAACAACAAGTTCAACACGATCCGCTTCTCGCGGACCTACGAGGACAACCCGTTCGCTTCGCCGGAGTGGCTGAGCGGCACGCACCAGTGGGACCTGCCACCGTCGTACCAGATGCTGAGCTTCGTGGACAACTACACCACGGCCGCGGGCACGCGTATCGACACGGCGTACCAGCTCGACGAGTCGTTCTCCATGTTCAAGCCGAACAAGTGGGGTGGCGACCACGACATCAAGTTCGGCGGCCAGTACATCTACGTCGACGCCAGCATCGTCGGTGAAGGCAACATGAACGGGACCTTCACCTTCAGCACCGACCAGGCCTTCGACCCGGCGAATCCGAGGACCTATCCCGAGCGCCTGTCGATTGTGGTGCCGTCGCCGGAGAACACCGTGCTGAACTCGCACGTGGCCGTGCTGTTCGCCCAGGACAAGTGGCAGCGCGGAAACCTGACCGTCAACGCCGGCCTGCGGTACGACCTCGAGATCATTCCCATGACGCACCGCTGGAACCCGCTGGTCCCGGAGGGCGAGTACCCGCTGGACAAGAACAACCTGGCCCCGCGCTTCGGCTTCGCCTACAACCCGGGCGGGTCGGGCACGTCGGTGTTTCGGGGCGGCTATGGGCTGTTCTACGACAAGACCCACCTCATCATCATGCGGAACTTCATCCAGGCGGGCGTCTACAGCAGCTCCTTCACCGCGCAGTTCCCGGCCAGCCAGGCGGACCGCGGCCCCTCGAACGGGCAGCTCCCGACGGATCCCATGCTGGTCGGCGGACCGGTCGTGAATCGGGCGCTCCTGAACCAGCTGTACCCGGCGGGGACGCAGGCCCGCAACAACGGCACGGTCTACCTGGAGTCGCCGGAACGCACGGTGCCGTACACCCATCAGCTCTCGGTGGGGTACCAGCGCCAGCTCGGCACGCGGATGTCGTTCAGCGCGGATTTCATCCACAGCGAGGGGCGGGACCTGTTGATCACCTACAACCTGAACCCCATGACGCGAGCCAACACCAGCCGCACCGGCCCGCTCACCTTCACCGACACGCTGGGCCTGGCGAACCAGCTCGGCATCTCGCCGTTCCGGAACCGCGTGCTGACGCGCCTGAGCGACGGGACGACCCGCTACGACGGCCTGAACCTGCAGCTCGAGAAGCGCTACAGCGGCAACTGGAGCGCTCGCGTGTCCTACTCGCTGGGCTACTCGCGAGGTAACAACGACAACAGCGGCACGGACGACAACTCGCAGCAGGTGGGCACCGACAAGAACCTCGACCGGCTGTGGGGGCCGACGGCCACGGACCGGACGCACAACCTGTCGATCAGCGGCCGCGCCGAGATCCCGCGGACGAAGGGCCTGACCGTGAGCGCCATCTACCGCTTCATGAGCGGCGCGCCGTTCACCCTCTACAACACGAACGTGGACGCTGACCAGAACGGCGAGCTGTTCGATTACCTGCCCGCCGGATCCTACGCGGGCACCGGGAACAACGCCTTCGAGACGGACTTCGACGGTGGCCGGAACGGCGCGCGCGGCCCGAACTTCACGCAGATGGACATGCGCCTGGGCTACAACGTCCGGATGGGCCCATCGCGCGCGCTCAACCTGTTCTTCGAGGTGTTCAACGTGTTCAACTCGGCGAACTTCGACAATCCGAACGGCGACATGCGCGCGTCGAACTTCCTGCTGCTGTCGACGCTCCGGGGCGGCGGCTTCCCGCGCCAGGCTCAACTCGGCGTGCGCTTCGCCTTCTGACACCGGCGTACGGGCGGGCGGCCTCGCGGCCGCCCGTCCCTCGCCGTCGTGGCTCGATCCTGACGACCCAAGGAGACCTTGATGCCCCGTCCCGTGCCCCAGACCCGTGTTGTCGCCTGCCTGCTGGCGAGCGTGCTCACCCTTGCCGCGGCGGCCGAGGTTCTGGCCGCCCAGATGGCCGGCATCGTCCGTGGAACGGTGACCGACGCGGAGGGCAAGCCCGTGGAGGGTGCGAAGGTGACCCTCGCGTTCCAGGGTGGCCTCACGCGCTCGTACGAGACCACCACCGACAAGAGCGGGGTGTACGCGCAGATTGGCCTGGCGCCGGGGCCCTATGCCGTGACCGCCAGCAAGGAGGGTGTCGGGATGAAGACCGCCGAGGTGACCATCAAGCCCGGCGCCCGGATGACCGTGAACCTCGACCTCGCGCCCGTGCCGGCTGCTGCGGCCAGCAGCCCGGCGGCCAAGGCCTTCCAGGCCGCCGTGGCCGCCAGCAGGGAGGGGCGGCACGCCGATGCCATTGCCGGGTTCGAGGAAGCCCTTCGCGCCGATCCCGCCTGCTACGACTGCCAGTACAACCTGGGGCTGGCGTACACCTCGGCGAAGCAGTACGACAAGGCCGAAGCGGCGCTCGACGCGGCGAAGCAGATGAAGCCCGAGGCGCCCGAAGCCCTCGAGGGACTGGCCGCGGTGTACAACGCCACTCGGCGCTTCGACGAGGCCGCCAAGGCGAGCGAGGCCGCCATCAAGCTCAGGGGAGCCACGGGCGCCGCGGGCGGAGGCAACGCCGCCGCGGTGTTCGACCAGGGCCTCGTGCTGTGGAACGCCGGGAAGCTCGATGAGGCGCTCGCGAAGTTCAACGAGACGCTGACACTGGACCCCAACCACGGCGAGGCGCACTACTGGCTGGGCATGGGACACCTCAACCAGGGACGCATGCCGGAGGCCGCGCAGGAACTGGAACTCTACCTCGCCCGCGAGCCGGGTGGCCGATTCGCCGCGCAGGCGAAGGCGCTGCTGCCGCAGATCAAGAAGCCGGGCGCCTAGCCCGGCACCGACCGCGCCGCGGGATCAGGCCGCGCGCTTCAGGATCCGTCGTGTCAGGGCCAGCAGCACCACCACGGCGAACCCCAGCGCGCCCCACAACACCAGCGTGGGCGGTGCCTCGCGGATCGCATCCGCGACACCTCGCTGGTGCGCGGGATTGGCGTCCGGCGGCCGAACCTCCCCGAGGTCCAGCGGCACCGCGGAGTAGGCGAGCACTTCCCGGGCCAGCAGGCCGAGTTCATACGACGGGGGCCCGGCCTCGGGGTTGCCCAGCAGCACACGATACGCGCCCGGCGATGCCTTGAACGTCAGGCGTGGCACCGGCACCACCGCCTCGGCCTGCAGCAATGTCAGCGGCGCGTTGTCGCCGTCATCGATCTCGAGGATGAACGCGCTCGCGGCGAGCCCCCCCAGTGGGATCTCGGCCCACGGCGGTTCGGCCGTGCTCTCGCGGGCGGGCAGGGAGATCACGCCCGATGCCATGCGGTCGGCGCCCTGCGGCGCGGAGGCCCGGGGGACCAGCACGACGGCATCGCGCCGATAGAAGGGCTCGGCAAACCGGAGACGCAGCGAGGCCAGCCGGACGACGTCGGCGCCCTCGCCGGCGTGTGGCAGCGACAGCCGGTGCGCCGTGGTCTTCGGGCGATCCTGCCGCGGGCGGGCCCCGCTCGCGGCCAGCGGGACCCGGACGACGTCGGCATCGCGCTCCAGCACGTAGGGGACCTGGCGATCGGCCTCGTCCACCAGGCGGAGGTCGCCGAGGTCGCGGCGGAGGGCCGCCAGGTCCGCCGGCGGCACGACCAGCGTGTAGAGATCCTCCGTGCCCGTGATCCTCAGCGGCCTGGCGTAGCGCCACGCCCGTGCGTCGAGCGCCGCGCCCCGCGCGGTCACGAAGGCGAGCGGCGCTGGCTGCCGGAAGCGCGGGTTCTCGCCCTCGGGACCGAGCACGGCGAGCGGATAGGCGGCAACGACCGACAGCGCCGTCCGGAGCTGCTCCAGATCGTAGACCGAGGGCCGCGTGACGGGGTTGCCGTAGTACAGCGTCAGCCCGCGCGCGGTCGTCGACGCCACGAGCAGGGTCTGCGGCCCCGACAGCCGCACGCGGGGGCTGGCCAGGGGCGGGTTGTCGCCGTCCTCGATCTCGACGACGAGCGCGCCGCCCGACTGGCGCCGGACGCCGATGTCGCGCGCGTCGAGATCCGCGGCTTCGTCCGGCAGGCGCAGGCGATAGACGAGGCCCGACCCGATCGGGCGTTCCTCGTCTTCGCGGCGTTCGAACACCGTCACGCGCCGGGCGAACGCCGGATCGCCGGCGTCGAAGGACATCCGGCGCACGGGGTGCCCATCGGCCACGGGCACGCGGTAGCGCGTGCGGCCGTCCGCGCTGCCGAGGAGCTCGAGCGCGAGCTCTTCGCTCCAGGCCGTCCCCGCGAAATCCTCCGTCTGTACGGCCACCACGCCACGCAGGCTGACGGGTCTCGACCGCGTGTCGTCCGCGGCGATCCGGACGAACCGGGCGTGGAGAGCGCCCACATGGAGCGTCGTGTCGTGCACGCCTTCCGACTGCCAGAGCCGATCGAAGACCCAGAAATCCGTCCCCGCGGGCGCCCAGGTCTGGCCGTCCACCGATGTGTCCAGGGTCAGGCGCTTGCTGAACTCCCTGCCCGGAATGTCGAGCTCGAGACGGTCGAACGGCACCACCGCGCCGAAGTCCACCGTCCAGGCCGATTCCCGGAGGCGCTCCTGCTGCGACTCGTCCAGCCGGCCGGCCCAGCGCCGCTCCGCGCGGCGCGCGGTGTCTTCGTGCACGATGAAGGGCGCCTCGCGCCCGGTCTCGTCCACCAGCCGAACGTCGCGCAGGCCGGGCTGGCTGCGCGCCTGCACCTCCGGCGGCAAGGGTACGGCGAGCAGGCGCCCTTCCGCGTCAGCCGGCAGCGTGACCGCGCGGCGAAACCGCCACGCGGAGCGCTGCTCGTCCACGGCGCCCCGCTCTTGCGCTGCCACCGTGGCCACCAGCAGCACCAGCGGCAGGTACGCGCGCGGGGTCATGCCGATCCCTCCGACCGTCGGACGAAGCGTTGATAGAGCAGCGACACCACGATCAACGACACCCCCAGCGCCAGGAACGACATGATGCGGTAGAGCCCCGTGAGCTGCCCCAGGTCGTAGAGAAAGACCTTGCCCACCGTCAGCAGCAGGAACCCCAGCGACACGAGGCGCAGGCCGCGGTGGGCGCGCCACAGGCCGAGACCGAGGAGCGTCAGCGCGTACAACCCCCAGGCGAACGAGCGCGTGAGGTCCCGTGCGAGGTGTCGCGACAGATCGAGCTCCACGTAGCGGCCCACCGAGTAATAGTCCGCGATTTCGAGGTTGATCAGCCAGAAGGCCAGCAGCAGGCCAAGGAAGCCCACGAGCGGGCCGGGATGCTCGCGGTCCTTCGCCAGGTAGTCCCAGGCCGGCGAGTCGCCGCGCCGCCGCTCGGCTCGTCGGATCCAGTACGCGCCGGCAAAGCAGCAGAGCGCCGGCACGCCATAGGTGTAGAGCAGCCAGTTGACGATGGGCCGGCCGCGCGGCTCGTAGCGGACCACCTCAGGGTTGGCGAGCAGCCGCGCCCCGACCGCCAGGAACAGGCCCAGGCCGAAGTACTTCAAGCCCGGGTGGGGCAGCGTCCCGAACAGCCACCAGACGGCGGCCGCCTCGAGAGCCCAGCCGATGGTGATCCACTGGCGATCGAGCTGCAGGGGTACGGCCGTCGCGACGAAGCCGAGCGCGATGGCGGCGAAGAGCGCCAGGTAGTTGAGGCGGCGCCGCGCGTCACCCTCGTCCGGAGACACCTGGAAGTGGCGGCTCACGCCGTACAGGGCGGCCACGCTGACGGCGGCCATCACCACGGGCACGACGCCCACCCACGCCTTGCCCCACAGCTGCACCCAGCCGTCGTAGAAGAGCCAGAAGGACGCGGGACCGACGAGCGCCGACGCCAGCCACGGGCCGGGTCGCGTCCGCCACGACGGCGCCAGCCGGCGCGTGGCCGCGAATGGCAGCACGAGGAACGCGAGATAGGCGATGGCGTAGGCCGTCACGCTCGTGCTCGCGGTGGCGCGCGTGAACTGCTGGGTGTGCCAGGCCATGTTGAACGCCACCGAGGCCGCGGCCGCCACGGGCACGAGGCCGGGCCATCCGGCCGCCAGCGCCACGCCGACGACCAGTGCCGCGTCGAGGGCGACGAGCACGAAGTACGGCGCCGGCACGGGTGCCACGCTCACGCCGACGTGAGCGAGTGCGCTGCCGTAGGCCACGCCCGCCGCGGCGAGCGTGCCGGCATGATCCGATCGCCACCACGTCGCGGGGGGCGTCGGCTCCGCATCGAGTGCACGCCGGGCCACCACGACAGCCACGACGACGGCGAAGAGGTGGGGGATGATCAGGTGATCGACGACCGTGGCCGGTCCCGCCATGCGAGCCACCCAGTGGCCGCACGACAAGGCCACGAGCAGCATGCTCGCCCCGAACACCCCCGGCCACGAACCGTTCCGGGTCCGTTCGATGAAACCCGCGAGCGTGCCGGCCGTGAGGGCCAGGAACGCCCAGGCGGGGAGGTGCCCGCCCTCGGTGGTGTGCCAGGTGAAGGAGAGCAGGCCCAGCAGCGTGATGGCGCCCGAGAACAGCGCGAGCGCTTCACCCGGCCGCAGCCGCTCCGCGTCCCACCTGGACGCCAGGCGCGGCAGCAGGTTGAAGCCGGCGGCCAGTGCCAGCACCATGCCGGCGAGCCCCCACGTTCCCGCGTCCAGCGACGCATGCGTGCCGCCGAGCCGGTGCATCACGAGTGCCGTGGCCGCTGCCGGCGCGCCTGCCAGCACGGGCTGCCTCCATCGAAGGGCGGCGAGCACGAGGCCAAGATCGACGAGGGCGACCAGTCCGGTGACGCCGGCCCACTGCGGGACGAACCGCGGATCGGCGGCGAGGAGCGCACCGAACCCGAGCGGCACCAGGCTGCCGGCCAGGCCCGCCTGGTGAGCGATCGACCCTCCCGTTCCGCGCACGCGGACCGCATGCCACAGGAAGGCGGCGCCGTGTGCGGCAAAGGCCGTTGCGCCCACGAGCAGCGTTCCCGGCGCCATGTCGCTGGTGTACCAGCCCAGTTCGAGCAGGGCCGTACCGGCGAGGGCCAGCGCCGTGACCGCCGACCACTTGCGGCGCTCGGCCACGTGGAGGAACCCCACGGTCAGGAGCAGCAGGTAGGAGAAGAAGGCGACGGGCCGATCCACGCCCGTCGAGAGCAGCACCGGCGTTGCCAGGCCGCCGGCCAGCCCGATGAGCGCCGTGAACAGGGCCGCGTACCGGACGGCAATGGCGCCGGCCGCCAGCGTCACCACCGACATCCCCGCGAAGGCCACCGGCAGCGAGACGAGCTGATACAGGGCGTGGCCCGCGTAGAACGCCACGTAGAGCACGACGACGCCTGCGCCCGACACCGCATTGGCCGTTGTCTGATAGCCCCGGCGCAGGCTCACTTCCGCCCAGACGAGCGCCGCGGTGCCCGACACCAGCATCAGCGCGAGCCGGATGGCGGGAGAGAAGAAGCCCTGATCGATGCTCCACTTGGCGAAGAAGAGCGCGGCGATCACGATGGTGACCCCGCCCAGCCAGGCGGCGCCGCGAATGCCGAGCATGTTCTCCCAGTCGAAGGCCGGCCCCGGCGCGGGCACGGGCCCGGGAGGATCCGGCGGCGCTGGCGGCGGCGCCGGTTCCGCCGCCCGCGGGGGCGGCGGCAGCGGTGGCACCGCGGGTGACGACGCCGACTCGCGTGGCCCCGGCTGCACGACCGGGGGGGCGGATGGCGGTGCTGTCGGAGGCGTCGGGGGCACGGTGGATGGCCGCGTCGAGATGGCCGGCGCGCGAGGTACGGCCACCGGGACGGTGGCGGGCGGCTGCGCGTCCGCCTCGGGACCAGCGGGCGCGGTGGAGAGCGCCTGTACGCGTCGCTCCAGCGCGTCCACCGTGCGGGCGAGCCGATCGAGCTCGGCCCGCATCGTGCGTCCGCGCAGGAACCCGATGACGGACAGCACCGGCGCGACAACGACGGCCATGCCCAGCAGGCTGGCGATGAGCAGGATCAGGCTGGTCAGCGGGGTCCCCGTATGTGTTTCGGCCGCCGCCCACGGTTCCGGTAGCATGCCGCTGCGCGCGCTGGCGCGGTCGGGGGAAGGTCCCCGCGTGCGGCGTCGGGGCGAGCGGCCGCCGGGGGAGCCGGGTGATAAGCTGCCGGCCAATGACCGCCACTCCCCTCTTGCGAAGCCTGGTCGTCATTCTGTCGTGCGCGATGCTCGCCGCCTGTGGGGGGACCTCCACGCGCGAGGTCCCGGCCGAGGCCCCGGACACGATGTTCACGGGCGACTTCATCACGCTGGATGCCTCGCGCCCTCGCGTCGAGGCGCTGGCGGTCCGGGGCGGGCGCATCATCGCCGCCGGCACCCGCGCGGAGGTCGAGGCGCTGGCGGGCGCCGGCACCCGCACCGTCGGCATCGCCGGCGTCGCCGTGCCGGGTTGGGCCGATGCCCACGTCCACGATGCGGACACGCGCGGCCAGATCATCCCCGGCGAGCCGATCAACCTGCGTGGGATGACGAAGCCCCAGATCCTGCAGGGCATCGCCGCTCTCGCGCGAACGGCACAACCGGGCGAGCTCATCTCCGGCGAAGGCTGGGACGAGGGTTTCTTCGATCCGCCCGTGTTCCCGACGGCCGAGGATCTCGACGCGGCGAGCGGCGATCACCCGGTCGTGCTCTCGCGGATCGACGGACACTCCAGCTGGGTCAATTCGCGCGTGCTGCGGCAGGCGGACATCACCCGCGCCACGGTGGATCCGCCGGGCGGGCGCGTGGCCCGGACAGCCGCGGGCGATCCCACCGGCATCCTCGTGGACCGCGCGCAGGCCCTGATTGCCCGCGTGGAAGCCGACGGCAGGGGAGGCGCGGGGGACGCGGTGAGCCGGGCGCGTGCCACGCTGCAGCAGTACGCGCGGCTCGGGTACACGAGCATCCACGTGGCCGGCGTCGACCTCGGGACGATCGCGGTGTACAAGCAGCTGCTCGCGGGCGGTCTTCCGGTCCGCGTGTATGTGATGGCCCGCGGTGACGAGACCGTGGGGCATTACTTCGCACGGGGCCCGGAGCCCGACCTCGGCGACGGGCAGCTCTCCGTCCGGAGCTTCAAGTTCCTGATCGACGGTGCGCTCGGCTCGCGCGGCGCGCTGCTGACCGAGACCTACGCCGACGCTCCCCGCGAGCACGGGCTCTCGATGATGACCGACGCCGAGCTCGACGCCATCGTCAAGGACGCCCGGGCGAAGGGATTTCAGCTGAACGTGCACGCGATTGGCGACCGGGCCGTGGCGCGCGTGCTGGACGCCTTCGAGCGCGGCGGCGTGACGCCCGCGGACCGCTTCAGGGTCGAGCACGCCTCGATGGTGGCGTCGGGCGACGTCGCGCGCTTCGCGCGGCTCGGCGTGATTGCGTCGATGCAGCCCGTGTTCCTCGGCGAGTACTCGCGCTGGGCCGAGGATCGCCTCGGGTCCGCGCGCATGCGCTCGGTGCTCCCCGTGCGCGATCTCCTGGAGGCCGGGGCCGTGGTGGCGTGCGGCACCGACTACGGCGCATCCGATTCGGGTGACCCCATCACGACCCTGTCGGCCCTGGTGGCAGGACGGAGCGCCGACGGCGCGCCGGGCGGCGCCTGGTACACGCCACAGCGAGTGGACGTGGATGCGGCGCTTCGCTGCATGAGCACGGCCCCGGCGTATGCCGCGTTCCAGGAGAACGATCTGGGCGCGCTCACCGTCGGCCGCCGCGCGGACTTCACCGTCCTGTCGGCCGACCCGTACACGGTGCCGGCCGACGAACTGCGGCATCTCACGGTGCGATCGACCGTCATGGGCGGGCGCGTCACCTTCGAGGCGGGTGTCGGGAGCGTCGTGCGGCCCTGATCGGGGCGCCCGGCGCGGCAGGCCTCGCCGGTCCGGCAGCCCCGGTATACTGCGCGGCGTGAACGCCTGTCCGCGGCCCCTTCGGCGGGTCTGGTGGGGCCGCGCCTCGAAGGTCCTGATTCTGCTTGCTCTGGCGGTGACGCCGCGAGAGGCGCACCCGCAGGCCGTGCCTTCGATGGCGGCAGACGAGGCCGTGCGCACGGTCGTGGACGACTACGTCGGCCTGTATCGAAGAGACACTCTTGCCGAGTGGCGGACGCTCTTCCTCCCGACGTTCACGTCGATCTCGACCAACCCTGGCGGATCGATCACCGTTCGGTCGCTGGACGAGTTCTACGACTCGCAGGCAAGGGGCTTCGCGCGTGCGAAGGACATGTCGGAGACGCTGGAGAACATCGTCATCGAGCGATCCGGCCGCATGGCCACCGCCTGGGCGGACTTCGTGTTCCATCAGGACGGCACGTCGCGGCGGGGCCGGCTCCTCCTCACCCTCGTCCAGACGGGCGGGCACTGGCGAATCGCGGGCCTGCTCTTCTCGTACTGAGCCGCACCCGTTCGCACCCGCCCGCACCTAGACCGCGTCCGAGACGGACGTGAAGCGGAACGCCCCCAGCCTGAGCGCCGGCACCATGAACGGCGACAGCCGCTCGGGCACGCCGATGGCCTCGACGTTCCAGGGCGCCAGCATCGCCAGCACGCTCTGGTTGAAGCGGAGGTTGCGAACGGGGTGGCGCACCTCGCCGTTCTCCACCCACCAGAGGCCATCGCGCGTGAGGCCGGTGAGCACGAGCGTGCGCGGGTCCACGAGTCGCACGTACCAGAAGCGCGAGATGAGCAGGCCCCGCTTCATGCCCGCGATCATCGCGTCCAGCGACGCGGGCGCCTCGCGGCTCTCCAGGATGTAGTTCACCGGGCCGGGCGTGGGCTGGCGCTTCTTCTCCTGCGCCCAGTAGCGCGAGTACTCGAGGTTCTCGAGCACGCCGGCCTCGACCAGCGACAGCCTCGACGCGGGAATGCCTTCGGCGGTGCTCGGCACCGCGGGAAGCTGCGCGTGCATCGGGTCGCTGTACAGCCTGATCCGCCTGTCGAACAGCGCCTCACCGACGCGGGTCTGCCCGCCCTTCGCCGAGAACGCGCTCCGGCCTTCTTCCGCCATGCGCGCGTCGAAGCTGTTCGTCAGGAAGCCCAGCAGGTCCGACACCGCCTGCGGTTCGAGAATCACGGGATACGAGCCCGGCTCGATGGGCTTCGGCTCCCGCGAGCGCAAGGCTTTGTCCACGGCGCGTCCCGCGATGCGCGCCGCATCCAGGCGCGCGACGTCGAAGTGGTCCCCCGCGAAGTAGCCGGAGCCGGTGCCGTCCTCGCTCCGTGCGGTCATGCTGAAGCCGGCCTCGGACGTGCGGAAATAGCGGCGGCTGCCGTTGGCGGTGGCCGTGGCGGCGGCCGACGCGCTGGCGGTGTGGAAGCCCGCGCCCGTGACTTGTGCCGCGCGGCAGGCGGTGAGTGCCGCGTCGAGCGCGGTCGCGCGCGCGGCCGGATCCACGTTCGCGGTGGCGTCGGCGAACCCGCGGGACTCGGGGTAGTCGAGCGGCCCGAGCGTGGGCACGTACTCGCGGTGGACGGGCGACACGCGCGCGATGTGCGCCGCCTCGTCGGCCAGCCGCTTCAGCGCGTCGCTGCCCGGATCGCTCCCCGTCGTCGAGCCGCGCCGCCGGCCGACCCAGACCGTGGCCGTGATCTCCAGGCCCTCGGCCCGGCCGCTCGTGGTGACGCGGTTGTCGGCGATGCGCGCGTGCGCCTGGACCGAACTGTCCAGCGACACCACCGCGTCCTCCGCGCCCGCCGCCTTCGCGTGCGCGAGCACCGAGGCGCAGATGGCGAGGGCGTCGTCGCGCGTCAGCATCACACCGCCGCCGTGTTGAGGACCGTCACGTTGCGGAATCGCGCCGGCGGGCAGCCGTGGCTGGCGGCGTTCACCTGCCCGGGCTCGCCCTTGCCGTCGGCGGACGTGCCCCACAGCCGGTAGGTCGCCGGGCCGCCAAGGCCGTCGCACGAGGCCCAGAAGTCCGGCGTGCGCGACTGGTACGCCGCGTCCCGCACCATCGCGCCCAGCTTCCCGTCCCGGATCTCCCGGACGATCGCGCCGCCGAACTGGAAGTTGTAGCGCTGCTGATCGATCGACGAGCTGCCGCGCCCGACGATGTAGAGCCCGCGCGTGATGCCGCTGAAGAGATCGTCGAGCGTGACCTCCGTGGGCGCCGGCTCGAGCGACACGTTGGGCATGCGGGCGAACGGCACGCTCGACCAGTCGTCCGCGTGCAGGCACCCGTGCGAACGCGACTGTCCGACGAGCGGCGCCAGCTCGCGCGTGGTCTGCCAGTCCACGAATATGCCGTCGCGCACCAGGTGCCACCGCTCCGCCTTCACGCCCTCGTCGTCGAAGCCCGTGGTGGCGAGGCCGCCGGGCTGCGTGCGATCGCCGACGAGGTTGACGATGTTCGAGCCGAAGCGCAGCTTCCCGGTGTCGGCGGGCTTGAGGAAGCTGGTCCCGGCCATGTTCGCCTCCCAGCCGAGCGCGCGGTCCAGCTCCGTGGAGTGGCCGACCGACTCGTGGATGGCGAGGAAGAGCTGCGTGGGATCCACGACGATGTCGTAGCGGCCCGGGGCCACGGGCTTCGACTTCAGCTTCTCGACCACTTCGTGGCCGGCCCGCTCCGCCTCGGCCAGCCACGGGTAGTCCTCGACGTACTCGTAGCCGACGAGCTGTGCGCGATCCACGACGGGGCGGGTCTGGAAGTCGCCGGAGGTCCGATCCGTGGCGGTCGTGCTGAATTGCGGGTAGGTGCGGACCAGGCGCTGCGTGATGCGCGACCCTTCGGTGGAGGCGAAGAACTTCTGCTCGTCTGCGAAGAGGACCTGCGAGCTGACGAAGCTCACGCCGGGTACGGCCAGCGCAGCTTCGTTCAGCTTCATCAGGAACTGGATCTTCGCGTCCAGCGCCACCTCGAAGGGGTCGCGTGTGAAGGCGCTGGTCCAGGTGGTGACCACCTTGTCGGCGTTCGCGAGCACGACCTTGCGCGTGGCCAGGCGCGCGTTCGCGCGGGCGATGGCCACGGCCTGGTCCGTGGCCTCACGTGCGGCGGCCGGCTCCACGCGGTTGGTGGCCGCAAAGCCCCATGCCCCGTCCACCAGCACGCGCAGGCCGAGGCCGTAGCTCGTGGATCGGGACACGTTCTGCACCTGCCGCTCGCGCGTGGCGATGGACTCCCGGCGGTAGCGGTTGACGCGGATGTCCGCATACGACGCGCCGAGTGCTGTGGCCCGCGCCAGCGCTGCTTCCGCCGCTTCCGCGCGAAGGGCGTCCTCGGCGGGCCCCTGCTGGAAGAGCTCCGCCCACGCGGGCACGTGGGTGCCGGCGAGGAGCGCGGTCCCGGTGACGAGGAACTGCCGGCGGGAGACGGGAGGAAGGCGCATCGTCAGTCGGTCAGCGCCGGCGCGGCGCAGGCGGTGGCCGCGTGGAAGGCTCTCCGCATTGGGGCATTCTACCCGGCCGTCCGCCCCGCTGGTGCGTGCATCGGGCGCCCGTCGCCCGGCGACGACCCGCGGCCAGTCGCGCGCTAGTCGGCCCGGTCGCGCCAGCCCGCCGCCCAGTTCTGGGCCTGCATCTGGTCGCACCAGCGCAACGCGCCCCCCCAGTCGTCGAAGTCCCGGCAGCCCATCGGGCGGCCGTTGACGAACCAGACGACGGAGGCGCCGTCCCGGCGCGGGTTGATGAGGGCGTAGGCGGACTGGTCGTCGCCGCGGCTCATGCGCCACATGACGGTCGGTTCATATCCCGGCTGGGTGGGGGAGTGGGACATGTTCGACCTGCAGGCAAGGCCGATGCCATGGCGATGCGCCCCCGATTCTCCGCGGGAACCGGGAAATCGCCTCCGGTGAAGGTCCCCGGCTGGCAGACAAAGGTGGGCGTCCTCGCGATTGGTGCACCCGCGTTCGGATTGCGCGGCCGCCCGCGTGGAGTGACTTCAGGTCGCCGACACAGGGCGGCGGGTCAGGCGGAAAGTGTGAGCGCGCGATCGAGTGGAGCTGGTGAGCCGCAGTGTCACGAGTTGGAACCAGCTGGACGGTTGGCTGCGGCAGATCGACGGCCTTCGACGAGCGGCGTGAGTGCCTGGAGCGTGCCCTACCGTGCTTCGCGCCCATGGAAGACGCGGAGCATCAGAATGGAGCCGCCATCGTACCGGTACTGAAGGGCGTAGGTGCCACCGAGCACCTGGAGGAGGAGTTCGCGGTACTCCTCGCGACCTGCGAGCGCTCGTCCCAGCTTCGGATGTCGGCGGAGGACGTCACTCCTCTCGACAAGTTCGTTGGCGACGCGTGCTGCGAGGTCGGGAGACCGCTCGTGGAGGAATGCCGCGAATCGATCGAGGTCAGCGAGGGCGTCGAGCGACCACTCGATCTCTACTGGCCCGGCCACGGTCGAAATCCAGGCGTGCCCCACGTGCGGAGCCACTGCACCACACGGTCATGCGGCACGCGCTGACCTTCCGCGGCCCTGGCCGATCGCCGATCGAGTTCTGCAATCTCGTCGGCCTTTGCGTCCCTCGCAGCGCCGTCAAGGGCCGCAAGCTCAGCGATCAGCTGTGAGACGGTCACGCCGAGTTCGGCGGCTCGGTTCTGGAGCACATCCGCAGTGTGCTTGTCGACCTCGAGGCTGACGTTGGCGCTCATGGCACCAGAATAGCCGATTCGGCGGGCCTCCGGGTTGAACGGCGCGGCCATATCAGCGCGGTTCGATTCCCGTTTGCGGTGGGCCATTCAGCCGGCCGCAAGTCGTTGTGAACACGAGGGAGATGACTGGTGAGCCGCATTTTCGCGAGTTGGAACCAGCTCGACGCGTGGCTGAGGCAGATCGACAGGCTACAGCGAGCCGCGTAACGGCAGGCGCGCGGTCAGCGTGGTCCCTTGCTCTGAGTCTCTTCCGCGGTCGAGTTCTTCGGCGGGCGCCCGCCGAGCCGCCCATTGGCACGTGAGGCCCGCGCCTTCGCGGTGCTGCGCTTCGCGCCCACCAGAGCGGCCGCACCAACCACGGTGACTCGCGTCTTCCCTCGATCGGAAACGCGTGCAACTCGGACTCGGGCGCCTGGACGACTCGCCGGGTGCGCGTTCAGGTACTCGGCCAGCACCGCGCGGATGGCGCGCTCGGCCTTCGCATGCGAGTCGGCTGCGGCATACACCGGCAGCCCGGGAACGTAGGCGCTCACGGCGCCGTTCTCCTCGGTTTCGAGGACGATCGGGTAGAGCATTGTCATTCGACACCCGCCTCGCGCAGGATCCGATTGCCGAGCCGCCCGGCATCCTTCTTGGTGTGAACCGCCACCCACACTTCCTTCCCTGTCGTGGGGTGCTTCAGCAGCACGTGGCTGCCCTTCCCGGACCGGACCTCGACGAACCCCGCGGCCTTCAGCTTGCGGATTACCTCGGCCCACGTCACTGTTCGAGTATGAACCTACCGTTAGGTTTCGTCAAACTGCCCGTTGCGGACGGGTTCGATTCCTGTC
>CAUJDN010000072.1 GCA_963169195.1 Acidobacteriota bacterium | reverse complement strand
CACGCGCACAGCCCCGAGTCGATGATGCGCGCGGCACGCGGCGGGTGCACCGTGGTCGAGCACGGCGGCCTGGCCACGCCCGAGGCGTTGAAGCTGCTGGCGGATCGGGGCGTCTTCTTCGATCCGAACATCGGGCTCGTGACGCAGAACTACCTCGAGAACAAGGCGCGCTTCCTCGGCATCGGGAACTACAGTGAGGAAGGCTTTGCCGCCATGGAGAAGGCCCTGGCGATGAAGGACGCGATGTTCACGGCCGCGCTGAAGACACCGGGGCTGAAGATCGTGATGGGCACCGACGCCGTGGCCGGCGCGCACGGGCAGAACATGCGGGAGATCTTCGAGCGCGTGACGTCCGGCCAGTCGCCCGCAGAGGCCGTCCGCTCGCTCACGTCCGTCTCGGCCGAGTCGCTCGGCCTCGGCACGGAGATCGGGACCATCGCCCCCGGCTTCGCGGCCGACCTCGTGGCCGTGGACGGCAATCCGCTCACCGACGCCCGTGCCCTGGGCCGCGTGGTCTTCGTCATGCGAGGCGGCCGCGTGTATCGGGGCCCGACACGCTGAACCGTTACAATCAGCGGATGCGAAGCACGGCGGACGTCGTCATCGTGGGCGGGGGCTGCATGGGGTGCAGCCTCGCCTGGCACCTCGCGGAACGCGGCGTCACCAACGTCGTCCTCGTCGAGCGCGAGGCGCAGCTGGCCACGGGGTCCACCGGCAAGAACGCCGGCGGCGTCAGGCACCAGTTCTCCCATCCGGCGAACATCAGCCTGTCGATCGAGTCCATCGCGATGATGGCCGACTTCGAGGCTCGCGCCGGCACGCCCATCGACTTCCACCGGGACGGCTACCTGTTCCTGGTCTCGAAGACGGCGAACGTGACGACGTTCCTCCGCAACGTCGCGCTGCAAAAGGACATGGGCGTGGACGTGCGGTGGCTGGCGCCGAAGGAGGCGGCCGCCATCGCGCCGGGCATCGACATCGAAGGCGTGCGGGGCGCCGCGTGGTGCGCGGCCGATGGCGTGGCGGATCCGAACGGCGTGACGATGGGCTTCGCGAAGGGCGCGCAGGCACGCGGGGTGGAGATCGTCCGAGAGACCGAGGTGACCGGCATCGGGCTGGACAACCACAGGGTGGCCGAGGTCCAGACGTCGAAGGGCGCCATCAGCACCCCCGTCGTGGTCAACGCCGCCGGCCCCTGGGCCAAGGCCATCGGCCGCTACTGCGGCGTCGACGTGCCCGTCGAACCCGAGCGGCGGCACATCTTCATCGCCACGCCCGAGCGCGGCGGTTCCTGGGACGCGCCGGAGTGGGACGGCCGCATGCCCCGCTCGAAAGTGCTGGTCATCGACTTCGAGAGCACGTTCTACTTCCACCGTGAGGGACCCGGGCTGCTCTTCGGCATGGGCGACCCGGACGAGACGCCCGGCTTCGACATCACCGTGCGCTGGGACTTCCTGCCGAAGGTCACCGAGGCGGCCATCCGACGGCTGCCCGCCATGGCCGAGGCCGCGGTCTCGCATGCCTGGGCCGGCCTCTACGAGATGACGCCGGACCACAACCCCATCATCGGGCCGTCACCGGACGTCCAGGGCTTCTACACCATCGCGGGCTTCAGCGGACACGGATTCCAGCACGCCCCGGCCGCGGGGCGCATCCTCGCGGACGTGTTGACGGGCCGGGATCCCGGGTTCGACCTCACGCCCTTCGCGCACGACCGCTTCGCCACCTCCACGCGCAGGGGCGAGATGAACGTCGTGTGAGAGGAGCGCGCGGCCTTGAGGTCTTGGGGTCGTGGGGTCTTGAAGTCGTGTCTTCGTGATTCCTTCTCTTACTGCCTGTAGACACGGCCGCCCTTCATCACCAACTTCACGCGGCGCAGCGCGGCGATGTCCGTGGTGGGGTCGCCCTCCACGGCGATGAGGTCCGCCAACAACCCCTCGCGCACGCGGCCGACGCGGTCATTCAGGCGGAAGTGCGACGCGTTCCCCGACGTGGCCGCGATGGTGGCGGCCAGGGGCGTCATCCCCCACTGCACCATCAGCTCGAGCTCGCGCACGTTGTCGCCGTGCGGGTACACGCCGACGTCCCCGCCGAAGCACATCCTCACGCCCGCGGCCAGGGCTGCCTTGAACGTCTCGCGCTTCCTCGCGATCCGCTCGGGCTCGGGCTCCGCGCCCTTCCGCCATCCGGCATACTGCGCGGTCGCGTCCGGCGCGGCCAGCGTCGGGCAGTAGGCCACGCCTCTCTCCACCATCAGCGTCCAGACCTCCGGCGTGCCCTCGTCGCCGTGGTCGATGGTCTCCACGCCGCCCAGGATGGCGCGCCGCATCCCCTCGGCCGTCCCCGCGTGTGCGACGACCGGCCGGCCGCTGCTCTTCGCCACCTCGACGATGCGGGTGATCTCGTCGAGCGTGAAGGTGGGCCGCGCGTCCCCGTTCGGGCCCCAGCGATAGTCCGCGTAGATCTTGATGAGGTCCACGCCGTGGCCAATCTGGTCACGCGCGACCCGCGCGACGCCCTCGAGGCCGTCCGCTTCTTCCGCCCCCTGCGGCACGCGCCACTCGGCGGCGAAGCCCTTCGGCCCATAGCTGCCCGTCGCCACCATGGCCGGTCCGGCCACCAGCATCCGCGGCCCGGGCACGACGCCATCGTCGATGGCGCGCTTCAACCCGACGTCCGCGTACCCCGCCCCCTCGCTGCCCAGGTCGCGCACCGTGGTGACCCCGGCCATCAGCGTCCGCTCGGCGTGCGTCACGGCGCGCGCCACGCGGTAGGCCACTGACTCCTTCAGCACCTGGTCGTTCCACGTCGCCTCGTTGTACGGGTGGAGCAGCAGGTGCGAGTGCCCTTCGATCAATCCGGGCATCAACGTCGATCCCGGGAGCCGCAGCGTCCGGGCGCCCGGCGGCGCGGACACCGATGCCGCAGGGCCCGCGCCGACGATGCGCTCGCCCCGAACGACGACCGCCCATCCCTCCTGAAGGCGCTCCCCGTCGAACACGGCCTCCGGGACGAGTACGAAGGACGACGCAGAGACAGGGGGCTGGGCCGCAGCCGGCGCAGACATCGACGGGAGGGCCGCAGATGGCACGCCGATGAACGCAGGGGCCCACAGGGACAGGACAGCGGCCGGCAGCAATCGCCTCATGGCCGCGAAGTATATCGCCGCGCGTCGCCTCCGCCTCCCCCCGACGCGGCGTACCGTCAGTGGAGGCCGGAAGCGGTGCCGGACGCCGCGGCACGCGTGTAGATCTCGCGCCCGCCGACGATCGTGCGTTCGATCTCCACAGCGGGAATGCGTTCCGGCGCAATCGACAGCAGGTCGTCGCTGAGGACGACGAAGTCGGCGACCTTGCCCACCTCGATGGACCCGCGCGTCTTCTCGTCGAACGTGAAGTACGCGGGCTCGAAGGTGTGCATGCGGATCGCCTCCTCGATGGTCACGGCCTCCCCGGCGCCATGGACGATGCCGTTCCAGCCCGTGCGGGTGACGGCGGCGAACAGGCCCGCGAGCGGCCCGTAGGGCCCGGCGTCGGATCCGTACGAGACCCGCACGCCGTGGGCGAGCAGCGAACGCGACGGCTGCTGGCTGGCCTCGCGTTCCGGCTCGAGCGCCTCGTCCGCGAACGACCCGAGGGCGAGGAGGAATCCGGGCTGGCTGGCCACCATGATGCCGTTGGCGGCCATCTGCTTCACCGTCGCCTCGGGTGGCAGCACCGCCACGTGGTGCAGGTAGTGCCGGTGGTCGGCCCGGGGCCCGTCCGCCAGGATCTTCTCGAGCTCGTTGACGACCATGACGACCGCGGCATCGCCCATCACGTGGGTGCCCGTCTGCCAGCCGAGCTCGTGGGCGCGGCGCGCGACACGCGCGAACGCCGAGTCGGGGATGCGCTGCTCGCCGTGGAACCCGGGCCGTGATTCGTAGGGCCTCGTCGACCAGAAGATCGGCGCGCTCAGCCCGCCATCGATGCTCATCTTCACGGCGCCCATCTTCACCATGTCGCCGCTGAAGACCTTCGCCGGGTCACCAATCGCCTCGATCTCGGCGATGGCCTGCCTGACGCCGGCCTCGATGTCGTCGTGCGAGTCGTAGCCCGGGCTCACGCGCAGCTGGACCGTCATGCGCGGCAGCTCGTCGCCATGGCGCTCGTAGAGCGTCCTGACCAGCGGCAGCCCGTCGGGCCGGACACCGGCGACGTTCACGCTGGTCACGCCGAGGGAGACGAGCTGGCGCAGCAGCCGGCGCCAGTCGGTGAGCTGCTCCTCCGGCCCGCTGCGGTCCGCCGGCGGCATGACGCGCGTGATGACGCGCCTGGCGGCCTCGAGGATCTTGCCCGTGGGCTCGCCCCTGGCGTCGTGGACGATCTCGCCGCCCTCGGGCTTCGTGTGCCTCGTGACGCCCGCCAGCTGCAGCGCCCTCGAGTTGACGAGCAGCGTGTGCGGCCCGCGGCCGATGGCCACGGGATGATCCGGCGCAACCCGGTCGAAGTCCCAGCGCGTCGGCAACGCCGCGTTCGGCCACTCCTCGCGCGGGATCTCGCCGCGGATCCACTCCCCCTTCGGCGTCCGGGCGGCCTGCGCCTTCACCGCCGCCATCAGCGTCTCGATCGTGTCCGCGCCGCGGATCCATTCGGGCACTTCGTCGATCCACCCGCCCCACTTCCACGGCTGCAGCGGGCCGCCGAGGTGAATGTGGTTGTCGTAGAAGCCGGGCAGCATCGACTTGCCGCCCAGGTCGATCACCGTGGTCGCCGGACGGGCGAGTGCCATGACCGCCGCGTTGGATCCCACCGCGAGGATCCTCCCGTCCTTGATGGCGACCGCCTCGGCCAATCCGAACGTCTCGTCGACGGTCACGACCTTCGCGGTGTGGTAGATGACGTCGGGCGCCGGCCCCTCCGGCGTCTTCGAGCAGGCGGCGCCAATGGCCAGGGCCGCTCCCAGGAGGCACACGGCAAGGAACCTGCGAGACATCGAATCCTCCTGGACCAGAAACCTGGCGCGCCCGCGGAGAGGCGCACGTCGAACCGGCGCGGACTGTACCCGCAAGCCTGCAGGCTGTCAACCGCCCTCACCACCGGGTGGCGCCACCTGCACGCCACCCGTTCGCCTCGACTCACTCGTCGAGAGACCGGCGCACGGCTTCGAGCAGGGTGTCGATGGGAAAGGGCTTCTGGAGGAAGTTCTCGCCGACGCGCAGGGCGAGTTCCCGCCCGGCAATCTCCGCGCTGTAGCCGCTCATGTAGATCACCTTCAGGTCCGCCCGCCCGGCTCGCAGCCGCTGCGCCAGGTCGTGGCCGCTCACGGCGTCGGGCATCACCAGATCGGTGAGCACGAGCGCCACACGATCGCGGACCGACGGCCAGACGCGCAGCGCGTCCGCGCCGCTGCTCGCGGTCACCACGTGGTAGCCGTTCCGTTCGAGCGTCACCTGCGCCAGCCGTCGTACGGCCGGGTCGTCCTCCACCAGCAGGATGGTCTCGGTGCCGCCTCGCGGCACGGGGCGGGCGGTCTCGCGGGGGGCCACGGCGTCGGCCGCCAACGCCGGAAAGCAGACCTGGAAGCTCGTGCCCCGACCGGGCTCGCTGTCTATGTAAATCCAGCCGCGATGCTGCTTCACGATCCCGAACACCGTGGCCAGTCCCAGCCCTGTCCCCTTGCCCGGCTCCTTGGTCGTGAAGAAGGGCTCGAAGACGCGCGGCAGGATCTCCGGCGGAATGCCGACGCCCGTGTCGCTGACCCGCAGACAGACATAGCGGCCCGGCGACGCGTCGGGGTGCAGGTGTGCCAGCGCCTCGTCCACCACCCGTGCCGTCGTCTCGATGCGCAGCGACCCTCCCGTGGGCATGGCGTCACGCGCGTTCACGGCGAGGTTCATCAGCACCTGATCCAGCATGCCGGCGTCGGCGCGCGTGAGCAGCGGCGCCGGATGGAGATGGAGCTGCAGCCGCACGTCCTCCCCGATGATGCGCTGGAGCATCCGGGCGAGGCTGGCGACGATGTCGTTGAGGTCCAGGTCGCGGGACTGGATGACCTGCTTGCGGCTGAACAGGAGCAGCTGCCGCGTCAGATTGGCCCCGCGCTCGGCGGCGGCGTGCAGTTGCCGCAAGCCCTCCTGCACCGCGGCGGGCAGATCCCGTTCCGCCTGCATCAGCTCGGTCTGCATCGTGATCACCGCGAGGACGTTGGTGAAATCGTGCGCCACGCCGCCGGCCAGGTGGCCGATGGTATCCATGCGCTGCGCCTGCCGCAGTTCTCCCTCCTGCCTCCGGTGCTCCGTCACGTCGCGCGAGTTGACGGCGATGACGTGGTCCCCATCGGCATCCACGATGCTGCGGCCCATGGACTCGAGCGTGCGCCACGAGCCGTCCTTGTGACGGAAACGGAACTCCACGCCCTCGGGCACGCCTGGGCTCTCCAGCGCGCGCTGGATGGCGGTGGCGACTCGTGGCGCATCGTCCGGGTGAATCCACTCGAAGACCCGGCGGCCCGTCAGCTCTCCAGGCGTGAAACCCAGCAACCGCTCGCTCGACGGCCCCTGGAACCGAATCGTGCCGTGCGCATCCACGACGGTCACGAGGTCCGAGGCGTTCTCGATCAGGCTGCGGAAGTGCGCCTCGCTGGCCGCCCGCGCCGCCTCGACCTGCTTGCGTTCCATCAGCGAGCCGATCTGTGCCGTCACCGCCGCGATCAGGTCCATCCAGCGGGCGTCGTCCGGGCCTGGCTCGAAGACGTAGAAGCCCAGCACCAGCACCACCTCGCCGTGGGCGAGCACCGGCATGCCCAGCCCCGCCTTGAGGCCGGCCCGCGCGGCGGCCTCGGACCGGTTGAAACGCGGTTCGGCGGTCACGTCCGGCATCCACTCCGGCCGCCCGGTCTGCCACACGCCGCCGGGCAGGCCCTCACCGCGCCCGAGCTGGATGTGTTGGCTGACCTGACGGAATTCCTCGAGTCCCGGCGTGGCGCCGTACCAGACGGAATGGCACCCCAGCCGCGTACCCTCACGGTTGGGCAGCCAGGCCTCGCCCATCGCCCAGCCGGTCGTCTCGCACACCTGGCGCAGCACGAAGGTGAGCGCGGCGTCGAGATCCTCGGCCGCGCCCACGCCCATCGCGATGGTGTGCAGCAGGCGTACCTCGGCCTCCGCCCGCTTGCGCGCGCCGACTTCGCGCTGGACCGCGAGGAAGCCCGCCAGCCCGCCCCGTTCGTCGCGAAACGGCGTGATCGTCTCCTCGATGTCCAGCAGCCGGCCGTCCCTGGCACGGTTGACCAGTTCGCCGTGAACCGTCTCGCCCTGAAGCAGGGTCGCCCAGGTCCGCTCGTAGAAGGCCAGCGGCTGCCTGCCGCTCTTGAGGATGCGTGGTGTCACCTTGCCGATCACGTCTTCGGCCGGGTAGCCGTAGAGCGTGGTGAACTGCTCGTTGATCTGGGTGACAATGCCGTCCTTGTCCGTCAGGAAGACCACGTCCCCCGCCTTGTCGACCGCGTGGGCGAGGTCGCGCAGCGAGGTCTCCGCCTGCCGCCGTGCGACGAGGTCCACGCCCATGCCCACCACGTGCGGGCGGCCGTCCAGCAGGACGCGGCGGCCCGTGAAGTAGTAGGGGGTGCGCGTGCCGTCCTTCGACGTGAAGTGCGCCTCGGCGTCGGACGCACCCTCGGCGAGCACCATGCCGATCCGCTGCCGGATGACGTCCTTGTCCTCGCCGGTGAAGAAGTCCAATGGGTGCAGACGGGCGATCTCGTCGCGCGTGTAGCCGCTGACGGCCTGGAAGCCCTCGTTCCAGCGGACGAAGCGTCCCTCGGCGGTGAACAGGTAGAAGACGCCGGGCAGGCTCTGGATGATCGCCTCGGCCAGTGCCCGCTCGTGAGCCTCGGCCAGCTCGGCGCGGCGGCGCTGCGCGTCTGCCTCCATCGCGTCCAGCGCGAAGGAGACGTCGGTCGACACCTCGGTGACGAGGCTCTGCAACTCCGGGTCGGCGAAGTAGTCCACATCCGCGCTGGCGAGGGCCAGGAAGCCCACGATGGCCTCCTGGAAACGGAACGGCACGGCAACCGCGGAACGGAGATTGTGCGCCGCGGCCAGCTCGCGCCAGGGAACCAGGGCCGGGTCGCTCTGCATGTCGCGGCTGCACGCCAGCCGCCCGGTGGCCAGCGCACGGCTCATCAGGCTGTCCGCGAAGCGCGGATCGGCCAGGTCGAGCCGGAACGCGGCCAGCGCCTCCGCCGCCGTGCCCTGTGCGGCACCGGTGGTCACGGCCTGCGTCGCACGGTCCAGCAGGCCAATCCAGGCCACCTCGAACTGCCCGTACTCCACCGCCGCACGGCAGATGGCCGGGAACAGCTCCTCGCGTGCCTTCACGCGCACGATGGCCTGGTTGATCTCGCTGCGCGTGGCATACAGGCGCGTGAGGTGCGCGACGCGCGCCTCGGTCTGCCTGCGCGCCGTGGTGTCCCGGAAGCTGACCACGACGCCGTCGAGGCGGCCGTGGGCGTCCCGCATGGCGTTGCAGGTGTATTCCACCGGGAAGCTCGAACCATCCCGGCGGAAGAACACCTCGTCTGCCACGTGGCGCATCCGGCCGTCACCGAGCGTCTGGTAGATCGGGCAGTCCTCGACCGGATAGGGCCGGCCATCGGCGTGATGGTGGTGCACCAGCGTGTGCGCGTGCTGGCCGCGCATCTCCTCCACGCCCCAGCCGAACATCTGCAGTGCGGCCGCGTTCTCGAAGATGATGCGGCCCTGCGCGTCCAGCCCATGCACCCCGTCACCCACGGACTCGAGGAGGAGCTCCCGCAGGCGCCGCTCGCCCGCCGCCCTTGCCTCGGCATTCTTGCGCACGGTGATCTCGCGCGCGTTGACGACCACGGCGCCGATGTCGGGGTCCTCGAGCCAGTTGGTGACCGTGGCGTCGGCGTATCCCCAATGGCCGTCGGGCCGACGGTAGCGGAACTCGACGAAGTAGCTGTCGCCGGGCGTCCCGAGCATGCGGGCGAAGCGCTCCGAGATGGCCGGGAGGTCGTCCGGGTGGATGAACTCGCCGAAGGTGTGGCCCAGCACCGCATCGTCGGCGTGGCCGAAGATGCGCGGGCCGACGGCGGTGCGGTACACCATCGTGCCACGGGCATCCAGCAGGACGACCGCGTCCGTGCCCTTCTCGATCATGCCGCGGAAACGCCGCTCGCTGGCCGCCAGGCGGGCCTCGGCCTCCTCGCGCAGGGCGATCTCATGGGCGTGGCGCCGGGCCTCCCGGTCACGCAGTTCCTCGTGGCGGCGCTCGATGTCGAGCAGCCGGCTCTCGAGCTTCCGGACGAGCGCCGGGTCGAAGGCTTCCGGCACGACCGGCCCGCCGGCGGACGGCTGGGGCCGACGGGCGACTCGGTCCCCGCGCGTCGCCTGGCCGAGGATGTCGGCCAGGCGTGCCAGCAGGTCGCCGGGCTCGGCGGGTTTGCGGATGAAGGCGTCCGCGCCCAGGGCCAGCGCTAGCGCCTCGTCCTCCGGGTCCGCGCAGGTGGCCGTGTGGACGACGAAGGGAATCGGCTGGAGCCGCTCGTCCGCCCGCCACTCGCGCAGCAGCGCGTAGCCATCCATCACCGGCATGAGCACATCGGAGACGACGAGGTGTGGCGGCGACTGGCGGGCCTTGATCAACGCCTCGGCACCGTGGCGAGCCTCGTCGACCACGTAGCCATGCCCCGTCAGCACGCCGCGCAGCGTCTGAACGGTGTCCGGCTGGTCGTCGACGACCAGAACCCGAGTCATGGCGTGTTCTCTCTCCATTCCGTGACCGCGGGCGTCACTCGATGCCCGCGGCGTGCCCGGCCACCTGGCCCTTCGCTCGATCGTAACCTGTCACGGGCGAAACCGGCTCAGCGTCGCGTGACGCCGCGGTCGGCCACCGGTCGCGAGGGGGACCCTGCCGCCGATCCCGCGACCGCCGATCGCGCTCACCAGCGCTCGTCGTCGCGGGGAAGCAGGATGAACAGACCGTGGTCCCGCCGGTGAAGTACGCGCTGGTAGCGCCCCTCGACGGCGGACACGAATTCGTCCACGGCGCGCTTGACTCCGGTGGCGGTCCACAGCGGGTCCAGGTGCAGCAGGTAGTCGTGCCCGCAGATGACGCCGTCCGGGTGCATCCGCGGCGCCCAGGCGCCGAGCTCCCGTCGTGTGTCGGTGTAGAAGTGTGTCGTGTCGAGGAAGAGCAGGCCGAGCGTCCCGTCCGGCCAGTCCGCGGCCCCCTCGTGACCGGCCTTCACGCGAAACTCCCAGCGCCGAAGCCTGGCGTCGTCCGCAGGAAGACCGATGGTCCTGAGCGCGGCGTCCCTGGTCCGGGCGCTCACGTCATAGCTCGTCACCGGCAGGTCGGCCTCCGCCGCACCAGCCAGCAGTGCCAGGGTGGAAAACCCCGACCCCACACCGCATTCCACGATCGGGCCACGCGCGCGGCGCGCCAGCGCGTACAGCGTCATCATGTGCGCGCCCAGTTCCACGCCGCGGCAGCCGGCATCGTCCACACGCGACAGGAGCCGACGGAAGAGGCCCGGATCCGGAGTCTCGGCGCCCGACGGACCGCCGGCGGGGTCATTCCCCACGATGCGCCCCGTGGCCCTGCTCGATCGCGATGGCCTCCGCGATCTCGCGCGCGTTGCTGACGCAGGTGACGATCTTGCCGCCCAGCACCGACCAGCAGCCGAAGCCGTGCGCGGTCACGACGGTGGGTCTCGCGTCGAAGTCCCTGGCGAAGGCCTCGACGGCCCTGGTCGCCCAGACCGATTCGACGTCGGCGGCGTGCCGCAGGATGGGCAGGTAGCGCACGGAGTGCCGGAGGATGTTGGCCCGGTTGGAAGTCGGCGGCGGCCACGCCGGAGGCAGGCCGTCGTCGGGAATGGCGCTGCAGGCCACCGACGCGTGGATGTGGGCAAGCAGGAACCGGTTGCCCGGGCCGGTGCCGATGAGCGTGGTGAAGGGGCCGTCGAGCACGGTGACCGACGCCCGCGCGACCGGCAGCCGCAGCGACAGCATCTCGAACCGATCGAACCGCAACGGCGCCATGGGCAGGCCGAGCCACCGGGCCAGGAGGTTGCGCCCCCCGTAGGTCGCGTTCACGACATAGTCGAATGTCGCCTCGCCACGCGAGCCGTGCCCGGCCAGCGTCAGCCGCTTCCGGCCGGCGCGGTCCAGCCTGGCGCCCACGACCGCCGTCCCCAGGTGGCACGCCACGGCGGCATCGCGCAGGCGGTGCCGAACGACATCCCTGAGGCGATCCATGTCGTACACGGCCTCGTCGGTGCGCACGCAGACGCTCACCCGCGATGGATCCACCAGGTCGGCGGGCGGTGCCACGATCTCGAACGGCAGCCCGTGGAGACGGCAGGCCGCGAGGAACCGATCGGCCGGGATCTCGACGCCGGTCGTCGAGGTGCAGTAGTAGGCCGGGCCGCTCCGGTCGAGGGCCGCACCGTACTCCGCCTCGAACGCCGCGCGCGAGGCGAGAATCTCGCGCACGGTATCGTAGCTGCGGGGGTAGTGGAATCCCGTGTGGTGCCGCCACTGGTTGAGGGTCGAGGCCTCGGTCATCAGCGCATCGTGCCGCTCGAACAGCGTCACCTCGCCGATGCGCGACAGCTCGATGGCGCAGGTGGCGCCGAAGATGCCGCCGCCGATCACGGCCACTCGGGGTCGTGCCGGCGCCGCGATGGGCACCGCACCTGTCGCGATACGCACCAGGCGGGCGCCTGCCTCGCCGGTGGCGACGCCGCCGGGCTGGCCCGCCAGGCCCCGGGCGAAGCTGCGGAGTTGCTCGCCGAGGGCGACGGGCCCGGAAGGACAGACGTGCCGCTCGAG
>CAUJDN010000071.1 GCA_963169195.1 Acidobacteriota bacterium | reverse complement strand
TGCCCGGGGCGTGCGCGACCCCCCCCCCGGCGCGGGCTGGCCGCCCCGCGCCCCCCCCACGGGGTCGCCCACGCCCCACGTGTCGATGTCGCTGCCGCGCGCGATGTGTCGTAACCGTGTGCGGAAACTGGGTGCCGCGTCGGCGTCGTTCGCCTGGCCGAAACCGCCGGGACGCGAACGCGCCGGCAGGGGAGCACAGATCTTCTGTAAGGTTTCGGCCGCCGCCTGCGTTCATCTGAGTAGGGCCCGCTGACCGCAAGCTGGCCACACGCACGCTCCGAGATGCGATTCTCCGGGCGTGCTCGGCGCGGTCAAGGCTCCGCTCGCACGCTCGCCGCGTGATTGTTCCGCGCACATCCGCCGGACCACGCGCCCTTGACCGCACCTCCGCGCGCCCAGAGTTGGGCATCTATCGGAGCGTGCGGCAGACCATGTTCGCGTAGATGACGCGACGGTCAGGACGAGCCACTCGGCCGTCCAGCGGCACGCACGCGACGTGCCCACTCGATGCGGGCCCAGCGCCGGCATCAGCGCTGACATCACCAGCCGGACGACAAGCGCGTCCGCCCACCGCAGCGCCACTTCCAATCCACTTCACCAGGCTTGCCCTCGCCGCGCGTTACGGCGGGGCCGGCGGTTCGCCATGAACGTTCCGTCGATCGCGCGTTCGCGCGTGGCCACCGAGAAGAGCGAGTGGCCCGTGCTGCTCACCGTAGACGAGGCCGCCGCGTTGCTACGCACGACCAGGCGCGGGATGTACGCCATGGTCGAACGCCGCCAGTTGCCCGGCGTCGTCCGCATCCGTCGTCGCGTGCTCTTCCGCACCGAGGCGCTGCTAGACTGGGTGGACCAGAAGTCCGCGCCATTGCCGAAGGAGTGATCGGCGATGAGCGTGAACATCAGACGGCATCCCCGTGGTGGGTGGGACGTCGACATCAACGTCCTGCTTCCCTCCGGGGATCGGCATCGTGAACGGCGCAAGCTGGGCGCGAGCTGCTCGAAGACAACGGCCAGGGAGTGGGCCGAACGGCGGGAGCGAGAGCTGCTGCTGGCGGGCCCGAAGATCCGGAAGGAGGTGCCCACGCTGGAAGCGTTTGCGCCGCGGTTCATCGAAGGCTACGCGCGCGCAAACCAACAGAAGCCGAGCGGGATCGCAGCCAAGCAGTCGATTCTGCGGTTGCACCTGGTCCCGAAGCTCGGCACACGATCGCTCGACGCGATCAGCAACGAGCTGGTGCAGCGGTTGAAGCTGGGCCTGCACGGCAAGTCGCCGAAGACGATCAACAACGTGCTGAGCGTTCTCAGCATGCTGTTGAAGCAGGCGGTGGAATGGGGCGTGCTTGAGAAGATGCCCTGTTCGATTCGCCTGATGCGGGTGACGCGGACGGACGCCGCGTTCCACGACTTCGAGGCGTACGAGCGGTTGCTGGAGGCGGCTCAGACGATCGACCCGCGCAGCTATCTGATCGCACTCCTCGGTGGCGAAGCGGGACTACGAGCGGGCGAGATCGTGGCCCTCGAGTGGGCCGACATCGATCTCGACCGGCGTCAGATCATCGTCCGGCACTCGGACTGGAACGGTGAGCTGACGGCGCCCAAGAACGGGCGCATCCGGTACGTCGGCATGACCGAGCGGCTGGCCACGGCGCTCGGCAGGCACCGGCACCTCCGTCACCGGCGGGTGCTGTGCAAGGACGACGGCACGCCGCTGACACGGCAGGGTTGCTGGTCACGGGTGCGATACGCGGCACATCGGGCGAATGTACCGACGGGCGTCCACATCCTCCGTCACACGTGCTGCTCGCATCTCGCGATGCAGGGCGCGCCGATGCGAGGCGTGCAGGAACTCGTCGGCCACCAGAGCCTGGCGATGACGCAGCGGTACTCGCACCTGACGCCGGCGTCGCTCGACGCGACGATCCGTTTGCTCGACAACCGCCCGATCCGTCGCGCGGTTGGAGACAATCTGGAGACGCCAGAGGGTCTGAACTCGTAGGTTGTTTGGATAGAACGGGTTAAGTGGCTGGGAGGCAGGGATTCGAACCCCGATAACCGCGTCCAGAGCGCGGTGTCCTACCGTTGAACGACCTCCCAACAGCCGCAGGAACTTCCGATTATAGTGGCCGGCCCGGCGGCCCGCAACCGGGGCCACGTTCGCGGGCAATCGTCCAGGACGCGCCGGCGCTGGGGAAACCGCATCAGGTGGTCCGCGCGAGCCCATGGCAAGAATGCCAGCCCCCCGGTACGAATTACCTGGTCGTGGCCTCGAGTCACCCCTTCGCCGGCACGTGTGCCAACGTGGCAGGGCCGCCAAACCCGCGGGGAATCTCGCACGGCCGGCCCAGGCTGGTTGGCATGGGATTCGCTATGTGACCGGCAGGAGGGTAGGGAACATGACCAGACTCATCGCGGCGGTCGGCGCCCTGGCGTGGCTGACCGCCTCGACGTCCGGTGCATTCGCGCAGGAAGCCCAGGCCACCAGGACGCCCGTGCTGCGCATCGTGCAGACGTCCCCCGCATCGACCATCGATGGCGAGCTCGTGCGCGTGGACACCTCGGCCCGCATGATCGTGGTGAGGACCGCCGACAACAAGGAAGAGCAGCTCGCGTATACCACCAGCACCAGGGTGAACGGCGCGCAGAAGACCGTTGCCGGCCTGGCCGGCACCACGCCGACGCAGGTGAGCGTCCGCTTCACGGGAACCGGCGCCAATCGCGTCGCCACGGAAATCACGGTGCGCGAGGCCAAGTCCTGACGCCAGCCGTGCCCGCCCAGCCCGGACACCTCGCACCCCGGGTGTTCCGGGATCGCTCGACAAAGCGAAACGAAGGAAGTGAGAAGCGCGGCGGCTACCGCGTCGCGCGGTACTCGCTCGGCTCGATGGCCCTCGAGCTGAACGGGCAGCGCGACACGCCTCGATCGAGCACGGATGTGGGATCCGTGAACCGCCCATCACACCCACTGACCCGCCCCAGCAGCAGAAACGCCGGCACCCCACGAGCCCGCCGGGCGAAGGGATGCAGACCGCGGCAGGAGGGCTGCATGCGAGGGCCGTACAGACAGGCGCTCCGCACGCGGCGCAGCTTGGGATGGCTACAGGGCGGCCAGGACCCCCGCCGGCACGGCATCGAGCACGTCGAGAACCGTCTCGACGACGTGGGTGCCGTCCGGAACCCGCCCCTCCGGCCTGCCCACGTGCACGAGCGTCCCGACGCCCGCCGCATGCCCGGCGAACGCGTCTGACGCGGAGTCGCCGATGAGGATCGATCGCGGAAGGTCGATCATGAACGACGTCTCGTTCATCGCACGATGGATGAGGCCCGGCCGTGGCTTCCGGCAATAGCAGCCGTCCTGCTCGCGGTGCGGGCAATGGAGAATGCCGGTCAGGCTGACGCCTTCCCTGGCCAGGCTCCGCACCATCTCGTCGTGAATCAGCCTGAGCGCCGACTCCGTCATCACGCCCTTGCCGATGCCCTGCTGGTTGGTCACCACGATCAAGGAGTACCCGCGATCCCTCAACCCCCGCAGCATCGGGACCGCACCCTCGACGAAGCGGAACTGCTCCCATCGCTCGACGTACTGGTGCGGGCCGGGCCGCTCGTTGATCACGCCGTCACGATCCAGGAAGGCGACGGGTCGGGCGGGACCCGCGAGCGCGCGCCGGATGTACTGCGTCACGACGTGCTGCACGATCAGGTGGAAATCCTCGGACAGGCCGTAGTTCCGGCTCGACACGACGAGTGCGTGGTCGACGATTCCGGCGAGGTGGCCGCCGCCGAATCCCAGGAGCCCGATCGTCACGGCGTCCCGCGACCTGGCGTATTCCACGGCGCGCACGAGATTCGGAGAGTTGCCGGAGGCCGAAATGGCGATGACCACGTCGCCGTCGCACATGACGGTCGCCAGTTGCTCCGAGAACACGTCCTCGAACGACAGGTCGTTGCCGAGGGCGCTCATGAGGGCCGTGTTGTCGGCGAGGCTCAGGGCGCGGAATCGCCGGAATCCGGGGTTGGCGCGATCGATCGTGCCCTTACCCAGGTCGCACGCCAGGTGGGAGGCTGTGGCGGCGCTGCCGCCATTCCCCATGATCAGAACCTGACGCCGCTCCTGCCTCGCTTCGACCAGCGCGTCGACGATCGCGGCGAGCACGGCCGCATCGATTTCCTGGAGCGTCCACTTCAGATCCTCGACATAGCTGTGCACATAGGCGCCCAGCATCGTCCAGCCGCGATCGCTCCCACGTGTGCCGACGCTCATCCTCGGCTTCGTCGAGCAAAGTTCTCACCAAGTCGACGGCAGGGGGCCGGCCGGAATCCGTCTCCGGCTAACTGCTTCTGCGCGCGTTCGTTACCCAGACCGGTGCGGGGCCGGCGCCCGCTGCCTGCCAGGCCCGGAAGTCTTCCCGGGAGCGATATTTTGTCAACACGCCGCGTCCGTAGCCCCGCCCCTGAGCGTGCGCGCCAGGGCAGGCTCGAGCCGCGGTGCAGGGGCGCCGTCTCTTCGACAGGGACACCGAGGCGTCTCTCGCTCGGCGGCGAGGCCGTGGCATGCTACAAGGCACGGTGCGCATTGCCTTCTGCCAGCCCGACCTGACCGCGCTGCGCGATGTGATGCGCGGGGAGTCCACGGAGGCCGCCTGCATCCAGCAGGGCTACATTGCCGCGGGCCTGTCGGCGCGTGGACACCAGCTCACCTTCGTCGCGCCGCGGGGCCTGGACGAGGTCGAATGCGCAAGCGATCTGGACCGGGTGACCACCGTGCCGCGGACATGGTCGGCGGGCGCCTGGTTCGAGACGGCCAGCCGGAGCGCGTGGCGCGTGCAGCGCCGCGTCGGCGTCCCGTACCTCAACGTCTTCTCCACCCTGCGCCGGTTCGACGCGTGTCTCCGCTGCCTTCCGGGGCATGACGTCGTGCACGAGCGGAACGGCCTGTACAATGCCGGCGTGGCCATGGCGTGCCGGCGCCTCGGGCTCCCGTTCGTGCTGTTCTTCGACGCCGACCAGATCGCCGAGCACGACTTCATGGGCAGGCCCGTCACCGGCCTGCTCCGCTGGCGGGCTCGGCAGCTGCTTCGCTACAACCTGCGGACCGCCCGCTGCGTCATCTGCGTGTCGGACCCGGCGCGAGCGGGGCTGCTCGATCGATGGCGCGTGCCGCCGGAGAAGGTGGTCGTGCTCCCTAACGGCGTGGACACCGAGCGCTTCCAGCCCGCCCCGGACCTCCAGCCCGTCGTGCGCGCCGAGCTCGGCGTCGAACCAGGGCCGGTCGTGATCTTCGTCGGGAACTTCTACGAGTGGCACGACATCGACACCCTGCTCGACGCGTTCGCAGGCGTGCTCCGCGCCCTCCCTGGCGCCCGCCTGCTGCTGGTCGGAGACGGGCCCACCCGGGACGCCATGCAGCGAAGGGCCTCGGCCCTCGGCCTCGACGGCGCCACGCGATTCGTCGGGGCGGTTCCTCATGCCGCCGTTCCGCGCCTGATCGCCGCCGCCGACGTGGCCGTGGCGCCCGTTCCGCCCATGAGCTGCGAGTCGTGGCTCTCGCCGATGAAACTCTTCGAATACATGGCCTCAGGCGTCGCCATCGTCGCCACGAGGGCTGGCCAGCTGGCGGCGGTCGTGCAAGACGATGGAAACGGGCTGCTCGTGCCGCCTGGTGACGCGCCGGCCATGGGCGCCGCGATCATCCGCCTGCTGGAGGATCCGGCCTTGCGTGCCCGGCTCGGCACGCAGGCCAGGCAGGAGGCCGTCGAACAGCATTCGTGGGATCGCTACGTCACACGGCTCGAGCGTCTCTACACGGCCGTCGTCACCGGGCGGTCTCCGGCGGGTGGGTGAGTCACGGATGGCTGCCAGGCGTCGAGGGAAGACATGCGCGAGCGATGGCATGAGCGCAAGCGAGCGCCGGCGGTATTCGCGCCTCAGTCTGCCGATGTTCTACAGGCCTGCCCGCCTGCTGGCGCCACGGCGGGCGGCACGCGACGTGAGTCGAGGCGGCATCCGGGCGCACACCGACGATGCCCTCGTCGTCGGCGCACGGCTGGAGATCGAGCTCTTCCTGCCAGGGCGTGAGTCGCTGACCGTGGACGTCAGAGTCGCCTGGATTCGCGAGCTCCCGGGCGGGGACGCCCGGTATGAAGCCGGGCTCGAGTTCCTCGAGATGGACGCGGGCCAGGCCGCACGGCTCGACCGCTGCCTGGCCAGGTACGAAATCACCTGAGGGCGCGGCCGGGTCATCGCCCCGCGCTGACGGCGACGGGCTCGGCATTCGCTGAATTTCGTCATCCGTAGGGGAGATTACCTGCCACCGGGTGCCGCGCACGATATCGAGTCCCACTCGATTTCTGCGGTTTCACGAGTCCTTCGAGCCATCTACCTCCCGCGGGCACGGCCTGACCGCATGGCTTGACAGTTGCAGACCAGCACGGCGCCTGGCCGGCCACCACTGGGAATAGGCAGGGGGTGGTGTCGTCGCACGGGCGTACTCGGTCCTGGGACTGACGGGGCGGTAGCCTGTCCTGCCCCGCTTTGGGCCCCGTTTCCCACAACCCACACGTGCCGGAGGACGGCATGCAGTCAGGTGTTCCGAGCCGGCTTGGCCGGGGCGAGGCGAATCCAGGATGTCCAGACCAGTGCAACTGACCATGGACCGACCGGCCGGTCACGCGGCGACGGCGACGGCCGAGGGCCTGTCGATCTGTATACCTGTCTACAACGAGCGCGCCGCGGTGGCCGAAACGCTGGAGCGCTGTCTCGCACTCGGCGACATGCTGCGGGGTGTCGGCGTGCCGCAGTTCGAGGTGATCGCGGTCGATGACGGATCTGCGGACGGGACTGTCGACGTGATCGCCGGCTACCCGCAGGTGCGACTGATCCGCCATTCCCGGAACCGCGGGTACGGCGCGGCGCTCAAGACCGGCTTTGCCGCGGCGCGATACTCGCTGATCGGGTTCCTCGATGCCGATGCGACCTACCCTCCGGAGGAGCTTCCCCAGTTGTGTCATGCCGTGCTGGCTGGCGGCGCCGACCTCGTCATCGGCTCGCGGATGGCGGGAGCCGACACCGAGATGCCGCTCGTGCGGAGAATCGGCAACACCTTCTTTGCCAGCCTGCTCACGATCATCGGGCGGACAGCGGTGAGCGACAGCGCGAGCGGCATGCGGGTCTTCCGGCGCGAGGTGATCGACCTCCTCTCTCCCCTGCCCGACGGCCTGAACCTGACGCCCGTGATGAGCACGCGGGCCGTGCACGAAGGCATCGTGGTGTCCGAGCGGCCCATTCGCTACCGCGAGCGTCTGGGCGAGTCCAAGCTCAGCGTGACGCGGGACGGCCTGCGGTTCCTGACGACGATGGTCTCGACCGCGCTGGCCTACAATCCCGTGCGCATCTTCGGCGCGTTGGGCCTCGCCGGCATGGCCATCGCGGGACTGGGGCTCGCCGGGCTGGCCGTCGCCCGATGGCAGGGTGTCACCAGCCTCGGGCCGCTGGCGACCTTTGCGCTCTTCGGGGCCCTCGTGTGCGGCGTGGCGGGGGTGAGCGTCTTCGCGCTCGGAGCGACGTTCAACTATCTCGTGTCGCTCTTCTACGACCGCCCCATCCGCCAGGGGCTGTTCAGGAAGCCGCTGCTCCAGCGCCCCGTCGAGCAGGCGTTCCTGCCTGCCGGACTCGCCGCCGGTGCAGCCGGGGTCGTCGTCTCGCTGATCAGCCTGTGGCTGGCCCTGCAGGGCTGGCCGATCGAGCGGCTGTGGCTCTACCTGACGGCGAGCGCCATGGCGGTGCTCGTCGGCGTGCACCTCGTGTTGTGGTGGTTGATGGCCTCGGTGTTGAGACAGCTCAGCACGCAGGTGCTCGGCCGCAACGACGAGCGCTGAGACGGCAGATGAGGGGGCACGCATCGTGAGCCAGTCTTCCGACACCGCAGCGCCGAACCCGTCCGAGCCACGCAACGTCGGCACGAAGACCCGGATCATCCTGCAGCCGGCCAGGCACCCGGACACCGACGACGTGGTCCAGCACTACGCCGGGAGGCGGGGCGAGACCAGCCGCGTCGACGTGATGCTCGTCAACCCGCCGACACCCGACGGCGCCATCTGGATCCGCTCCCAGCACCGGGTGGGGCGCCGCTCGCGCGAGAACATGATCTGGCCGCAGGTGTCGCTCGCGCAGATGGCGGCGCTGCTGCACCCGACCTACTCGGTCAAGGTCGTGGACGCCGTTGCGGAGCGCATGAGCTGGAGCGCCTTCGAACAGATCATTCGCACCGATCGTCCCCGCTACTACGTCACGCAGCTGACGGCCCCCACGCTTCAGAACGACCTCTACGGGACGTTCCTCGCCAAGAGCGTCGGCGCCGTGACCATGGCGTTCGGCACGCACATCACGCCGGTGCCTCGCGAGACGCTCAGGCCGTATCCCACGCTCGACTACGGCCTGCGCGGCGAGCCCGATCTCACGGTGCGCGACCTCATCGATCATCTGGAGGGCCGGCAGGCCACCCGCCCGGCGAACATCGAGAAGCTGTTTCAGGCGCACGACGCGTCTTACCGTCCGGTGGATCCTGCCGCCACCGGCGGTCGTCCCGACCTGTCGTTCATCAAGGGGCTGGTCTGGCGGAAGGACGGCGCGATCGTGGTGAATCCCGACCGGCCGTTCATCGCGGATCTCGACGATCTCCCGCTGCCGCTCTACGAACGGCTCCCGCTGCAGAAGTACCTGATGCCCCTCATCAAGGGGCCGTTCTGCTTCATCGTGACCAGCCGCGGCTGCCCGGCCGGCTGCACGTACTGCATCAAGCACGTCAGCTACGGGCCGACCATGCGCCTGCGGTCGCCGGCCAGGCTCATGGAGGAGATCCGGACACTGTACGAACTTGGCGTGCGGCACATCCACATGTATGCGGACCTGTTCACCGTGAACCGCTCCCAGGTGGTCGGGATCTGCAACGAGATCATCGCGTCGGGCCTCGAGATCAGCTGGACCTGCAACAGCCGCGTGGATTTCGTCGATCGCGAGATGCTGCAGCTGATGGCCAGGTCCGGCTGCGCCTACATTTCGTGGGGACTGGAGTCCGCGAACAAGGCGATCCTCGCGCACGCGCGCAAGGGCGTCGATGCCGACCGCGCCCGGCAGTCCCTCCAGTGGGCGCGCGAGGCCGGCATCAGGAACTGGGGCTACTTCATCATCGGTCTTCCGGGAGAAACCGTCGAGACTATCAAGGAGACCATCGCCTTCTCGAAGAGCCTGCCGCTTGACATCGCCCTGTTCCACATCGCGGCGCCCTACCCCGGCACGCCTTTCTTCAAGGAGGTCGTGGCCAACGGATGGCTCCGGCCCGGCGTCCGCTGGGAAGAGGTGGACATGGACGAGTCCACGGTGCTCGACTATCCTCAACTCCGGGCCGAGGAGCTCGAGTACTGGCAGAAGCGGGCCTTCCGGGAGTGGGCGCTCCGTCCCGGGCCCATGATGACCTATCTCAAGATGCTGCTGTCGGACCGTCGGACGCTGCGGGCGGCCATCGACGTCGGCCTGCAGCACCTCGGCTGGGCCGGCCGACAGGCATCCGGCGGGTCCGGCGCGGTCCAGGCAACCGGGGCTGGCGCCCCGGTCTGACGGCCCTCCTGCCCCCTCGAGGATTCATGCATGGCTAAATCGGCTTCCCGTCGCCGGGCATTGCCCAGCCGGGTCCGTTCCACGGGCTCGCGAGACGCGCACGCACTCAGCCTCGACCGCCGTGAGCCCGGATGGCAGCGGCCGCCCGTCGCCGAGGATCCGCCAATCGACGCCTCGCTCATCGTGGCCCTGCTGTTCCAGCAGAAGTGGCAGGTACTCCTCGTGGCGGCGCTCGTGCTGATCCCCACCGTCGTCGTCACGCTGCTGCAGGAGAGGCTCTACAGCGCGACGGCGCTGCTCCAGATCGACCCCGAGCCCATGCAGCTGCTGCCCAACGGCAACGTCGACGTGCCGAGGCCGCCATTCGACGTCTACATGAGAACGCAGGAGCAGGTTCTGTTCGGTCCGACGCTCCTCGCGCGCGTGGGGGAGCGGCTCGCCGAGAAGGGCGTCGATCCCGCGATGGCCCAGGAGGCGCCGGCGCTCGAGCGGCGCTACGCCTCCTCCCGGCTCGAGGGCACGCAGATGCTCACCGTCCGGTATCTGGCGCCCAATCCTCAGGTCGCTGCGAACGTCGCGAACCTCTTCGCGGACGAGTTCATCAGGCTGCAGTTCGAGTCGCAGCAGGAAAGCCGCGACAACGCGCGGGAGCTCCTCGAGCGCGACCTCCGGCGGGTGGAGGAGCAGATTCAGTCCTCGGAACGCGAACTGGTGGCCTACTCACAGCAGCACGCCGTCGAGGGGGCGAGACCCGACCGGCGCAACCTCGCGGACGACCGGCTGGTGGCGCTCTCGAGCCGGATCCTCGAGATCGAGTCGGAGCTCGTGTCGACCACGGCCAGGGTCGATGCACTGCAGACGGCCTCGGTCACCGACTTCCCGGACACCCTCATGACCGAAGTCCTGCGGTCCCGGCTGTCGACCCTGCTGCAGCTGGAGCGGGAACTCACAGCCCTTCGGACGACCTTTGGCGAGAGCTGGCCGGCGGTGGTCCAGAAGCGCGACGAGATCGCGGTCGTTCGCGAGCAGATCGATCGCGAGAAGACGGCCGTGCTCGAACAGGCGCGGTCGCAGGCACGACTCGAACAGCTGACCGCACAGGGGAAGCTGACGTCGATCCGATCGGCAAGGGTCGACCAGGAAGGACGAGTCAACCAGCTCCAGAATTCCTCCATCCAGTACAACATCCTGCAGCGCAACGTCGAGACCAACCGCAAGCTCTACGAAGGCCTTCTCGAGCGGCTCAAGCAGCTGAGCGTGGCGCCCGGGATGGACCTCGCGAGCGCGCGTGTCATCGAGCGCGCGATCCCGATTGACACCGTCGCCAGCCCGCGGATCCTGTGGAACGTGTTCCTTGCGCTGGTCCTCGGCGTTGCGCTGGGCGTGAGCGTCGTCCTCGCGCGCGACTACTGGATCAACTCCTTCTCGACGGTGGAGGAGGTCGAGCACGTCACCACGCTCCCTGTGCTGGCAGCCATACCGTTGCTCCGTCAGCCGGCGACGGGCAGCAGGTCGCTCCTCGCCAGGGCCGCCTCCGCGCTCCGGCTGGGCGGAACCACCGAGGACGCGGGCCCCTCGGAACTGGTTCCAGCCGGCCCCGATCGCGCCGGCCGCGTCTCGCTCGGCACGGATTTCGGGAGCACCGAGGCGGTGCGGTCCTTGTGCGCGTCGCTCCTGCTGTCGCGATCCGAGCGGCCCCCGCGCGTGGTGGTCGTGACCTCGGCCCTGGCAGGGGAGGGCAAGACGACGGTGTCGCTGGAACTCGGTCGCGCGCTGGCCGAGAGCGGCGCGCGGACGCTGCTGGTCGAGGGTGACCTGCGTCGGCCGCAACTCGCGAGCGAGTTCGGCATCGGACCGGAGGGAGGGCTCAGCCTGTTCCTGGCCGGGCTCAGTCAGGGCGTGACCGTTCACGACACATCGCAGGAGAAGTTGTCCGTCGTGAGCGCCGGCCCCGCGACGCCCAATCCGATGGCACTGCTCAGTTCCGGGCAGCTCGACGTGTTCATCCGCGAGATGGCGTCCACGTTCCAGTTCGTGATCATCGACACGCCGCCAGCCGTTCCCATCGCGGACGCGAGACTGTTCGGGGCCAAGGCCGACGGCGTCGTGCTCGTCGTTCGCGCCGGTCATACGTCCAGGCTCTCTCTTCGCCGCGTGTGCGCGGTGCTGGACGATGCCGGATGCACGATGCTCGGCGCGGTCATCAATTCCGTCCATGGCTCGGGCATGCGGTCGTCGTACTATGGGTACGGGTACGACTACAAGCCGACCTGATGGGTGACGATCGGGCGCCCGGGTCCGTCCCGACGCGGGAGCGGGCCACGCGATGATCCGCTCCTCGCTGTCCCACGTCCTGCTCTACGTGCAGCGACAGGCGTCCAGCCCCCTTCGCTACGTCGTCGAGCAGCTGGTGCTCGCATGCTTCGGCTGGGTGCCGACGCCCATCGGCATGCTGCTCCGGGCAGGTGCCTACCGACTGATTCTCACCATGCGGGGCGTGCCCGGCATCGAGTCCGGCGTCCGACTCCGGTTCGCCGGCAACGTGACGCTGGGCGACCGGGCGTACCTCGATCAGGGCGTGTACCTGCACGCGTGTCCCGGCGGGATCTCGGTCGGCCGGAACTCGATGGTCATGCACGGCTCGGTGCTGCACGTCTACAACTTCCGCGACCTGCCGAACGCGGGCATCTGGATCGGAGACGACAGCCTGATCGGCGAGTACAACGTCATCCGGGGCCAGGGTGGCGTGAGGATCGGCCATCGCGTGTACACGTCGCCCATGGTGCAGCTCGTCGCCGTCAACCACGAGTTCGACGACGCGGCGAGGCCATTCGTCGAGCAGGGCATCACCGCGCAGGGCATCACGGTCGAGGACGACGTCTGGATCGGCGCGGGGGCGGTCGTCACGGACGGCGTCACGGTCGGCAGGGGTGCCGTGGTCGCCGCCGGCTCCGTCGTGACGCGTGACGTGCCGCCCTGCACGGTCGTGGGAGGTGTGCCCGCACGGGTCCTCCGTCGCGTCGGGGAACGACCGAAGGGCGAGAGGCCGCCGGTGTACTTCGCACGAGACTCCATCGCATGAGCCCGCAGGCGTGGCTGGCGGTCGCGGGGCTGGTCCTGGCGCTGGTCCTCGGGCCCGTCGTGCTGGCCAGGCACGTCAACTCGCCGGGCCTGGGACCACGGCTGCTCCTCGTCATGGCGGTCCTGCTGCCCATCGAGTTCGTCCTCGGAGCAACCGCGTTCAGCCTCTGCTTCCTGTACACGGCCTTCGTGCTCGTCGTATGGCTCCTGCGCCAGATGATCGTCGAGCGTCGCGTCCTGGTGGACTCGTCGCCCGTCGTGGTCGCCACCCTCTTCTTCATCGCCGCGGCCTCGCTCTCGGTCCTCGTCGGCCTGTACCCGTGGTTTCCGATCGACGGCGCGCCCCTCCGCGCGCAGCTCGGCGGCCTGGCGATCTTCATCCTGTCAGGAGGCGTGCTCCTGGTCGTCGCGCACGAGACCAGGACGCTCTCGCAGCTGCGAGGGCTGACGTTCCTCTTCATCGGCGTGGGCGCCGTCTCACTGCTGGCGATGTTCATCCCGCCGAGCGAGATCACGTTTGGCCGGCTGAAGGTGCTGTCCCACGGGACCGTGGGCAGCCTGTTCTTCACGTGGCTGGTGGCGATGAGCGTGAGCCAGGCCATCTGGAACCGGAGCCTGTCCGGGCGGATGCGCGCGCTCCTGCTGGCCGTTGCGGCTGCGGTCCTGGCTCGCGGGCTGTTTCTCACCTTCGACTGGGCGTCCGGGTGGATGCCGCCCATCATCGCCCTGGGCATCCTCCTGCTGTTCCGGTTCCCGCGCCTGACGATCAGCGGATCGCTCCTGCTGGCGGTCCCGGCGATCGTGGCGAGCGGGGCGGCGTGGGAATCGCTGATGAAGGGCGAGAGCTGGAGCTGGTTGACGCGCGTGGAGGCCCAGCGCGTGCTCCAGCAGGTCATTGCCCGGGAGCCGCTCTTCGGGCTCGGGCCGGCGAACTACCACTTCTACACCTACCTGTTCCCGATTCTCGGGTACCGCATCCGGTTCAACTCGCACAACAACTTCACCGACTTCCTCGCTCAGGTCGGCCTCGTCGGCCTGCTGGTGTTCTGCTGGTTCGCCTTCGAAACCCTCTCCCTGGCCTACAGGCTGCACCGGCGAGCGCCAGACGACTTCAGCCGGGCGTACGCCGTGGGTACGTTCAGCGGCGTGGCGAGCTCGCTCGCCGCCGGCATGCTCGCCGACTGGATCGTGCCGTTCGTCTACAACATCGGGATTCTCGGGTTCCGCTCCAGCATGCTGTTCTGGTTCTTCGTCGGGGGACTCGCGGCCATGAAGCGGCTGGACGTGGCCCGCCTGGTTCCAACCGTCCGCGAACGGCCGCCTCGGGTCGCGGCGGCCCGGGTTGCGGCCACCATCGGCGGTCGCGCGCGACCGCCGGCGCCCGCCGCGGCGCTGCGCGATGGGTCCGTTGGCCTGCGGTGCCTCGTGCAGAAGCCCTCTCCGCGACCGGTCGCGGTCGTTTCCGAGACAGCGGACGGCCCGGAACTCGATGGAGAGGCTCCGATCGAGCCATTACGCGCGCTGTTCGCGAAGGGCGGGCTCGTCGAGGAGCTCGGCAAGGGGAACGCCGACAGCAGCCGCACGCTGGCGCTGAAGGGCGCATCGGCCGCGACGAGGCGGGAGGATTCGTGATGGAGGATGCGATTGGCCTCATTCCGGCTGCCGGTCTGGGCCTCAGGCTGGGGCTTCCGTACCCGAAGGAGCTGTATCCGATCATTCGTGAGAACCGGTACAAGCCGGTGTCACAGTTCGTGGTCGACAACCTGGTCGCGTCGGGTGTCACGCGGATTGTGTTCGTCATCAACGAGACCAAGCACCAGCTGATCGGGTACTTCGGCGACGGCCACCGGTTCGGTTGCGACATTGCCTATGCCGTGCAGGAGAACCGGGCCTCGGACGGCCACTCGACCTCACCCGGCCTCGCCCACGCGCTCGACTCGGCGTACACCCTCGTCCGTGGCAGGACGGTGTGTTTCGGCATGGCCGACACGATCATGGAGCCGCCAGACGTGTTTGCGAGGGCATGGCAGTCCGCCGGTCCGGAGGACGACGTCGTGCTGGTCCTGTTTCCGACGAGGCGTCCCGAGAAGTTCGGCATGGTGAGGACCGACGGAACGGGCCGCGTGATCGAGATCGTGGACAAGCCGCGCCAGACCGACCTGACCGAGATGTGGGGGAGCATCATCTGGCGGCCGCGGTTCACCGAGCACCTCCGCGCGTCGGTCCGCCAACGCGGGGTCTCCGATTTCGCGAGAGTGCTGAACGACGCGATTGCCGGCGGGATGCGCGTCACCTCCCACCACGTCCCGGACGGTTCGTACGCGGACCTGGGCACGTACGAGGAGATCCGCGATCTCGATGCGTCGCTGCGCCGGCCATGACCAGCCTGGAGAACCCGATGCCAACGTCCCTGCCCGGCCTGGCCGACCACGACACGCCATCCACCGCCGCCGCTCCCGCTTGTGCGGTCGTGCTGGTGTGCTGGAACAACAAGGCGTATCTCGAGCCCTGCCTGGCATCGCTGTACGGAGCGGGGCTGCGGCACCCGTTCGAGGTGGTCGTGGTCGACAACGGCTCGACCGACGGGAGCCAGGAGATGCTGCGCGAGCGCTTCCCGTCCGCCCGGTTGATCCAGAACGATTCGAACGTCGGCCTCGGCCGGGCCAGCAACCAGGGGATCGAGGCCACGACCGCGCCCTGCGTCCTGCTGCTCAACAACGACACCCTCGTCAACCGGGAGTCGCTGGAGGCGCTGATCGACTTCATGATCGCGACCCCCAACGCGGGCGCCGTCGGGGGCAAGCTCCTGAACGAAGACGGCTCGGTGCAGGCGGAATACAGCAACTTCTCGACCCTGCGCGAGGAGTTCCTGATCGCGACGCGGATCGGCGAGCTGCTGTGGCCCGGGTATCCCTCGCATCATCCCAGCGACGAGGTCAGGGCCGTCGGCTGGCTCAGCTCGGCCTGCCTGCTGGTCCGGCGGGCCGCGTTGTCGCAGGTGGGCCTCCTCGACGACAGCTACTTCATCTACGGCGACGAGGCCGACCTTCAGTACCGGCTCGTGGCCGCCGGCTGGAAGGTCTACTACGTGCCTCGAGCGACGACCCTCCACTTCGGTGGCCGCAGCATGGATCGATGGCGCCGGAGGAAGATGGTCTACCGGGGGAAGATGCTCTTCTATCGGAAGAACTACGGCGCGGTGCGCGAGTACCTCCTGCGCGGGCTCTTCGGGGCTCTCACCGTGGCGAAGGTCGGGGCGTGGTCGGTCGCGTGGCCGATTCCGTCGATGCAGGATCGCGCCGCACGCGAGCTGCGATCGAACATCGACGTGCTGCGACTGTGCTTGAGACTCGATTGACGGAACCTGGAACGAATCGGAATCCGAACCCGTGCGCATCGTTCTGCTGACTCAGGTCCTTCCTCTTCCCCTCGATGCCGGGCCGAAGACCCGCGCCTACTACGTGCTGCGATACCTCGCCGAGTCCGGACACGAGGTGACGCTCGTGTCCTTCGTGCGGCCGGACGACAAGGCGTCCAACGTGCACCTGCTCCGCGGCGTCTGTTCGGCGGTTGAAACCGTGCCCTTGTCGCGATCGCGTCTCGCCGACCTGCGCCATGGCGCCCGCAGTCTCGTGTCGACGACGCCGTTCCTGATCCTCCGCGACCGGTTTCCGGCGATGGACGCGTGCCTGGAGCGCGTGACGGCGCGCCGGTCGTTCGACGCCGTTCATGCCGATCAGCTCTGGATGGCGCCTTACGCCGAGCGGTGCCAGCAGGTGCCGCTCAGAGTCCTGGACCAGCACAACGCGGTCTTCAAGGTGCCGGAGCGCATGGCGGCGAACCAGCGCAATCCGGCGCTGAGGGCCCTGTTCAACCGGGAGGCCTCGAAGCTGGCGTCGTTCGAACGCGCGATGTTCGACGCGTTCGACCGTGTCGTCTGGGTAAGCGAGGACGACCGCTCCGCCTTTCCCGAGGACGGACGACAGACGCGCGCCCGGCACGACATCATCCCGATTGCCGTCGATCCCGCGCGGCGCCGTCCATTGAGCCGGCCGGGCCCGTTCCGCGTCACCTTCCTGGGCGGCACGCACTGGCCGCCCAATGCCGAGGGTGTCCGGTGGTTCGCCGACAACGCCTGGCCGGCGGTGGCGGAGGCCGTCCCGGACACGGTCTTCACGGTCATCGGGAAAGGCGCCCTTGGAAGGCTGGGCCCGTCGCGGTACCAGTCCAGGGTCGAGGTCACGGGGTACCTGCCCGACCTGGAGCGCCACCTCAGTGAGACGGCGGCCTTGATCGTGCCGCTCAGGACGGGGGCCGGGATGCGGGTGAAGATCCTGGATGCGTGGACCTGGGCGCTGCCGGTCGTGTCGACGTCGATTGGCGCCGAGGGTATCCGCACCGTCGACGGAGAGAACATCCTCCTGGCCGACGAGGGGAAGGCCTTCGCCGAGAGCCTCATTCGAGTCCTGACGGACCGGCAACTGGCGGAACGCCTGTCAGGCAACGGGCGCACCAGCGTCGAAGAGCTGTACGACTGGCGAAAGGTCTACCAGGCGTGGGACCGCGTGTACCACTGAAGGTCCTGTTCGTCGTTCCGTACGCGCCAACCGGGATCCGCACGCGCCCTCTGAACCTGATACGCGCACTGGGCGCGGAAGGGCACGACGTCACCGTGGCCACGCTCTGGACGAGCGAACGGGAACGGGCCGCGATCGGGGAGCTCGAGGCTGACGGCATCCGGGTCGTCGCCGAGCACCTGCCGCCGGGACGGTCGGCCTGGAACTGCGTGGCGGCCCTGGCCGGGACCGAGCCGCTGCAGGCGCACTACAGCTGGAGCCCCCGGCTGGCGTCGCGCCTCCGGCGCCTGATCGACCAGACCGCGTACGATGTCGTGCACGTCGAGCACCTGAGGGGCGTCCGCTACGGATTGATGGCGGCAGACCTGGTGCGGCACCGGACGCCCCGGCCGGCACTCGTCTGGGACAGCGTCGATTGCATCAGCCTGCTGTTCCGGCGGGCCGCCGTGGAGAGCCAGGTGGCGCGGGCGAGGCTGGCGGCGCGCCTGGAGCTCGGGCGCACGGAGCGCTACGAAGGCCGGGTGGCCGCCGCCTTCGACCGCGTGGTGGTGACCTCCGACGAGGACCGACAGGCGCTGCTCGCGCTCGTGCAGTCCGGGAAGGGGACGCTCCCCGACACCCACGTCCAAGTCGTTCCGAACGGTGTCGATCTCGAGTATTTCTCGCCGGTCTCCGAACCGCGGGAGCCGATGACGATCGTGGTCACCGGCAAGATGAGCTATCACGCGAACGTCACGGCGGCGCGCTGGCTGGTCGAGGAGGTCATGCCCGGCGTGTGGGCGGCGGCACCCGCGGCGCGCCTCTGGATCGTCGGCCAGGACCCCGCACGCGAGGTGCAGGCTCTCGGGGCCACGTGGCCGGACCCGCCGGGTCCGGGCGCGTCGATGCCCGCGTCACGGGTCATCGTGACCGGCACGGTGCCGGACATCCGGCCCTACCTGCGGAGAGCCACGGTCGCGGTCGCGCCGATACGATACGGCGTCGGCATCCAGAACAAGGTGCTCGAAGCCATGGCGTGCGGCACGCCGGTCGTCGCCACGCCACAGGCGGTGGCCGGTGTGCCCACGCGCTCCGGCTCCGAGCTCGTCGTGGCCTCCACGGCCGGCGAGTTCGCACAGGCCATCGTCTCCCTGCTCGGGGACCGTGGGACGTGCGACCGATTGTCCCGGGCGTCCCGGGCCTTCGCCGAGCGCCAGCACGACTGGCGCAGGGCGGGTGCGGCCCTGACGGACATCTATCGACATGCCCGGGACTGACGCCAGGCGCGGCTCGCCGCGCGTGAAATGGCTGGGGACGATCGCCGGCCTGTCGGTTGCCGTGCGCCTGGGCGCGGCCATCTACCTCGGCAACGATGTCACGGTACAGCCGGGGACGGCAGACCAGCTGTCGTACCACCTGCTGGCGCTCCGCGTGCTGGGCGGGCACGGATTCAGCTTCGAAACCGGCTGGTGGCCCGCCACGCCCGCGGGCGAGCCGACGGCGCACTGGAGCTATCTGTACGTGCTGTTCCTTGCCGGCGTCTATCAGGTCGCGGGTCCGGCGCCGCTGGTGGCGCGGATCGTCCAGGCCGTGGCCGTGGGCGTGCTGCAGCCCGTGCTGACGTGCGGGATCGCCACGCGGCTGTTCGGGCCTCGCGTCGGCCTCGTCTCGGCGGCCGTCGTCGCCGGCTATGCGTACTTCGTCTACTACGCCGGCACGCTGATGACGGAAGCGTTCTTCATCGTGGCTCTCCTGTGGAGCGTCGATGCCGCGATGCGACTGGGCTCCACGGGGGACGCCGGCGAGGGAGCGCAGGGCTTCCGGCCGTGGTTCACGCTGGGGATGGCCCTTGCCTCCGCCGTCCTGCTGCGGCAGGCCTTCCTGGTCTGCGTGCCGATCGTTGTCCTGTGGATCGGCTGGCGGAGGCTTTCCGGCGTTCGACGGGAGGCATGGCGCGGACCCGCCGTTGGCTCCCTGGCAAAGGGTCTCGGCGTGACCGTGGCCGTGGTCACGATGGCCATCCTGCCGTGGACCCTCAGGAACCACCGCGCGTTCGATCAGTTCGTGCTGCTCAACACGAACGCCGGGTTCGCCTTCTTCTGGGGCAACCATCCGATCCACGGGAGGCGCTTCATCCCGATTCTCCCCGGCGACGGCTCCCTCTACGGCGAGATCCTCCCGGATGACGTCCGGGGGCTCAACGAGGCCGACATGGACCGGGCGCTGCTGCGCCGCGGCCTGGGCTTCGTGATCGACGACCCGGTGCGATATGCGTGGCTGACGGCCAGCCGCGTCCGCGAGTTCGTGAAGTTCTGGCCATCTCCGGAATCCGGCCGCCTGAGCAACGTGTTCCGCATGGCGTCGTTCGGGCTGTGCGCGCCGTTCATGGCCGCGGGTCTCGCGCTGCTGCTCCTGGACCCGTCACAGCGGCGGGCACGCCGGGAGGCCGTGCTGTTGGTCGGTGTGGCCTTCGTGTACTCCCTGGCGCACGTGCTGACCTGGACGCTCGTGCGGTATCGCCTTCCGGTCGATGCGCTGCTGATTCCGCTGGCGGGCCTGTCCGCGCAGCGCATGTTCCATCGCCTCGCGAGCCGGAGCCGGGCCGCGGAGGGCGAGATGCTCGTGGCCCGATGACGGCCGGCTCCACTCCCCCGGGAATCCCCCCGCGGTTCCGCTGTCACCCCATCAGCTGGATACCATCATGACGACCGAATCCGGAACGACGACCACGCTGCCGCGAGTCCCCGTTCACGCGGGCACGACTCGCCTTTCCCTCCCGACGCAACGCACGCTGCTCGCGCTGGCGCTGGTTGCGACTGACGCCGTCGCGCTGACGGCCGCGTTCGTGACGGCGTTCTGGGTCCGATTCGACCTGCAGCTCACGTTGGCGCCGGAGGTCGTGCCCGAGAGCGCGGTCTACAAGGCCCTGTCCATGCTGCTCATCCCGGTGTGGCTGCTCATGTTCGTGCTCTACAACCTCTACGACCGGCACAGCAGGCTCGGCGGCACTCAGGAATCGTCGCGGACCTTCAATGCCTGCACCACCGCGACGATGCTGGTGATCCTCGGCACGTTCCTGTTCCCCGACTTCGTGGTCTCGCGGATGTGGGTGGTCTCGGCCTGGCTCCTGTCCTTCGCGTTCGTGGCGCTCAACCGGTTCGCGGCGAGACGGGTGGTCTACGCGCTGCGGATGCGGGGCTACCTGCTGGCGCCCGCGGTCATCGTGGGAGCGAACAGGGAAGGCGAGAGCCTGGCCGACTTCCTCCAGGACCACCGCGCGTCTGGCGTGCGGACCATCGGCTTCGTCACCACCAGCGCCGACGATCGGCATCCCCGACGGGCCGGGCCGGTCCTCGGACGCATCGACGAGATCACCGCGATCGTGCAGCACTGGGGCGTGGAGGAGGTCATCGTCGCGATCACCGCGCTCGGCCGCGAGGAGCTGCTCCGGCTGTGCGGGCACGTCGAGCCACTCCCGGTTCAGCTGCGACTGTCCTCGGGCGTCTACGAGCTGCTCACGACCCGGGTGGAGGTGCGGACGCTCGGGACCCTGCCGCTCATGAGCATCCACAAGATTCGGCTCGACCGGATGGAGGTGGTGTTCAAGACGCTCCTGGAAGCCACGCTGGCTTCACTGGGCTTGTTGCTGATCTGGCCCGTCCTGGCCGTGATCGCGATCTGGATCAAGCTCGATTCGGCGGGACCGGTGCTGCACCGCCGCCGTGTGCTCGGCGTGTCGGGGAAGCCCTTCGACGCGTTCAAGTTCCGCACGATGCACGAGAACGGTCACGAGTTGCTCGACCAGGATCCGGAGGCGGCCGAGACGCTGCGCACGCAACACAAGCTGAAGAAGGACCCGAGGATCACCAGGGCGGGTCGGTGGCTGCGCCGCTACAGCCTCGACGAGCTGCCGCAGTTGTTCAACGTGCTGCTCGGCCAGATGAGCCTGGTGGGGCCGAGGATGATCACCCCGGAGGAGGCAGGCGAGTTCGGAGACCAGCGCATGAACCTGCTGACCGTCAAGCCGGGCATCACGGGCCTGTGGCAGGTGTCGGGGCGATCCGACCTGAGCTACGCCGAACGGGTCCGCATGGACCTCTACTACGTCCGCAACTACAGCGTCTGGCTCGATCTGCAGATCCTGTTCGTGCGGACCCTGCCCGCCGTGATCAAGGGTCGGGGCGCCTACTGAGCGTCGAATGCCCGGGCGGTGCCGGCCCGGGCTCGTCCTCGTCCACTCCAGACCGTGCGCCTGCTCTTCCTGACGAACTTCTATCCCCCGGAATCGCGAGGCGGCTACGAGCTGTGGTGCCAGGAGGTCGCCGAGTATCTGACGCGCTCCGGCCACGACGTCCTCGTGCTCACGAGCAGGCCACAGGCGGTCGACGACGTTCCGCGGCACGGCCCACGCGTGGCCCGCGAGCTCTACCTGGAGATGGAGATCGACTCGCCGCGCAACATGGGCGTCTTCTTCCTGGATCGGGCGCGGAGGACGCGGGCGAACCTGGCGACGGCCGACCGATGGCTGAACACCTTCGTGCCGGACGCGGTGGTCGTCTGGGGCATGTGGAACCTCGATCGATCGCTGCCGGCGGCCATCGAGCGACGATACGGCGATCGCACGGTCTATTACTTCGGAGACTACTGGCCGACACTCCCGAGCCAGTGGCGTGCCTTCTGGGATGCTCCCGCGCGCAGTGGCCTGGGACGCGCCGCCAGGCGGTTGCTGAGCGAAGCCGCCGAACGACGGCTGGCGCGCGACGCGCAGCCGGCGCTCACGCTTCCGCATGGCCTGTTCCCCAGCGCGTTCATGCGACGAAGCTACGAGCAGGCCGCCGTCAGGGTCGGCCGATCGGCCGTGATACCTGGCGGTGTCCCGACGGAGCGGTATCGCCGCGAGGCGGACCAGCGCAGCAGGGTGAGACCCGCAGACGAATGGACGCTGCTCGTCGCGGGTCGTCTCACGCCTGACAAGGGCATGGACACGGCCATACGAGCCATGGCGTCGCTGGCCGGGCGTGACGGGCCGCGCCGCTGGGACCTCACCGTGCTCGGCACCGGAGACGACGAGCACGTGGCGTCATTGCGATCGCTGGGGGCCGAGCTCGGCATCGCCGACCGCGTGCGTTTCGTGGGCGTGGTGCCGTCAGACGAGATGCCGCGCATGCTCTGTGCGCACGACGTCCTCGTGTTTCCGTCGATCTGGAACGAGCCATTCGGCCGAGTGCTCGTGGAAGCGATGGCCTCGCGGGTACCGGTCGTCGGCACGACCGTCGGCGGCGCCGGAGAGATCCTTCGGGACGGCGAGACGGGTCTGGTGTTCGAGCCGGGCGACGTCGAGGGCCTCGTCGATCGGCTCGAGCGACTGGCGGGCGATCCGGAACTGCTGGGAGGTCTCGTGACGCGCGGCGAGAGCGTCGCGCGGTCGGAGTTCGACGTCGCGCGCATGGCGGTCGGCATTGAGGCGTACCTCGAGGAAGTCATCCGGGCGGATGACATTAGGCGCTATTTGAATGGCTGAGGTCTTATGTTCTCGACACGGGTTCTGTCGGTCGCTAGACTCGCAATCTGGTGCGTGCAGTGCACCCTCCGGGAGGCGGCAATGAACAAGTATCCGGGCCTGGCTGGTGTGCTCATCGTCAGCGTGGTGCTTGCATACGGCGCGGATGCCTTTGCGCAGGCTCCTGTGCGGCCGGATCCCGGGCCCGGGCCCGGGACCGTCGGTCGCACGAGTCACCAGAGCGACGAGGGGATCAACACGGCGCAGAACGCAGCGGACAATCGCGCCTGGGCGCTGAAGAGCGGCCCAGGCGCTCCTCACAACATCCTTCCCGGCCCCGCCGACGCGCGGGCGTTGTTCGAGAGCGCATTCCTGCGCATGCCGAAGCTCTCTCCCGAGTACGTGCTCGGCGAGGGCGATCAGCTGGACGTGGTCTTCGTCGGCGAAGACGTGCTCGAGGGAACCACCAAGGCCCTGACCATCGGCAACGACGGCACCATCAACATGCCCTATGTGGGTGCCGTGAAGAGCGCAGGACTGACCCCGGGCGAACTGGAGGAGACGATCGCGCGGCTCTACGCGGAGAAGCAGCTCCTCAAGAATCCCCAGGTGCTGGTGCACATCACCGAGTTCCGCGCCAATCCGATCTTCGTGATCGGGCAGGTGGACAACACGGGTGAGTACATGATGTCGCAGCAGCTGACGGTCATGGAGGCGATCCTCATGGCTGGCGGTCTCGACCCCGGAGCCGGGAGCTACGCGTATCTCCACCGGCAGACTCGTACCGCGCAGCAGAAGCTGGAGAAGCCCCAGCCCAGCGTAGCCCTCGCGCACCCGACGGTCGGCGGTGCGGGCGTCGAGGTGATCCCAATCGACCTCAGGCCGCTGAAGTTCGGTGCGGTGCCGGAACCCGACATCCTGCTCCAGAAGGGGGACATCCTGGTCGTCCCAGCCAGCCCGGACAGGCGCTTCTACGTGCTCGGAGACGTCAGCTCGGCAGGTGCGATTGTGATTCCTCCGCCGGCCGAGCGGACGATGCTCGTCTCTCAGGCCATTGCGCACGCCGGGGGGCCGACGCGGACGGCGAAGATGAGCGACGGCATGCTCATCCGCTTCGTGAATGGCCGATGGGAGGAGAAGAAGGTGGACTTCCTCGCCATCCTGAAGGGCAAGCAGCAGGACTTCCCGATCGAGAACAACGACATCATCTTCATTCCCGGCAGCAACATGAAGGCGATCGGCTACGAGATGCTCGGCATCGCCCCGCAGGCGCTCTCGCAGGGCGCGCTGCAGGGCGTCCGGAAGTGAGGAGGGCCTCGGACCGTTGTCGAGACACGGCGCTATGGGAGGAGACACCGTCATGTTCGCAACAGGCGTGATCTGGCTGATGCTCACGGCCGCGGCGCTCCCGCAGGAGGCGGCTCGGGTCGAGACCCAGACGGGGCAGCCCGCGTCCGGACAGGCCCAGGCGCGGGATCCGAACTATCGCGTCGGTCCCGCGGACGTCCTGTCGGTCCGCGTCATCGGGGTGGAGGCGTACAAGCAGAAGACCGTCCCCTGGATCGACGTGACCGTGAGCAATTCGGGGAAGGTGAGCCTTCCCTACATCGGCATCCTCAACGTCGCGGGTATGTCGGTCGGGCAGGTCGAGCAGGAGATCGCCCGCCACCTCCGCGAGCGGGAGCTGTTGAAGGATCCCCAGGTGACAGTAGGCGTCCAGGCCTACCGCAGCAACACGGTGTACATCCTGGGCGAGGTCGCGCAGGCCGGGCAGTACTACATGCGCGATGAGATGCACGTGATGGATCTGGTGGCCCTCAGCCTGGGAGTCCCAACCGAGGGGACGATGTATCTGTACAGGCGGATACCCGTCGAGGCCGAGGACGGTGAGGACAGCGGCGACACCCGACTGGCGCCGGCCGTCCCCATTGACATCCAGCAGCTCGCCGCCGGCAACCGGCCGGACCTGAACCTGAAACTCCAGGGCGGGGATATCCTCTACGTGCCGTTCAATCGCCCGAACTACTACTTCGTGAGCGGCGATGTCCTCAATCCAGGCTCCTTCGAGATGCCCCCCAGGCGAGACCTGACGATCTCAGAGGCGCTTGCCTTCGCCGGAGGACCCTCGAGAACGGCCAAGGCGTCGAAGGGAATCCTGGTCCGCTACGACGGGCAGGGGGGCCGACAGGAGTTGGCCGTAGACTTCCAGGCCATCCTGGAAGGGAAGAAGCCGAACTTCCAGGTGATGCCCAACGACATCATCTTCGTTCCCGGGAGCCAGTCCAAGACGCTGGCACAGGGATTCCTCCGGTTCCTCCCCCAGCTGGCCCTGATCGCGCTCTGGTGATCGCCGCCCGCGATGGCATCGCGCCACGGTCGCCGGGTGCCTCCACTGATGGTGGCCGTTGACGGCTGAGCCCATCGGCACGCGGGTCCGGTGACGCCCGAGCCCGAACCGGCGGGGCGGCCCGAGCGTCCCATGCGCGTCTGCATGGTCCTGTACGACGTGCAGGAGTTCGGCGGACTCGAGGAGTACCTGGTGACGCTGGCCATCGGACTGCGCGGGCAGGGGCACGAGTCGAGCGTCCTGTCCACAGCCTGGGTAGACCGCAATAACCAGTACGTCCGCCGGCTCGCCGAAGGCGACGTTCCCTTCGTGCAGGTGCCGAGGTGGCTTTCGCGCCTGGCATCGGACTGGGACACGAAGGTCACGCTGCTGAACGCGCTCGTCTGGCTCGCCAGCCCCCTCGTCTATCCGATGGCTGCCGTCCGAGCCGTCATCCGGCGGACGAGGTGGACACCGTCACTGGAGAGTGCGCGGGGATGGCTCCGCCGCCAGCTCCTGGAACGGTTTCTCGCGAAGGATCGACGAGACACCCTGGGCAGGCTGCTGCTGACGTGGTGGCGCTGGCGCTGGCGCCCCGACCTGCTGCACATCCAGGGATACACCACCAACCTGCTCTTCGCCGTCGACTGGGCCCACGCCGGGGGGTTGCCCGTGGTGTACGAGGAGCACCAGACCCCGGACCCGCAGTTCGACTGGTGGCAGGGGTTCTCGGGCACGATCAACAAGGCGGCCGCGGTCGTCGCCGTCTCCCAGCGGAGCGCGCTCGGGCTGCAGTCGGTGTGCGGCGTCACGCGGCCGATCTTCGTCAGGCCTCCGCTGCTGCCAGACCCGGCCGCGTCTGGCCCCGCACCCCGACGACAGGGGACGGCCCCGGTCCTCATCACCTGTGTCGCTCGCCTCTATGTGACGAAGGGGCTGACGTACCTGCTGGATGCGATGGCCCGGGTGACGGCCACGCACCCCGGCGTCGAGCTCAGGATCTACGGAGATGGACCTCTCCGCGCCGAGTTGCAGCAGCATGCGCGACAGCTCGCCCTGGACGCGGACGCCATCTTTCCCGGGGCGTTCACGTCACGGACGGACCTCGCGCGCATTCTGTCCCACGCCGATATCTTCGTGATGTCGTCGGTCCTCGAGGGGCAGCCGCTCGGCCTCGTCGAGGCGATGGCGTTCGGCTGCCCCATCGTGGCGACGTCGGTTGGCGGGATCCCCGAGCTGATCGAACACGGCGTGAACGGGCTGCTCTGTCCGCCGGCCGACCCGACCAGTCTGGCCCGAAACCTCGTGACACTCGTCGACGCGCCTGAACTGCGGGCGCGGTTGGGCGAAGCGGCGCGCCGTTCGTACGAAAAGGGAGGCTTCCAGCCAGCGGCGGTGTGCCAGCGGCTGGCCCAAGTCTACTCTCACGCGCTCGGGTCCGCGGTCGCACCCGTCCGCTGAACGGTGCGTGAGGGTCGGCGTGCCGCGCGGCACAGGTGACCCCGAGGGCCCGGTGCATCGGACGACCGCTACGGGACGATGATGCGAAGGCGGGTTGGCGCCGACGGCAACGGCACGGTCGAGCCCGGGCCGCCGGCCGCGATGACTTCGATCTCGGCCAGGCTCGCCTGGGCCCCCGTGACCTGTGAGAAGACCACACGCACCGCGCGGGCCGGCACGTCCGCGAATCCGACGTCCGTGCCGCCATCGGCGACCGGTCCGCTCGCGGCCTGGGCCGCAAGGCTCGTGGCCGACGGGTCCGAGAAGACCTGCACCGTCGTGTTTCCGACGGTGCTCAGGTCGCTGGCACCCCACAGCCTGACCGTCCGAACGTAGACAGAGACCGGGAAGGTCAGCTGCACCCACTGGTTCGTGGGGCTCTGCCCGGACTGACTCCGCCAGTAATCGAAGCTGCCCTCGGTGTGCGCGCGTCGATTGATGAGCGATCGGGATCCGGACCCGGACGAGGCCGTCGTGGTCGCTCCAGGTGCGAGATTCGTCCAGCGCGCCGCTTCACTGGTGGCAGGCACCGGAATGAGCGTGTGGCCCATGTGGCAGCCGACACACCGGAGGCGCGTCCCCGGGCGGCCGAAGTTCATTCCGGCCACGTGCGCAGCCCCGCTTTCGAAGTCCTGGGTGTTCGGCGGATTCGTCACCGGCACCCCGTACCCGACCGCCTGGGGCGTCCGAAGCTGCTCGAACAGGGGAATGTTGGCGGGGGCATAGGGTTCGGCGACGGAACCGTCAGGCGCCACCGGCCGCTCGCCCAGCAGTGACGGCCAGTTGTATCGACTGTTGGTCGTCGGCGAGTCCTTGATGAAGTCCGCGTAGAACCGGATGGATCCCGCGGAGCCGACCGGGGGCGCACTGACGATGTTGGTGTCCACCGGCGCGTTGAAGTAGACATTCAGGGCGTCGAAGACAAAGGTGCCGTCGATGTCGTATGGACCGGTTGCCCTTGGCGGAAGCAGGCTGGCCGTTTCGGTCACGAGATGGGGTCGATCCGGGATGACCGGCGGAAGGGGCCGCGGACGCACCAACCGCGCCCGGATTTCCGTGGTCCCGGGATTGTCCACCAGCAACTGCCGGGATTGACCGTCGCGGGTGACCACGTAGAGGCCGTAGTCCTGCCGGTAATCCGGTGCGATGGAGACGACGAGGAGGTTGGTCCCCGGGACGACTTCCGGCTCGGCGGCGTACTCGCTCTGAAAGACCCGCTCGAGGTCGGGAAAGACCAGAGGAATCTGCGGCAGGAACTCGGTGATGCCAAGGACGGGGTCGGGTCGCTGGTATTGGCCCGTGACTCCCCGCCGGTGGTAGCGCACCCCGCCGAATCCGGCCACCTCGGCCAGGTTCTCGAGGGGGAACAAGCTGGAGTAGATGTTTCCGGCCTCGTCGAACGAACCGCCGTACAGGGTGTTCATCAGGGCGTTGGAGTCGGACCCCCCATTCCACAGCGAGAGGTCCGTGCCGTCCGGATTGACGACGGCCGAGATCCACAGGTTGCGGTTGACCTTCCCGTAGGCCGGGCCGAGCGAGGCGTACTGCTCAGGGGTGTATCGGTTCGAGTCGTCGGTGGCAAGCCCGAGGTGGAGCAGGTATCCGCCGTAGACGGGGTCCGGCAACGTCGCCGTGTTGTCACTGGCCAGATGCGCGTTCCTCCACCACCGGGAATAGACGATTTTCCCGGTGACCGGATCCACGAGAGGCCGATCCGCGCCGTTCCGCTCCGCGGTGATGCGATGCAGGTGGCTGCCATCCGGGTTCACGACATACAGGTTGGTCGTTCGCGGATCGCGGTACTGGGCAACCGCCGGCCATCGCGTCGAGGAGAAGACGATCCGGCCATCCGGGAGCCAGACGGGGTCCGTGTCGTCCGCCCGGTTGAAATAGCTCGCCGGGAAGGGGAACTGACTGAGATCGAGCGGTGGCGGGTCGAACGTGACCTGGCGAAGGCCGGTGCCGCTCACGTTGATCGTGTAGATCCGCCAGGCGCCCGGATGAGCGCCCACGTCGCGGTCGGAACTGTCATACGTCCCGTTGGGGAGGCCGGCGAAGGCGACCCACTGCCCGTCGTAGGAGACCTCAGGGGCATGGACGTCGATGAGGTTCAGGCTCTGGCTCGTCGGGTTGGCGCCATCGACGAGGATCCGGAGGCCTCCGTTCGGCTCGCGAATCACCAACCTTCCGGGGTTCGCCACGACGAAGCGCGAGATGCTCCCCACGCCCGGGAGGCTGCCGGTCCGGTTCTGCCCATCGCCGATGTGGCCAGGTCTGGGAATGGCCCGCGACGCGAAGACAATCGGATCCGTCAGCCCGGTCTGTCCACTGACGGAAGGGCCCTGCGTCAACATGGCTGCGGCAATGGCGGCCCCCGTCACCGAGATCCAGATGACCCGTCGGGTTCTCAACAACATCGCCGCTCCTCCCAGCGCTTCCGTTGGCACAGCAGCTGCGAAGGTTGTGCAACAAACGTACCTTCGAATTACGCGGGCTTCTGCATCAGAGCCGTGGTCTTCATCGCGCGTCCGACGGACGAAATGGAGGGTTTTGCCGCGAATACTGTGACCGATCGCTCCGAGGACGCGTGATTGGCGTCGACGGCAGCGGGCACCCAAGGGTGGTCCTCGACATCGAGCGACCGGAAAGTTTGACGCCAGGCCCGGGCAAAAATGACCAGTGTGCTAACTGACCGCCTCTGACCGTGGCGACCGGTAGCCCTGCGGGTGCCGCTCCCGCCAGCTCCACGCCGATTCGACAATGGGCACGAGACCCGGACGTTGGGGCGCCCATCCGAGCTGCTGCCTGAGACGCTCCGCGCTGGCGACCAGCACGGCGGGATCGCCGCGGCGTCGGCCGGCGGGCTCCCAGGGAACCTTCCGACCCAGCGTCGACTCGACCGTCTCGATGACCTGCCGCACCGAGTACCCGGTTTCGCTTCCGATGTTGAACCAGCTCAGGCCGAGCTCGTCGATCCGTTCCAGCGCGAGAAGGTGGGCCCGCGCGATGTCCACGACGTGCACGTAATCGCGGACGCAGGTGCCGTCAGGGGTTGGATAGTCGGTCCCGAAGACCCGGAGAGGTGGGCGCCGGCCCGCCACCGCCTCGAGAACGAGCGGCAGCAGGTGGGTTTCGTGTGGACGTGCCTCCCCCCGGTGTTCCGTCGCGCCGGCGGCATTGAAGTAGCGAAACGAGACGGCCCGCAGCCCGTACGCGCGGTGATACCAGCGCAGGCACGTCTCGAACATCAGCTTGGATTCACCATAGGCGTTGATGGGCCGCTGCGGATGGTCCTCGTCGATGGGAGTCGTCTGGGGCTCGCCGTAGGTCGCCGCCGTCGAGGAGAACACCAGCCGCTCGACGCCGTGGGCCCGCATGGCATCGAGCAGCGCGAGGCCATCGACCAGGTTCACCTTGAAATAGAGGGCCGGGTCCGTCACCGAGGGCTCGATCGCCGCTTCGGCCGCCAGGTGCAGCACGGCATCGAAAGGACCCAGCGCGAAGCACCGCTCGAGCACTCCGGGGTCTCCGAGCGCGCCGACCACGAGCGTGCAGCCTGGAGGGACCGCGGCGCGGTTGCCGGCACGAAGGTCGTCCAGCACGACCACCTGGTGCCCGGCGGCGACCGACAACTCCGCCACGACCGACCCGATGTACCCGGCACCTCCGGTGATCAGCAGCCTCATCGCCTGGCCCTCCTGCAGCTTCGTCGCCAACGGCGCCCTTCCGGCTGCCTGGCTGCGCGCGCGTCCCTAAGCCGTTTCCGGACCGGCAGTTGGACAGATCCTGGACCGGAGCCGTGCCCTTGGTGGGGCCACGGTCAAGTCTCCAGGAACGAGAACAAGACTCTGCTCGGCCCGGGACTCTGTTCGTGAGGGCGTGGGAAGCCTCCGCGACCGTCATTCGAAGGCGTCACCCTGACATGCGGGCCCGCAGTCGCTCGAACTCGCGCACGGCGTCCTCGAACCGCCGGGCGTCCCTCGCGTTTCCGACGTGCCAATACCACCAGAGTCGCGGGCCCAGCTCGTCCCGGTCGATTCCGATCGTGTTCCAGAGCCTCATGGCACCCTCGCGGTTCCCGGTGAGAGCGTATGCCTCGGCCAGCAGCCGCTGGGCTGCCCGGTCCGTGGGGGCGGCAGCCGAGGCCGATTCGAGGTGACCCACGGCCTCTCGGGTCTGCCCTGTGGACAGGGCGATCTGGCCGAGCCGCCGACGCGCCGTGGCGTTGTCGGGATCGAGCGACAGTGCCTCGCGGTAGCGGCGCATCGCGGGTTCGAGGTCGACGGCGTGATCGCGCCGCAGCTGGTCCTGGATGGACCACTCGGGCCAGCGGTACACACCGAGTTCGGCACGGGTCTGCAGAAGGGCGCCCATGTTCGCGTGCCATCGCGCACGCGCATCGGGGAGGGCCGCGACGATCAGGAGGATGAGGGCCATGGGAGCGGCCCCGGCCAGGACGGGAAGCCGCCATCCTGGCGCCGCCGCTCTCCGCCGTTCGCGTTTCAGAAGGCCGAATCCGAGACCGAACGTGAGCCCGAACGGCAGGAACAGACAGGAAAGAAGAGCGCTCCCCGCCAGATCGGACTCGAAGAGCCCGGCGCAGAAGAGCGTCACGAGTGCCGCACTCGCCGCCATGGCGAAGGGCTGCACCCGCGGATCGCGCGAGCGCACGGCCCGCCACAGAATCCAGGCTCCGGCGGAGAACATGCCGAGCAGGCCCACCACGGCGGGAATCCCCTGCTCCAGTCCAACCTGCAGGAACAGGTTGTGCGCGTGCGGATGGTATGGCACGTGCCGCAGCCAGGCGTATGAGGACATCACCATGGCCACGCCTGCCAGGCCGCTACCGGTGTACGGGTAGTCCCCGATCATCGTCAGGGCGTCGCGCCAGAGCCATCGCCGCGTGACGAGGTGCGTGTTCATGGCCGTGTCGGGAATGACAGGCGGGTTCGTGACGAACATGGCCACGAGGTACACGGCTCCTGCGGCGAGAAGGGCCACGGCCAACGTGGCGTCCACCGGCGCGATCCATCGCCGCGGTGTCGCCCGGTCCGCTCGCCAGGCCAGCCACGCCGCCACGAGCGCACCGACCGAGAGGCCACCGATGGCGGAGGCCTCCCTGGTGACCAGTAGCGCCGCCACCCCGATGCCCATCGCGAGGACGGTGAGGGCGACGACTCGCCCGCGCCCTCGGCGGGGGCGCAGCCCGCACGCCGCCATCGGTATGAGGATGGAAAGGCTCGCGGCTGCCGCGCCCTGGTCCGCCAGCCCGAGGGTGACGCCGGTCACGGTCACGCCCACCACGCCGAGACCGCACAGCACGCCGGCCCCGCTCAATCCCGCGCGCAAGCGCCTCCGTCGGGATGCCGCGACCGCGAGGCCGGTCGCGAGCACCAGGCCGGCCGCGAGGGAGACGAGGTCGCGCCGCGCCGTCAGGGCATCGTAGGCCAGCCAGAAGGCTGAGAGGGAAGCGCCGGCGAAGATGGCGCCCGACGCCATGCCGAGGGTCAGGGCCCCTCGGAGATGACGCGCCTGCCGGCGGCCGGTCGTCGCCCCGTGGCCAGCGGTCTCACCCATGGCCGACATCGCGACCGCCCAGGGCCCTCTTCATCCACGCGATGACGCGATGCCCGACCAGCGCCCTCGCCCACGTGCCGATGACGACCCCGTTGGTGCGCACCGCCCGATCGAGCCAGATCGCCCGCGTCAGCAGCACGCGGGCCGATCTGGTATCGCGGGTGTTGTAGGCCAGGATGCCCAGGGCGGCGAGGGCGGTGGCGTAGGCTGGCCGCCGCAGGCGCCGCACCGGCTCCGGTGTAGCGTGGTCGCCGAACAACTGGTCGAGCAACGGCAACAGCGGAGCGCCGTCGGCCGGCATCGACAGCGATGCCAGGTCCCCCATCGAGCCTTTCGGTTGGCGCCCGCAGCCGATCTGGTAGCACGTGTCGATCTCGCACAACAGGCCGGGGCAGACGACGGCCATCTGCCGAAGGCAGCGGTAGGCGCGCTCGGGATCCCCGTACTGGATGAACTCGACGCACGAGCCGAGGTAAGCCCGGCCGAACGCGCGATGCGCCACGGAGGTGCCCGGGGACACGGGCTCGGCGCCCACGTGCTTGGCGAGCACCGCCAGGCGATTGGCCAGCATGCGCTGCGGATCGGTGGACATGCTGCCGGGAAGCACCCGGTGCCGGGTGAGAATCCGGGGCGACCGGAGGATGTGGAATCGCGATGCGGCCCGGAGCCACACGTCCCAGTCCTCACAGGCCCTGAGCGCCTCGTCGAAGAGCCCCACGTCGTCGTACACCGTCCGGCGAAGCAGGACCGACTCCGGCACGAGGAAGTTGCCATCGAGCAGGGCCCTGTAGAGCCCATCCGGCTCGACCGCCCGAGCCTCCACCTGTGGGAGCGGTTGGTTCTCGTGATCGACGAAGCGGTACCCGCAGTGAACGCCCCCCGCGCCAGGCTGGCGACGGAGCATCGCGACCAGCGCCTCGAGGTACTCGGGCTCGTAGAGATCGTCGGCGTCGAGGACGCCGATGTACGCCCCGGCCGCCGCACGGATCCCTGTGTTGCGCGCAGCGGACAGGCCGGCGTTGGGCTGGCAGATGAACCTGACGCGGTCGCCGAACTGCGCGATCACCGCGTGGCTGTCGTCGGTCGAGCCGTCGTCGACGACGAGGATCTCGTAGTCGCGATAGGTCTGGGCCAGCACGCTAAGAATCGCGTCGCCGACGTATCGCGCGTGGTTGAAGTTGGGGATGACCACGCTGACCAGCCGGTCATCGGGCCGTGGCATGCACCTGCTCCAGGTATCGTTCCAGGGCGTCGACCATGACGTGGATGTCGAATCGCTCTCGCGCGGTCCGTACGCCACCCTCGGCGAGTGTCCGGCGCAGCGCGGGCTGTTCCAGCAGCAGGGCGATCTGCCCGGCCAGCGCGTCTGCATTGCCCGCCTCGAAGAGCAGTCCGTTTTCGCCATGGACGATGGTCTCGGCCGTTCCTCCCGTGGCGGATCCGATGACCACCATGCCGCTCGCGAGCCCCTCCTGCATGATGCGCGCAAGTGGCTCCGCCCAGGTCGATGTCAGCAGCAGCGCGTCGAACCTGCCGAGGAAGGCTGGCAGCTGGTCACGCGGAATCGGTGGCACGAACGTCACGCGATCGGCGAGCCCGTGTTGCGTCACGAGTGCATCCAGCCGCCGGACGTACTGGACATGGCCCTTTCCGAGGATCGTGAGCGCGGTCCGCGTCCGCTGCCGATTCGGCAGGCGCGCCAGGGCCTCGATGGCGGTGTGGACGCCCTTGTGCTCGGCCAGGATGCCGACGAAGGCCAGCGACACTGTCCCGCCGGGGTCGTCTGTCCGCCGGGCCGCGTACGCGACGTACTCCGCCAGTTCCACGCCTTCGTAGATGACCGGAGCATCCTGCAGCGGCACGCCGGCCCGAAGCAGCTGGTCGCGCTGCGCGGCGCTGCAGCAGGGCGCATGGGCGAAGCGCAGCGGGACGGCGGTCCATTCATCGGCCAGCCACGCTCGCGCCGGCACGCGCACGAGCCGCTTGGCCAGGGTGCGTGGCCACGAGGTGGCCGAGGCGTCCCAGAACGCCTGGTGCATGTTGGGCTCGATCGGCCACGGATTCGCCAGGTAGTACACGACGCGCCCGGGCAGCAGCGCCTCGGCTTCGGAGGCGAGGCGCCTGGACAGGTTCCACATGCCCCAGATGAAGATGATGTCGGGACGATACCGTGCGACCAGCTGTCGCAGGTGCTCGACGTTCTTCGCGCGCCTGCGTGGATACGACCAGGCGTCGGCCATCCGGTAGAACTGCAGGTCCGCCTCGAGGGCGAGGACGCGATGGACGTGTCCCTCGCACGATTCGGAACCCTGGCCGTAGGTGCTGGTCAGCACGCACACGTCGTGGCCACGCCGCACGAACCCGTCCACCGCCTCCATGCACAGCGACTCGTAGCCGCCGATGACATGCGGCGGATAGAGGTTGGTCAGGACGAGCACCCTCATGGCACGACCGCCCCGCGCGGCCGCTGCCGGCCCCCGCCGAGCATCGACCGCACCGCCATGGACAGCACGCCGCGGTTGGTCACGTAGGACGGATCGTTGACCAGCGCCCTGGCAACGGTCTTCGGCACCCCGGCGGTCACGCCGGCATGGAAGCGCTCGAAGGCCTGGTTCACGAGTACAGAGGCCTTGAACCGGCGCGCGCAGCGCCGGCCGCCCACCTGACGGACGCCATCGGCGACCCGGTCGAGCGCCGAGCGCCCCGCCGACGAGCCGAACGCCCGCTCGTAGGTCAACACATGGCTCGTGACGAACTGGGTGAAGGGCGCATCAAACCCGGCGTGCAGGTCGGCCGCACGCGCCAGGTGTGCGTGTCCTGGTGCCGTCCGCTCCCAGAGCAGACTTCGGAGACCCTTCCAGAGGTGCCCTCTCGCTTCGGCCCACGCCAACTGCCCCTCGAGCCACGCCAGTTCCGGGGGCAGTTGGTCCATCATCTCCCGCAGCAGCGCTTCGTGGTCCAGGCGGTCATCGGCGACGCTCTCCATCATCAGAAACGACACCAGCGCACTGGGGTGGCCTTCGAGCACCGTTGGGGCCGTTCGCGCCAGTTCCCGGACGAACGCGCGGGCCAGGCCGGTCTCGTGCTGCATGAGCGCGAGCGAGACCAGCACCATGAGGTGATGGGTCATCGCCGCGCCGCGGACGCCGAGCGCACCTGGCGGGCACCGGGGATCGGCGAAGACGGCTTCCAGCGCCCGCGCCACGTCGTCGCGGCGCCGTTGCAGGTGCTTCCGACCCCGGCCCGAGTGATACCGCCGGGCGTTCAGCACGCGGCCGATCCCGGCGAACCGGCAGCCTGCCAGGGCCATCCGGCACGGGAGGTCCGTGTCCTCGGCGCTGCCCATCCGGGGATCGAACAGGCCGGCCTCGAGGAGCCGTGCGCGCCTGGCGACCATGTCGCTCGGCGCGAACGGAAAGCCCAGCATGAGATCCACGAGGCCGACCGTGTCGGGAGGCTGCCAGATCTCCCTGATGGTGGTGGCCGAGTGATTCAGCTCGAAGCGCGCGTTGTAGCTGACGTCGACCTCCGGGCGGGCCGCCATGAAGGCCACGTGCGCCTCCAGCTTTCCGGGAAGGAAGAGGTCGTCGGCGTCGAGCAGGGCCACGAGGTCGCCCGTCGCGGCCCGAATGCCGGTGTTCCGCGCCGACGGCAGGCCGGCATTGGTTTCGTGCCGGACGTACCTCAAGCGCGGATCGGCACACGTGTGGACGACGGCGTCCGTGTCGTCAGTCGAGGCGTCGTTGACGACAATGACCTCGAAGTGCGGGAAGGTCTGGGACAGGACGCTCCGAATCGTCTCGCCGAGGAACGCCGCCTGGTTGTAGGCGGGGATGACGACGCTGACGAGCGGTCTCGACGCCGCGCCTGGCGCTTCAGATGATGTCGGCAAACCGCCCCTCCACCCGCTTGAAGTGCCCATAGCCGATTACGAACGTCACGAGCGAGGTCACGGCGGCAGTGGCGAGGTACCAGCCGGGGGCCCGCCCGCTCAGCAGGACGTCGCGATACCCCTCGATCACACCGGCCATGGGATTCGCGAAGTACAGCCACTGCCATTCCTGCGGGACCGCGGAGACGGGATAGAGCACCGGCGACGCGTAGAACCAGATCTGGAGGGCCAGCTTCATCACGGGATCGACATCCCGAAACCGGACGTTCAGCGCCGCCGCGCCGACACCCACGCCGAGAATCAGCATCGACTGGATCGCGAACACGACGGGCAGGTACACCAGCCAGCGCCACGATGGCGTGATGCCGTAGAACAGCACGAGCCCGAGCAGCAGGACGACGCTGATGGCGAAGTCCACGGTCCTGGCGGCAAATGCCGCCACCGGCAGGGCCTCGCGGGGGAAGTAGATCTTCGTGACGAGATTCAGGTTCGTCACCAGCGATGATGCCATGTCCGGCAGGGCGCTCGCCAGCAGGGCCCAGGGGGCCACGGCCGTATACGAGAACAGCAGGTAGGGCACGCTCCCGGTATCGACCCGGACGAACCGCGTGAACACCACGGTGAAGATCGCGACGGTGGCGACGGGCTGGATGATCGCCCACAGCCACCCGAGCGACGCCTGCTGGTAGCGCGCCTTGAGCGTGCGCACGGTCCACGCCCACGTCACGTCGGCCAGGTGCACGCCCCGAGGCCCGCGGTTGCTCATCGCCCGACGTCCTTGTGGTGTGTCCATCGACGGGCCGGCTCGAACACGGCGTCACCGGCATCGAGGCCCGCCGTCCGATTCTTCACCTCGAACCACTCCGACGTCGCGCGCGCGATGCCGCTGGCCCCGTCGGCATCCGTCACCCAGACCACCGCGTAGTACGTGCCGCCGTACAGCTGCAGGGGCTCGAAGACCACCGACACCGTTCCCGGTCCCGCCTCGATGTTCAGGGGCGCTCCGTCCGCCACCGTTCGGACCACGCAGCACGACACGCCGTCCGATCGCTGCAGGCGCACGATGACATGCGCCGGGCCGATGCCGCGGTAGGCCACGTACCGCACGCGGACCTCGGCCGGGCGGTCAGCAGAGAGGTGCCCGTCCGGGTGCCCGGCCTCATCGAGCACCGCCACCCCGGTGATCTCGAGCACGCCCTCCGCGGCGCCTCCGTCGTCGCCCGGGCGCTCCACGCGCTCCGCGCGCCGTCTGTCCAGGGCGGTGTTGTAGGTCTCGATCACGTCCGCCACCGGGCCGGCGTGCTGGATGGTTCCTGCCTCGAGGTAGATCGCCGTGTCGCATACCGCCTTCACCAGGCCCATGTCGTGCGAGACGAAGATCAGGCTGGTGCCGCCGTCCAGCAGCGCCTTGATCCGCCGGACGCACTTCTGCCGGAAGGCGGCGTCGCCCACGGCCAGGACCTCGTCGACCAGGAGGATCTCTGGCTCGAGGCAGGACGCCACGGCAAATCCGAGTCGAACGGTCATGCCCGACGAATAGCGCTTGATCGGTGTGTCGATGAACGGCTCGAGCTCGGAGAACGCCACGATCTCGTCGAAGCGCGCCTCGATCTCCTGGCGGCGGAGGCCGAGGAGCATCCCGTTCAGGTAGACGTTCTCGCGTCCCGTGAGATCGGGATGGAATCCCGCGCCCAGTTCGATCAGCGCGGCCAGCCGGCCCGCGACCTCCAGCGCACCCGACGTCGGCTGTGTGATGCGGGCCAGCAGCTTCAGGATCGTGGACTTGCCCGCGCCGTTGGGCCCGAGCAGGGCGAGCGACTGCCCCCGCTGCAGCTCGAAGCTCACGTCCTTCAGCGCCCAATACGATCCGTCCACGGCCTGTGGAAGACCGCCCCGCCAGGCTGCCCGGAGCCATCCCTTTGCCAGACCGGTCACGCTGGTGCGTGCGAGGCCCAGTTGGTAGCGCTTCGACACGTGCGAGAACGTGACCACCGCAGGCATGACGAATTCCGTTGTCGGCCTATCCGCGAAGCAGGCAATGGGCAAACGCCTGAACCGATTGCAGCTTCCTGAGGGGCCTGATGTCGCCGCTGTCCGCCATGACGGCGGCGTAGGCCTCGTCGAGCTTCGACAGGTTCATCCAGTCGGCGAGCTGACGCCGCGCGTCCTGGATGGGCCACAACGCGTTCCAACCATGCGCCTGCACAGCGAACATGTCCATCCTCGGCTGGCCGTTGCGGAAGCCGCGGAGCGGTCCGACGCGAAGGACCGCTGGAAGCGCCTGCGCCACGCGGCGCAACAGGAGATACCGCCCGCTGCGGATCAGGGGTTCGTCCGCGTAGGTGCCGGGAATGACCGCCACCTTGCCGTAGTGGCGGCGATAGACATCCGCGAGCGCCCGCCGGTCCTCGAGCAGCGGCTGCGGCAGCGAGAGGCAGAATCGGGCGTACGCCCGGCTCAGGAACGGCGTGGCGACGCCACGCCAGTAATCGGATAACGTCGATTGAAACGCCGTGTAGAGTCGCTGCCGGCTCCAGACCTCCGACAGGACCTGGCGCTTGAACCTGGTGCCTGGGGTGGCGGGAGGGCTCAGGGCCAGCGCCGCCATTTCCTCCAGCGGCTCGCCCACCGGGAACCGCAGCAGCGACCGAAGCTCGGACGGGCGCCAGTGCGTCAGCCATTCATCGTAGAGTTGATGTGGACCGGCGGCTCGTTCGAACAGCGGGTTGGCGGTCAGGACGTCGCCGAGAAAGCCCGTGAGGATTGGCGCCGGAGCCTCTCCGTGGATCGCGTCGAGAAACGCCATCTGGTACATCCCGTGGAAGTGCAGCGGCGTCCCGAACAGGCTCGCCCACTGCCGCGTGTATCGCGGCAGATAGTCCCGTCCGAGCCTTACATGCCGCCACGACAGGCCGAGCACGCTGGCGATCTGCTCCGAATAGACGACGTCGACGGTGTCACGCGAGCCCCACGCGTATGTCCGGGCCTCGACACCCAGATCCGAAACGATTGACGCGATCAGCCGCGAATCGAGACCGCTCGACAGCGGCACGACCCAGCGGGGCGCCCCGCGAACGGCCTCGGCCACGGCCTTCCGCGATTGTTCGTACATCTCATCGACAATCGCATCCCAGCGGGCTTCTGCGCGGTCCTCCGTGGGCAGCACCGTCCAGAGACGACGGGTGCAGCACCCGCTGCCGTCCCATGTCGTCACGGAGTCGGCAGGCACGATCTCGACGCCCTTCAGCAGGGTCCGATCGCCGACCGTGTGGCCGTTGATCAGCAGCGACAGCAGGCTGGGCACGTCGATGCGCTCGGCGGCCACCGGGACCGCGGCCGCCGCGACGGGCTCCAGGGTGCTGACGACCCGGCCCGGGTCAGCGGTGGCATGAAAGACCGGGATGCTTCCGGCCCAGTCATTCCACATTGTCATGGACCGTCCGTCCGTGCCGAGTCTCAGCAGGACGACGCGACCGTTCCAGGGAATCTCGAACGCCTGCCGCCGGCCCGTGCGCACCGGCTCGGGAACGTCGGTCCACGTCGCCTCTCCGTGGGGAGAACCGACCAGCGCCATGACCGAGCCGTCAGGCGCGTGATGGAGGCGTGCCGCGAGATCGCCACGGCCCCACACCTCGAGGCGGGCGTCACCGACGCGGACCGTCTGCCGCGCGAGCGCCGCAAACGGGGCGAGCGCGTGCTCCTGGAGTGCGAGCGCGCGTTGCAGAAGGCTCTCGGGGAGCCCGGCGAACAGGGAGAATCCGATGATGCCGTTCACGAGCCGACACACTCACGTCACGCGGCCGACGGCGCCACACCCACGGGACCGGTTCTCGAACAGACTTCCGTCGTCCCACCGAGAGGCTAGACGGGTCCGATGGCCGGCCATGGATGGGCCCAATCGTAACGCGCAGTCCGCAAGAATCGAGCCAGCCACTGAAGGGCGATTCAGGGGATGTTGCGGCAATGCGTTCGCGTGCCGCGAGACCGACCGTCGACCGAAAGGGTGCGTGGACGGGAGAACGAAGTCCGTGCGATCGCCGACAACTGACGACTTCTCCCGCCGGCAAGACATCCTCGGCCGGCCGACCCGACCACGCGCAGGCGGTTTCACACCGCTTCGCGGAATCCGGGCGGGCGCGCGGTGCGGTCCTGCACCGGGCATCGTAGTTGCGTTAACATCGCTCGCCGTCACCGATATCGCGCGGCAGCCGCCATCATGCCCGCGCACGCTCACGGGATCAGCAGCTGAATGGTGATGTCGCCATCGACCGCGTGCCGCAGATGATTGCCCCCCCCGGGATCCCGCCACCCACGCTGCGCGGGCTGAAGGTCGCCGCGCTGGCGGCGCTGCTCGTCGTGGCCACGTTGAATCTGACGAGCTGGCCGGCGACGTGGTTCGACGAGGGCTCTCACCTCATGGTGCCGAAGTCGCTCGTGCTCTTCGGCGTGTACGCCGACTACGACAGCACGGGCTTCCGCTACTACGGCCCATCCACGGGCGTCGGGCCGACCGTGCTCCTGCCGATTGCCGCCGTCTTCAAGGTCTTCGGGATCGGGCTGCTGCAGGCGCGCCTCGTCATGGCGGTGTATCTCGTCCTCGCGTGTCTCGCCGTCCATGCCCTGGCGCGACGCCTCATGAGCGAGCCTGCGGCGCTGCTGGCTGGTGTGCTCTTCGTTGCCACGCCGGGCGTGGGAACGCTGGAGTTCGGTCGCCAGGTGCTCGGAGAGGTGCCGGGGTTCTTCTTCCTCTGCTGTGGGCTTAGCGCGCTGATCGGCGCGGGGCAGCCACAGGGCTACGGGCGCCTTGTCCTCGCCGGCGTCCTGCTCGGGCTCGCCGCCGTGACCAAGTACCAGCTGCTCGTGGTGATCGTGCCGGGACTCGCGCTGGCAGGCGTGCTGTCGTTCGCGCGGGGGATGCGTCGCCCCGGGGTCTTCGCGATTCCGCTGTTCGCGGCGCTGGCCGTCTTCGGGCTGTGGCAGGTGTGCCTGCTGGGCTACCTCGGGCCGTCCTCGTTCTCCGAGAACGTGGCGTTCGTGCGCCGGGCGGCGTCGGGGGCCGCGCTGGCATTCTCGCCGGAACGCGCTGAGGGTGCGGCGCGGATGATTCTGGAGCCGGGCATGCTGTTCGGCGCCCTGGTGCCCGCCGTCGCCTACGGGCTGCTGCGCGCCATCCGCACCAACGAATGCGCACCCGGCTGGCGGGTGCTCATCGCGTTCGTGCTCGCGGCGCTCGGCTGGTTCGTGCTGGCGTCAGTGGGATGGCGGCGGTACGCCTACCCCGGGATGGCGCTGGCCTGTCTGCCTGCAGCGGCGTTCTTCGTGGACGGCCTCGGTCGCGGGCGGAACGAACGCTCCGAGGAGGGCACCCTGCTGAGCTGGACGGCGCTGGCCTGGGCCGGGACCATGGTCGCGCTCGGCCTCGGCACACTCCTCCCCCGAATCGCGATCCCCCGGAGCCAGGATGCGCTCACCATGGCCCGCCTGGTCGAGCGCGAAGTCGCCCGCGACGCCGTGATTGCGTCCTGGGAGCCCGAAATGACGTTTCTCACGCCGCAGGTCTACCGGGTTCCTCCGCAGGAACTGCTGCCCGTCGCCGTCGCCCACGTCTTCAGCGGAGGGCCGCCACCGGCGGAACGATACGACGTCATGGCAGGGGGAGCTCCGGAGTACGTGCTCGAAGGGCCGTTCGCACGAGGCATCGGCTTGTACACCCAGGCGTTGTCCCAGGGCTACGAGCCGGTAGTGACCCAGGGACCGTACCAGCTCTTCAGGCGAACGTCGATCCCGTGAGATCTCGCCGAGCCCCACGTCGTCATGCCGTCGATGAGCACGTGGCGAGTTCAGGATCGACAGGAGTGAGGGCCTGCGGCCATCTTCCGGGCGTTCCCGCGTCCTCCGCCGACTCGAGTCGCGCTCGGAACGAAGACACAAGTCTGCTCGCGAGATGAATCCGAAGGGCCTCGGTTCAGGGTCTGACTGGCTGTCTCAGCACCCGAGGCGAGATTCCGGGGGATTTATCACAAGCCGTCCCTTCCATCCCTCGCCAACGACCGCTGGAGCGGTTGTTGCTAATAGGGCTCGCCAGCTTCGTTGATACCCGTCTGCGCCGGCGTCGGGTCGAGCGTTTCCCAAAGCCAGGTACACAACCCATGACCCGACGTTCCCCCGTCAGCGCCGCACCGCCCGCCGTCCGCCGAATCGGCTTCCCATGGACGGCCTTCGTCATTGCGGCCCTGCTGGTGGGAGGGCGGATGCTGCCCGCCGGCGAGCCCGTGCTGCTTGCCCAAGGGGACCCGTGCGCGCCGCCGCTCGGCAACCCGATCGTGTGCGAGAACCAGTTGCCGGGGGATCCACCGAGCCAGTGGGACGTGTCCGGTGCTGGCGACCTGTCGATTCAGGGCTTCGCGACGGACATGAGCGTCACTCGCGGCCAGACGATCTCGTTCAAGATCAACACCAATGCATCGGACTACCGGCTCGACATCTACCGGATGGGCTATTACAGCGGGATGGGCGCCCGGCGCGTGGCCACCATCACGCCATCGGTGTCGCTTCCGCAGTCGCAGCCCGCGTGCCTGACCGAGCCGGCGAGCGGCCTGATCGACTGTGGCAACTGGGCGGTCTCGGCGACGTGGGCCGTCCCGTCCACGGCGGTGTCGGGCATCTACTTCGCGAAGGTCATCCGCACCAACAACGGCGGCGCGAGCCACATCGTGTTCATCGTGCGCGACGACACCGGGCAGTCGGACCTGCTGCTCCAGACCTCGGACACGACCTGGCAGGCCTACAACCAGTACGGCGGGAACAGCTTGTACGTGGGCGCGCCGGCCGGGCGCGCGTACAAGGTGAGCTACAACCGTCCGTTCACGACGCGGGAGAGCTCGCCACAGGACTGGGTCTTCAACGCCGAGTACCCGATGGTGCGGTGGCTCGAGGCCAACGGCTACAACGTCAGCTACTTCAGCGGCGTCGACTCGGACCGGTATGGCGCGGAGATTCTCGAGCACCGGGTGTTCCTCTCGGTGGGCCACGACGAGTACTGGTCGGCCACGCAGCGGGCCAACGTCGAGGCCGCGCGGGCGGCCGGCGTGCACCTGGCCTTCTTCAGCGGTAACGAGGTCTTCTGGAAGACGCGGTGGGAGAACAGCCTCTCCTCGCCGGCGACATCCCACCGCACGCTGGTGTCCTACAAGGAGACGCACGCCAACGCGAAGATCGATCCCTCGCCCGAGTGGACCGGCACGTGGCGCGATCCCCGCTTCAGCCCGCCGTCCGACGGGGGCCACCCCGAGAACTCCCTGACCGGCACCATCTACATGGTGAATTGCTGCACCTATGCGATCACGGTCCCGGCGGCCGAAGGACGCATGCGTTTGTGGCGCAACACCTCGGCGGCCACGCTGCTGCCAGGGCAGGTGGCCGAGCTGCCCTCCGGCACGCTGGGATACGAGTGGGACGAGGACCTCGACAACGGTTTCCGCCCTGCGGGGCTCGTCCGGCTGTCGGACACGACGGTGACCCCGGTCCAGCGCCTGGTGGACTACGGGTCGACGTATGACTGGTCGGGCACCGGCAACCACGCGCTCACGCTCTACCGGCATCCGAGCGGGGCGCTCGTGTTCGGCGCAGGCACGATCCAGTGGTCCTGGGGGCTCGACGGCAACCACGACCGCGGGGGATCGACGCCGAGCGTGCTGGCACAGCAGGCGACGGTGAATCTGTTCGCCGACATGGGGGTGCAGCCGCTGACCGTCCAGGCCGGGCTGGCGACCGCGACGGCCTCGACTGACGTGCTGGCGCCGACCTCGATGGTGACCAGCCCCCTCGATGGCTCGACCGTCCTGGCCGAGTCGACGATCACGATTTCCGGGACGGCCATCGACGTCGGCGATGGACAGGTGGGCGGCGTCGAGGTGTCGGTGGACGGGGGCGCCTCGTGGCGCCGGGCCACGGGACGCGCGAGCTGGACGTACAGCTGGCAGACCGGTGCCCCGCGGACGGTCACGATCCTGAGCCGTGCAGTGGACGACAGCGGGAACCTCGAGCAGCCGATGACCGCGAACACGGTGACGGTGTCGAATCAGCCAGACACGACCCCACCCCAGATCCTGCAGACGGTGCCGGTCTCCGGGGCGACGAACGTGGCCGTGACCCAGTCGGTGGCGGCGACCTTCGATGAAGCGATGGACGCGTCCACGATTGGCGGGGCGACGTTCGAGCTGCGCGGCCCGGACAACGTCCTCGTGCCGGCGACCGTTTCCTATGCAGCCGCGACGCGCCTGGCGACACTGCAGCCGGCGAGCGTGCTGTCCGTGGCGACCGTCTATACCGCTCGCGTGCGAGGGGCCGCCGGTGGTGTCCGCGACCTCGCGGGCAACCCACTCGCCAGCGACGCGGTCTGGTCGTTCACGACGGCCGGATCACCTCCACCGCCCGCGACGGGCCCGGGCGGGCCCATCGTGGTGATTGCCTCATCGACGAACCGCTTCACGGAGTACGTTGCCGAAATCCTGCGCGTCGAAGGGCTGAACGCCTTCAGCGTCGTCGACATCGGGGCCGTGACGCCGTCTCTGCTGGCCGGCTACGATGTGGCCATTCTCGGCCAGGTGTCGCCGCTGACGGGAACGCAGGTGACCACGCTCAGCGACTGGGTGCAGGCCGGAGGCAACCTCATCACCATGCGGCCGGACACGCAGCTGGCCGGGCTGCTCGGCCTGAACGCCCTCGGCACGACGCTGGCGGATCGGTACCTGGAGGTGAACACGGCGGGGGCGCCCGGGGCCGGGATTGTCGCCGAGACCATGCAGTTCCACGGGACCGCGGACCTCTACTCGGTGGTGGACGCGACGGTGGTCGCGCGGCTCTTCTCGAACGCCACCACGCCCACGACCAGCCCCGCGGTGACGGTGCGCAGCGTGGGCACGGCCGGCGGACAGGCCGCGGCGTTCACCTACGACCTGGCGCGCTCGGTCGTCTACACGCGGCAGGGCAATCCCGCGTGGGCGGGACAGGAGCGGGACGGCGAGGCGCCGATTCGCGCCGACGACCTGTTCTATGGCGGCACTGAGGCCGACTACGTGGATCTGACCAGGGTCGCCATCCCGCAGGCCGACGAGCAACAGCGGCTGCTGGCCAATCTCATCGGCTTCGTGACCCGGGACCGCACACCGCTGCCCCGCTTCTGGTACTTCCCGAGCGGCCACAAGGCCGTGGTGGTGATGACCGGCGACGACCATGGCAACAACGGCACGTCCGGGCAGTTCGACTTCTTCAACACCCGGAGCGCGCCGGGCTGCTCGGTGGACGACTGGGAGTGCGTCCGGGGCACCTCCTACATCTACCCGTACACGCCGATCCCACCGGCGCAGGCGTCGGCATACGTGTCCCAGGGCTTCGAGATCGGCGTGCACGTCACCACCAACTGCGCGAACTACACGCCGTCGTCGCTGTCGGGAACTTACACCACGGACATTCAGGCGTTCGCTGCGGCGTTCACCGCCTTGCCGGCGCCGCGCACCAACCGGACGCATTGCATCCCGTGGAGCGACTACGACGGCCAGCCGGCGGTGGCCCTGGACCACGGCATCCGGCTCGACACCAACTACTACTTCTGGCCACCCGGGTGGGTGAACAACACGCCCGGCCTGTTCACCGGTTCGGGCATGCCGATGCGCTTCGCGCGGCTCGATGGGGCGATGGTCGACGTCTACCAGGCGACCACGCAGATGACCGACGAGTCGGGGCAGCAGTACCCCTTCACGGCCGACACCCTGCTCGACCGGGCCCTGGGGCCCGAGGGGTACTACGGGGCCTTCGTGGCCAACATGCACACGGATCACGCCTTCCACTCGGACGGCTTCGCGATCGTCGATTCGGCCCAGGCTCGCGGCGTGCCGGTCATCACGGCCAGGCAACTGCTCGATTGGGTGGACGGCCGCAACCAGTCGACGTTCGGGTCGATTGGCTGGAACGGTTCGACGCTGAGCTTCGCGGTGACGGCGGGCGCGGGCGCCCGCAATCTGCAGGCCATGGTGCCCGCGGTCCACGGTTCGGCGGTGTTGACGAACCTGACCCGCGACGGTGTGCCGGTGAGCTTCACCAGTGAAACCGTCAAGGGCGTCGCCTACGCGATGTTCGCCGCCGCCGCCGGCCTGTACCAGGCCACTTACACGGTCGACACGACCGGGCCGGTCATCTCGGCGCTCGGCGCGAGCGCGACACCGGAGTCCGCCACCATTACCTGGACGACGAGCGAGCCGGCCACCTCGCGCGTCGACTACGGGACGAGCCCGACGGCGCTGACCTCCACGGCCAGCGTGTCGGGGTTGAGCACGTCGCACTCGGTTCCGCTCTCGGGGCTCGTCAGCAACACGACCTACTACTATCGCGTCACGTCGGCCGACCTGGCCGGGTATGCCACAACGGCCCCGGCGCCGCCGCAGCCGCCGGCCGAGTTCGTGACCGCGGCCTCGCCCTACACGTGCCCCTGCACGATCTGGGCGCCCACCCAGACGCCGGCCGTGGCGAGCGCGAGCGACTCCAGCCCCATCGAGCTGGGCCTGCGGTGGCGTTCGCAGGTCAACGGGTTCGTGACCGGAGTGCGCTTCTACAAGGGCGCCCAGAACACGGGTGTGCACACCGGCACCCTGTGGTCGAACACGGGCACGCCGCTGGCGACGGTGACCTTCGCCAACGAGCCGGCGTCGGGTTGGCAGGAAGCGACCTTCAGCACCCCGGTGCCCGTGACGGCCAACACCGTCTACGTGGTGTCGTACCACACCAGCGTGGGCAACTACGCGTTCGACCTGGGGTACTTCCAGTCGTCCGGCGTGGTCAACGGGCCGCTCGAGGCGCCCGCCACGGGCGTGGCCGGCGCCAACGGGGTTTACCGGTACGGCGCGAGCGCGTTCCCCACCGACACCTACAACGGGTCGAACTATTGGGTGGACGTGGTGTTCTCGACGACGACCCAGGGCGACACGACCCCTCCCGTTGTCACCGCGCTCGGCGCGACCCCCTCGGCCTCGGGCGCCACCATCACCTGGACGACGAACGAGGCGGCCACCTCGCGCGTGGACTACGGCACGAGCCCGTCGGCGCTGACGTCCACGGCCGGGGTCTCGGGGCTGGCGACGGCTCACAGCGTCACGCTCACCGGCCTCAGCAGCCAGACGACGTACTACTACCGGGTGCTGTCGGCCGACGCGGCAGGTAACGCGACCACCGAGCCGGCGCCGCCTGCCTCGCCCGCCACCTTCACGACGACCACCGCCGGGACGTACAACTGCCCCTGCACGGTCTGGCCCTCCACGCAGACACCTGCCGTCGCGAATGCCAACGAGGTGACCCCGATCGAGCTGGGCCTGCGGTGGCGTTCGCAGGTCGATGGCCTCGTCACGGGGGTGCGCTTCTACAAGGGATCGCAGAACACCGGCGTGCACACCGGCAGCCTGTGGACGAACACCGGCACTCTGCTGGCCACGGTGACCTTCAACAACGAGACGGCATCGGGCTGGCAGGAGGCGACCTTCAGCAGCCCGGTGGCCGTGACGGCCAACACGCCGTACGTCGTGTCCTACCACACGAACGTGGGCTACTACTCGTTCGACCTCGCGTACTTCGAGTCGAGCGGCGTCACCCGCGGACCCCTGGAGGCGCCGGCCACGGGCGTGATTGGCGCCAACGGTGTCTACCGGTACGGCGGGAGCGCGTTCCCGACCGACACCTACAACGGGTCGAACTACTGGGTGGACGTGGTGTTCGCCACGACGACTCAGACCGACACGACGCCGCCGACGGTGGTGTCCTCGGTGCCGGCCAACGGCGCGACGGACGTGGACGTCACCTCCGGGATGTCGGTCACCTTCAGCGAGGAGCTGGACCCCGGCACGGTGAGCCCGGCCACGTTCGAGCTGCGCGACGCCGCCAGCGCGGTCGTGCCCGTCGCCGTGAACTACGGCGGGGCGACGGTGGTCACCCTCCAGCCCACCGGGGCGCTGTCTCCGCAGGCCTCGTACACGATTCGCGTGGTGGGCGGCGCCAGCGGTGTCCGCGACGTCGCCGGCAACCCGCTGGCGGCCGACTGGACGGCGACCTTCACGACCGAGCTGGCCGAGGTCGGCGATACGACGGCGGCGGACTTTGCCGCCGGCTCGTTCGACACAGGCATCTACATTGCGCAGAGCGCGGACGGCGAGCTGATGCTCTCGCCATCGCTGGCGAGCGAGTTCAGCGACGGCGCGCTGTCGGCCGGGTGGTCGGGGACGCTGTGGTCCGGCACCGGCACCTTCGGCGTCGCCGGCGGCGCGCTGACCGTCGACGGCGCGCGCGTCAGTGCCGATGCGCTGGCGGGCAGCGGCGGCTCGCTGGCGTTCAGGGCGACCTTCTCGACCGACACGCTCGAGCACGCCGGCTTCGGCGTGAGCTTGACCGAGACGCCCTGGGCGATTTTCAGCACGGCGACAGGTGGCGGGCTCTACGCGCGCACCCACGATGGCGTCACGCCCATCGACACTTTGATTGCCGGCAACTGGCTCGGGACGCCGCACACCTATCGCATCGACTGGAACAGCGGCACCGTCGTGTTCTTCATCGACGGCGTGCAGGTCGCCAGCCACGCGGCGACGATTGGCAGCCTCATGCGCCCGATCGTCTCGGATTCCAACACCGGTGGCGGGTCGCTGAGCGTCGACTGGCTGCGGCTGACGCCGTACGCCACGTCGGGGACCTTCACGTCCCGCGTACTGACGATGGGCGGCTCGACCGATTGGGTGCGGGCGCGGTGGACCGCGACCGTGCCGGGGACCACCACGCTGACAGTGGCCGCACGGTTCGGCAGCACGCCGACCCCCGATGGCAGCTGGACCGGCTTCATCCCGCTGCCGACGCCGGAAACGACGCTGGCCGAATCCTCGGTCTACGTCCAGTACCAGGCCACGTTCGCCGGCACCGGAGTCGAGTCTCCGGTGCTCGGCCAAGTCACCTTCGCGGGCACCGAAGGCGCTCCCGCGGGCGTGCCCGGGGCGCCGACGGGCGTGAGCGCCGTGGCGGGCAACGCGCAGGCCACGGTGAGCTTCACGCCGCCGGCCAGCGACGGCGGCTCGCCGATCATCAGCTACACGGTGACACCGTACATCGGCGCCGCCGCTCAGTCCACCACCACCGGCGCCAGCAGCCCGATCACGGTGCCGGGATTGACCAATGGCACGACGTACACGTTCCGCGTGGCAGCGACCAATGGCGTGGGCACGGGCCCGGCCAGCGCCGCGTCGAACGCCGTGACACCGGCCACCTTGCCGGGCGCGCCGACCGGCGTGACCGCGGCAGCCGGGAACGGCCAGGCCACGGTGAGCTTCACGCCGCCGGCCAGCGACGGCGGCTCGGCGATCACCGGCTACGCCGTGACGCCGTACATCGGCGCCGCCGCGCAGCCCACGACCACCGGCGCCGGCAGCCCGATCACGGTGCCGGGCCTCACCAACGGCACGACGTACACGATCACGGTGGCGGCGACCAACGGCGTGGGCACGGGCCCGGCCAGCGCCGCGTCGAACGCGGTGACGCCGGCGGGCGTGCCCGGGGTGCCGACGGGCGTGACCGCGGCGGCGGGGAACGCGCAGGCGACGGTGAGCTTCACCCCGCCGGCCGCCGACGGCGGCTCACCGATCACCAGCTACACGGTGACGCCGTACATCGGCGCTGCCGCGCAGCCCACGGCCACCGGCGCCGGAAGCCCGATCACGGTGCCGGGCCTCACCAACGGCACGACGTACACGTTCACGGTGGCGGCGACCAATGGCGTGGGCACGGGCCCGGCCAGCGGCGCCTCGAACACCGTGACGCCGGCAACGACGCCGGGCGCGCCCACCAACGCGACATCGACAGCGGGGAACGGCCAGGCCACGGTGAGCTTCACGCCGCCGGCCAGCAACGGCGGCTCGGCCATCACCAGTTACACCGTGACGCCCTACATCGGCGCCGCGGCGCAGCCCACAACGACCGGGGCGGGCAGCCCGATCACGGTGCCGGGCCTCACCAACGGCACGACGTACACGTTCACGGTGGCGGCGACCAATGGCGTGGGCACGGGCCCGGCCAGCACCGCCTCGAACGCCGTGACACCTTCCGCGAACCCGCCCGTGACGACGACCGTCACGTTGACGTCGATGGGCACCCAGGACGGATGGGTGCTGGAATCGTCGGAGACGTCGAACGCCGGCGGCACGGTGAGCGCCACCGGCACGGGCGGCTCGGCGCTGCGTATCGGGGACGCCACCAGCGACCGTCAATACAAGGCCGTGCTGTCGTTCGACACCTCCTCCATCCCGGACGGTGGCATCGTCACCGGTGTTGTCCTCGAGTTGACGCGCGGCGGCGGCTCCGGAACCAGCCCGTTCGCCACCCATGGCGCGCTGCAGGTGGACGTGCAGACCGGCGGGTTCGGCGGCAACGTCGCGCTCGAGGCCGGTGACTTCCAGGCCGCAGCCACCGCGGTCGGCGTGGCCACGATGACCGCGGTCAGCACGAACGGCCAGGTGTCGTCCGGCAGCTTCGACGCCGCCGGCCTCGCCGCCGTCAACATGACCGGCACCACCCAGGTGCGCCTGTCCTTCTCGCGCGACGACAACGACGACGGCGGCAACGACTATGTCGGGTTCTACTCGGGCTCGAACGGCACGAGCGGCAACCATCCGCGGCTGATCGTGACTTATTCCCTCGTCCCGACCGTGCCCGGCGCCCCCACGGCGGTCGCGGCCGAGGGCGGCAACGGCCAGGCGACCGTCACGTTCGCGGCGCCGGCCGACGATGGCGGATCGGCGATTACCAGCTACACCATCACGCCCCACATCGGCGAGGTCGCGCAGGCGCCGACGGTGGCGGCCGGCAGCCCGGCCACGGTGGCCGGCCTCACCAACGGCACGACGTATACGTTCACAGTCGCGGCGACCAACGCCGTCGGCACGGGGTTGGCCAGCGCTCCGTCGAACCCGGTGACGCCGTCGAACCAGCCCGTCACCGTGACGCTGACATCCGTGGGCACCCAGGACGGCTGGGTGCGCGAGTCCAGCGAGACGTCGAACGCCGGCGGCTCCACCAGCGCCACGAGCACCAGCGGTACGGCCGTGCGCGCCGGCGACGACTCGAGCGACCGGCAGTACAAGGGCGTGCTGTCGTTCGACACGTCCGCCGTCCCCGACGGCGCGACCATCACGTCGGTGACCCTGGAGCTGACGCGGGGCGGTGGGTCGGGGACGAACCCGTTCACCACCCACGGCAGCCTGCTGGTGGACGTGCAGTCGGGCGGCTTCGGCGGCGACGTAACGCTCGCCAGCGGGGACTTCCAGTCCGCGGCCACCGCGGTCGGCGTGGCCACGATGTCATCGGTGAGCGCGAACGGTCAGGTGTCGTCGGGCGCCTTCAACGCGACCGGCCTGGCGGCCGTGAACAGGGCGGGAACGACACAGGTCAGGCTCTCCTTCACGCTGGACGACAACGACGACGGCGGCAACGACTACATCGGGTTCTACGCGAGTGAGAACAGCACGGCCGGCAATCGGCCGCGGCTGATCGTGACCTACACGCCTTGACGGGTAGCGACGTGCATGTGCCCGTTCGACTTCATGGGACCGGTGCGGTGGGCGCCTTCGTCAGCCTCGAGCGGCGACCCGCTCCAGGTGCCCGGCCAGCAGCGAGGCGCTTCGGTCCCAGGTGTAGTGCGTCCGGACCTGCGCGAAGGCCGCTGCGGCCAGCCGTTCGCCGAGCGCGGGATCCTCGACGATGTCCAGCGTCCGGCGGATCAGCACTTCTGCGGTATCGCCGACCAGCACGTGCCGATCCGGCTGCACGTCCAGTCCTTCGATGCCCTTTGATGTCGAGACGACGGGCGTGCCGAGCGCCATGGCCTGCAGCACCTTCAGGCGCGTCCCTCCCCCGGAGCGGAGTGGAACCACACAGGCGAGGCTCTCGGCGATGAGGGCATCGACGTCCTCGACGTGCCCTGTGAACCGCACGCCGGCGGCGGCAGCCAGGCCGCTGACATCCACGTCGCCCGTGCGGCCCGTGACGACGAACTGCAGGTCCGGCTGCCGGCGCCGGATCCCGGGCCAGACGTCACGCACGAAGTACGACACGGCATCCAGGTTGGCGCTGAAGGTCACCGATCCCGGATAGATGATCTGCCTCCGTCGCATCCGGGGCATGGGAGCCACACCGGGCACGACCACGGCATTCGGGACGACGGAGATCTTCAGGTGCGGGCAGCCGAGTGCCTCCACCTGAGCCCGCTCCAGGGACGAGACCACGGTGGCGCCGTCCGCGCGATCCAGCAGGCGCCGCAAGAAGCGCCGATGCTTCCACCAGGTCAGCTGGTGGCGGGCCCGTCGCCACAGCGGGGCCGCCTGCGCTCCCGCATCGGGCAGCCGGGCCGCACCCACTTCCACCTCCTCGAACAGCGTGGGGAGCGCCGGTTGGGCGTGGAGCAGGTGCACGGCTGCCCGTATCTGCATCGCCATCGCCACCTCGTGTGCCGGCGTGTGGGTCGCGATGAGCGCCAGCATCTCGTGGCTGAGGGTCTGGGCGTAGTAGCGTGGAATCGTCGAGAACAGACCTGCCAGGCGCAGTCGTCTCGGCTCGACGGAGGGGACCACGTGCACCTCGCGGCAGAAGGCGAGGAGCGGGTCCACGTGCTCACCGCCCTCGTCCCGGCCGAAGCTGAGCAGCGTGATGTCGTGCTCCCGGCCCAGCGCCTCGAGGAGGTGGAAGATCCGCAGGCGGCTGCCGTTGTCCAGCGGGTAGGGGAACCACGAGGAGACGACCAGTACGCGCATGGAATCGGTCGACGCCGCGGCCAACGCGCGGCGAACTCGCCCTCGCCGGCTATTCTATTTCGGCCGCAGCGATGTCCGGCCCGCCGAGGGTCTTCCACGGCAAGCGCCTTGCACCACCACGCCCGCAGAAGCCTGACGCCTCTCGGCTTCGCAGCGGGATCACCCTGGGAAGTCCGCCGATGGGATGGACAAAGTCCGACAACTGCCGCGAATGCGGCCATGGGGACACGCCGTGAAGGCGTACTTGCTGGCCGGGGGCCGGGGTGAGCGACTGCGCCCGTTCACGCTCCACACCCCGAAGTGCCTCGTGTCCATCGACGGCACACCCCTGCTCGGGGTCTGGCTCGACCTGTTCGAGCGCGAAGGCGTCACCGAGGTCCTGCTCAACGTTTCGCACTTCGACGATCAGGTGCGCGCGTTCGTCGGAGCCAGGGCGCGCGGCCCGTCGGTGACGCTGGTCGTGGAGTCCGAGCCGATCGGCAGCGCCCGCACGGTGCTGGAGCACCGCGACTTCGTGCGCGGTGAGGAGAGCTTCTGGATCGTCTACGCCGACAACCTCACCGACATGCGGCTGGCACCCATGGCGGCGACACACCGCGCTCACGACGGCGTGCTGACCATCGGCCTCTTCCACGCGCCCGACCCGCGCGCGGCAGGCATCGTCGAACTGGACGCATCGGGCCGCGTGGTCGGTTTCGAGGAGAAGCCGCGGGAACCGCGCGGTGACCTCGCCAACGCCGGCGTGTACCTGGCCCGGCAGAGCGTGTTCGACTGCATTCCGCCGAGATCGGGCGTCGTCGATTTCGGCCTGCACGTCCTGCCCCGGCTGGTCGGCCGGATGACCGGTCACGTGATCGACGGATTCCTCATGGACATCGGCACACCGTCGGCCCTGGAACGTGCAAACGCCAACTGGCGCGTGCGACAGGGCCACAAGACACACGCATGATCATCTCGAAGACCCCTTTTCGCGTGAGCCTCGCCGGAGGCGGTTCGGACCTGGCGGAGTACTACCACCATCGCCCGGGCCGGGTCGTGTCCCTCGCGCTCAGGCACTACATGTACGTCACGGTCAATCGCCGTTTCGACCAGAGCATCCGCGTCTCCTACACGCGGACCGAGATCGTCGATCGAGTGGAGGACCTGCAGCACGATCTCATTCGCGAGGCCCTGCGGATGACCGGCGTGGTGGCAGGGGTCGAGGTGACGACCATCGCCGACCTGCCCGCCGGCATCGGCCTCGGGTCGAGCTCGGCGCTGACGGTTGGCGTGCTGAACGCGCTGTACGCCTTCAAGGGCGAGTGGCGGACGCCCGCGGAGCTGGCGGCCAGGGCCTGCCAGATCGAGATCGACGTCCTGGGCCATCCCATCGGCAAGCAGGACCAGTACATCGCCGCGTTCGGAGGCCTGCAGGAGATCCAGTTCAACCCGGACGAGTCCGTCCGGGTGCACCCGATCGTCTGCCCCGACACGACGAGGGACCGGTTGCAGCGGCACCTGCTGCTGTTCTTCACGGGCACCCAGCGGGCCGCCGGCAGCGTGCTGGCCGACGTGCGCGGCCGCATGGCCGGCAGCACGGAGGCCCGCGAGAACATCGACCGGCTGGTCACGATGGCCGACTCGGTGAAGAAGCTGCTGACCGGATCGCGCATCCCGAGGCTGGGACCCCTGCTCGACGAGTCGTGGCAGGTCAAGAAACGGATGTCCGCCGGCGTCACCACGCCTGAAGTGGACCGGCTCTACCGCCGGGCCATTCGCGCCGGTGCCGATGGCGGCAAGATCTCGGGGGCGGGTGGCGGCGGCTGCCTGCTGCTCGTCGCCCGCCCGGCCACTCACGACCGCATCCGGGCCTCGATGCGGCGAGCCGGCCTCCGCGAGGTGCCGGTCGCCATCGAACCGGAGGGGACGCGCATCATCCACTACGGAGACTGAGGATCCAGCCGCGCGGGCGCCCGGTTTCGCGGGGCCTTGCGCGCTCGGGGCCTATCCGGCCTTCAGCAACGCCGCCGCCTTCTCCCCGATCATCACGCACGCGGCGTGCGTCGTGGCATTCACCACCTCGGGCATGATCGACGCGTCCGCGACCCGCAGGCCTTCCACCCCGCGTACGCGCAGCGCGGGATCCACGACTGCCATCGGCTCGGACCCGGGGCCCATGCGGCACGTGCCGGCCCCGTGGTAGATGGTGTCGGCGGCCCGGCGGACGAAACGCTCGAGGTCCGAATCACTCGTGGTCGCCTTCCCCGGCTCCAGCTCCTCGCTGCGGAGGGGCTCGTACACCGCCTGCTCCACGATGAACCGCGCGATCTGGACGCCTCGGGCCAGCGCGCGCACGTCGGCGGCCTCCTGCAGGTAGTTGGCGGTAATCACGGGCGCGGCGAGCGGATCCGCAGACCCGAGGCGCACGTGCCCACGCGAGTGCGGACGTGTCAACGACACCGTGATCGTGACGAACGGATCGGGCTGATCCAGGCCGCGACCGACGTAGAACTGCAGATCGGCCGGCACGGTGCTCGCCTCGAGCGCGCTCGAATGCGTGAACAGCCCGGCCGTCACCGACGATCCCGGCAGCTCCGTCTTCCCCTGCCAGCGAACGGACAGCTTCAGGTGGTCCTGCAGGTGGCCGCCCACGCCCGGGACGTCGGCCACGACCACGATGCCGTGGGACTTCAGGTGATCCGCAGGCCCGATGCCCGAGCGCATCAGCAGCGCGGGTGAGTCGATGACCCCCGCCGACACGATCACCTCGCGTGCGGCGCGCAGCTGCTGCGGCCGGCCGTCCTGCAGGAACTCGATCCCGACCACGCGCGTGCCCTCGATGAGCAGCCGTGTGGCGTGCGCCCTGGACCTGATCTCGACGTTCGGGCGCGCCATCGCAGGGACGAGGAACGCCGCCGCCGCGCTGTGGCGCCTGCCGTCGAGGATGTTCTTCTGGACGTAGCCAGCCCACCCCTGCGGAATCGGCCGGTTGAAGTCGAAGCGCGCGTCGGACTGGTAGCCCGCGTGAACCGCGGCGGTCAGGAACGCCCGGTGGGACGCGTGCGGGTCGTAGCATCCCGACACGGCGAGCGGGCCGTCGCCGCCGCGGTACTCGCTGGCGCCGGTTTCGTTCCTCTCCAGCCGCTTGAAGAGCGGCAGCACATCGTCGTAGCCCCAGCCCGGATTGCCAAGGTCGCGCCACCGGTCGAAGCAGCGCCGATCGCCGCGGATGAAGGTCATCGCGTTGATGGCGCTCGAGCCGCCGTGCGCCTTGCCGCGGGGGAAGGCCAGGCGGCGATCACCCATGCCGGAGGCGGGCTCGGTGCGGTAGCCCCAGTCGTACGTGGAGCCCAGCAGCGCCGGCCACGTGCCCGGGTTGGTGATGGCGGGGTCGGCCTCGCCAGACACACCCGCCTCGATCAGGGTGACGCGCACGGCGGGGTCTTCCGACAGCCGGTACGCGAGTGCGCAGCCCGACGAGCCCGCGCCGACGATCAGGTAATCGGATTCAGCACGGGGGTTCGAAACACGGGGGTTCGAAACACGGGGGTTCGAAGCACGGGGGTTCGAAGCACGGAGGTTCGTTGGACCGCCGGCGAGCGGGACCATGGTCAACGCGGCTTTGAGGAACTCCCGGCGTCTCGTCTTCACGGTCACTCCGCCTCCCTGCGGGCCTCCAGTTGGACTCGAGCACGGCGTGCGCGCGCGGCTCGTCCGCGAGAGAGCTCAGGATACAGGCACGACGCCGTCATGCGGCGCCTGTCAGGTGGCGGGCAAGGCGGTCCATTCGCGCCAGCGCGCGGTCCCGGCCCACGAGCTCCAGCATCTCGAAGAGGCCGGGGCTCACCATGCACCCGGTGAGCGCGAGGCGCGTAGCGTGAATGAGGGCGCCGGCCTTGAGGCCGCGGCTCTCGGCCAGCGCGCGGAGGTCCCGCTCGAGCCCGGACGCGGTGAAGCCATCGGCCGCCGCGTACGTGTCGCGGAGCGCACGCAGGTGGTCCGCCATTCCGGACGCCGAGAGGTGCTTCCTGACGCCCTCCTCGTCGTAGCCGTCCGGATCCACGAAGAACGGCGTGAGCTGGTCGATGAACTCGTTCAGCGTCTTCGCGCGCGGCTTGAGCAGGCCGAGCACCTTCACGAACCAGTCGCGGTCCGCGCCGGAGAGCGCGTCGCGCCAGTAGCCCGCCGCCTCGAGCCGCGTGCGCAGGCGCGCGATGAGCGCATCGTCGTCGAGGCGCAGGAGATACTGGTGGTTGAACCAGTCCAGCTTCCCGGTGTTGAAGACGGCGTTGCCGCCGGAGATGCCCTCGAGCGTGAAGCGCTGCACCAGCTCGTCGCGCGACAGCATCTCGTCGTCGCTCCCCGTGCCCCAGCCGAGCAGCGCGAGGAAGTTGAACAGGGCCTCGGGGAGGTAGCCCTGCTTCTCGTACTCCATCACCGACGTGGCGCCGTGCCGCTTGCTGAGCCGCTTCTTGTCCGGGCCCATGATGAGCGGCACGTGCGCGAACGCCGGCGGCGTGGCGCCGAACGCGTGGAAGAGCAGCACGTGCTTGGGCGTGTTCGAGATGTGGTCGTCGCCCCGGATGACGTGCGTCACCTGCATGTCGATGTCGTCCACCACCACGGAGAGGTGATAGGTGGGGTGCGAATCGGACCTCAGGATGACGAAGTTCTCGATGTGCTCGTTGTCGAACGCAATCGGGCCGTGCACGCTGTCGGTGAACGTCGTCTGGCCCGGGGGCACCTTGAAGCGGATGGCGCCGTCGTCCTCCAGGGCGAGACCCTTCGCCAGCAGGTCCCGTGCCGCCGTGCGATACCGCTCCAGGCGCTCCGACTGGAAGTACGGGGCGTGCGGGCCGTTCACCTCCGGGCCCTCGTCCCAGTCGATGCCCAGCCACTTCAGGCCGTCGAGGATGCCACTCACCATCTCCCAGGACGAGCGCTGCACGTCGGTGTCCTCGATGCGGAGGATGAAGGTGCCGCCGTGGCGCCGGGCGTAGAGCCAGTTGAACAGTGCCGTGCGGGCGCCGCCGACGTGGAGGTAGCCGGTGGGAGAGGGAGCGAAGCGCAGACGAGGTGTCATCGGGAGGAATCAGGATAGTGCATGTGTGGAGGGGCGACGGAAGTTCGTCACGCGATCCGGGGACCGGGAGCGGCCGTGCGCCCGCCGCGCCCGGACGCGCCGGATCTCACCCTTTCGCCGGGGCACGGTTCTTGCTCGAATGCCCACCTGGGAGAACCTCGCATGCCGCCCGAACCATCCCGCCGCCGCATCCTGGTGACCGCGCTCCTCGCGGCGCTCCTGACCGGCACCCCGGCCTCAGCACAATACTTCGGCCGCAACAAGGTCCAGTACCGCTCGTTCGACTTCCAGGTGCTGAAGACCGATGCCTTCGACATCTACTACTACCCCGAGGGACGCGACGGCGTGGCCCTGGCGGCCCGCATGGCCGAGCGCTGGAACGCCCGCCTCGAGCGCGTCTTCGACCACAGGCTCCGCGGCCGGCAGCCCCTCATCCTCTATGCGTCCCACGTGGACTTCGAGCAGACCAACGTCATCAGCGGAGAGCTGGGCGAGGGGACGGGCGGCGTCACCGAGTCGATCAGGCGGCGCATCATCCTGCCGCTGGCGGGCCCCCTGGCCGACACCGATCACGTGATCGGCCACGAGCTGGTGCATGCGTTCCAGTACGACATCGCTTCGCCGCCCGGCCAGCGCCAGGGGATCTCGGGGCTCGCACGCCTGCCGCTCTGGTTCATCGAGGGCATGGCCGAGTACCTGACCGTGGGGCCGGTGGACCCGCACACCGCGATGTGGATGCGGGACGCCGTGCGGGGGGAGAAGCTCCCCGCCATCAGGGATCTGAGCAACACCCGTTACTTCCCCTATCGCTGGGGGCAGGCCTTCTGGGCTTATGCCTGCGGGCGCTGGGGTGACGACGTCGTTGGCCGGATGCTGACCGCCGCCCTCGCGACCGGCAGCGTGAATGCGGCCATCGAGGAGGTGCTCGGGACCAACGAGAAGGATGTCTCGGCCGAGTGGCACCGTGCCCTTCAGGATCACTACACGCCCGTGCTCGACGCCGCCACGCCGCTCGACCGTGCCGGGCGTGTCGTCGTCAAGGGCCGGGAGCCGGGCGGCGCGCTGAACGTCGGGCCCTCGCTCAGCCCCGACGGCCGCTGGATGACCTACCTGTCGGACCGCGACCTGCTCTCGATTGACCTCTATCTGGCCGAGGCCGACACCGGGCGGGTCGTCCGGCGGCTGACGCGCACCGGTACCGATCCGCACTATTCGAGCCTGCAGTTCATCTATTCAGCCGGCGGGTGGGATCGCGAGAGCCGGAGGATTGCCGTCGCGACGGTGACGGCCGGACGCCCGGCCCTGGCCATCTTCGAGGTGCCCGGCGGGAGGCGCGAGCGCGAGATTCGGATCCCGGACGTGGACGAGGTCTTCAACCCGACGTGGGCGCCCGATGGCCGCGCCATCGCGTTCACGGGGATGACGCAGGGGTTGACCGATCTCTTCGTGTACGACATCCAGGCCGGCACCGTGCGCCGGCTGACCAACGACGCGTT
>CAUJDN010000070.1 GCA_963169195.1 Acidobacteriota bacterium | reverse complement strand
CCGTGGCCTCGGGATGGCCGAGGCACACGCCGTCGCCCGTGTGGTGGTCACAACCGGTCAGCCACACCAGGCATTCGGCGTCGGTCAACGCGTCGAGCTTGCGCCGTTCCCGAGCAAAGTCGGGCGACTCCCGGTCCTCGATTCCCGTGACCACCATCGTCATATCGTCGCGCGTGGGCAATGGGCAGTGATAGCGCGTCGACATGGCTAGATCCCCAACTCCGCGTCGACCGTGCCGGTCATCGGGACAGGCGGGGCCTTCGGCACGCGCACGCGCAAGCCGCCGACGAGCTGGCCGCCGAAACTGATCGTGTCGTCGCGCTCGACGGTGATCGTCCGGCCGCGCCAGAGCGCCGCGTTCCTGCCGAAGGCCTTCGCCAGGATCGCCAGGTTCGTCTTGTTGAGGGTCAACCGCCGATCGTCGGCGAAGATCAGGCACCAGCGGTCCTGTTCGGGCCGGCCGTTGCGCGCATCGAAGTGAACGCGATCAACGTTGGCGATCGTGAAGGCCTGCGGGCCGTCGTCCGTGAAATCCTTCTTGGACAGGTAGTTGCCTTGGAGGTCGCCGCTAACGTCGAGAGTGGCAGAGTGCATGGTCGTGTGTCCGTGGTCGGGCATGGTGTAGAGTGGAGACGAGCCCGCAGTCAGCCCTGAAACCCTGCGGTGTCTCATGCGCCCGCGCGGCCTGCTCGCCGTCGCGGGCGTTTTTCTGTGCGGGGAGTCACCGCTGTCGGTCCTCCCCGTGTGCCGGTGTGCCGCGCGCCATCAGCCACTCATCGATCCACATCTCACAGAACAGGAGGTTGCGGCCGGCGCCGATGCGCGCCGCCTTCAGCCGCTCGGCCTTCACTTCACGGTACAGGGTCTTGGCGCTGACGCCGCCGGCCCACTTGGTCGCGGCCTCCTCGGCCTTCGCCCAGGTCATTTCTTCGGCTCGCGTGCGCGTAACTGCTGCCGCTCAACCGCCATGCGTTGAACGTCGGCACGGCGCAGCAGCCGGCCGGCGCGCGTGGCGATGGCAACCGGTAGGCGACCACCACGCACGAGCGCCCGGATGTTGTCGGGCCCGCAGTCGAGAATCGCCGCGGCCTCCAGCGTGCTCACGTACTCGGATTCCGCTGTCATGGAAGCCATAGTAAGATGGCTGCAGCAATCTACGTGTAAACCTGCAGAGCGATAACTAGATGGCGACTCCCAGGCTGAAGATTCGGCCTGCCCACCGATTGGTCGTGACTGACGCGGATGCGCGAGCCGTGGGCGCGTCGAGCAAAGTGATACCCGCGGACTATCCCCCGCTGGTTCTCGTGGCCCCGATGGATCTGTGGATCGTGAAACCGTTGTCAGCCGATTGGCTGGTCGGCTATCGCGTAGTCGTGCAAGACGGACACGTCGTCGTCGGAGAGATGCGGATCTACCCGAACGAGCACCAGGGGCACGGCGGGGCGTGGTCGGGTGAACTGCTCGGCGTCAAGGCGAGGGTACCCGCTGGAGGGTTGAGCGCCACGACGATACGCGCCGCCACGCTCGGCCAGGACGTGGCCCGGATGCTCCCCGAGATTCTCACGCGCATTCGATCCCAATTCCCGACGCTCTGGGGCGCGCTCCAGGCACGCGGAGTACAGCACGACAGTATGCCGACGCAACCACGGCAGCGATTGGGCGGGCGCGCTGGGCGCGCGATTGCGTTTTACGCCCGTGTGGCGGCCCTGTATGCCGACGCGCTTGCCGGTGCCAGTAATCATCCGGTCCGGGCCGTTGTGCGTGCCACGGGCCTGAGCGCCAGTCAGGCACGAAACGCGGTAGCCAAAGCGCGCCGCCTCGGGTTCCTCTCTCCCACGACTCGCGGGGCTAGTGCTGGTGTCCTCACGGCTGCCGGACGCGCCGCCCTGCGTTTGCCACGGATTGCCACGAATTCCGAAACAGGCGGGTCCAAGGGTTCACAACCCCCGGTGCAACGGACGAAAAAGGCCCGGAAATCCCCATGAGGGACGTCCGGGCCACAAGTCAGAATCGCTTAGGAGGCGGGTGCTCTATCCCCTGAGCTACGGGCGCGAACAGGACGATCTTAAGGCAAAAAGGCGGAACGCCTGCCTTCAGTACTGCAGCACCGAATAGACCGTCTCCCCAGGCAGGCGGTCCCGCCCCTTCAGGACGTTCAGCTCGATGAGGAACGCGAGGGCGCGCAGGTCGCCGCCGATCTGTTTCACCAGCCGCGCGGCGGCTTCGGCCGTTCCGCCCGTCGCCAGCACGTCGTCCACGATCAGCACTCGACTGCCCGGCGTGACCGCGTCGTCGTGCATCTCGAGGCTGTCGGCCCCGTATTCCAGCGAGTAGCTCGCCTTGACCGTCCGGGACGGTAGTTTGCCCGGCTTGCGAATGGGCACGAAGCCACAACCCAGGGCATTGGCGACGGCCGCGCCGAGGATGAATCCCCGGCTCTCGATGCCCACCACCGTGTCGATGTCCTCGCCCATGTAGGGCGCGGCCAGTGCGTCCACGGTGTCCCGGAAGCCACGGGCGTCGCCGAGGAGCGTGGTGATGTCGTAGAAGAGTATGCCCGGCTTCGGGAAGTCGGGCACATGACGGATCTTGGCCTTCAGGTGGTCCATAGGATTGGGTGCAAGGTGCCGGGTGCCGGGCGCCAGGGTACCGGGGTGCAGGATGTATGTCAGTCGATCCGAAAGCCGTGCGTCGTCATGGGCTCGATGTCTTCGACGCGGACGCGTTCGACACGGGCGCGGGACGGGCCCTGACGCAGCGCGCGCTCGAAGCGGTCCACCGCCTCGGTCTCCCCCTCCGCCACGGCTTCCACGGTCCCGTCGTCCCGGTTGCGGACGGCGCCGGACAATCCTTCGCGTCGCGCCGCGTCGGCGGCGAAGTAGCGGAACCCGACGCCCTGCACGCGTCCGCTCACGACGTACCGCCGGGCGACACGCATCCGCCCATTCTATGCGAGGCCTCCGCGGGCGTCGAGCGTGTCGGGCCACGCCTGCGCGCCGGCCGTCCTGCCGGGTGCTGCACAGGGAGCTGCAACGGGACGTCCGCCGACGGTGGTTGGTGCGCCGCCTGCCGGCCCGAAGGCGATCCGGGCCGGCAGGCGGTCACCGCAGAGCGGCGCCGCTTCGGGCTATTGCCGGCGCGGCTGGGGCGTCTGCGGCGGCACGGGCACGTCCGTGCTCACCGCCTCGATCTTCTCGCGCTGGAACGCGGCGTTCAGGCGCGGTAGATCCGTCTTCAGCGTGGCGTCCTTCTTCTGCAGCTCGGCGTCCAGCGCCTTCGAGAGCTCCTCGAACACCTCGTAGGTCTGCTGTGTCGGGCGATGGTCCGCGCTCTCGATGATGCCCATGAGCGCTGCGATCTTGTTGTTCAGCCTGATCGGGTAGTTCAGGGGATCCTGGCCGCTCTGGTTCCGCACCTGGTAGACCTCCTGCTCCACCGCGGCCAGCGAGTTCAGGACGCCGTCCGCGAGCTTCTGGAGCTCGGCCTTCCGGCGCGGGCCGACCTTCTCGAGCCGCTGATTGATCTGGTCCCGGATGCCGCGGATCTGGATGACGGCCATGTTCGCGGCGGTCACCTTGTCACGCACCTGCTGCGAGAGCGTGAACTGCTCGAGGAGGTACGCCTCGGTGATGCCATCGGCCACGAGCCGCGGGTCGATACCCAGCGAGAAGTCGCGCGTCTTCGTCTCGCCGTTGGCGGTGACGCGGACGCTGTACTTCCCCGGCGGGGCGGCTGGCCCGCGCTGCGGCTGCGCGGCCCACATGATCATGCCCGGAAACACCGTGGCGCCCTCGTAGCGCATGTCCCACGTGAAGCGGTTCATGCCCTTCGACACGCCGACGCGCGCCGGCGCCATCCCGAAGAACGCGGCCGTTTCCGGATCCACTCCCGGCGGCAGCCCAGTGCCCTCGGCCGCCTTCGGCGTGCCGGTGAACGAGCGCAGCACGGCGCCCTGCGCGTCGAGGAACTCGACCTTCACCTCATCGGCGTCGCTGCGCAGGTAGTAGTCGATGCTGAGGTTGCGATCGCGCCCGCGCAGCGGGTCGACCGGCTCGAACACGAACAGGGTGTTGGTCGTCAGATCCGGCGTGGCCTGGCGCAGCACGCCGATGTTGTCGAGGACGTAGAACCCGCGGCCGTGCGTGCCGATCACGAGGTCGCGATCCTCCACGACGATGCCGTGCACGGGCGTCGTCGGCAGGTTGAGGCGCAGCGACTGCCAGCGTGCGCCGTCGTCGAACGACACGTAGATGCCGTGCTCGGTGCCGAGATAGAGCAGGCCGCGCCGCTTCGGATCCTCACGCACGGCACGCGGGAAGTCGGTGTCCGGGATGCCCGTGACGATCTTCGTCCAGGTCTTGCCGAAGTCCGCCGTCTTGTAGACGTAGGGCCGGCGATCCCCCATCTGGTAGCGGTTGCCGGCCAGGTAGGCGACGCCGTTCTGGTGGGGCGAGGCCTCGATGAGGCTGACGCGCGTGAAGTCCGGCAGGTCCGGGGGCGTGACCTTCTCCCAGTTCTGGCCGCCGTCGCGGGTGACGTGGACCCAGCCATCGTCCGACCCGGCCCAGATCGTATTGATGTCCTGCCTCGACGGCGCCACCGTGAAGATCACCGCGTAGGTCTCGACGCCGGTCTGGTCCTTGGTGATCGGCCCGCCGGACGCCTGCATGGTCTTCGGATCGGAGCGCGCCAGGTTCGGACTGATCCTCTCCCAGCTCTGGCCGCCGTTGGTCGTCCGCCACAGGTGCTGCGACGAGGCGTACAGGACCTTCGGGTCGATGGGCGAGAACACGATCGGGAACGTCCACTGGAAACGTTCCTTGATGTCGATGGACGAGTGCCCCATCGGGTTGTTCGGATAGATGTTGACGGAGCGCTGCTGGCCGGTCTCGCGGTCGAGGCGGCTGAGGAATCCGCCGTAGCTGCCGGCGTAGAAGACGTCGAGGTCGGTCGGGTCCGGGGCGATGTAGCCGCTCTCGCCACCGCCCGCCGCGTAGAAGACCGCGGGCAGCCGGCCTTCCCCGGCCCCCGGATTGGCCTGGCTGCTCACGCACGCCGTGGAGTTGTCCTGCTGCGCGCCGCAGACGTGGTACGGCACGTGCTTCGTCGTGAACACGTTGTAGAACTGGCCCGTCGCGAAGTCCTGTTCCGTCCAGGTGCGGCCCCCGTTCACCGTGACGTTGCCGCCGCCGTCGTTCGACTGCACCATGCGCTGGTTGTCGGTGGCCGAGATCCAGAGGTCGTGGTTGTCACCGTGCGGCACGCGGATGGTGGTGGTCGTCTTGCCGCCATCGGTGGACCTGTGGAACTGCACGTTCAGGACGTAGACCGTGTCCTTCTCCTTCGTGTCGGCGACGACGCGCGTGTAGTAGAACGCCCGCTGGCGCAGGTTCCGGTTGTCGTTCACCAGCCTCCACGATGCCCCGGCGTCGTCGGAGACGAAGAGGCCGCCGTTGGCGTTCTCGATGATGGCGTAGACGCGATTGCCATCGACGGGCGAAACCGAGACGCCGACCTTGCCCCACAGGCCGTCGGGCAGGCCGGGGTTCTTCGTCAGCTCGGCCCACGTCTCGCCGCCGTCGGTGGACTTGAACAGGCCGCTGCCGGGGCCGCCACTCGACATGCCCCACGGGCTCCGGAACGCCTCCCAGAGGCCGGCGTACATCACGCTCGGATTCGTCGGGTCGATGGAGATGTCCACACCCGCGGTCTTCTCGTCGCGGTAGAGCGTCTTCCGGAACGTCTGTCCGCCGTCGGTGGACTTGAAGATGCCGCGCTCGGGATGGTCGTTGTAGACCTGGCCGAAGACCGCCGCGTAGACGATGTCGCAGTTGGTCGGATGCAGGCGGATGCGCGCGATGGCCTGCGACGCTCGCAGCTGCGGCAGGTGGGTCCACGTCTGGCCGCCGTCGGTCGTCTTGTAGAGGCCGTCGCCCTGAATGATGTTGCCGCGGAACTCCGACTCCCCCCCGCCGATGTAGACGACGTCCGGGTTCGACTGGCAGACGGCGAGTGAGCCGACCGACGAGCTGGTGATTTTGCCGTCGGTCATCGGCTCCCAGTTGTTACCGCCATCCGTGGTCTTCCAGGCGCCTCCACCGGTGGCGCCGAACCAGTACTCGTTGGGGCGCGCCTCGCTGCCGCCCACGGCAATCGACCGGCCGCCCCGCAACGGGCCGATGCTGCGCCAGCGCATGCCGCTGTAGAGGCTGGCGTCGACCGCGGGTACGGATTGCGCCGCTGTGACGGGCGCCAGCGGCGTCCAGGATGACAAGGCGACCGCCGATGCGCCTGCCAGGAGGACGAGCTTTCTAGGGGTGATCATGGTGCACTCCATAAAGAACGACACGTTCAGTCAACGGCCGAGTGTAGCCTGAACCGGGCGAGCAGCGCGACGCCGGCGGCGTTCAGCAGCAGGATGCGCACGCGCCGCACCAGCGCGAGCGTCACGCCGGCGGGCGCGCCCAATCCCAGCAGCTGCGAAACGGATCCCGATCCCACTTCGTCGATACCGAGCCGGTAGGGAATGAACTTGAACGCGACCGTGATGAACCGTCCGGTCGTCTCCATGAGGAACGCGTCGGTGAGCGTGCTGCCCTGCCCCCCGGGGATCAGCCGGAGGATGAGCCAGACCTCGGCTACGGCCGCCGCGTGGAAGAGGGCCTCCCACATGGCCACGTGCGCCAGTCGCGCGCCCGGCCAATGGACCACATCGTAGATGCTGTGCTCGAGCGCCGTGAGCGCCTCCGCGGAGGCCGGCTGCTGGCGGAGCCGGGCCACGAGCGGGGCCAGCCGCGACAGTACCGCCGGGCGTGCCCGGAACATCCACAGCGCGACGATCCCCCCTGCGAGCGCGGCCACGACAATGCCCTCGCCCACCTGTTCCAGGACCGGCGGGACGTCGGCCCGCTGCAGCATCACCCAGACCCCGCCGAGCAGCATCGCCGCGACCGACGCCGTGTAGAAGCCGTTCTCGACGGCCACGGACGACAGGCTCGCGGCCGTGGACACGTGCCGCCGTCCCATCACGACCTTGGCGGGCTCGCTGGCCAGCAGGCCGAGCGGCGTGAGGTTGCCGAGGGCGTCGCCGGCCAGGATGGCCACGAATGCGGCATGGAACGGGATACCCGTGTCGTGGTGGGCACGCGAGCACAACGCCCAGGCGCGTGCGCGGACCGCCATGCGCACGGCGCCGAGGAAAACGACGACGAGAATCCACGGCCCGAGGCCGCGGAAGCTGGTGACGATGGTGTCCCAGCCGGCCTGTCGGACGCTGATCACGAGCAGCGCCAGGCCCGCGGCTGCGATGGCGAGGCTGACGAGAGACTTGCGGAGGGGGCCGGAATCGGTCACGGGGTCCCGACTAGCACGAAGGCCCGCGAGACGCGCGGGCCTGTCCGGCGGATGGTGGTCGGGGCGACTGGATTCGAACCAGCGACCTCTCGGTCCCGAACCGAGCGCTCTACCAAGCTGAGCCACGCCCCGAGAGCAGGTTGGAGTGTATCACAGGCGAGGAGCGGCCCGGCACAATTCATCGCGGCCCTTACAATTTTTGTCACCAAACGACACAATGCGACGCAGACGGCTGTCAAGAGCACTCTTGCGACAGCTGGCGGGGCGTCATTTTGTGCCTTCGTGTGCATCGATGTTCGTTTAGATGATGGATCGAAAGTTGCGAGTGTCGATTGCGAACTTGTCATGTTGCTATGGCTCGAAGGAAGGTCAAAGCGGATTCCCAGGCGGCCATCTGGCCGCTGTCTCCGCTGGTGGAGTCGCCTAATGCAGAAGCTCATGAGATACATGGTCAGTCGGGCAATCGCGGTCGCCGCTGTGCTGGCCGCGGCCGCGCCGGCACACGCGCAATCGGTGCAGGCCTCGGTGACTGCGGATATCGTGTCCCCCGGTGCCTCGGTCACGGTGACCGTGGTCGGCACGCCGGGACAGTTCTATGCGGTGGGCGGCAGTCCCACCGGCGCGGGGCTGACCCACGGAGGCGCCGCGCTGCCTGTTGGCCCCGATGCGGTTGTACTGGCCATGGGCGTTCTCGACGGGACGGGGCAGGTCGAGGTCCGGGTGACGCCGCCCTTCCGCGGGACCGTGCTCGACCGCTACTATCTCGCGGCCGTCACATCGACGAACGCGTCGTTTGCACCGGTTCTCGGCTGGGCGGGTCTCGTGCTTCGAAACGGCGATCTGCTTGGCGGCGTGATCGGGACGCCAGGGCCAGTCGGGCCTCAGGGGCCCCAGGGACCTGCAGGGCCGCAGGGCCATCCAGGTGCGGCGGGCCCGCAGGGGCCGCAGGGTGACCCGGGACCGGCCGGCGCGGCCGGGCCGCAGGGGCCGGCAGGAGCGGATGGTGCGGTGGGCCCGCAGGGGCCGCAGGGCCCGGTGGGCGCCCAGGGGCCGCAGGGAATCGCCGGGGTGAGCGGCTACGAGCAGGTCGTGGCTGCCAGCCCCGCCAACACGACGTCCACCAAGACGATCACGGCGTCGTGCCCGGTGGGCAAGGTCGTCCTTGGAGGAGGGTTCGTGGCCAGTGGCGTCACGACCACGGCGGTGCTGGGCAACGGCCCAGGCAGCCCCAGCGACTGGACGGTGACGGTGCGCGAGAACCAGACCGGCACGCCGACATGGACCTTGACCGTTACTGCCGTCTGCGTGACTACCCTGCCCTAGCGCTGGCACTCATTGGCGACGGGAGGGTCGCGCCACGCCGCGCGTCCTGGTGGAATCGATCACCGGGACGCGAGCCTGGCGCGCCCCTCCCGGTGCCCGCTTCATTCGTCACCGGCGCCCGGTCGGTCGCACTGAGGGCACGCCCTCGGGAGCCCGCGACGGAATTGCCCAGGGGCTCCGTCATCCGATCAGCGACTCGAGTGCGGCCAGGGCGCCGTGATCGGTGAGGTCGGCCTGGAGCGGCGTCACCGACACATACCCTTCCATGACGGCCTCGTAGTCCGACCGCCCGCCTTCGGGGTGCCAGTCGTCCAGCGCTTCCTCGATCCAGTAGTACGGCTGGCCACGCGGGTCGAGGCGGGAGTCGATCTTCGTCACGTGGTTGCGTCGCGCCTGGGTCGTGACGCGGAAGCCCCTGGGTTGGCCCGAGTTGACGTTGATGTTCAGGAACGTCCGCGCGGGCCACCGGGTCGCCAGGACCCGGCGGGCCACGAGCGCGGCCGCGTCCGCGGCGAACGAGAAGTCGAACGCCGGCGTGCGCTTCAGCGACACGGCGATGGCGGGGATGCCCAGCAGGGCGGCCTCCATGGCCCCGGCAACGGTCCCTGAATAGGTGATGTCGTCGCCCAGGTTCCACCCCTTGTTGATGCCGGAGACGACGAGATCAGGCATGCGCTTCAGCACGATCTCGACGCCGAGGTTCACGCAGTCGGTGGGGGTGCCGTCCACCGCGTACACGCCGGGGCCGTGCTCCTCGAGGCGCAAGGGGCGGCGCAGGGTCAGCGCGTGCCCGATGGCTGACGCCTCCTGCGTGGGCGCCACGACGGTGATGTCCCCGAGGGGCTTCAGAACTTCCGCCAGGACATGGATCCCCGCAGACGACACGCCGTCATCGTTGGTCACGAGAATGGATGGCATAGGAACCATTCATCATACGCGAACCCGGCAAAGCCCTATAATGCGCGGCATGGAGTGGTGGATGTGGATCGCCGGGGGGCTGGCCCTGATGGTGCTGGAACTGGCCACGCCGAGCGGGTTCTTCATCATGTTCTTCGGCCTGGGTGCCCTCACGGTGGGTGTGCTGCAGCGCCTCGGCGCCGTCGATGCCGGCTGGGCGCAGTGGCTGCTCTTCTCGCTCCTGTCCCTCGGCTACCTGGTTCTCTTCAGGGGGAAGCTGCAGTCGCGCTTCCAGGCGCCTCCCCCGCTCGACGTGGACTCGCTGGTCGGCGTGCTGGCGGTCCCCCAGGGCGCCATCGAGCCCGGCGACGTGGGCCGAGTCGAGGTCCGGGGCTCCACCTGGAGCGCACGCAACATCGCGGCCGTCCCCATCTACACGGGGCAGCGCTGCACGGTCGTCACGGTGGACGGCCTGTTGCTGGGGGTCCGCCCGGAGCAGGCGTCGTGACCGCCGAGGCGCCGCGCACGCAGCTGCACCCGTGCACCGTGCACCCCTGCACCCTCCCCTAGGAGCGTCCCATGTTCGAAGGCGGCCTGTTCGTCATCATCCTCCTTGCCATCCTGGTGCTCATCGTCCTGGCGAAGACCGCCATCGTGGTGCCACAGCAGAGCGCGTTCGTCGTGGAGCGCCTGGGGCGCTACTCCGGCACGCTCGACGCCGGCTTCCATATCCTCGTGCCTTTCATCGACGTCATCCGCTACAAGCACTCGCTGAAGGAGTCGGCGGTGGACATCCCGGCGCAGGTGTGCATCACGCGCGACAACGTGCAGGTCGGCGTGGACGGCGTCCTCTACCTGAAGGTCCTGAACCCGGAGCGTGCCTCGTACGGCATCTCGGACTACCTGTTCGCCATCTCGCAGCTGGCCCAGACGACGCTGCGCAGCGAGGTGGGCAAGATCGACCTGGACCGGACGTTCGAGGAGCGCACCAACATCAACACGGCCGTGGTCGCCGAACTCGACAAGGCGACGGAGCCGTGGGGCGTCAAGGTGCTCCGTTACGAGATCAAGAACATCACGCCGCCGGCGGACGTGCTGGCGGCCATGGAAAAGCAGATGCGCGCCGAGCGCGAGAAGCGCGCCGTGATCCTCACGTCCGAGGGCCAGCGCGACGCGGCCATCAACAATGCCGAGGGCGACAAGCAGCAGACCATCAAGGCCTCGGAGGCGCGCAAGACGCAGCAGATCAACGAGGCGGAGGGCCAGGCCGAGGCCATCCTCGCCGTGGCCACGGCCACGGCCGAAGGCATCCGACGGGTGGCGGAGGCCACGCAGCTGCCGGGCGGCGCGGAAGCGATTCAGCTGAAAGTGGCCGAGCAGTACATCGGCGAATTCGGCAAGGTGATCAACAACGCTGACACCGTCATCCTGCCGTCCAACCTCGTGGACATCGCCTCGGTCATCAGCACGGCGATGAACATCGTCAGCCAGGGCAAGAAGTAGGCGTCTACGGCACGTAGGCGATGCAGTCGATTTCCACGCGCAGGCCCTCGCCCGGAAGCCCCGCCGCCTGGATGGTGGTCCGCGCCGGGCGATGATCGCCAAACACGCGCGCGTAGACCGCGTTCATCTGCTGGAACTCCGTCATGTCCAGCAGGAACACCCCGCACCGCAGCACGTGCTGCAGATCCGAGCCCGCCGCCTGCAGGATGGCGCGAACGTTCTTCAGGCACTGCTCGGTCTGCGCCGCCACGTCGGAACCGGCCAGCTGGCCGGTGGCCGGGTCGGTCGCGCCCTGGCCCGACACGAAGATGAGGCGTTCGAAGTTCATGCCCGGCGAGTACGGGCCGACGGGCGTGGGCAGATTGGCGGCGTGAACGGGCTTGTGCATCGCGGCATTCTAGCCGACTGCCGGCTCCCGACTATGATCGGACCGCGATGCCCCGCTACAAGGTGACCCTCGAATACGCCGGCACACGCTACAGCGGCTGGCAGAAGCAGAAGAACGCGCGGACGGTGCAGGGCGAGATCGAGCGCGCCATCGCCGAGGCCACGGGCCAGCGGTCGTTCGAGTTCCAGGGCTCTGGCCGGACCGATGCGGGCGTGCACGCGTTGCACCAGGTGGCGCACCTCGACATCAATCTCCGGGTGCCTCCGGAGACGTTGCGCCGGCAGGTGAACGACGAACTGCCCGCGGACATCAACCTGCGGCGCATCGATCCCGCGCCCGCGCGCTTCCACGCCCGGCACGCGGCCGTGGCCCGCAGCTACCTCTACCAGGTGAGCCGGCGCCGATCGGCGTTTGCGAAGCCCTACGTGTGGTGGGTCAGGGACGGCATCGACGCCGAGCGGATGCGCGCCGCTGGCGCACGCTTCGCGGGCATGCACGATTTCCGCTCCTTCAGCGACGACGACCCCGAGGAGAAGTCCACGGAGGTGCACGTCGAGGAGGTCGGCGTGGCCGAGGCGGGCGATCTCATTCTCATCCGCGTGGGCGGGTCGCACTTCATCTGGAAGATGGTGCGCCGGATGGTGGGGGTGCTGGTGGAAGTGGGATGCGGACGGCTGGATCCGGAATCGGTCGAACGGCTCCTCCGCGAGGACTCCGGGATGCCGGCGCGACTGACCGCCCCGGCTTCCGGGTTGTTCCTGGAACGCGTCTTCTATCAGCGGGACGAGCGGCACCTGCCTCTCGTCCCGGCGTTCGCGGTGGCTACTGGTTGGCCAGGGCGTCCATGAGCGCCTCGGTCCGTTGCCGGGCGCGGTCCAGCCGCTCCTGGAGGTTGTCGAACACGAACTCGTGACCGGCGTTGGCCGCCTCGATGATGGGCACTTCCGCCTGGCGGTACTGATCCTCGAACTTCGCGCGCAGGGCCTGGTCCTTGATGCGGCGGATGATGGCCTGCGCCTGGTTCAGGCGTGCGCGCACCTCGCGGACCTCGGTCATGAGCATCCGGGCCTCGTCGGCGCGGCCGGTCCGTTCCTGTTCGCGGCCGGGACCGTGGCAGCTGGAGCACTGGCGCGACAGCGAGGCCGGCGACAGCAGGTGCGCGCCGACTTCCCCGTGGCAGGTGGAGCAGGTCGGGCCGCGATCGTCCCCGCTCAGCAGCAGTTTGTAGTGCTGGCTCTTCTGGAACGAGACGAACGGACCCGTGTGGCACGTGCCGCAGGTCTTCGGGAGGTTGACCCGGCTCACCGGGCTGGCCGGACTCGACGCCGGCAGCAGGTTCTGGTGCGCCTGGAACTTCTCGAACGTGTTGGGATTGCCGCCGTGGCACTTCTCGCAGCCCACGTTGTTGCGCGAGTGGGGCGAGAAATCCCAGTCCTGCAGGTGGCGGAGGGCAAACCCGCTCCAGTTGGGGGCGGCCGATTGCTGGTTGGCGATATGGCAGTCGGCACACCGACTGGACTGGGCCTGGACGGACACCGCCCATCCCCCGAGGATGACGAGGGCGAGCAGGAAGGGGGCACGAACGACGACGCTACGCATACCCGGAGAGTATACAGGCGTCGCGCCTTCGGCCGTTATGCCACGGCGGCGGTTTTTTGGACCGGCGGCGGAACGACCGGCGGAAGGCCGGCGGGCGCCGGCGCCACAAGGGACGCCGCTCTGAGGCGATCCGCGTACGTCCGGTAACACCGGAAGCACAGCGTGTGGTACCGATCCCATTTGACGACGCCCCGGTACCGGAAAAGCGCCCGACGCGACTCGCATTCGCGGCACACGTGCTTGACGGCCGGCGCCCGCCGGCTGAACCGAAGGTGCAGCATCATGCGGGCAAGGCTATCCGCCGAGTTGGACAGATGAGGTCACGATGGAACGACATGCCGAGATCGTGCGCCAGTGGCGCATCCTGCTGGCCCTCGAAGGCCGGGCCCGCGGCCTTGCGCTGTCCGACCTGCAGGACACGGCCGGCGAGGGCGTCTCGGAGCGTACGATCCGGCGCGATCTGGCGGCGCTCGCGCAGGCCGGCTTCCCCATCGAATCGACGCGCGTGGACGGCAGGACGCGGTACACGCTCAACCGCGAGGTCTTCGGCGGCCTGGCGTCGGCGGGGCTGTCCCTGTCCGAGCTCTGCGCGCTCTATCTGAGCCGCGCGCTGCTCTCGGCCCTCGCCGGGGACCCGTTCCGCGACAGCCTCACGTCCGCCTTCGACAAGCTGGCCGAGGCCCTGCCGCCCGCCCTGTGGCGGTTCATCGACCAGCTCCCCTCGGCCATGGCAGCGAAGGCCCAGACGGCCCGCGTGCCCTCCGCCGCGCCGCGCCTCGTCGATGCGCTGATGGGCGCCATCCTCGCCCACCGGCGCGCGCGCATGCGCTACCACTCGTTTGCCAGCCAGCAGGTGAAGGACTACCTCGTCGAGCCCTACCGGGTGGCCTATGCACAGGGCACGCTGTACCTCTTCGCCTTCGTGCCCCTCTACGGCGAGATGCGCACGTTCGCCGTGCAGCGCATCGAGTCGCTGGTCGTCCTGGAGGACACCTTCGATCCGGGAGAGGCCAGCGCGGCGGTCTTTCCAGACTCGCTGACCGTGTATTCCGGGACACCTGAACGTGTCGTGATCGATTTCACGTCCGGTGAGGCACCGTACATCCGCGAGCGCGACTGGCATCCCAGCCAGCATCTGGAGGATCTGGCGGATGGCGGCGTGCGCCTCACCCTCGACGTGGTCATCGACTGGGGGCTCGAGGCGTGGGTCCTCGGTTTCGGGCCAGCGGCGACGATCGTCCATCCCCCGACGCTCGTCGCACGCGTCGTCGATCGCCTGGACGCCGCGCGGGCGCGGTATGGGAACGGGACCAGGCGGACGTGACACGTGACAAGCGGCGCCGTCCGCCGCCGGTCCGGGCCGGTAGCCATGGGCAGCAGCTCGCCGAGATGATCCGCGGCCATGGCGGGCACCCGTGCGGCCGCAGCCCGGCAGGCCACCGGCGATCGGCGTTGCGGGCGCGGATCACCGGCCACTACGGTGCGCCCGCCCCGGTAGCCCGGCCGTCCGGCCCGGCCGCCTCCCCCTTGCTCACGACCCAGGTGGTCATGGAACGCTGGTCCTGGACCACCGTGGTCTTCAGCGGGTCGACCAGCGTGCCGCCGAGCTCGCGCGTCCTCGCGAGCAGGCGTTCCGCGGAGACGAGGTAGCGCTCGGACCCGTCCGGCAGCAGGAATCGGCGGTTGCCAAGCGGCCGGGCTCCTTCGAGTCCGATGAGGGACGCGAGCCGGCAGAACAGCAGCCCACCCGGTTTCAGCACGCGCCACATCGCGCTCACCATGGCGTCGAACTGTTCATCGTCCCTGGCGAAGTGCAGCACGGCGCTGCTGATGACGACGTCGAACGACGCCGGCGGGAAGGAGCACTTTTCCACGGCCTCGACACGGAAGTGAGTCGCCGGCAGCCGGGGTGCCAGCTGCGCCGCGGTCTGCCGCACGTGAAGCACGGCGTCGGCGTGCTCGTCGATCGCGCTGACGTCAAAGCCCTCGCGCAGCAGGTAGACGAGATTGCGCCCGCGGCCGCACCCGGCGTCCAGGACGCGCATGCCCAGGACAATGCGGCCTCGAAGGAGCTGGTCGAAGAGGTAGATGTCGATGTCGCCGAACGTCTCGCGGAGCGTCATGCGGGCATCATGTCACGCGAGTGCCGCGGCCAGCCGGATCAGGAGCGGCACCTGCGCCGGCAGGATCCGGCGGTGCGCCTCGTCGAGCGCAAACCACGCGGCGCGATCCACTTCGGGAAACGATCGCACGATGCCGGAGCCGCGCGGCCATTCCAGGTCGAACGTGCCGCTCCGGAGCTGTTCGGGCGCGAAGTCCCCGGCGATGCCCCAGGCATGGACCACCTTGCCGCTCTTCATCCGGATGCTTCCAAGGGCGAGCGCAGGGCCTTCGGCCTCAGCGCCGGTCTCTTCGCGGAACTCCCGCCGCGCGGCAGCCAGCGGGTCCTCGCCTGCCTCGATCTCCCCTTTCGGGATGGACCAGGAGCCCAGATCCCTGCGCTGCCAGTACGGTCCCCCAGGGTGGACGAGCAGTACCTGGACGACACCGTGGCGCGTGCGATGCAGCAGAAGTCCCGCGCTGTTGCCGGGCATGAGGGCTGGAGGCGGGGCTCAGCGCGACGGTCGCGCCGGGGCTTCGACGAAGTGATCCAGGGGTGAGTTACCGGCGGGGAATGACCCGCCGCCCGCGTGACAGGGGTACACGCCCTTCCCTTCTGCCGTGGCCTCACGGCAGGCGTTCGTACTCGGCGCGAACGATCTCGGGAGAGTAGACCCGTTCCAGCCGGCGCACGGTGAAGTGCCCGCGCGCCATGTCCTGGAAGTGATCGATGAACAGCACGTTGACAACGCTGCCTCCGGCGGCCCCGACGATGGGCACGGCCTGGGCGGCCGCCTTCTGCGAGACGTTGGCGCCGAAGCGAGACGCCAGCTGCGCGATCAACCGCAGCAGCGCGGGGGCGCCCTCCTCGACCAGGCCCCTCTGCGCGACGTACTGCGCGGCCTGCGAGACCGAGCGCGCCAGCGCGGCCCTCACCGCGAAGTACGACGATTCGCTCGCATCGTCTGCCGTCGTCCTGCCGCCCAGCGCGAAGACCTCCAGGCAGGCCATCTTGGCATCGGGCGCGGCCAGCACCTCGCCCTCGCTGCGGGCGATGTCCGCGATGGATCGCAGTATGATCGTGGTGGAGATCGGCAGCTCGATGGGCAGGCCCGCCAGGCCGAACGCGCCGCCGCCGGCGCCGGTGGCAGCGACCGCGAGCTTGTGCAGCCTGTCGCTGGCTCGCGAGCGGGGCTTGTCGTCCAGCGTGTTGAGGGCAACGTGCAGCGCCGTGTCGAGCGACTTCCGCGTGGCCATCGCCACGGCGTCGGACCAGCGCTCGGGCAGCATCGCCATCGCCTTCTCGAGCGGCATGCCGATGAGGTTCGTGAGCTTCGCGGCCAGCCCCGGGTTCTCGAGCAGGCTCTTCGCGCGGCGGAGGGCCTCGCGGTCTTCCGGCGTCATGAGCGTCCGGCCCCACTCCTGACGGTCTGCCCGCGTCACCACCCCATCCTCGCGTGCAGCAACCGCCTGGCAGGTGCCCACCGCATGGCCCCGAAGAACGCCCGGCTCATGCGCCCACTATGCACCCGCGCTTGGATTCGCGACAAGCCATTTGACGCCGACCCATCGAACGCTGCCCGGCGCACCCCTACTCCGTGGACCTGGACATGATCACGTAGGGCGCCGTCGCGAACCCGCAGCGCTCGTACACGCGGAGTGCCCGCGCGTTGGCGCGATGCGCATACAGGCGGAGATCGCGCGCGCCCGCCGCGCGCGCCTCGGTCCAGAGGCGATCCAGGAGACGCTCGACCAGACCGCGCCCGCGATGCGCTGGCGCGATGTAGAGGCTCTGCACCCACCAGTACTCGCCGCCGTGGAAGTTGCTCCATTCGGTGACGATCGAGGTGCTGGCCACGACGAGGCCCTCGGGGGATTCCGCCACCCAGTAGGCGGCGCGCGGCGGATCCCCGAACGCGCCTTCGACGCCACGACGAACGGCGGCGGCATCGAGGTGGAGGCCCTCAGCTTCCAGGGCCTCGGCGATCGTGAGGGCGACAATCGCCTGGACGTCTTCGGGGAGCGCCCGCCGGACGGACTCGGTCATCGCGACCAGGTGAGCGAGGACGGCGGGTCGACGGACGGCACGACGAGGTTCGGGATGGCGACGATCAACGGGAACATCGCGATCGGCCGCTTCTGGTTCGTGAGCGCGGGCTCCACGCCGACGGACACGGGGGAGGCCATACGCGAGCACTATACAGGAGTCCTCCGCTCCCCGATTCCGGTCCGCGTCAGGGGTCGAGGCCCGGGTTGTCTCCGCAAGACGTCCGGGCACAGTCCGGGCACAGCCCGTGCGTGAATGGCGCGAGGCTGGCGGCGGTCGTATGCTATTCGGCAGTGGCATCCCCGACCGAGACCACCCCGACACCCCCATCGGCCTCGCCCGACCAGGCGCTGGTCGATGCGCTGCGCTCCCACGCGCCGGGGGCGTTCGAGCAGCTGGTGCGCACGCGCGGCGGCCGCCTGCTGGCGGTTACCCGCCGCCTGCTGGGCAACGAGGAAGACGCCCGCGACGCCGTGCAGGAGACTTTCATGAACGCGTACCGCAGCATCGACCGTTTCGAGGGCGGGTCGCTCCTCTCGACGTGGCTGCACCGGATTGCCGTAAACGTCTCGCTGATGAAGCTGCGCACCCGGAAGCGGAAGCCCGAGGAGTCGCTGGACCACCTGCTGCCCGCCTTCAAGGACGACGGACATTTCATGGAGCGGTTCGAGAGCGGCTCCGAACCGGCCGACGTGCGCCTCTCCCGGATCGAGGAACAGGCGACCGTCCGGACGGCCATTGACGAGCTGCCGGAGCACTACCGAACCGTCCTGCTGCTCCGCGACATCGAAGGACTAGACACTCGCGACGTGGCCGAGCAGCTGGGCATCACGGCCAATGCCGTCAAGCTCCGGCTGCACCGGGCCCGGCAGGCCCTCCGGACGCTGCTGGCGCCGCGCCTCGGGAGACCGGATCGATGAGCAAGATGACCTGCCGAGCCTGCTCGGACTTCCTGGCGGATTACCTCGATGGCCAGCTGGATCCCGGGATCCGCGCGACGTTCGAGGTCCACCTGGACAAGTGCCGCAACTGCCGGGCCTACCTGGAGCAGTACGCCGCGGTCATCAAGGCGGGCCGGTGCGCCTGCGAGCGGGAGAACGAGCAGGCGGCCGGGGCCCTTCCGGAGGAGCTGGTGCGCGCCATTCTGGCTGCACAGGCGGAACGCGGCAACACCAGCGACGCGTAGGCGAGGCGCGGGCGTGGCCCGGCTGACCCCACCGTTCACGTGAGTTGATCGTCCAGCTGCTCGCTGATGCCGGGAATCGTCAGACACGAGAGGGCGTTCGAGCTGACGGATACTCCACCCAAGTGAATTGAGAGGCTAGATGGGTGATGCCGGCCCGTGCTCGGCGCTGGCCGTCGTGTCGTCCGGCACCGGCCCGTGCCGGCGGGCGTAGAGGAACGACAGCCCGAAGATCACCACGATCAAGCCGAGCGACAGCCACCTCGGGATCTCGAAGTGGATCCATCCCAGGCCGTGGAAGTACTCGACCAGCAGCTTGAGGCCCACCCACGCGATGATGATGAACGCGCCATCCACCAGCGCCGGGTAGCGCCGCACCAGCGCCAGCAGCTGGCCGATGACCAGGCGCATGGCGATGATGCCCAGGATGCCGCCGGTGATGATGACCCACAGCTTGTTGGACATCGCCACGGCCACCAGGATCGAGTCGATCGCGAACACGATGTCGGTGAGCTCCACGCGAACCACCGTGGCCCAGAACGCCGTCATGCCCAGCCAGGGCCGCGCCGGCTTCGGTTCCCGCCGGGTCTCGGTGCCGCCATGGCCGAAGAAGTGCTGGTACGGGAGGTACAGCAGGTAGAGCCCGCCCAGCAGGTGGACCCACAGCAGCTGGATCATGTAGGCGGCGCCAGCCGTGGCCGCGGCCCGGAAGGCGAACGCCCCGAGGATGCCGTACCGGAGGGCCTTCTGCTGCTGTGCACGCGGCAGGCCCAGGACCAGCACGGCCAGCACCATGGCGTTGTCGGCGCTCAACAGGCCTTCGAGGGCCACGAGCAGCGCGATGGTGATGAGGTCGGAAGCCTGAACGTCGAACACGTGCCCTGCCAGTATATCCCGCGCCAACGCCCGGCCCCGGCGGGGCTTCGGCGGGCAAGCCCCGACTCCCGTCTCGGTCAGAACTGGAAATAGATGAAGTCGGCGGTGCCCGCGTACAGCGTGATGATGCCGTAGACCATGAACGCCGCCAGGACGGCGCGGACGGCAGGTCCGGGCTCCGCCACCCACCCGCGCTCGCGCGCCCACGTGAAGGCGTGGTGTGCCACGAGCGGCGTGAGGAACAGCAGGCCGACCCACTCCATTCGCCCGAGTGCCCAGCCCTCCAGCGCGGCGACATTGGCGAGGAACTGCGCAGCCTCGCCGAGGCGCCGGCTGCGGAAGAATACCCAGGCCGTCAGCACGAGGGCCTGGACGACCACGAACCATGCCGCCCGCACCGGCCAGCGGCCCCTCCAGCCGACATCCGCATGCAGCCCCAGCAGGCGCTCGGCCGCCAGCGCCCCGCCGTGCAGCGCGCCCCAGACGATGAACGTGTAGGCCGCGCCGTGCCAGAGCCCGCCGAGCAGCATCACCAGCATCAGGTTCACGTAGGTGCGGACCGGGCCGCGCCGGTTGCCGCCGAGCGCGATGTAGAGGTAGTCGCGCAGCCAGCGCGACAGCGTCATGTGCCAGCGTTCCCAGAAGTTCTTGAACGACGCGGCCAGGTACGGCGCGTTGAAGTTGACGGGCAGCCGGTAGCCCAGCAGGCAGGCCGTCCCGCGCGCGATGTTCGAGTAGCCCGCGAAGTCCGCGAAGATCTGGCCGGAGAACATCAGGGCCAGCCACAGGGTGAAGCCGCTGGCGGTGCCAGGACGCGTGCCCCGCTCCCAGAACTCGTCCACATACACCGCGAGGTTATCGGCGCAGACCATCTTCAGGAAGAAACCGGAGACGACGAGCCACAGCCCTTCGTAGACGACCACGCGCCGGAGCCGGCGCGGGCGCGGCATCTGTGGCAGGAACTCCGCGGCGCGCACGATGGGCCCGGCCACCAGCTGAGGGAAGAAGCTGATGAACAGGAAGAACGGCCAGAAGCGGTGAATGGGCGCCAGCACCCCGCGGTAGACGTCGATGGTGTACGACATCGACTGGAAGGTGTAGAAGCTGATGCCCATCGGGAGCGCGAGCCCCAGCTCCGTGGGCAGTGCGCCGGCCCGCTCTCCCAGCACGTCGCGGACAACCTCGAGGAAGAAGCCCGCGTACTTGAAGAACGCCAGCAGGCCCAGGTTGGTGGCGAGCGACAGTGCCAGCACCGCGCGCCGCCGCCCGCGTGCGGCGGGATCGAGGCGGGCCAGGGCGAGTCCGGCCCCGTAGTCGATCACCGAGCTCAGAACGAGGATGCCGATGTAGACCGGGATGTGCCACGCATAGAACGTCGCGCTCGCGGCGACGAGCATGGTCACGTACGCCGGCTCGACCTTCCGGCGGCCGATGGTGAAGCGTGCGGCGAAGACCACCGCGAACAGGGCGACGAACGCCCACGACACGAAGTTCACGGGACGACCCGCTCCAGCTCCCGGACGAAGGCCTGGGACCACGCGACAGCCGAAGACTCGTCGAGGTGGTCGTCGTCTTCGGTCCGAAGGCCCGGGGGCGTCGCCATCACGAAGGGGACGCCCAGCAGCCCGGCGAAGAGCGCCGGGCCGCCGCCGAGCGGCCGCGAGGTGGGGACGTAGGTGAGCACCAGTCGGGCGCCGCGCGCGTCCATCGCGGCCTTGAACCGGCGCGCCGCCTGGATCTCCCGGTCGGCGAGGGGCGGCTCGTGGAGCGGGCGGCTCTCGACGCGCCTGAGCCCCTCCGCCCACGGGGAGAGGTGCCACGTCCCGTTCGTGCGGGACCGGTAGATGACCAGTTCCTGCCGCCACGGGAAGCCGGGACGGCCGAAGAGGTCGACCCAGTTGGGCACCAGCTGGTGGATCACCCGCCGGGCCTCGTGGCCGGCCTCCGACTCGTGCAGCAGCTGCCAGGCGCCGATGCGGCTGTCCGACCTCACGTCCCGAGCGAAGTCGGAATACTCGCCGGTGAAGAACCCGTCGGCGTTGACGATGACGATCCCCGGGTGGAGATCGAACTTCTCGATGATGTCCAGCGGGAACCGGTCGCCCTCCCGGAAGCCGAACCCGAGCACGTAGTAGCGCCGTCCCCGGGCCGCGAAGAAGCGGTCCAGCACGCGTCGGCGCGCGGCGAACATCAGGCGCGAATTGCCCAGGAGCAGGACGTCGGCTCGCCTCAGGTGCGCCAGCGCCTCGTCGTCGGTGCCGAAGTACAGGACGTGATGGTCCGCGTGGCCGGCGCGATCGAGGGCCAGGTAGTAGTCGTCGGAGGGCCGTTCAGCCCTCGTGATGTTCGCACCCTGCCCCATGCCCGGGCGGCTCGCCCAGAGGCCTGCCGTCACGGCCACCAGCAGGCCGAGGATGCAGGCGAACAGGAGCGCGGGATCCAGGGGCGGCGGGGCCTGGTGGTGTCGCGGCCGCGTCAAGATGCCTAGCATCTTAATCCACCGCGGCCGTGGCGGCCCATGCGCGCCCGGAGTGAATTGACACGACCCGTATCAAGCCCTACACTCGAAATGTGTCAAGTTCCGAGCTCATCTTCATCTCGATGGCGGCGCGGCTGCTCGACATGCACCCGCAGACCCTCCGGAAGTACGAGCGCCTGGGCCTGGTGCGCCCGGCGCGGACGCTGGGCAGCATGCGCCTCTACTCCGCCGAGGAGATCGAGCGGCTGCGTTTCATCAAGCGCCTCGTCGAAGACGAGGGCGTGAACCTCGCGGGTGTGCAGCACCTGCTCTCGATCGCCGAGGTCATGCAGCGCATTCGCCCGCTGCTGGACGAGGCGCTCATCCAGCACGACCCGTCGCAGCGCCGGCGGCTCATGCGCGAGCTCGCCCGGCTCAACGAGCGGCTCGGGCTGGACGAGGCCTGAGACATGGACTTCAAGGATTACTACTCCGTCCTCGGCGTCTCGAAGACCGCCAGCGAGAAGGAGATCAAGCAGGCCTTCCGGAAGCTCGCCCGGAAGTACCACCCCGACGTGAACCCCGGCGACAAGGGCGCCGAGGCGCGCTTCAAGGAGATCAACGAGGCCAACGAAGTGCTGAGCGATCCGGAGAAGCGACGGAAGTACGACGAGCTGGGCGCGAACTGGCGCCAGTACGAGTCGGCAGCCGGGGCCGGCGGACCCTTCGGCGGCGGCGCCGGCCAGTGGCAGTGGAACACCGGTGGCGGCGGGTTCCGCACGATGTCCGAGGAGGAGATGTCGGCGATGTTCGGCGGAGGGGAGAGCCCCTTCTCGGACTTCTTCAACACGTTCTTCGGGGGTGGCGGGGAGCGGCGCAGCGAACGCCGCACGCGGGGGCGCGCGCGGCAGCAGAAGGGCCGCGACATCGAGCACGAGATCGAACTGGACCTCGAGTCGGCGGCCCAGGGCAGCGTGCAGCGCCTGCAGCTGAGGCACGACGGCGAGGCCCGGTCGGTCGAGGTGCGCATTCCCCCCGGCGTGGCCGACGGCTCGCGGGTGCGCGTGCCGGGCGAAGGCGGGCGCGGCGCGGGCGGTGCCGCGAGCGGCGACCTCTACCTGCGCGTCCGCCTGAGGCCCCACCCGGCCTTCCAGGTGAACGGCCGGGACCTGACGACGCGCGTGAGCGTGCCGGTGAGCACGGCGGTGCTCGGCGGCGAGGCAGGCGTGGTCACGCTGGGCGGAAAGACCGTGCGGGTCAAGGTGCCGGAGACGAGCCAGCCCGGCATGAAGCTCCGCCTTCGTGGCCTGGGACTCCCGGCGCTCAGCCCGAAGGACACCCCCGGGGACCTGTACGTCATCATCGACGTGACGCTCCCCCGCTCGCTCACCGACGCGACGCGGAAGGCCTACGAGGAACTGGCCCGCCTCGAAAGCACGAGAACCCGAGAACCCGAGAACCCGAGAACCTGAGAAGCGTCATGAACCTTCAGAAATTCACCGAGAAGGCCCAGCAGGCCATCCTGTCCACCCCCGACCTCGCGCGCGAGTTCGGCCATGCCTCGGTCGAGCCCGAGCACCTGCTCGTCGCGCTCGTCGAGCAGCCGGAAGGCGTCGTGCCGTCGGTGCTGCGCAAGATCTCCATCGATCCCGCCGCGCTGGCGCGGGACGTGCGGGACCAGCTGGGCCAGCTGCCGAAGGTATCCGGCGGCGCCGAGCCGCATCTCTCGCCCCGGCTGCGCGTGGTGGTGGACGCCGCCACGGCCGACGCGAAGGGGATGCAGGACGACTACGTCAGCACCGAGCACCTGCTGCTCGGCCTCGTGTCCGAGCCGGGCCGCTCCCAGTCTGCCGCGGCTCTCAAGCAGCGCGGCGTCACGCGCGAGCGCGTGCTGGAGGCCCTGACCAGCGTCCGCGGCAGCCAGCGCGTGACCGACCCGAACCCCGAGAACAAGTATCAGGCCCTCGAGAAGTACGGCCGTGACCTCACGGCACTGGCCCGCAAGGGCAAGCTGGACCCGGTGATTGGCCGCGACGAGGAGGTGCGCCGCGTCATCCAGGTGCTGTCACGCCGCACCAAGAACAACCCCGTCCTCATCGGCGAGCCCGGCGTCGGCAAGACCGCCATCGTCGAGGGGCTGGCGCAGCGGATTGTTCGCGGCGACGTGCCGGAGGGACTGAAGGACAAGAAGATCATGGCGCTCGACATGGGCGCCCTGGTCGCAGGCGCGAAGTACCGCGGCGAGTTCGAGGAGCGGCTGAAGGCCGTGCTGAAGGAAATCGTGGATGCCGAGGGCAAGTTCGTCCTCTTCATCGACGAGCTGCACACCGTCGTGGGCGCGGGCGCCGCCGAGGGCTCGCTCGACGCGTCGAACATGCTCAAGCCGATGCTGGCGCGCGGGGAGCTGCACACCATCGGCGCCACCACGCTGGACGAGTACCGCAAGCACATCGAGAAGGACGCGGCGCTCGAGCGGCGATTCCAGCCGGTGATGGTCGGTGAGCCGACCGTGGAGGACACCATCTCCATCCTCCGCGGCCTGCGCGAGCGGTACGAGATCCATCACAAGGTGAAGTTCAAGGACTCGGCACTGGTCGCCGCGGCCGTGCTGTCGCACCGCTACATCACCGACCGGTTCCTGCCGGACAAGGCCATCGACCTGGTGGACGAGGCGGCGTCCCGCCTCCGCATGGAGATCGACTCGATGCCGGTGGAGCTGGACGAGGTGCGCCGGCGCATCATGCAGCTCGAGATCGAGCGTGAGGCGCTCCGCAAGGAGACCGACAAGGCATCGCAGGAGCGGCTCGCGAAGCTCGAACAGGAGGTCGCCAACCTCAAGGAGGAGCAGACGCGGCTTCAGGCGCAGTGGCAGCGTGAGAAGGACGCCATCAAGGGGACGAGCGAGCTCAAGCAGCAGCTCGAGGACGCGCGGCGGGCGCTCGAGGACGCCGAGCGCGTGGGCGACTACGGCAAGGCGTCCGAGCTGAAGTACGCGGTGATCCCCGCCCTCGAGAAGCGCATCGGCGAGCACGACGCCTTCATCGAGGGCAACGAGCCGCGGATGCTGAAGGAGGAGGTGGACGAGGAGGACATCGCGGAGGTGGTCGGCAAGTGGACGGGCATCCCCGTCAGCCGCCTCATGGAGGGCGAGGTCCAGAAGCTGCTGAAGATGGAGGAACGCCTGCACCATCGCGTCGTCGGGCAGGACGAGGCGATCGAGGCGGTGTCCAACGCCATCCGCCGGGCCCGTGCCGGCCTGCAGGACCCGAATCGCCCGCTCGGAAGCTTCATCTTTCTGGGCCCGACCGGCGTGGGTAAGACCGAGCTGGCGCGTGCGCTCGCCGAGTTCCTGTTCGACGACGAGCACTCGATGATCCGCATCGACATGTCGGAGTACCAGGAGAAGCACACGGTCTCGCGCCTGATCGGGGCGCCGCCGGGATACGTGGGATACGAAGAGGCCGGGCAGCTCACCGAGGCCGTGCGCCGGCGGCCCTACGCAGTGGTGCTCTTCGACGAGATCGAGAAGGCGCACCCCGAGGTGCTCAACGTCATGCTGCAGCTGCTCGACGACGGGCGGCTGACCGACGGCAAGGGCCGGACCGTGGACTTCAAGAACACGGTCGTCATCATGACGTCGAACCTCGGCAGCCAGTACATCGCGGAACGGGCCGGCCAGGGGACGGTGGAGCTGCCCGAAGGCGTCAGGCGGCAGGTGAGCGACGCCCTGCGCCAGCACTTCCGGCCGGAGTTCATCAACCGGATCGATGAGGTGATCTTCTTCCATGCCCTGTCGGAGGCGCATATCAAGGCGATCATCGGGATCCAGGTGGCCCTGCTGCTGAAGCGGCTCGAGGAGCGCAAGATCCACGTGTCGCTGACCGACGCGGCGAAGGACCTGCTCGTACGGGAAGGGTATGATCCGATGTACGGGGCCCGGCCCTTGAAGCGGGCCATTCAGCGCCTGGTGCTCGACCCGCTCGCCCTGCACGTGCTGGATGGCGAGTTCGGCGAGGGCGACCAGGTCGAGGTGGACGCGACGGGAGACCGTCTGGCCTTCTCGAAGCGTCAAACCGTCAGGGGATAAGGAGCATCGGTTTGGCCAGTTCCGTACCGCCGGGTTCGTCCAAGGAAAAGCGCCAGGCCGCGCCCCGCCCCACCGCGTTGTGGTGGGTGCTGGGCGGCCTGTTGCTGCTCGCGATCGGCCAGGCGTACTTCCTCACGCCCGGCGGCCGCCAGATCCCGTACAGCGAGTTCAAGGCGCTCATCCGGAGCGGTCAGGTGGCCGAGGTGGCCGTGGGCGACACGCACATCCGCGGCGTGCTGAAGAAGGCGGACGACGACGGCGCGGCATTCGCGACGACCCGAATCGACGACCCGAAGCTCGTGGAGGACCTGGATCAGGCCGGCGTGAAGTACTCCGGGGAGCTGGTCAGCCGGTGGCTGCCGGAGATTCTGGGCTGGGTGGTGCCCATCCTCCTGCTGATCGCGCTCTGGACCTTCTTCTTCCGCCGCATCGGCGGCGCCGAGGGCGGCGTGATGTCGTTCGCCCGGAGCAAGGCGAAGATCTACGCCGACGACGACGTGAAGGTCAGCTTCCGGGACGTGGCCGGCGTGGACGAGGCGGCCGAGGAGCTGCGCGAGATCGTCGAGTTCCTCAAGAACCCGAAGAAGTACACGAACCTCGGCGGGAAGATCCCGAAGGGCGTGCTGCTGGTAGGCCCCCCTGGCACTGGCAAGACGCTGCTGGCGCGCGCCGTCGCCGGCGAGGCCAGAGTGCCCTTCTTCAGCCTGTCGGGCTCGGAGTTCGTCGAGATGTTCGTCGGCGTGGGCGCGGCCCGCGTGCGGGATCTCTTCGCCCAGGCGGAGGCCAAGGCGCCGTGCATCGTCTTCATCGACGAGCTCGACGCGCTGGGCAAGGTCCGCATCCAGAGCCCGATGGGCAGCCACGAGGAGCGCGAGCAGACGCTCAACCAGCTGCTGGCCGAGATGGACGGGTTCGACCCGCGCAAGGCCATCATCATCATGGCGGCCACCAACCGCCCCGAGGTGCTGGACCCGGCGCTGCTCCGCCCCGGCCGCTTCGACCGGCAGGTGCTGGTGGACAAGCCCGACATCAAGGGCCGCGAGGCCGTGCTCCGCATCCACGTCACGCACGTGAAGCTCTCGCCGGACGTGGACCTGCAGAAGGTCGCAGCGCGAACGGCAGGCTTCGCGGGGGCGGACCTCGCCAATCTCGTGAACGAGGCGGCGCTGCTCGCCGCGCGCCGGGACAAGGCGGCGGTGGGCATGGCGGAGTTCGACGAGGCCATCGACCGGCTCATCGCCGGGCTCGAGAAGAAGCGCGTGATCAACCCGAAGGAGCGGGAGATCATCGCCTACCACGAGTCGGGGCACGCGCTCGTCGCGAGCGCCCTGCCCGGCATGGATCCGGTGCACAAGATCTCCATCGTGGCGCGCGGGTTCGGGGCGCTCGGCTACACGATGCAGCTGCCCACCGAGGACCGGTACCTGATGCAGAAGGAGGACCTCGTCAACCAGATGACGGTGCTGCTGGGCGGGCGCTCCGCGGAGGAGGTGGCGCTGGGCGCCATTTCAACCGGCGCGCAGAACGACCTGCAGCGCGCCACGGACCTGGCGCGGGCGATGGTCACCGAATGGGGCATGAGCGACCGTGTGGGGGTGGTCCACTTCGACCAGGGGCGGCGCAGCCGCTTCCTCGACGTGCCGATGCCCGCCGAGCGCGGGCCCTACAGCGAGGACACCGCCCGCCTCATCGACGACGAGGTGAAGGCGCTGGTGACGGGCGCCCACGAGGCCGCGCGCCGCATCCTGCGCGAGCAGCGCGAGCTGCTGGAGCGGGTCACCCGCCGGCTGCTCGAGAAGGAAGTCATGGAAGGCGACGAGCTGCGTGAGATACTCGCCGCGGAGCCGACGCCCCAGGCGTCCTGACGGGCGCCACCGACCGGCCGTCGCGCTCGAGCATACCCGATGATTCCGCACTGGCTGCTCGTCCTCATTCCGCGCATCATCCTGTGGTCCACCCTGTTCATCTTCGTGACGCGCACGTCGGCCGATCCAGACCTCTTCGGCCACGTGCTGTTCGGGCTGGACATCCTGCGCGAGGCCCGCATCCCCACGGTCGATCCCTACTCCTTCACGAGCGATCGGGCCTGGGTCAACCACGAGTGGCTGGCGGAGACCGCCATGGCCGCCGCTTACAGGCTGGCAGGGCCGATCGGCCTTGCGATGCTGAAGGTTCTCGTCCTGCTCTCCGGGTGTGCCGTCGTCGTTCGCGAGCTGGCACGCCGGGGGTGCTCGCAGATGGTGCAGGACCTCACCCTGATCCTCGTCGTCATCGGTGCGGCGTCGTTCACGCCCACGGTCCGTCCGCAGATGTTCTCGTTCATCTGCCTGGCGCTCCTCGTCGTGTCCCTCCGGCGCGCGGAGGATGGATACACCAGGGCCCTCGTGCTCGTGCCCGTGCTCTTCGCGCTGTGGGCCAACCTCCACGGCGGATGGCTCGTGGGCGTCGGCGTGCTGGGGGCGTGGGTGGCCGTTCGGCTCGTGTGGCCGGAGGGTCCCGGGAGAGGATCCTGGTTGGCGGTCGGTCTGGCCGGAGTGGCGGCGACCCTTGCGACACCTTACGGAATCGCTCTCTGGACGTTTCTCTGGGAGACGGTGTCGATCGGACGGGCCGATATCACCGAGTGGCAACCGCTCTTCCGTCTCGGTCCCGTCGATCATGTCCCCTGGATCGTGACCGCGGTCGTCGCAGTGCCGGCGCTCCTGCGGCGCCCCCGCGTGTCCCACGCCGTCGTGGTGCTCCTGTTGATGGTGATGTCGCTCCTGGTCCTGCGTGTCGGGACTTTCTTCACCCTGGCGACGGCCATCCTGCTCGTACCCGAGCTCTCGGCTCATCGCCTGCCCGCAGCGGCCACCCAGGCGGCTCCGCTGAGCCGTGCAGAGTCCACCATGCTGGCGCTGGTCACCGCGATCGCGATCGCGGCGTCAGCCGTGATGTCCGGGCGCCATCTCAGCTGCATCTCGATGCAGGTGACGTGGGCGCCCGACGCCGCGATCATGGACGTGCTGCGATCCCACCCCCTCCAGGGCAGACTGCTGACATGGTTCAATTGGGGGGAGTACGCCATCTGGCACCTGGCCCCCGACATCAAGGTGTCCTACGACGGGCGCCGGGAAACGATCTACAGCCAGGATGTCATCGACCGGCACCTGACCTTCTACGCCGGACGGGAGCCTGGGTGGAAGGAGGCGCTTCAACAGATCGACCCCGATCACATCTGGCTGCCGGCCGGCTTGCCGGTCGTCACGCGCCTCGAGGACTCGATCTTTCACCCGGTTGCGCGGACGAGGGAGTCCGTGCTGTGGTCCCGGCAGCCCCTTCCCGAAGTGCCCGTCGGGGCCCTGAACGGAGCGCCGTGCTTTCCAGGGTGACCGATTTCGCCCCATAATCTCCTGCGATGCCGGGTCCCTCGCCACTGCGGAAGCATCTGACCCTGTCGACGGGTGAACGGATCGTGGTCGCCGTGCTGGTGGTGGCCGCGGCCGCGGCGGCCGGCTACTTCACGGCGTTCTCCCAGATGCGGCGGATCGCCGCCAGAGTGGCGCCCGTCAACCCCGGGGATGCGACCGAGATCGGCGCCCTCCGCGCGGCGTACGGGCCGGATCGGAATTCCGAGCACTGGGAGGAGTGGATCGTCCGAGATTTCTTCAAGGACGCCCGCAGCGGGGTCTTCGTGGACGTGGGAGCCAACCACCACCAGCGCTTCAGCAACACCTACTACCTCGAGACCGTCCTGGGCTGGTCGGGCGTCGCCCTGGAGCCGCAGAAGAAGTTCGCCGGCGACTGGGCTCGCTATCGTCCGAAGACGACCTTCGTCCCCTTGTTCGTGTCGGATGTCTCGAATCGAGAGGCGACGCTGTACGTCACCGGCAACGATCTCGTGGCGTCATCGTCGAGGGAATTCACGGAGGCCTTCGGGAGCGTGACGCCGACGACAGCGACCACCACGACACTGGACGACGTGCTCGATCGCCTCGGCATCACACGCATCGACTTCCTGTCCATGGACATCGAGATGGCCGAGCCGCAGGCCCTGGCCGGCTTCTCGATCGAGCGATTCCGGCCGCGCCTGGTCGCCGTCGAGGCGCACCCGCCGATCCGCCAGCAGCTGCTCGACTACTTCGCGCGCCACGGGTACACGCTGGTCGGAAAGTACTGGCGAATCGACAGCGAGAACTTCTGGTTCGCCCCGCTCGTCGACACCGCCACCCCCTGAGCAACCGGCGCATCTGAATGCCGGTGGAACCCTTGCGCCCGTGCGCTCGTCAGAGTATTTTGTCTGCATTGCAGACATTTGGATCGCGTCGGGAGGGCTCTTTGCGGCGGGAATGAATCCCTGCGGGGAGAGCCCATGCGACGGGAACCGGGAGCCTCTGAATGCCACCGAAGACGCCCTACCTCGGCGAGTTCGAATACGCCGTGCTGCTGGCCGTCATCCACCTGGGTGCCGAGGCCTACGCGGTGCCGATGCGCGAGTTGATCGAGAGCCGCACGGGCCGGCCCGTCGCGCGCGGGGCTCTGTACACGGCGCTCGAACGGCTCGAGGCGAAGACGTGCCTGCGGTCCCGCATGGGCGACCCGACGCCCGAGCGCGGCGGGCGCGCACGGCGCTATTTCACGGTCACCCCGCTGGGCCTTCGCGCGCTGAAGAGCACGCACGCAGCCTTCACCAGCCTGACCAAGGGCCTCGAAGCCGTCCTGGAGCAGCCGTGAGCGCACCCCACCTGCCGCCCGCCTTCGCGGAGTCGCTGCTCCGCCGATCCATCGCCAACACCGAGTGGCGCGACGCGGTCTCTGGTGACCTTCGGGAGGAGTACGCCGATCTCGCGCGGCGGCGTGGCGTCGCCGTGGCGCGACGCTGGTACTGGCGCCAGGCCCTGGGCCTCGCGCTGCGCTTCTCCACCGGCCGCCTCATCCCGATGGTCGCGCCGCGGCGGCCGATGTTGGCGCCCGACCCCGACACGGAGTGGCACAGCCGATGGACGTGGCTGAACGACGGCCGGCATGCCCTGCGCGCGCTCGCGGCCCGCCCGGCGCTTGCGGGCGCCGTCATCCTGACGCTGGCACTCGCCCTTGCGGCGAACGCCACCATCTTCAACCTGGCGGATGCGCTCTACCTGCGGCCCTTCCGTTTCGCCGGTGTCGATCGGCTGGTCGTGGTGGCATCGGCCCCTGAGAACGACCCGCTCGCCGACCGATCGTCCGTGGCGCCTGCCGACTATCGCGAGTGGGTCGAGGCCAGCGCCACGCTGACGGACTTCGCGGCCGCGGACTTCTGGGATCCGAACCTCTCGGAGATCGACGAGCCCCAGCAACTGGCCGGGTTCCGTGTCACCCCGGGGTTCTTCCGCGCCATCCGGGCCACGCCCGCCCTGGGCCGCACGTTCCTCGACGAAGAAGCGGTCCCAGGGGCCGACCGCCGCGTCGTCCTCTCGCACGGGCTCTGGCGGCGGCGGTTCGGCGGCGATCCCACGCTGGTGGGTCGTCACATCCGCCTGAACGGCGAGCCGCACGAGGTGGTGGGGATCATGCAACCCGGCCCGTCCATTCCCTACGGCGCGGAGCTGTGGGCGCCGCTGGCCTACACCGAAGAGCAATGGCGGGAGCGCCGGCGCGGCTGGCTGCTGGTGGTCGCGCGCCTCGGCGGCGGCCAGAGCGTGGGCACGGCACGCGCCGAGATGGAGGCCATCGTCGCGCGGCAGCGCCAGGCGTTCCCCGACACCCACGCGTCGCGCGAGGTCGCGGTGTCCGGGTTCATCCAGGCGATGCGCGACGAGGGGGCCGGCCCCTTCCTGGCCATCTGGCAGGCGGCCGCGATACTGCTCCTGCTGATTGCGTCGGCCAACATCGCGAACCTGCTGATGGCGCGCGGGACCGAGCGGCAGCAGGAGTTCGCGGTGCGGCTGGCGCTCGGCGCAAGCCGATGGCGGCTGGCGCTGCAGGTGATGTTCGAAGGCGCGTGGCTCGCCGCGCTGTCCATCGCCCTGGCGCTCCCCCTTGCGGCGGTCGGCGTGTCGGGCATGCGCCGAGGCCTGCCACCGAGCGTGCTCCGCTGGGTGGCGGGCTACGAGTTCATGCACGTGGACTGGGTGGTGCTGGGCGTCACCGCCCTGCTGGGCGCCGCCGCCACCCTGTTCTTCTCGTTGATGCCCGCGCTGCAGGCCTCGAGGGCGGCCGTGTCGGACAGCCTGAGGCAGGGAGGGCGCACATCGACGGCCAGCCGTGGCCGCCGGTGGCTGGGGACGGCCCTGGCCGCGGGCCAGGTGGCGTTGACGCTGGCCCTGGTGGTCGGCTCTGCGTTGATCCTGGGCGCCGTGGACGCGGCGGTCAATGGCGTGCTCGGGTTCGACAAGCGCGAGGTCATGACAGCGCGGCTCACCCTGCCCGAGCGCCCGTACGTCGAGCCGGAGGCGCGGCGCCAGTTCCTGGCCCGCGTGATGGATCGAATGCGCGGCATGCCGGCCGTGGAGTCGCTCGCCGCCGTCACCTTCCTGCCTTACGCAGGCGCCAGCTCGTCACGCCCGATCCATCCCGAGGGAGCGGAGCTCACGCCCGCGGAGGCGCGGCCCGCGGACTTCCAGCGGGCGACGCCCGCCTATTTCGAGACGATGCGTATCCCGGTCCTCGAGGGGCGCGGTCTTACCGAGGCGGACCGCGAGGACGGCCGCCAGGTGGCGGTGGTCAGCCGCAGCTTCGCGGACCGGTACTGGCCGGGCGTGTCCGCGGTGGGCCGGCGGTTTCGGGTCGCCCCCGAGGCCCCGTGGATCGAGGTGGTGGGCGTCTCCGGCGACATCATGCACGACTGGTTCATGAACCAGCGACGGCCGACGTTCTACCGGCCGTACGCACAGGACCCGGCACTCACGATGGCAATCGTCGTGCGCACGACGGGGAACCCGCTGGACGTCGCAGGCGAGCTGCGCCGCGCGGTGACGGCGGCGGATCCCGATCAGCCGATTCTCGAGCTGCGATCGATGGAACAGGTGATTGCCGACAAGCTGGGGGGCGTCACCTACCTGGCCCGGGCGCTGGCGGCCATGGGTAGCATTGCACTGCTGCTGGCGCTGATGGGCGTCTACAGCCTCATCGCCTACCTCGCCGCGCGCCGCACGCAGGAAATCGGCGTGCGCATCGCGCTGGGCGCCACGAGGTGGCAGGTGATCGCGCTCAATATCCGCCAGGCGCTGGTCATCACGGGCCTGGGGCTGGCCGTGGGGACGGTCCTGGCCGTGGCGTTGGGCAGGGTCATGACATCGGCCCTGTTCGGCCTCGTGTCACTCGAGCCCCTGCCGGTCGCGGCCATGGTCGTGGCGCTCGGCCTCACGGCGCTGGCCGCCGGCTACCTCCCCGCGCGCAAGGCCGCGGATCTGGATCCGACGACGGCGCTCAGAACCCCGTAGATTTCGCGGCCTCCCTGGTTTCCATTCAGGGCGCGGGTGTCGCATTCGGGCCCGGGGCGGCTTCGTCCGCCTTGAAGTCGCAGGCCTTGTGCGACGAATCGCAGAAGGGCTTTCGCTTGGAGTGCCCGCACCGGCAGAGCGCGAAGGGCTTCTTGTTGAGGACGTACTCGTGGCCGTTCCAGTCGACGAGCCGCACGTCCTCGCCCTCGACCAGCAACGACCCGTTCTGACGCACCTTGATCGTGACCATGCCTATCCCTTTTGCATCGCCGCCAGGAAGTCGGCGTTGCTCTTCGTCTTGGCCATCTTGTCGAGCAGCAGTTCCATCGCCTCGACGGGCGACAGCGGGTTGAGCACGCGGCGCAGGACGTAGACGCGCTGCAGGTCCTCCTTCGGGATCAGCAGCTCCTCCTTGCGCGTGCCGCTCTTCAGGATGTCGATGGCCGGGAACACGCGCTTGTCGGCGAGCTTCCGGTCCAGGTTGATCTCCATGTTGCCCGTGCCCTTGAACTCCTCGAAGATCACGTCGTCCATGCGCGAGCCGGTGTCGATGAGGGCCGTGGCGATGATGGTGAGCGAGCCGCCCTCCTCGATGTTGCGGGCGGCGCCGAAGAAGCGCTTCGGCTTCTGGAGGGCGTTGCTGTCGAGACCGCCGGAGAGGACCTTGCCCGAGGGCGGGATGACGGTGTTGTAGGCGCGCGCGAGGCGGGTGATCGAATCGAGCAGGATCAGCACGTCCTTCTTGTGCTCCACGAGGCGCTTGGCCTTCTCGATGACCATCTCGGCCACCTGCACGTGGCGCTGCGCCGGCTCGTCGAACGTGGACGAGATGACTTCCCCGTCCACCGACCGCTGCATGTCGGTGACTTCTTCCGGTCGCTCGTCGATGAGCAGCACGATGAGGTAGACCTCGGGGTGGTTCTTCACCACCGACTGCGCGATGTTCTGCAGCAGCATCGTCTTGCCGGTGCGCGGCGGCGCGACGATGAGGCCGCGCTGGCCCTTGCCGATGGGCGTCATCAGGTCCATGACGCGGGCCGAGAGGTTCTCGGCGTCGGTCTCGAGCTTGAGGCGCTCCTGCGGATAGAGCGGGGTGAGGTTCTCGAAGAAGAGCTTCTCGCGGGCCTGGTCGGGGGCCTCGAAGTTCACGGCCTCGACCTTGATGAGGGCGAAGTAGCGCTCCCCTTCCTTCGGCGCCCGAATCTGCCCTGACACGGTGTCGCCCGTCTGCAGGTCGAACTTCCGGATCTGGGAGGGCGAGACATAGATGTCGTCCGGCCCCGGCAGGTAGTTGTAGTCCGGCGCCCGCAGGAACCCGAACCCGTCCGGCAGCACCTCGAGCACGCCCTCCGAGAAGATGAAGCCGCTCTGCTCGGTCTGCGCCTTCAGGATCTGGAAGATGAGCTCCTGCTTGCGCATGCCGGTGGCGCCGGCGACCGCCAGGTCCTTGGCCACCTGGGTGAGCTTCTGGATGCTCATCTCCTTGAGCTCGGTGATGTTGAGCCCCTTCTTGCCGTCCTTGTTCTCGGCGGCCTGGAGCTCGATCACCTCGTTGGCGACGTCGGGCTGTGGCGGGGGTTGCTGGCGGTGGGATCCTCGCTTGTGGCTGGGCATAGATCGTGGTTCTCGGGTTCGGGGGTTCTGGGGTTCTGAGGTTCTGGGGTTCTGGGGTTCTGAGGTTCTGGGGTTCGCGGGTTCGGTGGCCCGTTCGGCTCTGTCGTTCGGAGGTTGTCAGGTCCAGGGCTTCAGGGGGTGCCGGGGTCGTGCGGCTCGAAAGGTCGGACCCCGCGCATGAACGACGAGGGAGGCGAATCGGTGACCGGGTGAGTATAGCAGAACTCCTCCGGGGCTAGAATGGGGTCCCGTGCGTGGGCTCACCCTGCCTCTGCTGCTCCTGGCTGCCCTGACCTTCCTGGTGGGCCTCGGGCGCGGCGCCATCACCGACGCCGACGAAGCCTTTTACGCCGAGGCGGCGCGGGAAATGGTGGAAGCCGGTGACTGGGTGACGCCGTTCTACAACTACGAGACCCGGTTCCAGAAGCCCATCCTCTACTACTGGCTGACCGCAGCCACCTACGCCGTCACCGGGGGCGCCGGCGAGACCGGCGCACGGCTGTGGGCGGCCCTCTCCGGCATCGGCCTGGTCCTCCTGACGGCCGCCTGTGCCCGGCGCTGGTTCGACGACGGCGTGGCGCTGCTGGCGGGCGCGATCGCCGCCACCAGTTTCGGCTACTTCTCCATCGGCCGAATGGCGTTGCCCGACCTGCCCCTCACCTTGTTCATCACCCTGGCCATCTGGGCCGGCTGGGTGGCCACCCTCGAGCAGGTGCGCGAGCCTCGCCGATGGGTGCTGCTGTCGGCTGCCGCCATGGCGCTCGGGTTCCTGACGAAGGGGCCAGTCGGGGTCCTCATCCCCGTCCTCGTGCTGGTCCCCGTCGTGCTGATGGAGCGCCGCTCGCTGAATCTCCGTCTCTCCGACATCGTCGCCGGCGTCACGATGTTCGTGGTGCTGGCCCTGCCCTGGTACGCGGTCATGTGGATGCGGCACGGCGATGCCTATCTCGAGGGGTTCTTTCTCGGCGACAACCTCGAGCGCTTCGCGACCGATCGTTTCAACGATCCGCGGCCCTGGTGGTACTACCTGCCGGTGCTGCTGGGCGGCCTGCTGCCCTGGACCCCGCTGATGCTGGTCTGGGTGCATCCGGTGTGGCGGTTCCTCACCCGCCGGAACGACATCGGGACCATCGACCTGCGGCTCGTGCTGTGGGCGGCGCTGCCCCTCCTCTTCTACTCGCTGTCGGTGGGCAAGCAGCCGCGCTATATCCTGCCCGTGCTGCCGCCAGTGGCCATCCTGCTCGCCGCGTCCATCCTGGAGCGCACGCGGGACTGGCGGAGCCTGGACGGCGCGCGCGTCCGGCTGCGGCGGCCGCTGACGATTGCCGTGGGTGCCGCGGGCGCGGGCGGGTCGCTCGTGCTGCTGTCCGCGCTGCTGTGGCGCGCGCAGCCGCTGCTCATCAACGTGGCACCGTCCTTCACCACAGCGGCGGCCGTGGCGGTCGCGACGGCGGGACTCGCCGTCGCCTGGACCGGCCTCTCGAGCGCGTGGCGGCAGACGCCCGTGGTGCTCGCGCTGGCAGCGGCCGTCACGTTCCCCGCGCTGCAGTACGGCGCGCTCTCCGGCACGGGCGAGGATACGGTGCAGCAGGTGGCGCGCGCCGTACTGAGCGCGCGAACGGCGGACGAGGAGGTTGGAACCCACAGCGTCTTCGTGCGCAACCTCGTCTTCTACACGCACATCCGGACGATGGACCTGATCGGCGACGATCAGCTGGCGGGTTTCCTCGGCAGCCCCAATCGCGTGCTGGTGGTGGCGCCGGCCGAGGCCGTGGATCGCATGGAACGGGATCTGAAGATCCCGCTGCGCCGGCTGGCGGAGTTCCCCTACTTCAACGAGGCGGGCATCCGGCTGCGGACGCTGCTGCAACCCGACCTCGCACGCGACATCACGCGGGTGGTGCTGATCGCGAACAGGTAGGGCGCTTCGCGTGGGCGCTGGCGCGCGCATTCCGATCAGGGCTCTTCCGTGGCCCCCGGCGTCCGGACCTCGTAGCGAAGCGCCACCATGCCGCTCTGGTATGCCTTCGCCTCGACCAGGTGAAGGGGGACATCCCCGGCGAGCCCGTCGAAGAACGAGATGCCCTCGCCGATCAGGACAGGCACGATCGAGTAGCGAACTTCGTCGGCCAGCCCGAGGCGAAGGCATGCGCCAGAGACCTGGCCACCTCCGACGAACCAGATGCTGCGGAAGTCCGGCTTCAGGCGTGCGTTGACCAGGCGCGCAAGCTCGCCCGAGTAGAATTCGACGGTGTCCCTGGTCTTCCGCAGCGCGCGGCTGGTGAGGACGAAGGTTGGCTTGTCGCCGTAGGCCCACCCGAGTCCTCTGGCCTCGAAGTCGAGCGCGGTCTCATACGTTCGTGAGCCCATGACGTAGCAGTCGATCGTCTCCAGGAACGCCTCGACCAGCTCCGGGTTCATCGTGTCCCCGCCTTCGAAGTGGTCCGAGATCTCCAGCCAGTCCACGCCTCCGTCTTTCCGTGCGATGAAGCCGTCGAGACTCGCCACCATGTGGACCGTCACACGGGATCTGGTGCCTTCCATCATCAGCCTCGCTTCGACTCCATCCTGCTTCCGGGGACGTCATGCGTTGCAGGAGGGCCTGAGACCACGGGGCGGGGCGGAGCGAGCCCCGCTCCGGTCAGCCTCTATCACCCGGGCACCCGCGCCGGGTCTCAAGCCTGCTCCGATCTCCGCAATGCGTTCGCCGACAACGCGGACGTCGGCGTCGCGGATACCGTCGGCGTTCACGACCTGGCCGCTGCGGATCAGCAACTCTGGATCAGGCGCCTGACGTTCCAGGAAGGGATCACCGATTCCGTTCGATGACCAAGTCCACCTCGAATCGTGTCGCCTTCTGCACTGGGCCGACACCCGGTGTCGAGGACGCGTGGCGGAGCGTGGCAACGTTCGGCTCGCACCCTCCGACCTCCGGACCCCGGTCCCCGACGACCGGCTCCCGACGCGCACGCCGCCTCGCGCCCGGTTCCCGGCCCCCGACCGGCGCTACTCCCAGATCTTCCCCGGGTTCAGAATTCCATCCGGATCGAACGCCGCCTTCACGCGCTGCATCAGGGCGATGACTTCCGGCGCCAGCTCCAGCGACAGGTACTTCGCCTTCGCGAAGCCGATGCCATGCTCGCCGCTGATGGACCCCTCGAGCGCGACCACACCCTCGAACAGCTCCTGCGCCGCGCGGTCCGCACGCGCCATCTCGGCGGGGTCGTCCGGGTTCACCATCAGGTTCACGTGGATGTTGCCGTCTCCCGCATGGCCGAAGGCGGGAATCCAGAGGCGATACTCGCGCTCGAGGCGGGCCAGCAGCGCGAAGAGCTGCGGCACACGGCCGCGCGGCACCGACACGTCGTGGTTGATCTTCCGCGGGGCCGAGGCGCGGAGCGCATAGGACAGCTCGCGCCGCGCTTCCCACAGGGCCGTGCGATCGGCCTCCGTGGCGGAGCGGCGAACCTCCAGCGCGCCAGCCGCGCGGCACGCCTCCTCCGCCAGCACCACCTCCTCGGCCACTCCGCCGGCGACGCCGTCCACCTCGATCAGCAGCATCGCGCCGGTCCCGGCGGGGGCGACCGGGCGCTTCAGGTGCCGCTCCACCGCCTGCAGCGAGCCGGCGTCCACCAGCTCGATCGTCGCCGGGACGACGCGCGCGGCGAGCAGCGCGGACACGCCGCGAACCGCCGCGCCCACGTCCGCGAAGGTTGCCTGCAGCGTGGCCGCGACGGGGGGCTTCGGGACCAGGCGCAGCGTGATCTCCGTGAGGATGGCCAGCGTGCCCTCGGAGCCGACGAGCAGCTGCGTGAGGTCGTACCCCACGACGTTCTTCACGGCCTTCGATCCCGTGCGGATGACCTCGCCCGTCGGCAGGACCGCCTGCAGTGCCATCACGTAGCGCCTCGTCGTCCCGTACTTGACCGCGCGCGGGCCGCCCGCGCACTCGGCGACGTTGCCGCCCAGCGCCGACTTCTTCAGGCTGGCCGGGTCCGGCGGATAGAAGAGGCCACGCGCCTCGACGGCGTCCTGGAGCTCGTGCGTGAGCACGTTGGGCTGCACGACGGCGAGGAGGTTTTCCTCGTCGATGTCGAGGATGCGGTCGAACCGTTCCATCGAGAGGAGCACCCCGCCGCGTACTGGAACCGCGCCACCCGTGTAGCCCGTGCCCGCGCCGCGCACCACGAGGGGGATGCGGTGGGCGCTGCACAGGCGCGCGATGGCCGCAATCTCCTCGACGGCGCCGGGGACGAGGACGAGGTCGGCCGGCGCGCCGCTGAGGAGCGCATCCGTGCCGTACAGCAGGAGGGACTCGGCGTCCTCCCGGGCGTGGGTCACGCCGACGGCCGAGACGAGGGCCGCCTTCACGTCGGCGGCGATGCCCACGCTAGCACCTGCTGGCGGCGCCGGCGGCCTGGCCCGTGCGGCGCGCGATGAACGCGTGGAACCGGTCGGTGCCTTCCTTCAGCCGGTCCATCGACGTGGCGTAGGAGAGGCGGAAGAACCCCGGCGCGTCGAAGCCCTCCCCCGCGGTCACCGCGACGTGGGCTTCGGACAGCAGGGCCTCCGCGAACTCGTTCGTGTTCCGGAAGCCCGCGGCCGTCACCACCTCGGCCGCGTACGGGAAGAGGTAGAACGCCCCGCGCGGCTTCACGCAGGTGATGCGCGGGTCGGCCGTCAGCCAGCCCCACACGGCATCCCGCCGGCGCCGGTATTCGTTCAGCATCATCGTGACGCCGTCTTGCGGGCCCGAGAGCGCCGCAACGGCAGCCTTCTGCGTGATCGAGTTGACGTTCGAGGTGGAGTGCCCCTGCAGCGAGTTGCACTGCGCGATGAAGGCGCCCGGCCCGATGGTCCAGCCGCAGCGCCAGCCGGTCATGGCGTAGGCCTTCGAGGCCGCGCTGCAGACGATGGCGCGGTCCCGCAGCCGTTCCGTGAGGATGCGCGGGAGGTTGTGCGACACCGGGTCGTAGATGAGCTTCTCGTACGTCAGGTCCGCAATCACCCACAACCCGCGCCGCGCCGCCTCGTCTGCGATGGTCGCCAGGCTCTCCTCCGAGATGAGCGCACCCGCGGGATTGCTCGGCGAGTTGATGATGATGGCCTTGGTGCGCGGCGTGACGGCCTCGAGGATCCGGTCGGCGTGGATCGCGAACGCGTCCTCCGGCGAAGTCTGCACGATGACCGGGCGCGCGCCCGTCAGCTTGATCTGCTCGGGGATGGTCGGCCAGTACGGCGCGTGGGTGATGACCTCGTCACCCGGCTCGAACAGCACCATCGCCGTGTTGTAGAGCGCCTGCTTGCCGCCCGCGGTGACGATGACCTCCTCGGGCCTGAAGGCGACGCCGTAGTCGGTCTCGTAGCGCTGGCAGATGGCCTGGCGCAGTTCCAGGATGCCGATGGACGGCGTGTACTTCGTGAAGTTCTCGTCCAGCGCCTGGTGCGCCGCGGCCTTCACGTGTTCCGGCGTCGGGAAATCCGGCTCCCCGGCGCCGAGGTCCACCACGTCGATGCCCTGGCGGCGCATCCGGTCGGCCTCGGCCGACACCTTCAGGGTGGGGGACGGGGCAATCTGCAGCATGCGGGCGGCGAAGCTCATGTCGTTCTCGCGTTCGGAAGGGGCCGCGCCTGGCGGCGTGCCCGGAGCCGGGCTTCGACGAGGGGGGGCACCATCCCCTCGATATTGCCGCCGAGCGAGAACACCTCCTTGATCAGCGTCGAGCTGAGGTAGGCATACTGTTCGGCCGGCATCAGGAACGTCGTCTCGATGCGCGGGGCCAGATGGCGGTTCATGAGCGCCATCTGGAACTCGTACTCGAAGTCGGACACGGCGCGCAGGCCCCGGACGATGACCGACGCCTGCTTGTGCTGCGCGTAGTCCACCAGCAGGCCCTGGAAGGTCTCGACCTCGACGTTGGGGTGGCCCGCAAAGACCTGGCGGGCGATCTCCACCCGCTCGTCCAGGGTGAACAGCGGCGACTTGCCGGGGTTCACCAGGACCGCGACCACCACGCGATCGAACAGGTGCGCGGCCCGCTCGATGATGTCCACGTGGCCCATGGTCATCGGATCGAACGATCCCGGGCAGACGGCTATGCGTGATGCGCTCATGGGTAGAAGGACAATGCGCTGTCGCCCGCGCGCACCGTGCGCGAGGGGCCCGCTCCATCAATCGCCGGCGCCGCTCGTCGCGAAGAGTGCTCGAGGACCAGCACGCCGCTCCCGGCCCGTTGCGACGCCCCGGCCGTCACCACCGCATCCAGCTCCTCGGCCTCGTACGGCGGATCGAGGAACACGATGTCGAAAGGGCCGCCGGGAATCGGAGACAGCAGCGCGCGACGCGCATCGCCGCTGACGATCATACACCGGCCCTCCTCCCCGACACGGGTGCGGTTCTCCTCGATGAGGGCCCGCGCCCGCCGGTCCTGCTCGACGCACACCGCGAGCGCGGCCCCGCGGCTGAGCGCCTCGAGGGCCACGGCGCCCGTGCCCGCGTAGACGTCCAGCACGCGCGCCCCGGGCACGCTAGGCGCCAGGATGTTGAACAGCGTCTCCCGCAGCTTGTCGGAGGTGGGCCGGAGCCCGGTCCACGTGGGTGCCTTCAATGTGCGCCCCTTATGAGCACCCGCGATGATGCGCATGGATCAGCCGACGGTGATGAGCCCGAATTGCCGCTGCCAGACCGTGCGCACGTACTCGAGCTGCGCGGGGGCAAGGCGGCCGTGTTCCACGCGAGCGCGCGCCTCGTTGAACGCGTCCTCCAGCAGGTCCGCGTCGCGCGTGAGATCGCCGGCGCGAAGCTGCGGCAGGCCCGACTGCCGCGTGCCGAAGAAGTCCCCGGGCCCGCGAATCTGCAGGTCCCTCTCCGCGATGACGAAGCCGTCGCTCGTGGACGCCATCGCTTTCAGCCGCTCCCGCGCCTCGTCTGACCATGGCGCCTGGTAGACCAGCACGCAGGTGGACTCGTGGTCGCCGCGCCCGATGCGGCCCCGCAGCTGGTGCAGCTGTGAGAGGCCGAAGCGCTCGGCGTGCTCCACGACCATCACCGTCGCGTTCGGGACGTCCACGCCCACCTCCACCACCGAGGTGGCGACCAGCACGTGGAGCTGACCGCCGGCGAAGGCGCGCATCACCCGGTCCTTCTCGTCCCCCTTCATCCGCCCGTGCAGCAGCGCCACCGCGAACTCCGGGAAGACGCGCGTGAGCTCCGCCGCCATCGCCGTCGCGGCTCGCAGGTCCACCTTCTCGGACTCCTCCACGAGGGGGTACACGACGTAGGCCTGGCGGCCGCGGGCCACCTCCTGCCGGATGAGGGCGTAGACCTCGTCGCGCCGGGAGTCCGGCTTCACGATGGTCCGGATCGGCTTGCGCCCCGGCGGCAGCCCCCGAATCACCGAGACGTCCATGTCGCCGCACTCGGTGAGCGCGAGGGTGCGGGGGATGGGCGTGGCCGTCATCACCAGCACATCGGGGTTGCCACCCTTGGCCGCGAGCGTTCCGCGCTGGACGACGCCGAAGCGATGCTGCTCGTCGATGATGACCAGCGACAGCGCCCTGAAGGTGACGTGCTCCTGCACCAGGGCATGCGTGCCGATGACGAAGTGAATCTCGCCACGCTCGACGGCCGGCAGCAGGTCCCGCCGCTGCGCGGCCGTCACGCGTCCCGTGAGCAGGCGCACGCGGTACTTCGTCCCGTCCAGCCACCTCATCACCGTCCGGTAGTGCTGCTCGGCGAGAATCTCGGTGGGTGCCATGAACGCCACCTGGTAGCCGTTCTCCATCGCCACCACGGCCGCGAGCACTGCGACAATCGTCTTGCCCGCGCCGACGTCCCCCTGGAGCAGCCGCTGCATGGGCCACGTGCGCTGCATGTCCGCGACGATGTCGGCGAGCGCGTCGCGCTGGCCCTGGGTGAGCTTGAACGGCAGCACGGCCCGAGCGGCCGCGCGGATCTCGTCATCGACATGGCAGACGCGCGCCTTCGCCACCTGCGCGTTCTCGTGGCGCCGCAGCGCGAGACCGGCCTGGAAGACGAAGAAGTCCTCGAAGATCAACCGCCGCTGCGCCGGCGTCTCGAAGCGGTTCAGCGCCTCGATGGGTGCGCCGCCCGATGGGAAGTGCGCCTCGAGGAGGGCCGCGCGACGCGCGGGCCAGCGGTGCGCCGCCAAGAGGTCCTGGGGCACCGGGTCGAACAGCGTCTCGGGCAGCTGGTGCAGCGCCTGCCACACGAACCGCCGCTGCATGTTGGTCGTGACGCTCCCCGTGCGCTCGTACACCGGGACAATGCGGCCGGTGTGCAGCTGCTCGTGGGGATGCGCCGCCTGTGCCTCGTCGGGCTCCGGCACCGCGTCCACGATCTCGAATTCGGGATCGGTGATCTGCAGCCCGCGCGATCCCCACAGCTCCACCTTGCCGAAGAGCACCACGTGCTGGTGCGGACGGATGACGTCCTTCAGGAACGCCTGGTTGGGCCAAATCACCTGGATCTGCCCGCTGGCGTCCTGCACGAGCGCCGTGAAGAGCCGGAACCCCGCGCGCCGCGTCGGCTGCAGGTGCGCCGACAGCACGACGCCCGCCACCGCAGCCATCTGCCCGGGGCGCAGGCTGATGATCGGCTGCATGCGGCTGCGATCCTCGTAGCGCATGGGAAACCGGAAGAGCAGGTCCTCCACGGTCAGCAGGCCCGCCTTCTTCAGGTCGGCGGCCTTGCGCGGTCCCACGCCCTTCAGATACTGCAGGGGGGTCTGCAGCACGTCGGCAGACATCTTGGGTATAGAGTAGCGTCGGTTCTGGGGTTCTGGGGTTCTGAGGTTCTCGGGCCCGCCCGCCCCCGCCTAGAGGTTCCTCGCCAGGAAATTGCCCAGGTAGTACCCATCCAGGAACT
>CAUJDN010000069.1 GCA_963169195.1 Acidobacteriota bacterium | reverse complement strand
CCGGCGTCTACCTGGCCGTGGCGGCGCTCGAAGGCGCGGTGGTGGTGCTGGCCTGCCTGGGCCCGGCCTGGCGCGCGTCCCGCGTGGACGCGCTGGTCACGCTCAGGAGCGAGTAGGACGGCCAGCCATCACCGCGTGCGCCTGTTCCGCACGACCGCGCCGGGCCGCCCATGCCCGGCCGATATAATCCGTAGGTGGACGTTGTCGCGGCCGTCGTCACCCTGTTCCTGATCATGGACCCGATCGGGAACATCCCGCTGTTCCTCTCGGTGTTGAAGCCCGTGGATCCGGCTCGCCGGCGCCGTGTCCTGGTGCGCGAGATCGCAATCGCCTACCTCGTGCTGCTGGCCTTCGTATTCCTTGGCGGCTACGTGCTCCGCATCCTGGGTCTCCAGGAGGCCACCATCAGCATCGCCGGGGGGATCGTGCTGTTCCTCATCGCGCTTCGGATGATCTTCCCGGCCGCCGGGGGCCCGGCAACCGACGCACCGGAGGGCGAGCCGTTCATCGTCCCGCTGGCCATTCCGCTCTTCGTCGGCCCGTCCACGCTGGCCGCGTGCCTGCTGCTCCAGCGGACGTCGCCGGGCCAGACCGGACCGCTGCTGCTGGCAGTCACGCTCGCGTGGGCCATCTCCGGCAGCATCCTCCTGTCGGCCACGTTCTTCTACCGCGTGCTGCGCGAGCGCGGGCTGATGGCTCTCGAGCGGCTCATGGGCATGGTCCTGGTGATGATCGCGGTACAGATGTTCATGAACGGCGTACGGATCTCGCTGGCGCCGTGACGAGGCGCGGATCGATGACGCGACCGATGCGGCGCGGCCGTGTCCTCGTCTTCGTCGTCCTGGCTGCGGCCTGCGGCCGCTCGTCGTCGCCGACGGGCCCGACGCCTCCGCCGGTTCCCCCGCCGGTCGCACCCGTGACGCTCGCATGTCGTCCGCCCATGGCGGTGACGGCGATGGACGACGGCGTGTCGGTGACCTGGGAGGTGCCAGCGGCGGAGGGGGGAGAGGTCCCGGTGGCGGTGGCCTGCGCCCCTGCGCCCGGCTCGGTGTTCCCGCTCGGCACGACCGAGGTCCGCTGCACGGCAACCGACCGCGGCGGCCGGACCGCGTCGTGTACGTTTCCGGTGACGGTGTCCCGGGCACCCACCCTCTCGAAGACGCGCTTCCTCGCCTTCGGCGACAGCGTCACGGTGGGCATCGTGGCGACGATCAACCCCGCGGGTCCGCCGCCGTACCTGCTGCGCGAGGTGCCGGAAGCCGCGTATCCGCGGGTCCTCCAGCAGCTGCTGGCTGCGCGGTACCCTTCGCAGGCGATCACGGTGCTGAACGAGGGCAAGGGCGGAGAGAAGGTCGTGGACGGCGTGGGCCGCGCGCAGAGCGTGATCAACGCGAACCGGCCCGAGGCCGTGCTCGTTCTGGACGGGTACAACGATCTCGGGCTCGGTGAGGCCGGCATCGACCCGGCCATCGCCGCCATCACGAGCATCGCGAAGGACGCCAGGTTTCGTGGCGCGCGCGTCTTCATCGCCACGCTGACGCCGCCGCCGGTGGGCGTCAACCGCGGGCTCTCGAACACGACCGTCACGCGCTACAACGCGAAGCTGCGCGACGTCGCGCGCGGCGAGAACGCCGTGCTGGTGGATGTCTACGAGGCGTGTGCCGGGAACCCGAACGCCTGCAACAGCGACGACGGGCGGCATCCGAGCGAGGCGGGGTATCGACGGATCGCGGAGACGTTCTTCGCGGCCATCCAGCGGGAGCTGGAAGGGCGCTAGCCCTGCCGTCCGGTGAAGCCGTCCGCGGCCGTCCCCGCTCAATTGGGACCGGTCGATGCGGAACCCTCGCCGGGTGTATCCTCACAGGTTGATCAGCGACGGTCTCGCGTGCACAGGCGTCAATGGCCCAGCTTCGGATGGATGAAGGAGGGAACCATGGCCGTGTTCTTTCGCGCGTCTTCGGTCTCGTTGCTGCTGGTCGCCCTGGCGGGCGGCTTCTCCACGGCACGCGCACAGGAAGCCGAGGTGATCGCCTCCGGGCTCGACAATCCTCGCGGCCTGGCCTTCGGGCCCGACGACAACCTCTATGTCGTCGAAGCCGGCCGGGGCGGGACGAGCACGCTCTGCCTGCCCAACCCCACCGGCCCCGGCGACCGGTGCTATGGGGCGACCGGGGCCGTGACCAGGGTCGTACCGGCCGGCGGTCAACTGCGGGTGCTGCCTGGGCTTCCCTCGCTGGCGGGGCCGAGCGGGGATGAAGCGACGGGACCGCACGACATCGCCTTCGGCTTCGGCAGTGCCTTCATCACGGTGGGGTCGGGCGGTGATCCGGCCACGCTCGCGCCGCTGCGGGCCGCCGGCCACGCATTCGGCATGGCCTTGCACGTCTCGCTCCAGGGCGTGGTGACGCCCGTGGTCGACATCGCGGCACACGAGGCCACGGCGAATCCGGATGGAGGCGTGGTGGACTCCAACCTGTACGGCATGGCGATCCTCTCCGACCGGGGGGTGTTCACCGACGCGGCCGGCAACTCGCTGCTGCAGGTGGACGTCGGGTTGAACGTCACGACGCTGGCGGCGTTCCCGACGCGGACGGTGACGGGTCCCGGCGGGCCCGTCGACATGGAGAGCGTGCCGACGTCCGTCGTCGAGGGGCCGGACGGCAGCCTGTACGTCGGCGAGCTCACCGGCTTCCCGTTCCCGGTGGGCGACGCCCGCGTCTATCGTGTCCCGGCGGCCGGCGGCACGCCCGTGGTGGTGGCCGACGGCTTCACCAACATCATCGATATCGCCATCGGTCCCGACGGTGCCGCGTACGTGCTCGAGCACGATGCGGACGGCCTGCTGGGGCCCGGGACGGCCGGCCGGCTGACGAGGATCGGCCCGTTCGGGTTCCGGGAGGAACTGGCGGCCGGCGAGCTCGTGCACCCCGGCGGATTGACGATCGGCCCGGACCACGCGGTCTATGTCACCGTCAACAGCGCGTCGGCGGGCACCGGCCAGGTCGTGCGGATCGAGCAGTAGGGGAGATCGACGGGAACACGACGCTCACGAAGGATCGGCGTGTTCCCCCTGGCATCGACCGTGGTCGTGCCGAGAGGCGGGGCCGATTGACGGCCCGCCCCTACGTCCGCCGATCCGCGGCGACGACGACGAATGCCCCCGTGCCCGAGCCTGGCTGCAGGGGCTGAATCTCGGGGATGTCCGGGGAGCCGCCGAACAGGGTCTGTGCCCAGGCGCGGATCTCGAAGCCGCTGTCCCGAAGGAGACCGTTCACCTCCGACGCCGAGTGGAACGTGGCATCGCGGTAGAACACGCTCTCGAGGCGGTGGGCCAGGTAGTGCTGCCCGAGTTCGCTGTCGCGATCGATGAAGCCGATGACGAGGCGGCCGCCCGGGGCGAGCACGCGATGGGCCTCGGCGAGCATCGCCTGAGGCGAGTCCACGAAGCAGATGGTCGTGACGACCAGTGCGTGGTCGAAGACGGCGCTGGCGAAGGGCAGGGCCTCGGCGACGCCGGCGACGGCCCTCACCGCTCGGGCCCTCGCGAGCGTCAGCATCGGCGCGGCCGGATCGACGCCGACCTGCACGCCGAGCGGCGCCGCGAAGCGCGCGGTGCCGACGCCGATCTCGAGGCCCCGCCCCTGCACGGGCACGAACGGACGCAGGGCGAGCAGTTCCGACACGTACGCCGCCCGGTGGCGCTCGAACCACTCGTCGTACTGCTCGTGGTGGCGCTCGAAGGGGGCGGTCCGGGTCATCGCGCCAACAGGCGTCGGGGCGTGAGCCGGCTCACGCCTTCACCTGCTTCATCTGCTCACCACAGCAGATCTCCGAGTGCTTCATCCCCTCGGGGCAGGGGCACGCCTTCTCGTACACGAGCTGCGCGCCGCACTTCTCACACACGTACCGTTCGCCGACCTTGCGAGGCATGAGCGTCTCCTCCGCGCCGTGTCCGTGCCCGGCGCCATGTCGACGATACACCACCACGACGAGCCTGGACGCGACGTGCGGCAGGGCTGCGGCAACCTGCCGCAGCCGACCTCACCTCATGAGCCAGGGCAGCGACTGGCCCGCGCCGCATGCCGCCGGCGGTGAACACGCCGGGCACGCTCGTCATCCTGCAGTCGCCGCGCGTCGCATCGCTCCCGCCGAGGCTCATGGCGCAAATGAGGATCGTGCGGCGGCGAGATCCATGGCGTGTGATGATGGATGGTGTGAGCACCAGCCCCCTTCCCTTCACGCCGTCGGGCCAGCGATGGGCGAGGGGGGTGCTGGTTGCGGCTGCCATGGGGGGCCTGTGGTGGGGTGCGACGGCGCTGGCCGGCGCCTACCATTCACAGCAGGCCTCCCGCGCGGCATCGGCCGCTCGATCGGGGCAGGTGCTGACCGCTTCGGGACGCCTCGAGGACGCCGCAGCCCAGTTCAGGAACGCCGTAGCCCTGCAGCCCGATCGCACGGCGTATCGTCTGGCCCTCGCCAGGGCACTCATCTCCCTGGAGCGATTCGACGAGGCCGAGCGCTACCTGCAGGACGTGCTGCGCGCCGACGCCACCAACGGCGAGGCCAACCTCGCACTCGCGCGGGTCCAGCAGGCTCGTGACCGGGATGCCGAAGCCGAGGCCAGCTACTATCGGGCCATTTATGGTCGCTGGATGCCGGAGGCCGAGGCCACGCGCCAGCGGGCACGCCTCGACCTGATCGAGCTGCTCGGGCGGACCGCCGACCGCGAACGCGTCCGCGCGGAGCTGACGCAGCTGGCCTCGGCGTTCCCCGGGGACCGCAATCTGCAGCTCGTGGCTGGCCGCCGGCTGCTCGACTCGGGTTTCCCTGAAGAGGCCGCGCGCGTGTACCGCGGCATGGCGGAGCGCTTCACCGACAGTGGGGCGGCGCACGCGGGACTGGCCGAGGCGGCGCTGGCGCTGGGCGATTACGCGGGAGCCGCCCAGTCCGCCAGGCGTGCGCTGGCGGCCGACCCGTCCGACCGCGCGTCGGCAGCGCGGCTGGCCCTGGCCGGCGCAGTCGACGGACTCGATCCGAACAGGCCGCGCATCTCGGCGCGGGAGCGAGGCGCCCGGACGCGCCGTCTCCTGGACCTCGCGCGGGCGCGCCTCGAGAACTGCTGGGGCCATCGAACCCTGACCCCCGGGGAGGACGCGCTCGCCGCGCGGCTCCGGGCACGCCGCCCGTCGCCGGTCACCCCCCAGGTGCTCGATGACGAGTACGAGCTGCTCGAGTCCGCCGCCCGAGCCGTCGCGGCCGCTTGCCCGGCTCCGACCGACGAAGAGCCGCTCGACGTCGTCCTGCGGATTGTTGCGGAGGCGGGGCGGCGATGAGCGGCCCTGCCACAAGGTTCGAGCGTCGGCTGAGCGAGCCGCAGCGGTTCCTCCTCCTGGCCGTGCTCATCGGAGTGGCCACCGGGCTGCTGGTCGTCTGCTTCCACACCGCCATCGAGCTGCTGGCGTGGTTCACCGAGGATCGGGCCGCCTCCACGGCCCTCCGGGTCCTCGTACCGGCCTTCGGCGCCGCGGCGGCCGCGCTCATGGTGCGCTACCTCGTCCCCGCCGCTGCCGGCAGCGGCATCGTTCAGACGAAGTCGGCCATCTACGTGTCCAACGGACATATCCCGGCATCGGCGGTGCCCGGCAAGTTCGTCGCGTGCGTCCTGTCGATTGGGACCGGCACGCCGCTGGGGCCCGAGGATCCCTCGCTCATGATGGGCGCAGGCATCGCGTCGTCGCTCGGCCGCACCTTCGAACTCTCGCGCAGGTCGATGCGCCTCGTGGCGCCGACCGGGGCCGCGGCGGGCATCGCGGCCGCGTTCAACACGCCCATCACCGCCGTGCTGTTCGTCATGGAGGAAGTCGTCGCCGCCTGGGACGCCGCCGTGCTCGGCTCCATCGTCCTGGCGGCCGTGTCCGCCGTGGTGGTGACGCGCCTGTTCCTCGGGGATGCGCCGCTCTTTCGCGTGCCCGAGCTGGCGGCATCGGTGGACGTCGAGCAGGCTCTGGCCTTCGCGCTCATCGGCGTGGCGTCCGGGGTCTTCGCGGCCGTGTACGTGAAGGGCATCGCGGCGGTCCGCAGGCGCGTCAGCCTGCACTCACGCCTGGTGCCGCCGGGCCTGGCCCCGTTCGTCGCTGGCGCCGCAGCGGGCACGATGGGGCTCTGGCTGCCAGAAGTGCTGGGCCCCGGCTACCGCGCCATGGACGCCGCACTGCACAGCCAGTACCCGTGGACGGTCATGGCGCTGCTGGGCGCCACGAAGCTGGTGGTGGCCGCGCTGGCGTTCGGCTCGGGAGCGCCGGGTGGCCTGTTCGCACCGACGCTCTTCGTCGGGGTCATGCTCGGCGGCACCGTGGGGAGCCTTGGCCCCGAGGTCCTGCCCGCGTTCGACGCTCCAACCGTGACGTTCGTGCTGGCGGGCATCTCGGGCGTCTTCGCGGGCGTGTTTCGCGCGCCGATGACCGCCGTCTTCATGGTGTTCGAGCTGAGCGGATCGTCGGCCGTCATCGTGCCCGCGATGATCACGGGCACACTGGGCTTCCTGGTGGCCCGGGCCCTGCACCATCGATCGCTGCTCGATCTGGTGGCCGAAGACGAAGGCGCGCTGCTGCCCTCCGCACGGCAGCTGCGGGAGGAGGAACCGCTCCGGATCGAGCAGGCCCTGGGCCGGTCGCCGTTCGTCGTCGTGCCGATTGGCGCGTCGCGGGCGTCCGTGCGCGCGGCCGTGTCCGCGAGCGGCGCGCGAGTGGTGCTGGCCGTGGCCGACGGGACGTGGTGGGGGATGCGAGCCGACGTGCTCGACGCGGGCCTGGACGACGCACGGGCCGCCGACGCGGGCGACGAGCCGATCGCCGCCCACCCCTCCTTGCGACTCCTCGACGCGGCGCATCTCGACGAGCCGCTGGATGTGGCCCTGCGTCGCCTCTCCGGCCAGGAGTTCGTGCCCATCGTGTCGCGGCTCGATCCGGCGCGCCTCGACGGCGTCGTCACGCTCGGGGACGTGCACGCCGCCTACGGAATCGGGACGCGGCCAGGCACCGGTGCGGCTCCGACGACAGGAGCACGCTGAAACGGCGTCGTTTCGCCCGTGCGAAGGCGATCTCCGTCGAGAGCGGCCGGCCGTCAGGCCGCGTCAGCGGCTGAAGGCCCGATCGACGTCCGCGCGGGTGGCGGCGGGAGCAATCACGAACAGGTGATCGCCCGCCTCGAGCCGCGTGGACCCGCGCGGCGCCACGAGTTGCCGACCGCGCGAGATGAGCGCGACCAGCGCGCCCTCCGGCAGCCCCAGGTCCCGGATCGGGCTCGAAACGAGCGACGACGATTCGCCAATCGCATAATCCACGATCTCCGCGTTGACGTCGTGCAGCGAGAGCAGCTCGAGCGACACCTGCGCCTGGGCGGGCTGGCGCTCCTGCAGGCCGAGCCAGGTGGCGAGTGTCGGCAGCGTCCAGCCCTGGAGCGTGGCCGAGAGCAGGACGACGAAGAACACGACGTCGAAGAGCAGCCGACCCTCGGGCAGGCCGGACATCATCGGGAAGGTCGCCAGGATGATGGGCACCGAGCCCTTGAGCCCGACCCACGAGATGAGGAGGCGCTCCTGCCAGGTGTAGCGGAACGGGAGCAGCAGCGGCACGACCGCCAGCGGGCGCGCCACGAGCATGAGCACGGCCGCGATGACGAGCGCGCGCCCGGCCACCGGGACGAGCTCGCTCGGCGTGCTCAACAGTCCCAGCACGACGAACATGGTGATCTGCCCGACCCACGCCAGCCCGTCCATGAAGAGGAACGTGCCGCGCTCGAAGACGGTCCGGCTGTTGCCGAGGACGATGCCGGCCAGGTAGATGGCGAGGAAGCCGCTGCCCTGGAGCGCGGCGGCGATGCCGAACGCGAGGAGGCCACAGGCGCCCGCGAGGACCGGATAGAGCCCGGGCGCGGCCAGCTGGATGCGGTTGATGAGGCGTACCGCGAGCCATCCCGTGACGAGCCCCACCACCGTCCCCACGCCCATCTGGAGGGCGAACAGCCTCAGCATCCCGACACCGAGGGGCACACCGGCCGTGAGCACCTGCAGCAGCCCCACCGTCAGGAAGATGGCCATCGGATCGTTCGACCCGCTCTCGATCTCGAGCGTGGCGGCCACGCGCTGCCGGAGGTGCAGTCCCTGCGAGCGCAACACCGAGAACACGGCGGCGGCGTCGGTGGAGGCGACGATGCTGCCGAGCAGCATGCCGACCAGCGGCGACACGTCCAGGATCTGCCACGCGGCCGCGCCGGTGACGACGGCCGTGGCGAGCACGCCCGCGGTGGCCAGCAGCGCCGAAGGCTTCCAGGCGGCCCTCAGCGAGGGCAGGCGCGTCTGGAGCGCGCCGTCGAAGAGGATGATGCCGAGGGCGAGCGTGCCGATGCCGTGCGCGGCTGCGAAGTTGTCGAATTCGATGCCGCCCGGGCCGTCCTCGCCGGCCAGCATGCCGATGGCGAGGAAGAGTACGAGGACCGGCAGGCCCATGCGCGCGGAGAGCTTGCTCGAGACAATCCCGATGAGGATGAGGATGCCGGCGAGAAGGATGAGCTGGTCGACGAGGAACATGCGCAGGATCCAGCTTAGACCGTGGACGCGGCCATTGCGGCCAGCCAGGCGGGACGACACGCCGACTCCGATTCGAACGGCGCGTCGGGGATCGCACGCGCGTGCACGGCGATGAGGAGGCTGCGTCGCTGCGGTAGCGGCCGCACGCCGGCCGGGCGATCAGGCCGTCATTGCGCCAGAGGATCCGCCTCGGGCGCGCGTGCGAGGGCGGCGGCCCGGTGGCGGTGGCGCCACAGGGGCACGAGCGGCGCGAGCGACAGCACGGCGCCGGCGACGCTGAGCGCCGCGAACCCCGCGTGCTCGAGCATCCAGCCCGAACCGATGCTGGCCACCGCACCTCCGCCCCAGATGAGGGCGTCGCCCAGGCCCTGGACCCGCACGCGATCGGAAGGCGCGATGCTGTCGGTGAGGAGCGCGCTCCCGCCCACGAAGCCGAGGTTCCAGCCGATGCCCAGCAGGCAGAGGGCGAGCAGCGTCAGGGGATAGGAGCCGGCTGCGGCGGCCACCCCCAGCAGGCACGAGACGACCAGCACCGCGACGCCCGCCACCAGGAGCGGCACCCGCCCGTAGCGATCGCCGAGGCGCCCCGTGACGGGCGACAAGGCGAACATGCCGAGCGTGTGCGCCGAGATGACCAGGCCGATGGCGCCCAGATCGTGCCCTTCGTGCCGGATGTGCAGCGGCGTCATCGTCATCAGCAGCACCATGACGAACTGCCCGGAGACCATCGAGATGAGGGCGAGCGCGACGCCCCGCTCGCGGAGCAGGTGTCCGAGCGACGGCTCGCCCGCAGCACCCGCCAGCGAGGCCTTCGCAAGCCGCGCGTCCATCCGTCGGGGCGCGGAGAGCATCGCTGCCGCGGACAGCGCGCAGGCCAGGGCGCAGACCAGGTACGGCCCGATGAGGCCGGTGATGGAGACACCCTCGGCGAGCGCCCTGGACGGCGCCAGCAGCGCCGGCCCGGCCACGGCGCCGATGGTGGAGGCCCAGACGATCCAGCCAATCATCGTGGCGCGTTGACCGGCGGGGTAGAGATCCGCGGCCACGTAGCGCGCCAGCCTGTTCGCGCCGTACCCCCCGCCGAAGAGGAACATCGTCGCGACGAAGAGCGCGAACTGCCGCGCGACGATGGCCCACACGGCCAGGAGCGTGGCGGCGACGGCGATGGCGTAGCCGAGCGTGAGGCCCGTGCGGGGGCCGGTGCGCCGAACGACTGCGGCGAGCGCGGTCGCACCCGCCGCCGTGCCGAGCACGCTCGCCGCGGCGGGCAGCCCGCTCCACGTCGTGCTGCCCGTCAGGTCCTCGGCGATGAGGCCGTTGACCGTGTTCGAGGCGAGAAAGCCGGTGGTCGAGACGGCGACGCCGGTGAAGATCGCCGAGAACGCGCGGCGGCGCTCGGCGAGCGAGAGGGGATGGGCGTCACTCACGCGTGGCTCGCTTCTCGGTGTTCACGTCCACGCCCCGGCAGCTGCAGTCCCGGCAGCCGTGCTCGGCGCAGGCGCCGCACGGTTCGATGCCCCGTGTCTTCAGCGCTTCGCGCGCGCGGAAGGCACGGACGGCGGTTCCTGACCGAGCGGGAGAACCACGGGATGACGGCCTCGCCGGCCGGCGCCGGGTCGGGTCGTGCCACCACGGTGGTGAAGGCGTCCTGGAGGATGTCCTCGGCCAGCGCCCGGTCGCCGACGCGGCCCTCGAGATACCTCAGGAAGGCGCGGTGGTTCTCGAGCAGAGTGGCGATGGGCGCCTCGTCGCGGGAATCGGCGCCAGGCACGGCGGTGATCATAACGGCGGTGATCATACCCATAGCGCCTGGATGTCGGGGGCGAAGCGGCCGAGTCGCCGTGGGCGGGCGCCTGGGCGGGAGGCCCTGAAGGGGGGGGCTTGACGAAACATGTTATAACACCTATTATCGTTGCATGGTGGTCAGAGGCCTGAGCGACGAGCTGAAGCAGACACGGCCCTTCGACCTGCTCGAGGAGGAAGTCCACCTGAGCGTGCTCCGCACCGCGGCCGTGCTGGAACACGAATTCGCCCGGGCCTTGAAGCCATACGGCCTGACGCCGACGCAGTACAACGTCCTGCGCATCCTGCGCGGGGCGGGTCCGGGCGGGCTGTGCCGCAACGAAGTCGGCGAGCGGCTCATCCGGCCCGTGCCGGACGTGACGCGGTTGCTCGACCGCATGACCCAGATGAAGCTCATCGGACGGCAGCGGGTGGACGAGGACCGACGGATGGTCCGGACGCACATCACCCCCAGGGGGCTGGCCCTGCTCGCGGAGCTGGACGCCCCGATTCGCGAGATCCACCGCGCCCGGCTGGCCCACGTGGGCCAGGCCAGGCTCAGGTCGCTGGTCACCGCGCTGGCCGACGTGCGCCAGGCGGGTCGCTGAGAACAGGTCCGCGAAACGCCCGGAGCGTTTCCGGCGTCAATAGATGTTGTCACACTAAACGTTAGAACACTTATTCTTCCGGAGGATGCGATGAGCGCAGTCATGACCCGCACGTTCCAGATCGACAAGACCCACTCCGAGGCCGCGTTCCAGGTGCGTCACCTCATCAGCAAGGTCCGCGGCCGCTTCGCGGACTTCGACGGCACCATCGACTTCGACGAGGAGAAGCCGGAACGGTCGACGGTGCGCGTCACCATCCAGGCGGCGAGCATCGACACCAACACGCCCGACCGCGACACGCACCTGCGCTCGGAGGACTTCTTCGCCGTGGATCAGTACCCGACGCTCACCTTCGTGAGCACGTCCATCACCCCGAAGGGGGGCGGCGCGTTCGACGTGGCGGGCAACCTGACGATGAGGGGCGTGACCAAGGCCATCGTCGTCCCTGTGAGCTACCTGGGCAAGGCCGTGGACCCCTGGGGCAACGAGAAGGTGGCCTTCGAGGGCGAGGCGACGCTCAACCGCAAGGACTTCGGCCTCAACTGGAACGCGGCCATCGAGACCGGCGGCTTCCTGGTGGGCGACGAGGTGAAGGTGAGCCTGTCGGTCCAGGCCGCCGCGCAGAAGTAACCATCCGGGGACGGGCCGGGGGTGGCGACAATGCCTGGCGTTGCCACTCCCGGATTCCGACGCGAGGCCGACCTCAGCCACCCGGACGCTCATCACCCTGCTCGCCCTGTGCGGGGTTGCGGCGGGCGATGCCTCCGCCCACGGCGTCTCGGCCGCGGACCGCGCCTTCATGGAGCAGGGCGGCCTCCTCTCTGCCTCGGCGCCAAGCACATGGTCACCGGACCTAACCCCACAGTTCACGTCGGTTGAGTGTCCATCAGCCGAGGCTCCCCTCCGTTTGCGCCCGTTCCAGCGGATCAGCCAGCGGATGGACTGTCAACTCAAGTGAGCTGAGGGGCTAGGCGCGTTCCCGCGCTGGTTCGGCGTGCAGCCGGACACGAAGGCCGCGGTGCTGGCGTTCGGGTTCGTGCGCGGCTTCGGCCTGGCGACGACGCTGCTGGATTTCGCCCTCCCGCGCGCCGGGCTGGTGGGGAAGAGCGTCGCGCTCAACGTGGGCGTGGAGGTGGGGCAGTCGCTCGCGCTCGGGGCCATCCTGGTGGCGATGGCCTACTGGCGCCGGTCGGCCGGCCGGTCACACACGCCTTCGCGCCCCACAAGCGCTTGGGCAACTCGCGCTGTCTTCGCCCACGCTCAAACAGGCCCAGGACTCCCTTTGTGGTCGCTTCGGTAACGATCTCGTCGTCGAGCCAACTCGATTGGAGTGCCATCGGGGAGTTCGCCGACGACGAATGCCGTCCGGAGACAGGATCGCCGTATTCCAGGCGCCGTTGACGACCACGTTCCACAGGTATGGCTCGGCTGGCATGGCTTCAAGACTGGGATCTTTTCAAGTGAATCTCACACCCTCTTGGGAGCACCGCGGCGCCGTCCAAGGTTGCCTGTCGCGACCGGGTTGCGGAGGAACACGTCGTTGAGGTCCAGACCGGTCGGTCGGCCGGTCAAACGCGCCTCTGGCATGTACAAGCACTTGGGCAACTCGCCCTGAATCACTCGGCTCAAACAGGCCGAGTGGCGGCCGACGGCGCGCTTGTCGGTTCGATGGGCGGCTCGACCTCCAACGGTCTGGCCCCCACCGACGTGTTCCTCCGCACACCTCGCAGGTCGCTCGCCTAACGCTCGGCCACCGCACTCTTCAGCGCCACCCGCTGCACGCGCCAGTTCGTCATCTCGCCAATCAGCAGCTCGTTCTCGTTCCGGCAGTCGATGGAGTTGGCCAGACCGAACTCTTTCGGGAGCTTGCCGGCCGATCCGAACCTGCCGACGACCGTGCCATCCAGCCGCACCTTGTAGATGGCCGCATCCTCCATCCCGTCCGGATCGCCCGAATGCGAGATGTAGAGGTATTGCGTCGCCCCGCGCGTGATGCACATGGCCAGCGGGGTGCCGATGCCGCCGAACTGGCTCTTGAAGGTGCCGTCGGCATCGAACACCTGGATGCGCTTGTTGCCAGTGTCGGCCACGTAGACGTTGCCCTGCGCGTCGATCGCGACGGCCTTCACGCCCTGGAACTGTCCCGGCTCCACGCCGGTGGAGCCCCAGTGGCGGATGAAGCGGCCGTCCCTGTCGAACTTCGCCACGCGGTTGTTGGTGCCGATGCCGTCGGCCACGTAGATGTTGCCGGCGGCGTCCCAGGCGACGTCGGTGGGCCGGTTGAAACTCGAGCCGGGGATGCCTTCGCCCGGCCGCCGGTTGGCGGCCGCACCGCCGGGCCCGCCGGGACCGGCGCCGCCGCCTGGGCCGGGACCCGCACCAGGGCCGGGACCGGGCCCACCCCCGCCCTGGCGCGGCGCCGCCGGTCGCACGGGCATCGTCTCGGGCTTGCGGCCGAGCACGAGCGCGACACGGCCTTCGGTGTCGAACTTCACCACCTGGTTCGCGCCTGCGTCGATGGTCCACACGTTGTCGTGTGGATCCACGCGCAGGCCGATGGCCGCATTGAAGCCGTAGACGTCCTGGCCCAACTCGCGCACGAACCTGCCGTTGGCGTCGAACTGGAACAGGCGCGAGCCGCCGCGATAGAAGGTCCGGTTGTCGCCGAGCGTGGCGTACGGGTGCCCCGTGCGCGTGTAGACGAAGATCTGGCCCTTCGAATTCGTGCCGACGCCGCCGATCTCGCCGACGTAGATGTCGGGAGGCGTGCGGAGGAGATCCGCGTTGGTGTCGAACACGATCTCGGGCACGGAGCCCTGCGCGGCCAGCGACGCGGCCCCGAGCGCGAGCCCGATCGCCAGGGCGGCCATGCGGCCGTGTCCTGTCCACCGTGTCGGCTGTGCGGTCTGCCGTGGGTCCTCTGCCTCGTGCCTTGTCATGACGCCGCCTGCTGTGCGCTGGTCGTGGTGGCGGGCTTCAGCAGGATCTTCTGCGAGCGCCAGTTGTTGATTTCCGCCGTGTAGATGACGTTCGGATCGCGACAGTCCATCTGGTGGATGGTCGCGAACTCCCCGGCGGCCTTGCCCGCGCGGCCGAACCTGCCGATGATGGTGCCGTCGAGCTCCATCTTGTAGACCTCGCCGGTGAACTCGGCTCCCGCGGCCGGCGCGCTGTCCTGCCACGAGTTGGACGAGAACAGGTACTGCTTGCCGGGGTTCTTCGGGCCCGGCCCGCCGGAGACGCACACGGCCCAGGGGTTGCCGACCTGGTCGTAGTTGGCCTTCCAGTTCAGGTCGTTGTCGAGCACCTGGACGCGCGCGTTGCCGCGGTCGCCCACGTAGACGTTGCCCTGGAAGTCGGTGGCGATGGAGTGCGGCGTGCTGAACTCCAGGGTGCCGTTGCCGCGCCGGCCCACGGCCCTGATGAAGCGGCCGTTCCTGTCGTACTTGACGACCCGCGCGTCGAAGTAGCCGTCGGAGACGAAGATGTTGCCCTGCTGGTCGAAGGCCACGTCGGTCTGGCGGCCGAACCGGTACTTCTCGTTGCGCCCGTGGAACGACCCCGAGCCGGGCATGTCGAGGATCTGGTACGCCGGATCCTCGCGGCGGCCGATCACCATCAGCACCCGGCCCTCGGGGCTGAACTTGATCAGCATGTCGGTCCCTTCGTCCACGGCCCAGATGTTGTCCTGGGCGTCCACGCGCACCGAGTGGGCGAAGGCGAAGCCGTAGTTGTTCCGGCCGATCTCGCGGACGAACCGCCCGTCGGGCGTGTACTCGAAGAGCCGCGTCTCGTACGCGCGGTGGTAGATGTAGACGTGCCCCTTCGAGTTGGTGGCGATCCCCATGTTCTCGCCGGTATAGATGCCCGGCGGGTTCTTGAAGAAGTTCGGCACGGCCTCGTGCGGGATCACGGGCACGTTGGTCGCCTTCGCGCGCGTCTGCGCCGAAACCGGCAGGAGCGTCACGGACATCGCGCCTGTCAGCGCGAGGGCCGCGATCGAGAACGGGATCGTGCGTGTCATGCAGGTGCCTCCACGGTCGGGCTGGGTGGTCGGACTGTATACGGCCGGCGAGCCGGCTTCAAGTGAGGATCAGAGCCACCCCCCACGCCGCCATGGCCAGGCCCGCCGCCCGGCCGATGCGCTCCCCGCCAGGCGCCACCTGCTCGAGGCAGAGTACGACGGTCAGCACGGCCATCCACGCCAGGTTCATCAACCCCACACCGAACCCGCTCAGCATGACGAGCCAGCAGCATCCCAGGCAATAGGCGCCGTGCGTGACGCCCAGGCGGAAGCCGCCCGTCGGCCCGTTCTTCCAGCGCGCCAGGAAGTAGGTGAGCGGGTTGCGACAGTGCGACAGGCACGCCCGCTTGAGCGGGAGGAACTGGGACACGCCCGCGAGGACGAGGACCGCGCCGGCGAGGGGGACCACGACGCGGTCATCCGCCATCAGTCCGAGGCGCTGCAGGCCCAGCTGCAGCGAGGCCGCGGCCGCGCTGTAGCCGAGCCAGACCGTGAAATAGCCGGCGGAGAACGCCGCCACCGCACGTGGAGACGCGCCACGGTCGTCGGTGTGCGCGGTGAGCCGCGCGAACGCCGAGATCCACGGCAGCACCGTTGGTGTCATCATCGCGACCACCATGGCCTGCCACATGACCACCGCATACAGGTACGACCGCCAGTCGGGCGCGTGCCGGTGCGGCGTGGCGGCGGATTCGCCGGCCAGCCACAACCACGCGGCGGTGCAGGCGACCACGGCCAAGAGGGTCGGCACCGCCATGAGAGTGTCGCGTTGCGGGAAGGCGCCCCATCGGCGAACAGGCCGTTGGAGGGACGCCGTTTCTCGCTCGGACAAGCGCGCCGTCGGCCACCACTCGGCCTGTTCGAGCCGGGCGATCCAGGCGAGTTGGCTCAAGCGCGTGAACATGCCAGAGGCGCGTGTGACCGGCCGACCGACCGGCCCGGTTGGCGGCGGCTCGTGCTTCAGCAACAGCTTCGGCCTCGTCAGCCGACCAGCCACTCGAACGTCGAGTGCAGCCCGTGCGTCTGCTTCGTGGCGATCCGGATCACCCCATCGTCGTACGCCGTGCTGCCGAGCGCGAGCACCTGGGTGGAGGCGTGGATCTGGTTGAAGATGTTCTCGAACGTGACCGGCTGCGAGCGGTCTCGCCCCCTGATCTCGGTGATGGAGGCCTCCACCAGCCCGGGGATGCGCGCGTGCTTGGCGTGCGGATCCTCGGTGAACTCGATTGGGAGGAAGCGCGTGTCGAGCCAGCGCGACACGAACTTCGCGAGCAGGGCCCACGATCCGCCCGCCCTTCCCGTGAGGATGGCCTCGAGGGCCTCCCGCTGCGCGGAGGAGGCTGCCTCGTCGATGATGACCACCTCGGTCCAGTTGCCCTCGATCATGTGCTGCGGCGCCTCGAACGCGATGAACGCCTTCAGACCCGCGAGCGGCACATCGCCGAAGGCGCCCTCGTCGATACGGATGGCCCAGTAGCCCAGGCACCGCTCGTGCGTGCAGGCCTGGCTGAAGTGCATGTGCCCGGGGCACACCAGCTGGCAGCTGCAGTTCTCGAACAGCAGGCCGCGCGCCCACCACGACGGCGACCCGGCGCTGGCAGCGGCGCCACCGGACTCGGGCGAGCTCATGGGCCAAGTCTACCGTGGGCCATATCGCGCGACGAGCAGCGCGAGGGCCGCCAGCGCCAGCGCCGCGCCCGCCAGGAACGTGTACGAAGGCCCGAGCGCATCCCACAGCAGCCCGGCGAGGAGGCTTGCGCCCAGCATGGCCACGCCGCTCACCAGGTTGAACATGCCGAACGCCGTGCCGCGCAGGTCGGCCGGCGCCGCGCCCGCCACCATCGTGGCCAGCAGGCCCTGCGTCAGGCCCATGTGCACGCCCCAGAGCGAGACGCCCGCCAGGATCACCCCCCAGTGATGCGACGAGGCCAGCACCAGGTCCCCAGCCACCAGCACCAGGAGGCCCGCGCCGAGGAGCCGGCGGTGATCCACGCGGTCCGAGAGCCGCCCGAACGGATACGCCGTCGCGGCGTAGACGATGTTCATGGCGACCATCACGAGGGGGATGAGGGCGAGGGGGATGCTGTCCTGGGCCCGAAGGACCAGGAAGGCCTCGCTGAAGCGCGCCAGGGCGAACACGGCGCCGATGACGACCACCCGCCAGTAGGCGCGCCCGAGGCGCGCCAGGCTCCGCCGCGCGATGGGATTGACGGGTCGCCGCGCCTCCGAGGGGGCGGGCTCGTGCACGCCGAGCGCCAGGAGCAGCACCGCGGCGGCGCCCGGCACCACCGCCACCCAGAACACGCGTCGGAAATCGTTGGCCCAGAGCCCCATCAGGCCGACGGCGACGAGCGGGCCGACGAACGCGCCCACCGTGTCGAGCGACTGGCGGAGCCCGAAGGCTGCGCCCCTGATGTCCCTGGGCGTGATGTCGGCGATCAACGCGTCGCGGGGCGCGCCGCGGATGCCCTTGCCGACGCGGTCCACGATCCGGGCGGCGAGCACCATGCCGGTCGAGGTGGCCACGGCGAAGAGCGGCTTCGTGAGGGCGCCGAGCGTATAGCCCAGCACCGCCAGGCCCTTGCGCTTCCCGACGTAGTCGCTGAGCGCGCCCGAGAACACCTTGACGACCAGCGCGGTGGATTCGGCGAGGCCTTCCACCAGGCCGACCGCGAGCGTGCTGGCGCCGAGGGTCGTGACCATGAAGAGCGGGAGCAGCGCGTGGATCATCTCGGACGAGACGTCCATGAGCAGGCTGACGAAGCCCAGCGCCCAGATACCCGCCGGGATCCGGCCCGGGCCGTTGGTCGGCAGGTTCGTCATGCGCGGTCCGCCTGTGCGATTATGCCTGTGCGTGCCTCCGGGAAACGCCTCACCTCATTCCGTCCCTGCCGCCGAGTCGGCGTGGAGCCTGGCGCTCGCGGCCGGCGGCATGGCCGAGGCACTCGACGCCGGCCGGCGCGACCGGGCCTTCGGGCTGGATGATCACGGCGGGCTGAAGGCGCTGGCGTCCGAGACGGCCGGGACGATCCTGGCCTGGCGCCGCGGGCGCGGGTGGGAGCTGAGGCTGCCGGCCGACGATCCCCGCTCCGACCTGCTCAGCCTCTACCTGCCCATCTGCAGCGCGACCAGCGCGCGCCCCCTCACCGTGGGGCACCTCGGCCAGAGCCTCGACGGCTTCATCGCCACGCATTCCGGCGACTCGCAGTTCGTCACCGGGCCACGGAACATCGTGCACCTGCACTGGCTGCGCGCGCTCTGCGACGCCGTGGTGGTGGGCGCGGGCACTGTCGCGGCGGACGACCCGCAGCTGACCACGCGCCACGTGCCGGGGCCGCACCCGCTGCGGGTCATCTTCGATCCGTCGCGACGGCTGGCGCCGACCTTCCGGCTGTTCACGGACGACACGGCGCCCACGCTGTACATCTGCGAGCGCGCCCGCGTGGCGCCCGGCGAGACGCACGTGGGCGGGGCGCCGGTCCAGGGCGTGGACGCGGAGGGCCCGGGCGGGGCGATGGCCGCCGTGCTGCGGCTGCTGCGCGCGCGCGGCTGCGCGCGGGTGTTCGTCGAGGGCGGCGGCGTGACGGTGTCGGCGTTCCTCGAGGCCAACCTGCTGGATCGCCTGCACATCGCGATTGCGCCGGTGATCATCGGCGATGGCCGGCCCGCCATCCGCCTGTCGGCGCGCGCGCGGCTGAGCGAGTGCCTGCGCCCCGGCTACCGCGTGTTCCGGATGGGGGGCGACGTGCTGTTCGACTGCGACCTGCGCGCGACCTCGTCGCCGCCCCAGCCGTCGTCCCAGGTCTCGCGCGTCATGTGAGGCCCGGGGGGCCGGCGCCACGAAACCGTGGGGCCGCCCGTGTCGTCTACAGTTCGGGATCGGGCCCCGGCCGTGCCGGGCCCCACACACGAGAAGGTGATCCAGATGCGTAAACGTGGCTTCGGGCTGCTGCTGGTGCTGCTGCTGGCGGTGGGCGTGGCGCCGGCCTCCACGCAGGGCTTCAAGGTGCCGGTGGAGTACTTCACGCTGCCCAACGGGCTGAAGGTGGTGGTCAGCGAGGACCACACCGCGCCGGTGGCGCTGGTGGAGGTCGTCTACGGCATCGGCTTCCGCGTGGAGCCGAAGGGACGGACCGGCTTCGCGCACCTCTTCGAGCACATGATGTTCCAGGGCTCGGGGCAGGTGAAGAAGATGGAGCACGTCTCGCTGATGCAGGAGGCAGGCGGCATCGTGAACGGCTCCACGCGGTTCGACTACACGAACTACTTCCAGGCCCTGCCGGTGAACGCCCTGGAGCGCGCCCTCTGGCTCGAGGCGGACCGGATGCGGTCGCTCGACGTGAGCGCCGAGAACCTGAAGAACCAGCAGAACGTGGTGAGCGAGGAAGTCCGCGTGAACGTCCTCAACCAGCCGCACGCCGCGTTCGAGTGGCTCGACATCTGGGAGCGGGCGAACACGAACTGGCACAACGCGCACAACTTCTACGGCGACCTCTCGGAGCTCGAGGCGGCCACGCTGGACGACGTGCGGACCTTCTTCAAGACCTACTATGCCCCCAACAACGCCGTCCTGGTCGTGGTCGGGGACACGACGGCGGCCGAGGTGCGCCGCCTGGCCGGGACGCACTTCGGCTCGATCCCGCGGCAGCCGCTGCCGGCGCCCGCCGACGTCTCCGAGCCGCCGCAGACGGCCGCCAGGCACTTCGACCGCGAGGACACGCTGGCCCGCACGCCGGCGCTGGCCGTGGCATGGCACCTGCCCCCGCGGATGTCGAAGGACTTCTACGCGCTGAGCGTGCTCGATCCCCTGCTGAACAGCGACGACAGCGCGCGCATGCACCGCAGGCTCGTGCGCGAGGAGCGCCTGGCCGTGTCGTCCTTCGGCGCCTTCAACTTCCTGGGCAGCAACTGGGACATGAAGGGCCCGATGCTCTACACGATGCGCGTGGACTACCTGAACGACAGGACGGCCGACCAGGTGCTCGCCGCCATCGAGGGCGTGCTCGCCGAGGTGCGCGAGAAGGGCATCTCGGCTGCCGAACTCCAGCAGGCGAAGACGACCATCCGCTCGTCGTTCCTCGACGAGATGGACGGCGGCATGATGCCGCGCTTCGGGCGCGCGAACCTGCTCGGCGTCTTCGCGCTGTTCGACGACGACCCCGGGCGCATCAACACGATTCTCGACGAGATCGAGAAGGTGACGGTCGAGGACGTGAAGGCCGCGGCCGCGCGGTGGTTCGTGCCCACGAACCGGACCTCCATCGACAGCCGGCCCGTGGCGAAGCCGTCGCAGGGAGGTGTCCAGTGATCCGCCTGATGCCCGGACGCGCGCTCCTGTTCGCGGCGGCCGCCCTGCTGGCCTCCGGTGGCCTGGCCGCGGCCCAGCCGCTGCCGAAGCCGGAGGTCGGCCCCGAGAAGCCCTTCACGCCCCCGCCCCGGGTGGAGCGCACGCTCCCGAACGGCCTGCGCGTGGTGGCGGTGCGCTACGGCACCATCCCCAAGCTGTCGGCCATCCTCACCGTGCAGGCGGGGCTCGCCGTGGACCCGCCGGCGAAGGCCGGCCTGGCGCAGTTCGTCGCCGAAGCCGCGCAGGAAGGCACCACCACGCGCACGAGCGAGCAGCTGAAGCGCGAGGTCTTCGCGCTGGGCGCGTCGCTCTCGGGTTCCGCGGGGCAGGATTCCACGTCCTTCCAGATGCGCGGGCTGAGCGAGACGCTGCCCCGGATGCTGGACGTGCTGTCCGACGTCGTCCGCAACCCGACGTTCCCGCAGTCCGAGGTCGACCTCATCAAGGCCAACACCGCGCAGCAGCTGCAGGCCCAGCTCGCCTCGCCGCAGTACGTGGCCAACAAGCTGTTCCGGCAGACGCTGTTCGGGGATCATCCGTACGCGCGCATCGGCGTGACGCCGGACACGCTGCCGGCCATCGACCGGGACTCGCTCGTCGAGTACCACAAGACGTGGTACCGCCCGAACCAGGCGTTCCTGGTCGTGGTGGGCGACACGGCGCCGGACGCCGTGTTCGCCGCGGCTGAGAAGGCGTTTGGCGGCTGGGCGCGGGGAGCCGTGCCCGCGTCGAAGGCGCCGCCACTGCCGGCCTTGAACGGGCGGCGGCTGGTCTTCGTCCAGCGGCCCAACAGCGTGCAGTCCTCCATCTCGGTGGGCAACTTCGCCATCCAGCGCGACGACGAGCGGTGGTACACGCTGCAGCTGGCGAACCAGATCTACGGCGCGGCGTTCGATTCGCGCCTGGTCCGGAACATCCGCGAGGAGAAGGGCTACACCTACTCCCCGGGTTCGCTGTTCCAGGCGATGGCGGAGGGCGGGCTCTATCGTGCCGTGGCCGACGTGCGCAACGACGTGACCGGCGCCACCATCACGGAGATCTACGCGGAGATCGACAAGCTGCGCGCGGGTGGCCCCGAGGCCGAGGAGCTGTCGGACGCCAAGCAATACTCACGCGGCGTGTTCCTGCTGCAGAACGCCACCCAGGGCGGCCTTGCCAGCACCCTCAACACCGTGAACACCTTCGCGCTGCCGAAGGACTATCCGGAGAACTACCAGCGCCTCATCTCCCAACCCTCGGCGGAAGCCGTGAAGACCGGCGCCGGGATGCTGCTCGGATCGCAGGACTCGGTAGTGGTCGTCGTGGGCGACTACACCAAGGTGAAGGAGCAGCTCGCGGGGTTCGCGAACGTCGCGTTCGTGGACCTGACAGGAAAGCCGATACCCGAACCGAAGTAGGCACGGGGGGCGAAGCACGGAGGGTTCGAAGCACGGAGGGTTCGAAGCACGGGCGTTCGAAGCACGGAGGGTTCGAAGCACGGAGGGTTCGAAGGTCCTCCGTTCCGGTGCGGATCGTGACGGCATGCGAGGTGAGGACGGCTCGTCCGCTGGCGCTGGACGTGTCGTGCGAGGGCGGCGATGTGCTGGCCACCCCCGTACTGCCGCGGCTCTCGGTGGACGTGGCCGCCGTGCTGGCGGAGTAGAAGCGTTCGGGCCGGGACCCGCCTGCGCGCCTCAACGCCGACGGAAGAGCACGAAATCGTAGCCAATCCACCCGCGCTTCAGGCAGGTCTGCAAGGCGCTTCCGCCGACCAGATGCGCGCTGCGCGTGCGCTCGAGCGGAAGCCACCCGAGCAGCGCCACGAAGGCCGCGATGGCGCGATCGCGCGGGCGATCGAGTTCGAGCCAGGGCGTGAGTTCGGTGGTGCTCTCGTGTTCGAATCCGCCGGCACGCGACAGGTCGAGCAGCTCGCCGGCGGTCACCAGCGTGTTGACGTGCCAGCCGCGCACGAACTGCTCGACGGCACGCGCCGCGCGCGGGTCGTCGGTGGGGCGGCGGAAGTCGTCGCAGACGGCGAGCAGGCCGCGCGGCTTCACGAGGCGCGCGCACTCGGTGAAGAAGCGCGCCGGTGACGGGCCGTGCACGAACGACTCGATGGCGAATGCGAGATCGGCGGGCGCCACGCCCCCCGGCAGGCGGGTGTAGTCGCCCTCGATGCACGTCACGCGATCGGCAAGACCCGCCGCGCGCACGCGGTCGGCCGCGAGGCGCGCCTGCACCGGGCTGAGGGTGATTCCGGTGGCGCGGATGGGGAGCCGTCCGGCGAGGTAGCAGAGGCTCCCGCCGACGCCGCAGCCGAGATCCACGACGTGGGGAGGTTCCACGCCTTCGGCGTCACCGTCCTTCCCACCGGAGGCCCACCGCAGGCCACCCGAAGGCCCACCGGAGGCCCACCCCGGGCCCACCGCAGGCCCACCGGCTCTGCCGGCCAGCACCTCCGCGATTCGATCCTCGACGTAGCGAAACGCCTGCTCGCGGGTCGTGACACCGGGCCCCCACACGGCCCGGTGGATGGCCCCCTCGGCGCCGCCCTGCCCGAGCGCCACGAAGCCCGCCGTCTGGCGGTCGTAATAGCGGCGAATGTCCGAGGCGTCGAAGCGGGCCATCCGGGCAGGGCTGTGCGCGCGGTCTCTCAGTCGCGGCGCGGCCACGCGGCCAGGTCGTGGTGGCCGACCACGATACGCGACCGTCCTGCGTCCACGTGCGCAAGACGACGCGTTCGCCAGTCGGCGATGATAGCCGCCGCATCGGGTTGCTGCTCGGTCGCCGCCTGCGCCCAGCCGTCGATCAGTTCCCCCTGGAAGTCGCGCGCATCCGGGCCGATCACCCAGTCGCTGGCGTCGGTCCGGATCACGTAGCCCACGTCCTCGAATGCCCGCTCGGCCGCGGCCATGGCGTCCGGTCCCGCGGCCGGCCCCCCCAGGCCCTTGTCGCGATGCTGGTGCGCGTTCATCAGCCCGCGCACCAGGTCGTCTTCCGGCTCCGCGGGATCGCACGACGAGCGGCCGTCGTAGGTGAGGGTGAAGAGCGCCGCTGCCCCGACGGCCCTGCAGTGAGCCGCGAGCGATCGGACCCATCCTTCCGACACGAGGTCCAGCAGCGCCGACGCCGTGACCAGGTGCCGTCCCTCGAACGGCGTCGCTTCGTCGAGGAGGTTCAGATCCATCCGCCGCGTTTCGACCTGGCACGACAGCCGCTCGGCGCGAATGCTGAATCCGGTGGCCGAGGAGCGAACCTCGTACTGGCGGGCGGCTGCCCATTCCTCAGTGCGCGCCCGGACGAGGGCGAGCAGATCGGGACTGCGGTCCAGGAGCAGCCAGCGTTGCGGCGAGGGGAGTCGTTCGGCGAGGAAACGCAGGTTCGATCCCGTGCCGGTCGCGAGATCGAGGACATGCAGCGTGCCCGTGTTCGGGACGGCCGCCGCGATGGCGTAGGTGAGGGCGGCGGACCGCGCCGCCCAGTCGGCCTCCTCCCGGAGACGGAGCCAGCGGGCGAGGGACTCATCCATGCGTCGTCCATCCTTCCAGGGCCGCGGCCATGCGCCGGGCGGCGTCGTCCCACGTGGGGAGCCGTGCGCGCGCGTGCCGCGCACCGGCGGCGAGCCGCGCGCGCAACTGCGCGTCCCCGATGGAGCGCGCCAGAGCCTGCGCGAGGGCGGAAACATCTCCCGGCGGCACGACGAGCCCGGCATCCCCGCCCACCAGCGTGGGAATCGCGCCCGTTCTCGTGGCGATGACAGGCAGGCCATGGGCCAGGGCCTCGGCCACGGCCATCCCATACGTTTCCCGGCGTGTCGCCAGCACGAACAGGTCCGAGGCGTCGTAGCATCGCTCGAGCGCGTCGGTCTCGAGGTCACCTGCGAACGAGACGCGATGATCCAGCCCGAGCTCGCGGGCCAGCGCCTGCACGTGCGCGGCGGTCGCGGGATGGCGCGTGAGGCTCCCGGCGCAGGTCAGGTGCCATGTCGCCGCCTCTATCGAGGCCAGCGCTCGGAGCAGCACGTCGTGGCCCTTCCCGTGGTCGAGCGTGGCGACGCACAGCAGGTGCACCGTCGCCCGGCCCGAGCCGCGCGCCAGCGGCGCGGGATGCGTGCCGGGCTCGACGACCGCGATAGGGTCCGCTCCGAGGGCGTAGCGGTCGAGCAGCGGCCGCGCGGCCTGGCCGGTCACGACGATCAGGCGGGCGGACTCGAGCGCACGCCGCTCCGACGCCTCGAAGCGCGCGGCCGTGTCCGCATCGAGTCCGACATCCGCGGCGATCGGCAGGTGCACCAAGGCCACGAGACGGAGGCGCGGCGACTCGCGCGCGGCGATATCCGGCATCGCGCTGAACGCCATGCCGTCGACCACGACCGTGGCCCCCCGCGGAAGCGCCGCGAACACACGGGCAGCCTGCTCCAGCGCGGCAGCGTCCGGCCGCGGGAAATCACCCGCCAGCTCGCGAACCTCCACCTGCCAACCCAGGCGGCGAAGCCCTTCGGCCATGTGCCGGTTGTAGAGCGATCCGCCGGTGCGCGCGTCGAGCCGCCCCGGCACCACGAGGACCATCGACCGCGCCATCAGGAGGCGTCGTGAACGCGTCCCTCGAATGCCGCCCACGCGACATGCGACTCGTGCAGCGTCACGCGCAGGCTCTCCACGGCGCGCGCCCCGGGCCCGAGCTCGTCGCGACGGATGGCCGACACGATGTGGTCGAACACCCACCTCGCGAGGAACTCGGTGGTCGTGTTCCGTCCCGCGAAGGCCGGCACCTCGTCCAGGTTGCGATAGCCGAGCTCGCCGACCACGCGGCGCAGCACGTCACCCGCGCGCCCGATGTCCACGACGATGCCGTCGGCATCGACATCGGGGCGGCGGAACTCCACGTCCACGACGTACGTGGCGCCGTGCAGGCGCTGGGCGGGGCCGAAGACCGCGCCCTTGAAGGAGTGGGCGATCATCATGTGGTCGCGGACGCAGACGGTATACATCAGAGCCTCGTCAGGGATCTGGGATCAGGGATCAGGAATAGCAGATGCGGTGACACAGCGTATCGCCCGGCGAGGTGGTGAGGTCGGCCATGACCGCCGGCAAGGCATCGAAGGCGCTCTCGCCGGTGACCAGGGTGTCGAGCACGGGGTCGGTGAGCATCCCGAGCGCAAGCTGCATGCGGCGGCGCGTGTCCCATCGCGCGCGCTGCAGGGGAGCCACGCGGCCCACCTGCGACGAGGTGATGGTGAGCCGCCGTGCGTGAAAGGCGCCGCCAAGCGGCAACGACGCCGTGCGGTCGCCGAACCAGCTCATCTCGACGATCGTGGCCTCCAGCCCCGCCAGTTCCAGCGCGAGCGACAAGCCGGCAGGCGCACCGCTGGCGTGAATGACGATGTCCGCATCGCGCGCGGCTGAGACGGGTTCGGCGAAGCCGACTCCGAGCGTACGGGCCACGTCGGCGCGATGGGGATTGATGTCCACCAGCTCCACCGCGCACCCGGGGATGCGTGACACGATCCAGGCGACGAGGCACCCGACCGTGCCGGCGCCGATGACCGACACACGATCGCCGACGTGCGGGCGGGCGTCCCACACGCCGTTGATCGCGGTCTCGAGGTTCGCCGCGAGGACGGCCCGCGCCGGCGGCACGCCGTCCGGCAGCGGATGCGCGGCGGACGCGGGCACGACGTAGCGCGTCTGGTGGGGGTGGAGGACGAACACGTATCGGCCCCGAAGGTCCTCGGGTCCCTGCTCCACGCGTCCGACGCTGCAGTAGCCATACTTCACCGGCGCGGGGAAATCGCCGGCCTGGAAGGGCGCGCGCATGCGATCCCACTCGCCGGGCGGGACGCGGCCGCCGAAGACCAGCGCCTCGGTGCCGCGGCTGACGCCGCTGAACGCCGCCTGCACGACGATGTCGCCGGGTTGCGGCTCGGGCAGCGCCTCGTCTCGAATCTCGCCGCGTCCGGGGGCGGCGACCCAGAACGCACGCGCGGTATCGGGCATGCGCCTCCATTCTGGTGCGGTCGCGCCCCGGTTACAATGGCCGCGCTCCTTCGCGCCCATGACGACACGCCGGTGGCGACTGCCCGATGCGCCTCTTCGCGCCAGCGTGTTGGCGGCCACCAGTCTCGGCCTCCTGACGGTCGTCGCCATGACGCTCGCGTTGAGCCGCGCGCTCCACGCCAGCGCGCGGTTCCCGGTCCTGGCCGTCGCCGTCTTCGCAGCCCTCGGCATCCTGGTCGCTGGCGCCATCGCGCGTGGGCACCCGTTCCCGACCGTCGGGCCGGCCAATCACGCGACCCTGCTGCGCGCGATTCTGGCGTCCGTGGTGGCGGGCCTCGTCGTCGAGGAGCCAGACCCGCGAATCGCGTGGTTCGTGGTGGCGACGACGGGACTGGTGGCGGCGCTCGACGGCGTGGACGGCTGGCTGGCGCGCCGCACGCGCATGTCGAGCGTGTTCGGCGCGCGATTCGACATGGAGGTGGATGCATTCTTCATCCTGCTCCTCTCCGTGCTGGTCTGGCGCTTCGGCAAGGCCGGCGCCTGGGTGATCGCGTGCGGGCTGATGCGCTACGCGTTCGTGGCGGCCGGGTGGGTACTGCCGTGGATGGCGCGACCGCTGACACCGAGCTTCAGGGGCAAGTGCGTCGCGGTGCTGCAGGTCCTGGGGCTCGCCGTTGCGCTCGCGCCCGTCGTCCCGCCGCCCCTCAGCGATGCAGTGGCGGCCGTGACCCTGGGCGCACTGGCCTGGTCGTTCGCGGTGGATGTGCGGCGGCTGGGGGATCTGAGGACTTGAGGACTTGAGGTCTACCGCCCGAACGCCCCCATCAGCGTCGGCACCACCGCGTGCATCGATCCGAGCGCCGGTCGGCGCGGCTCCAGCCCATCGGCGAATCCCGCGGCGCGGAGGCGGTTCAACACGCCCCCGGGGCTCGCGACGACGTGGATGGGCACGTCGTGGGGGGCGCCCTTCCCGCTCACCGCGGCCACGGGCTGGTGATCGCCAATCAGGATCATCACGAGCCTGTCGCCGGCGTGCTCGCGGACGTAGCCCGCAAACGTGGTGAGCTCGTACGCCATGGCCTTCGCGTAGCTGGGCGAGAGGTTCATGAGGTCCGGGGTGTCCGACATCGCGCGTTCCACCTCCGCCGGATCGAAGGCGTCCGGGCCCAGCATCCTCGACCAGTCCGGCTGGTAGGGCGCCACGGGGCCGAACGGCGCGTGGGTGGTGCTCGTCGGGAAGACCGCGAACACCGGCGGCCGCGATGCCCGCGCGAGCTCCACGGCATCGAGCTTCGCCAGCGTGAACTGATCCGGGATGCTCCACCAGCCGAACGCCGGGCCCCGATAATCCAGATCGTCGCGGCCGTAGATGACGTCGAAGCCGTAGAACGCCCCCTCGGGCCAGGCCTGGCGCATGCCCGGCATCAGGGCGATGCTGCGGTAGCCCTTCCGTGCGAACGCCTTCGGCAGCGTGTCGCGGGACGCTGCCATCACCGCGACGTACGCGTACTGATCGCGCACGTCCACGCCGGTCAGCAGGCTCAGGTGCGCCAGCCAGGACGAGCCGCCAAAGGTGGGCGAATCCAGGTAGGCCGACACGACCTCGCGGCCCGCGTCGCGGATGGCCGCCGCCAGGTCCGTGCGGCTGGCCGCCAGGGACGCGGCGATCGCCTCGTTGTCGTACGTCACGGCGCCATACGACTCGATGAAGGCCAGCAGCACGTCCGCGCCCTGCAGGCCATCCAGGGACGTGTCCAGGTCCGGGCTTTCACCCAGCGTCGGTGCGGCCCGGCCGGGCCCGGCCATCGCCACGACGTAGCGGACCTGCCGCAGACAGGCGCGCGAGACGGGATCCGCGAACCTCACGCTCGCGGCCATCCGCTCCGACACCAGGGTCGCGACGAAGAGCGCCAGAACGGTCGCCGCCGCGCCCCCGACGACCGCCCGGGGGCCCCGGTGCGCCACGGCCGCAGCGATCCGGGACCAGGCCACGCGCGCCGCCAGCCCCACCGCCGTGGCCGCCAGCACGAAGCCGGTGACGGCGGCGGCGGTGATCCAGAGCGGCACGTCGCGCACGAGCATCGCCCAGACGTTGCCGAGGTGCTGCGAGTCCCAGTAGAGATTGAACTCGCGCCCGTAGAGCCCGGGCGCGGTCACGTCCAGGTAGTGGCCCAGGACGAGCGCGACCCACAGCGTCGGCAGGACGCGCCGCGCCAGTCCGGCGGCCCGGCGGCGCCCGATGACGAGCAGCAGCACGCACGCGGCCAGCTCCACCGAGAGCGCGCTCTCCCAGCGGATCTTCGCCGTCGGCCACACGTTGGCGAACGTGAGCGACGCGTTCAGCAGGACGAGCGACGCGGCCAGCGCGGGCCAGACGATCCAGGGTCGCACGGTCGGCACGCCTCGGGCCGCTACACCGACGAGAGCATGTGGCCCAGCTTGTCCTTCTTCGTCTTCAGGTAGTGCTGTGTGGCGGCCGTCGCCATGATCTCGAGCGGCAGGCGCTCGTTGACGGCGAAGCCTTCGCCGGTGAGCCCCTCGAGCTTCCTCGGGTTGTTGCTCATCAGGCGGACGGACGCGACGCCGAGGTCGCGCAGCATCTCGAGCGCGGCGCGGTAGTCGCGCAGGTCGGCCGGGAAGCCCAGACGCTCGTTGGCCTCCACGGTATCGGCGCCCTGGTCCTGCAGGGCGTAGGCCCGGATCTTGTTCGCCAGGCCGATGCCGCGGCCCTCCTGATTCAGGTAGATGAGCACGCCGCGGCCTTCGTCTGCGATGCGCCTGAGCGCCGCGTGCAGCTGCGGGCCGCAGTCGCACCGGGCGGAGTGGAAGATGTCGCCGGTGACGCACGACGAGTGGACGCGCGCCAGGACGTTCTGCCCGTCGCCGAGGTCGCCGCGGACCAGCGCGACGTGCGTCTCGGCCGCCCGCGGGCTCTCGTAGACGTGGATGTCGAAGTCACCGTACTCGGTGGGCAGCCGCGCCGTGGCCACGCGGCGGACCGGTTTCCGGCGATGAAACAGGGAGCGCAGGAAGGGGAGCATCCATCCGGCCCGAGGGCCGATTCCGCATCGTACGGGCTGGGCGCGCGGGGTGTCAACGTCCGGGCCCGGGCCCTCGGAATCGGGGTGTCGGGCGCGTCCGCGTTGTCGACGGTCACCACCCGCCGTCGCGCGGGCATCAGTGGAAGAATGGGGACATGCCCGGACTCTTCGATCCGCTCACCCTCCGCGGCCTCACGGTGCCCAACCGCATCGTCGTCTCGCCGATGTGCCAGTATTCCGCCGAGGACGGGCTCGCCAACGCGTGGCACACCGTGCACCTCGGCTCGCGGGCCGTCGGAGGCGCGGGGCTGGTGATCGCGGAGGCCACCGCGGTGACGCCCGAGGGGCGCATCAGCCCGCAGGATCTGGGCCTCTGGAGCGACGCGCACGCCGCGGCGCTGCAGCCCATCGTCTGGTTCATCCGGCAGCAGGGGCGCGCGGCCGGCGTGCAGCTCGCGCACGCGGGTCGGAAGGGCAGCACGCGGCGGCCCTGGGAAGGGCAGGGAGCGGTCGACACGTCCAACGGCGGATGGCAGCCGGTGGGCCCGGGTATCGAGCCGTTCGCGCCCAACTACCCGGTGCCGCGCGCGCTCGACGCCGACGGCATCCGCGCGGTCGTCGCGGCGTTCCAGGAGGCGGCCCTGCGCGCCCGCGAGATCGGCGTGGAGGCGATCGAGATTCACGCGGCGCACGGATACCTGATCCACGAGTTCCTCTCGCCGCTCAGCAACACGCGCACCGACTTGTACGGCGGCTCGTTCGAGAACCGCGTGCGGTTGTGCCTGGAGGTCGTGGACGCGGTGCGCGCGATCTGGCCGGACGACCTGCCGGTCTTCGTTCGCGTGTCGGCCACGGACTGGACGCCAGGCGGGTGGGACATCGAGCAGACCGTGGAATTGGCACAGCGGCTGCGGGCGCACGGCGTGGATCTGGTCGACTGCTCGTCGGGCGGGAACGTGGCCGGCGCGACCATGCCGCTCGGCCCTGGCTACCAGGTGCCCTTCGCCGAGCGCGTCCGGCGCGAGGCGGGCATTGCCACCGGCGCAGTCGGGCTCATCACCACCGCGGCTCAGGCCAACGCCATCGTCGAGGAGGCGCGCGCCGACTGTGTGCTGCTGGCACGGGAGCTCCTGCGGGATCCCTACTGGCCCCTGCACGCGGCGCGGGCGCTGGGGCGGGCCGTGGACTGGCCGCCGCAGTACCTGCGGGCCGCTCCGCCCGACGCCATTCCCCGATAGGCTCGGTCCGCCCGTTCCCTATTTCGGGCCGCGCCAGCGGCCGATACCGCACGTGGGTGCTTCGGTCTTGTCCCGTCACGGTACTGCACGCATCTTCGTCGCCGCCGCCACCACGCAGGGCCAGGTCATACAGGGACGGCGCACGGCCGTCGAGTTGGGCCCGTCCGGGTCCGTTCGCCAGGACGACGGCGCCCGCCCATGAGCGTCCCCCGCCAGCCCCTCTCGGCGCTGCCGTGGCACCAGCGCCTGGAAGCCCGCGTGGCCGTGGCCGTCGCCACGCTGGTGGCGGGTGCGCTCGGCGCGCTGCTGATCATCACCATCCAGATGGTCTCCACCGAGTCGCGCCAGCGGGCCGAGGTGGAGCTCGAGTCGGCCCGGACGGCGTTCTACAGCCTGCTCGAGAATCGCGCCGCCTCGGGCATCGCGGTGGCCGAGCTCGTGACCGAGCTGCCGGTGTTCCGGGCGCACCTCACGGACGGCCGGCTGACCGCGGATCGCCCGACCATGGAGGCCATGGCCGACACCTATCGGCAGCAGCTCGGGGCCCAGTTCGTCGTGGTCACCAACGCCGAGGGGACGTGGCTGGCCAGCCCGGGCTGGGGCGGGCGCGAGGGCCCGACGGCGCCGGAGCTGGAGCAGGCGATCGGTGCGGCCCGGGCCGGCACGCCTCGCAGCGTCATCGCCAGCGAGTCCGGCGAGTTGTTCCTCATCGCCACCGCGCCGGCGCGATTCGCCACCGAGGTGCTCGGCACGCTGAGCGTCGGCTACCAGCTCACCGACGATCTGGCCAGGCAGCTGGCCCGCCTGGCGAAATGCGAGGTGATTCTCCTCGCGGGCCGCCGCATCGCCGCCACCAGCCTCGTCGAGCGCGAGCACCCGGACGTGGCGCCACTGGTGGCGGAGGCACTCGCCGTGCCGGTGGGGATTCTCCCCGAGTTTCGCCGCGTCGGCGGAGCGCAGTACTTCGGCGGCACCTTTTCGCTCCGCGCCGCGGCGCCCAGCCCCGGATCGGGCCGCCTGCTCCTGCTCGCGGACTGGCAGCCGACGCGGCTGTTCGTCGAGCGCCTGCGCGATCGCTTCCTCACAGGCGGGCTCGTGGTCTTCGGGCTCGCGCTGGCCGGCGGACTGGTCTTCAGCCGCCGCGTCAGCCGGCCGCTTCGTGACATCGCCACCGCGGCGTCCGATATCGCGGGCGGCAACCTCGCCCTGCAGCTGCCCGTGCACGGCAGCGCCGAAGAGGTGACGGTGGCCACCGCTTTCAACGAGATGAGCGCCAGCCTGCGAGCGGCGCAGGATCGGCTCATCCACGATGCCATCCACGACCCGCTCACACGCCTGCCCAACCGCGTGCTGTTCAAGGAGCGGCTGGACCGGGCGATGGCGAGGCGCGTCCGGCACCCCGACTTCCGCTTCGCCGTGCTCTTCATCGACCTGGATCGGTTCAAGCACGTGAACGACAGCCTCGGCCACGCGGCAGGCGATCAGCTCCTCGTCGCCTTCGCGGAACGGCTGGCCACCACCGTGCGGCGCGAGGACATCGTCTCGCGGCTGAAGGGAGACGAGTCGGCCAACCCCGAGGCGAACACGCTCGCGCGGTTCGGCGGCGACGAGTTCGTCGTGCTGCTCGACGACATCCGCGAACCCATCGACGCGGTGCGCGTGGCCGAGCGCGTGCAGGCCGCCGCGGCCCAGCCCCTGGACGTGGCCGCCCACGAGGTGTTCGCGAGCCCCAGCATCGGCGTGGCCGTCAGCTCGGCCGGCCACCGGACGGGCGACGAGCTGATTCGCGATGCGGATCTCGCGATGCACCGCGCCAAGGCCGCGGGCGGGGGCTGCTACGCGGTGTTCGACGCGGCCATGCACGAGGCGGCAGTCGAGCGCCTGCGGCTCGAGACCGAGCTGCGACGTGCCGTCGAGCGCCGCGAGTTCCGACTCTGGTACCAGCCCATCGTCTCGCTGTCGGACCGCCGCGTCGCCGGCTTCGAGGCGCTCATCCGCTGGGCCCATCCCGAACGCGGACTGCTGCTGCCGGCCGCCTTCCTGCGCGTCGCCGAGGAGCTGGGCGTGATCAACCACATCGACGAGTGGGCACTCCTCGAAGCGTGCCGACAAGGCCAGACCTGGCGCCTCGCACACGCGGGCACCAGGGCCCCGACGATGAGCGTGAACCTGTCGGCGAAGGCCCTGGGATCCCACGGGCTCGTCGCCCGCGTGGCCGATGCCCTCGACGCCACGGGGTTTCCCGCCGAGGCGCTGCGGCTCGAAGTCACGGAGAGCGCGGCCATCTCCGATGCCGACCGCGTGCGCACCGTCCTGCAGGACCTTCGTGCGCTGGGCGCCCGCGTGAGCCTCGATGATTTCGGCACGGGGTACTGCTCGCTCAGCTACCTGCAGCAGTTCCCCGTGGACACGCTCAAGATCGACCGCTCGTTCGTCGCCCGCATTGGCGGCGCCGACCAGGGCGAGGGCGAAGGCGAGATCATCCGGCTCATCATCAGCCTGGCTCACACGCTTGGCCTGGAGGTGGTGGCCGAAGGCACCGAGACGAAGGCACAGGTCGACTATCTCGCGGCCCTCGGGTGCGGATACGGACAGGGCTACTACTTCGCTCGCCCCCGGGGCGCCGCGGAGGTCCGGATCGCCTGAGCCCGGGGCGAGGCCAGCCGCACGGCGGCGGCTACCGCCTTCACGAGTCACGTCATGGCGTCATTGTGCGATCATCAGCGCCATGACGCGCTTCCAGTCGTCGCTTGCTGCTGCGTTGCTGAGCCTGGGCTGGATCCTCCTGGCACCCACCACGTCCGCATCGCAGGTGCCCCAACCCTTCGAGCCGGTACCTGGCCAGGCCGGCAAGGACGTCGTGTGGGTGCCCACGCCCGAGATCCTGGTCGAGAAGATGCTCGATATGGCGAAGGTGACCGACAGGGACGTTGTCATGGATCTCGGGTCGGGCGACGGGCGCAACGTGATTGCCGCGGCCCGGCGCGGCGCCCGCGCGGTGGGCGTCGAGTACAACCCCGACATGGTGGCCCTGTCGCGCCGGAACGCCGAGACGGCGGGCGTGGCCGGTCGCGCGACGTTCGTCGAGGGCGACATGTTCGCCGCCGACATCTCGGAGGCGACGGTGCTGGCCCTGTTCCTGCTGCCGGGCAACCTGGAGAAGCTCCGGGACACGTTCCTGGCGTTGCGGCCCGGCACGCGCATCGTGCTCAACACCTTCGGCATCGAGGGATGGGACGCGGACGCCACCGAGACCGTGGGTGGCGACTGCAAGAGCTGGTGCACGTCGCTGCTCCTGATCGTGCCAGCCCGGGTGGACGGCCCGTGGCGGATGGCCGGCGGGGAGATCGTGTTCACGCAGGCGTTCCAGAAGGTGACCGGCACGCTGACGACGCGGGAGGGCGTCGCGGCGATCACCGAAGGAAGGCTTCGTGGCGAGGCCATCGAGTTCGTGGCCGCCGGCACGCGCTACAGCGGTCGCGTGCAGGGCGAGCGGATGGAGGGAACGTCAGTCACGGCCAGCGGGGTGAAACGGTCATGGAGGGCGCAACGGGGGAAGTGAGCAAGGGCCGCGCTGCAGGCGCGCCCGCTCACAACGCGAGATTCAGCCACACGAACGCCACGTGCGCGTGCGCGTGCGCGCGCTCGCGCGCCGGGGCTTTCGAGGTCGTCCACATGTAGCCGAACTCCAGGCCGGCCTTCGGGTTCAGCTGCCGGAGCAGCCCTGCGAACAGCCGGTTCTGGTCCACTCCCTGCCACGGGCCGCCAACGGTCTCGTCGAAGGTCAGGAACAACTCGTTCCATGTGGCGAGCGACCACGAGGCCCCGTCGTTCAGCGGCCGGACGAAGCGACCCATCGTGCGCAGACGGTGCGAACTGCCGGTCCAGCCGTCCTGGAAGCGCTGCTCGAGCCGGAGGCGCAGGGAGGGTGTCCAGCGATTCGCGGTGGGGAAGGTGGCGGAGAGCTGCTGCCAGATGCGGTGCTCGTGCGCGACGCCGGGGCCCGGCGGCTTGGCGACCCACGCGTATCCGCCCCAGAGGGTGGCGCGGTCGTGGACCTGGCGGCCGACCGCCGAGCGCGTGATCACCTGGAACGATTCCGACATGTCCTGGTGCCAGCGCGGCTGCTGTTCGAGATGGAGCCGCCAGTGCTCCGACACGCGCACCGTGGCCAGCACCTGCGCCCACAGCTGCGCATCCACCGAATCCTGTGCCGCTGCCGACGCGGGCAGGGCCAGGGCCACCATCCATCCCCACACCAGAGCCTTGAGCATGCACAGGCTAGTATGCCCCGCGTTCGGCCGTGATATACCTCGCCCATGCCGATCATCGCCCTTGACACGCTGCCCGTCCGCGAGCTCTTTCCGGGTCTCCGCGCCCGCCTCATCCACACCGACCGCGTGACGCATTCCTGGGTGGACATCGATCAGGGCGCGTCGTTCCCCGAGCACCACCATCCGCACGAGCAGATTGTCAGCGTCGTGATGGGCGAGCTCGAGATCGTCGTGGACCGAGTGCGCCATGTGCTCACGCCGGGCAAGGTCTTCGTCATCCCGCCCCACACCCCGCACGCGGGCCGCGCGCTGACATCGTGCCGTGTGCTCGACACGTTTGCGCCGGTGAGGGAGGACTACCGATAGGGTCGGTGGGAACCGGGAGTCGGGCCTGACCGCGGGACCCTGGGACCCCGGAGCCCGAGAACCGGAGAACCCCCGAACCCGAGAACCCCCGAACCCGAGAACCCCCGAACCCGAGAACCCCCGAACCCGAGAACCTCCGAACCCGAGAACCTCCGAACCCGAGAACCCCTGTCGTGTGTATACTCCCCCTCTCTTCGTCCTGTGCGGAGGCGCGCGTGCATGCACGGTTGATGGTGGCGTCGGCCCTGGTGGTGGTGGGCGTCGGGGCGGGCCGCGAGGCCATGGGACAGGCGCCGGGCTCGCCGCGGTTGAACCCCGTCATCGAGCTGCTCGAGCAGGAGAAGCCGGTCTTCGGGCTCTATGCGCCGTCGAACCGGCGCTTCCCGCCACGCCCCGGCGCGCCGGCGCCCGTCGCTCCCGACGTGCCGCCGAAGTCGCAGGCCGAGCTCGCGAAGGACGCTCTCGCGTATGCGAAGAGCGACTTCGTCTTCGACGGCAGCATGGAAGGCGACTTCGATCGCGGCTATGCTGCCTTCGCCGAGTTCGTGAGGGGCGCCGCGCACGTCGGCCTTTTCGCGAAGGCCCCTGTGCACCGGCTGCACCACCCCCTCATCGTGAAGGCACCCGAGATCGCGCCCGATCCCGTCAAGGTGGGCGAGCAGATTGGCCGTCAGCTGAACCTCGGCGTCAGCGGCGTGATGTTCGTGTCCGTCGAAAGCGCGGAGGAAGTCCGGCAGGGGCTGGCCGCGATGCGCTTCCAGTCGAAGGGCGGCACGCGCAGTGAAGACGTGGGTGACGCGCCGGCGCTCTGGGGCCTGAGCGAGGCCGAGTACAAGGCCCGGGCCGACCTGTGGCCCCTCAATCCGCAGGGGGAGCTCATCAACTGGACGATCGTGGAGAGCAAGGCAGGGCTCGCGAAGGTGCGCGAGATTGCCGCCGTGAAGGGGATCGGCGTGCTCTGGCCCGGTGCAGGCACGCTCCGCCAGCTGTTCTCGAGGACCGACGCCAGTGGCCAGCGCCAGGTTGACGAGGCCGCCTGGGAGGCCGCCATCCAGCAGGTACTCGCAGCGTGTCAGGAGTTCAACGTGCCCTGCGGCTACCCGGCCAGCGCCGCCGACATCGAGATGCGCCTGAAACAGGGCTTCCGTGTCTTCGTGATGAACTGGGGCGACGCGGGTTTCCAGGCGATCGACATGGGGAGGAAGGCTTCGGGCCGCTGGACACGATGACCGCGCCCTGGGTCCAGCTGCTCCTGAAGATTGCCGTCGCCGCGGTCGTCCTGGGCGTGGCCGCGCTCGGCGTGGCCCATCTGCGCTGGACGTCCGTGACGGACGGCATGCGCGCGCGCCTCAGGGCCGCTGCCCGTCCGGGACCGGCGGCCACCTTCCACGAGCACGAACTCGAGGGGCTTCCCCTGCCGGTCGCGCGCTACTTCAGGGTGGCCTTGAAGGAGGGTCAGCCTGTCATCGCACACGCCCGTGTCACCTGGGCGGGCGAGTTCAACATGGGCCAGCCCGGGTCCGACAGGTGGGCACCCTTCACGGCGGTCCAGGATTTCTCGCCCATGGCACCAGGCCTGGTGTGGGACGCGCGCATCCGGATCGCGCCAGGCGTGGCGGTGCGGGTTCGCGACGGTTTCGTCGAGGGCGAAGGCTCGATGCACGGCGCCGTGCTCGGACTGGTCACCGTCGTGGACAAGGCCGGCTCGCCGGACATGGCTGCGGCGGCGCTGCAGCGCTACCTGGGCGAAGCCGTCTGGCTGCCGACATCGCTCCTGCCCAGCCAGGGCGTGACGTGGACGGCCATCGACGAGTCACGCGCGCGCGCCACCATCAGTGGTGGCGAGACGACAAGCTCGGTCGAGTTCCGCTTCGGCGCCGATGGCCTGGTCGCATCGGTGTTCGTGCCCGACCGCCTCTATGACGACGGCAGGAACCCGCCGTCGGCGCATCCGTGGCAGGCCCGGAACCTGCGCCACGCCTCGATGCACGGCATGATGGTGCCCGTCGAGTCCACGGTCGAGTGGCTGCTGCCGCAGGGCGCCTACGCGTACTGGCGCGGCCGGCCCGAGTCGATCGAGTACGAGTATGTCGCGCGCTAGATTCACCCCCGCTCGCGTCCTCACGGCCATCGCCGCCGCCGGCGCGACCGTCGGGCTCGCCTACCTCGCGCGCACGTGGTACCGCTACGGCAGGGTCCACCGGCGCCCGGCCGACCCGTTGCTGGACCGATACATGCCGGCGTTCGTCGTGGCCGAGCGACACGACGTGCGCGTGGCCGCGCCCGCCGACGTCACCTATGCGGCGGCGCTGGCCTTGGACCTTCGCCGCTCGGGCCTCGTCCAGGCCATCTTCAGGGCCCGGGAGCGCATGCTGGGGGCACACGACGCCGCGCCCGAACGCCCGCGCGCCTTCCTCGAGGAACTGCGTGACATCGGCTGGGGCGTGCTCGAGGAGGAGCCGGGCCGCGTGCTCGTGATGGGAGCGATCACGCAGCCGTGGCTGGCCGATGTCACGTTTCGAAGCCTTCCGCCCGCCGCGTTCGCCGCGTTCAGCGAGCCGGGCTACGTGAAGATTGTCTGGACCTTCGTCGTCGAGCCGCGCGGGCCGTCGGCCTCGATCCTTCGGACCGAGACGCGCGTCGCGACCACGGACACCGGGGCGCACCGGCGCTTCCGGCGGTACTGGATGGTCTTCTCCGCCGGCATCATCCTGATCCGCCATCGGGCGCTCAGCCTGATCAAGGCGGACGCGGAGCGCACGCACTCGGCCAGGGTGCAGCCCCTCAGCTCTTCAGCTCCTTGAACATCACGAGGATCATGCGCGCCGGAACGGGCGCGTCCACCGCGTGCGGCACGTTGGCCGGCATGCGGACCACGCTGCCAGGCACGGCCTTCACGGGCGTGCCGCCGATGGTCAGCGTGAGCTCGCCATCCAGTACCAGCACCAGCGCGTCGTAGGGCGTGGCGTGCTCGCTCAGGCCTTGTCCCTGGTCGAACGCGAAGAGCGTGAGGTTGCCGCCGCTGGTCTTCGCCAGGATCCGGCTGGCGATACCCTGCTCGGTGGGCGTGATCAGGCTGGCGAGGGACAGGGCCTCAGCGGCCGGGATGCTGGACACGGAAACCTCCTTCGTAGATGACCGGCGCGCCGCTCCGGACGGCGCCCGGCCGGGGCAGGTTGTGCTCGATGAGCGGCACGTGAGGATCCGGCGCGAATCCGGCTGCGGCCATCTCGTCGACCAGTTCCTCCTCGGTGAGGAAGCACTGCGGGCCGCCGGAGAAGTCGGTGAAGACGAAGCGCTCGCCCGCGACCGGCCTGGCCTCGGGCAACAGGGTATGCCGGGAGAACGTGAAGACGAAGCAGAGCGCGCCCGGCCTGGCTACGCGCGCCGCCTCGCGAATCGCTGCGCGGAACACGCTCGATGACGGGGCGAGGTTCCAGATGCCGTGCGCCACGACCAGGTCGGCGGAGTGGCTCCGCAGGGGCAGCGCCTCCATCGGAGCCAGGACGACGTCGAGCGTGACCTTCTCGCGTACGGCGCGTTCGGCGGCCGCCGCGGCCATGGGCCACGAAAGGTCGAGGCCGATGACCGCCCAACCCAGGCGAGCCAGCGGGACGGCGTTGCGTCCGGCACCGCAACCGATGTCGACGGCCCTGCCGCCCTTTCGGCGGTCCAGCTCATCGGCTGCCACACGCATCAGGCGATCGTTGGGGGGCGACTTGCTGAAGCCCTCGACCGTCCGGGGCTGGCTCCAGGACGATCCGGCAAGGGGGTCCATCGCGCCATCCTGGCATCGCGTACAGCGACGCGCCTATGACGGCCGTCAGACCGGCGCCTTGGTCGCCGGCTTTCCGGCAACCGGCAGCGGACCCGCCAGCGACGGGCCGGGTTCGCACATAGTGCCGGGATTTTACAGGGACTGTCCCCGACTGTCCCCGACTCGCCCGGCGGGATTCTTGCAACCGCCATCGGGGAAGGACAGCCATGGATGTCATCCCCCAGCCGCCGAGTTCCTGGGACATCAACCCCGCAGACTTTCCCCGGCGCGGGACCGGCACCGACCGGCTGCGCTTCCTCATCCGCTACGCGCTGCTCGCGCCCTCGACCCGGAACACCCAGCCGTGGCGGTTCCGCGTGACGACCGACTGCGTGGAGCTGCACCTGGACCTCTCGCGGTGGCAGCGCATCGCCGACGCCGACCAGCGCGAGATGTTCATCAGCCTCGGATGCGCGCTCGAGAACCTCCTGATCGCCGCCACGCACTTCGGCTACCGCACGGCAGCCGACTACCTCTCGGGCGTCGATGACGACACCCCGGTGGTGCGCGTGCGTTTCGAGGCGGGCGGCGTGACGGGAACCGCCCCCGACGCTCGCTTCGAGGTCATCACGCGTCGCCGGACGAACCATGGCGTGTACGACGGCACGGCCGTTCCGCGGGAGGAGCTCGCGCGGCTCTCGGAGAGCTGCATCGAGCCCGGCCTCGAGCTGCACTGGATCACCGACGACGTGGGGAGGGCGAAGCTGGACGCGTTGGTCATGCGCGCGGACGCCGTGCTGCTGTCGGACGCCGACTACCGGCACGAACTGGGCGAGATCATCGGGACCGGCGCGTTCGGCACGCCGTGGGTCATCGCGACGCTGGGGCGCTTCGCGGTGTCGCACCTCATGCCGGCCTCGCGCTTCTCGAAGGCGGACCACAAGGCGCTGATGAGCTCGCCGGCCATCGGTGTCATCTGCGCGCCGGCGAGCACGCGGCAGGGCCAGGTGCGCGTCGGCCAGGTGCTGGAGCGGCTCTACCTCGCGGCCACGCTCCGCGGCCTCGCGCTTCAACCCGTGAGCCAGGTCCTGCAGCTGGACGAGACGCGCGAGGGCCTGTCGGCGCTGCTGCCGGGACGGAGCGGTGTGCCGCTGCAGCCCTTCCGCCTGGGCCACGCCGCGCCGCCGAGAACGCACACGCCACGCCGCTCGCTGGACGATGTCCTGCGGTGATCTCCGGGCAACATCACCCAGGCCGGATGGCCGCCGACCAGCCACCGGCTTCAGGCCGCCGTCGTCGATGGTCGCGGTCGGGCCGGGCCGTGCCCCCCGAGCACCCGATCACGTATGATCAGTGGTTCGGAGCGATCACGTGGCCAACATCCTGCAGAGCCTTCCTGCCGGCGAGAACGTCGGCATCGCCTTCTCCGGCGGCCTCGACACGAGCGCCGCCCTCCACTGGATGCGCGCGAAGGGCGCCGTCCCCTACGCATACACGGCGAACCTCGGGCAGCCCGACGAGAAGGACTACGACGACATCCCGAAGAAGGCGATGGCTTACGGCGCCGAGAAGGCGCGGCTCGTCGAATGTCGACCGCAGCTGGTAGCCGAGGGCCTGGCGGCCATCCAGTGCGGCGCGTTCCACGTCTCCACGGCAGGCGCGACCTACTTCAACACCACGCCGCTCGGCCGTGCCGTCACCGGCACCATGCTCGTCGTCGCCATGCGGGACGACGACGTGCACATCTGGGGCGACGGGAGCACGTTCAAGGGAAACGACATCGAGCGGTTCTACCGCTACGGGCTGCTGGCCAACCCGAACCTCCGCATCTACAAGCCGTGGCTCGACCAGCGGTTCATCGACGAGCTGGGCGGGCGCAAGGAGATGTCGGAGTACATGGTCGCCCACGGCTTCGAGTACAGGATGAGCGTCGAGAAGGCGTACTCGACCGACTCGAACATCCTGGGCGCCACGCACGAGGCCAAGGACCTCGAGTTCCTCGACAAGGGTATCGCCATCGTCCAGCCCATCATGGGCGTGGCCTTCTGGCGGGAGGACGTGCCCGTCAAGCCCGAGACCGTGATGGTGCGCTACGAGGAGGGTCACCCCGTCGCGCTGAACGGCCACACCTTCACCGACGCCCTGTCGATGTTCACCGAGGCCAACGCCATCGGCGGCCGGCATGGCCTCGGCATGTGCGATCAGATCGAGAACCGCATCATCGAGGCGAAGAGCCGCGGCATCTACGAGGCGCCCGGCATGGCCCTGCTGCACATCGCCTACGAGCGGCTGGTCACCGGCATCCACAACGAGGACACCATCGAGCAGTACCGCGCCAACGGGCGCCGCCTCGGGAAGCTCCTGTACCAGGGCCGGTGGTTCGACCCGCAGTCGATGATGCTGCGCGAGACGGCCCAGCGCTGGGTGGCCCGCGCCATCACCGGCGAGGTGACGCTGGAGCTGCGCCGCGGCAACGACTACTCCATCCTGGACACGGCGAGCCCGAACCTCACCTACAAGCCCGAGCGGCTGACGATGGAGAAGGGCGAGGCGTTCTTCACGCCGCAGGATCGCATCGGGCAGCTGACGATGCGGAACCTGGACATCATCGACACGCGGGACAAGCTGCGGATCTACACGGACACGGGCCTGCTCGGATCGGGCGCCGCCGGCGTGCCGTTGCTCGAGGGCGAGAAGGCGTAGACGTCGGTGACGATGCGTCGGGCGCCGACGGGGCGACTCGAACGGAGGTCCGGGGCTCCAGCCCCGGCGTCGCGAAGCTGATGGGTGACCTGGGCCGGATGCTGATGTTCGCGGGCGGCGCGATGCTGGTGGTGGGCGCGCTCCTCTCCTTCGGGGGGAAGATCCCCTGGCTGGGGCGCCTGCCCGGCGACATCGTCATCGAGCGCGAGCACGTCCGGTTCTACTTCCCGATCGTCACCTCCATCCTCATCAGCATCGTCCTCTCGCTCCTCGCGGCCTTCTTCCGACGGTAGTGCGTCCCGCGGACACGAAGGACGCGAAGGGCACGAAGGCAGCCACGCCACGAATCAAGGGACGGACCGGGCCAGCCGACGGCAGCTGAAACCTCCTGCTCTCGAGCGGCCCCGCCAACGGCTTCGTGTCGTGCTTCGTGCCCTTCGCGATCATCGTGTTCCGCGGACAGCTGCTAGGTGATCGAGGCCCAGCGGTTCCGATCCGCCCAGATGGCGAACATCACGCTGGCACCCTGGAGGTTCGCGAACAGCGTCCGGCCGTCGGGGCTGAAGCAGGCGCCGGCCCACTCGCTGCCGGTCTGGCCGGGGTACATGTTCTCGGCCAGGCGATAGATCTGGTTGCCGCTCCGGCGCAGCAGGTGGAGGTACTCGGCGCCGCTGCCGTCTTCGCAGATGATGAGGTTGTTGCCGCTCGGCGACACGCAGATGTTGTCCGGCGCGCCCATCGCCGCGATGTCGGTCGACTCGAACAGAAGCTCGAGCTGCTGCACGTCGTTGTTCTTCAGGTGCAGCTCGAAGATCTGGCCGAGGCCGGCATTCCCGCCATTCGAGCACGCGAAGAACACGCTGTTACGCGAGTACCAGGCCCCCTCACCGCGCGAGAACGTGGCACCGCCTTTCGCAAGGCCCTGCCGGTAGGTGTAGAGCGCGTCGGCCCGGTACGCGGCCTCGTTGCTCGGGTCGTCGATGTCGACCCACGTGACGGGCAGCTTCACCTTCGGCTGCTGGTCGCGCCGCGTGTCGTAGCCGGGCAGGCCCTCGACCGCCAGCATCTGCACGCGGCCGGGCCGCGTGAGGTCGCCTGGCACGTCGGGCACGAAGCGGAACGTGCCGCAGGGGCCGCGGTCCGACGTGATGTAGACGATGCCCGTCTTCGGGTCCACGACGGCGGCCTCGGGGTAGTGCAGGCCGAGGTTCACGAGCGGCAGGGTGGGCGTTTCGGTCGAGGCGAACGCCGGCACCTCGAAGATGTACCCGTGCTGCCGCAGGTAGGCCCCTGACGGCCCCTGCGTGGTCTCCTCGCAGGTGAGCCACGTGCCCCAGGGCGTGACGCCGCCCGCGCAGTTGCGCACGTGGCCGCTGGAGCTGACGAAGCTCTCGGTGAGCAGCCGCGTGGCCGGATCGACGGTCAGGGTCGTCGTCCCGCCGCCGGCGCCGGCATCGTAGGGGAAGCTGCCGATGGCGGGGCCGGACGACCGCTCGTGGTTGCAGACGAGTCGCACCAGGCCGTTGAAGTCGAACGCGCCCGTGCCGTCGGCGTTGCTCGGGAACGGGCGTCCGTCGGACATGACGTCGCCATTCCGGATGAGCACGTTGTACTTGAAGCCCTCGGGCAGCGCCAGCAGGACCTCGCCGGTGTTCTCCGAGGCGGTGGGCACCAGGGGGCCGAAGCCGGGGATGGTGCCGCCGTACTGGGGTACGTCGGCGCGCACGCGGCCGAAGTCGGTGAAGCCCAGCCCGATGGCGCCGCCTACGGTCGCGCCCAGCTGGATGAAGTTGCGTCGGGATACGGTGGTGTTCTTCATGCCTTCTCCTGAGTGACGGGGATGCGCGGTCGCCAATGCGCCGCGCATCCGACGCTGTTGTGCAGGAGTGTGGCCGCCGCCCGTGACGGATCCGAGACGAGGACGTGATGCCCAGGTAAAGAGATGCGGGAGTCGCCTGCGTGCCCTCGTCCGTCGTCCTCCCGCAGACGTGACGCCGTCGTCACCACTTCGGCACGCGGCCGTCACAGGTGCGCGCTACCGTGCAATGGATGCCGGGATACGGCCCGTTCCTCCTGTGCGACTTTCACGTGCACACGCGCTGGAGCGACGGCCGTCTCACCATCCGCGACGTGGTCGATCTCTACGGGCAGACCGGCAAGTTCGACGTCATCGCCATCACCGACCACATCCTGATGAAGAAGGACCTGCTGGCGAGGCTGGGCCGGCTCGCCACGCTCGGGACGCGCGCCTTCGGCGTGCAGGCGTGGTGCTTCGACGACTATCTCGACGACATCCGCGAGGAGGGCGAGCGCGCGATGAGGAAGTACGGCCTGCTCGTCATCCCGGGCGCCGAGGTGACGCAGAACCACATCAACGGGAAGGGGAAGCGGAACGCCCACATCATCGCGCTGGACATCAAGCGCTACATCAGCGCCGACCAGCCCGCCGTGGACATCCTGCGCGAGATCCGGAGGCAGGACGCGCTGAGCATCGCCTGCCACCCGCATCACCGCACGACGCGGCGCATCGAGATCAGCACCTGCCATCTCTGGGACAACCGAAGCGACCTGTCCCATCTCGTCGACGTGTGGGAGGCCGCCAACCGCGACGATCTGTTCTCCGTGACCAGCGTGAAGCACTTTCCCTACGTCGCCAACAGCGATTTCCACAAGGCGAAGCACCTCTACTCGTGGAAGACCCTCATCCGCGCCGAGAAGAACTGGCCGGCCATCCGGAAGGCGCTCTGCGACAACGTCGACGTGGCCATCACGCTGTTCCGTCCCGGGGCCTGGCAGGCGGCATGACGGCCGGCGGGTCCCGCGCGCCGGCACGGCCTGTCATCTCCGTCATCGTCTGCGCGCACAACGAGGAGGCGCTGCTCCCCGGCTGCCTGCACTCGCTGCTGGCACAGCTCCGGCGCCCGGATGAAGTGCTGGTGATCGACAACGCCAGCACCGACGCCACCGGCGCGGTGGCGGCGGCCGTGCCGGGTGTCCGCGTGGTCGGCGAGCCCCGGAAGGGGCTCGTCGTGGCCCGGGAGCGCGGGCGGCTCGAGGCCCGGGGCGACTTGCTCGTCTACGTCGACGCCGACTGCCGTGCGCCGCTCGAGTGGCTCGGCCAGGTGGAACGGTGCTTCCTGACGACACCCGACCTCATCGCCCTGTCCGGCGCCTACCGCTTCTACGACTGGGACTGGCTGGGCCGCGCGCTCGTGCGCGCGTACGACCTGACGCTGGCCCCGGCGACCCACGGGCTGGTGAAGCACGTGCTCCGCATCGGCGTGGTGTTCTACGGGGGGAACTTCGCCGTGCGCCGCGAGGCGCTCGAGCGGATTGGCGGCTTCGACACGACCATCGAGTTCCACGGCGAGGACACCAACCTGGGGCGCCGCCTCTTCCGCGCCGGCCGGGTGGACCTGCGCCCCCGCTGCGTCCTCTACACCTCGGCCCGGCGCTACAAGGCCATGGGGAAGGGCGCGGTCTTCGGGCTGTACGTGCGCAACTTCCTCTCGGAGATCCTGCGCCACCGGCCGCACGACACGGCGCACGCGGATGTAAGGGAAGTATGACCGCCGTCATATAGCCGGCGGGTGAGGCAGCCTACCCTGAGGCCTGCGCGGGTGTGCATGGCCGATTTGCCCTCACCTCACGGCGGCTCGGTGGCGCTCGACAAGCTCTGCGAGTACGCGACTGCGCGACGCCATCACGATATCCGGCTGGATCTCCAGCGCGTGGCCGACCTGCTCGCGCCGCTGGCCGACAACGGCCCGCCGGCGCCCGAGGTGATCGAGCAGTACGGCGAGCTCGCGCACTTCCTCGAGCTGCACCTGTCCAAGGAGGAGAACATTCTCTTCCCCGCGCTGGTGTCGCTGGCCGAGGCCGCGCGCGCCGGCCAGCCGCGCCCGCCCCTGCCCTTTCCGAGCGTCCTCAACCCGGTCCGCCTGCTGGAAGGCGAGCACGCACGCCTCCACGAGCTGCTGGACCGCCTCCGGGTGACCACGGCCGGGCTGGCCGTGCCCGTGGACGCCGGCGAGCGGTGGCGACACGCCTACGAGGCCCTGGCCGCGCTCGACGCGACGCTGGCAGAGCACGTCCGGTTCGAGAACGAGGTGCTGTTCCCGCAGGCCCTCGAGGTGGAACGGCAGCTGGGATAGGGACGGCGGGCGTCAGAAGGCTTCCGTTTTTGGCCTTTTGCCGTCCTCGCTTATGATCCCTCCGTGCCGAGCCAGCCCACGGAAGAGATCCTGCGTCGCATCCCGCTGTTCCGACGCCTGTCGGTCGCGGATCGCGCCCGAATCGGCGAGTGCGCGCGCCTCCGGCAGTACCCCCGGGGCGAGGAGATCTTCCGGGAGGGCGACCCGGGCGACGCCTTCCTCGTCATCGTCGAGGGCCGGGTGAAGATCTACAAGTCCACGGCCTCGGGGAAGCAGATCATCCTGGAGATCTTCGGCGGGGGCGATCCGCTGGGCGCCGTGGCCGTGTACGAGGGCGCCTCGTTTCCCGCCTCGGCCCTGGCGCTCGAGGACACCATCTGCGTCCGCGTGGAGGCGAGGGACTTCTACCGGCTGCTCGAGCAGCATCCGGCCCTCGTGCGCGGGCTGCTCTCGGGGCTCACCGTCCGCATCGCCGAGCTGACCCGGCGACTCGCCGAGCTGACCGGCGGACGCGTGGAAACGCGCTTCGCGCGCCTGTTCCTGAAGCTGGCCGAGCAGGTGGGCCGCCCGGAACAAGGCGGCATCTTCCTCCCCATGCCCCTGAACCGCCAGGAGCTCGCGGACCTGACGGGCACCACCATCGAGACCTGCATCCGCATCATGTCCCGGTGGGAGAAGGAGAACGTCGTCCACACCGCGAAGGACGGCTTCGTGATCCTCGACCGTGCCGAAATAGAGGCCGTCGCCGCGTCGTGACCGGCGGTGACGGCGTGCCCAAGCCCCAAGCCCCAAGACCTCAAGACCTCAAGACCCAAGCCCTCACAGATCCGTCCTCCCCAGCCTCCTGGCGGCCATCCAGGCCGGCACGACCGTCCACAGCAGGAGTGATGCCGTGACCAGCGCCGCGACGGCGCGCTCGCCACCGGTGAAGCGCAGCAGGGCCAGCGAGGCGGAGCCGAAGGCGGACGTGCCTTCGATGGCCATGTAGGCGCCGGTGCGCCCCGCGTCCACGGGGTTGAGGAGGGCTGCGGTCATCAGCACCCGCGAGGCGGCGCCGGACCTGAGCATGGACGCCACGCCCAACGCCGCGAGGTCGAACAGGATGACCGCCACGAACCAGACGACCAGGGCCATCGCCAGCGCGCGCGCCCGCCGCCCGGGCTCGCCGCAGGCCAGCGCCGCGGCGATGGACAGGAACACCGCGGTGAGCGCCAGCGAGAGCGCGACGACGACGAGGAACTGCGATGCGCCGCTCGGGCCGCTGAAGTACTGCACGGCCAGGCCCGCGACCCCGAACCCGAGGAGCTCGGCCGCCGCCAGGGCGAGGAAGAGGCCGATCACGCGCCCGGCCAGGATGGCCCATCGTGGCACCGGCTGCGCGTACAGGAGCTCCGCGGCGCCCCGGTCCGGCGAGAGCGTCAGCGATCCGAAGACCAGCGCCGCCAGCGGCACGATGAGCAGCACGAGCTGCACGAGCGACACGGCCGTCCGCGCGAAGTCCTGCAGCCCGTAGCCGCCCGAGAGCACGTACCCCGAAGCCGCCACCAGCAGGGCGAGGCCGGCGAAGATCACCGCGAACCACTGCAGCCAGCGCGATCGCGCCGCGAGCAGCAGCTCGTGCCGGGCGCAGAGCCAGATCACGCTCATCACGGGCGTCCCCTTCCGAGCAGGGTTGCCGTGTCGTACGGCCGCCCGCCGCGTGCGGCCGGGTCGCGGTCGCGATCCGCGCTGGATCGGTGCGCCACGAGGCCGGAGCCCATGGGGGTCTGCAGCCCCGGCACTTCGGTGATGACCGCGTCCTCGATGCGTACCCAGTCGCCGATGAGGTGATCGGCGACGAAGATGGCCGAACCTTCCGGGGCCGGCGTGGTCTCGAGAAAGCTTCGCAGGCAGCCCAGGTCGTCGAACAGCTTCGGCTCCTCGCCCGGCGCGAGCAGCTGCGCGGCAGTCGTCTGCGTGGAGATGACCATGCGGCAGTGCGCGCACACGTCGTTGACGGGATCGATGGCCACCGGTTGCGGCGGGCCGCCCGAGCAGGACGACACCGCCAGGGTCAGCAGGACGATGCCGAGCGGCCTCATCGGTCGCCTCCGACGATCGACCGATAGAACTCGTCGAGGCGGCCTTCTTCGGCGCTGAGGCCGTCGATGACACCTCCGGCGGCACGGATGGCGTCGAGCGCGCCCAGGCGCGTGGACGTCGGGCCAGGCACGATCAGGTCGTCGCCAATCCATTGCGCGCCCGGCGCGGTCTCGCGGACCCGTTCCAGAAGGCCCGGCGCCTGCTGCCCCATGCGCACGCGCATCACGCCCCGATCCGCCAGTTTCGCGGCCAGCTCGCTGGAGGTGAGCGTGGCCGCCAGGCGCCCCTCGATGAGGATGACGATGAGATCCGCGAGCCGCTCGACGTCGCCCAGCTGGTGCGAGCTGAAGAACACGGTGCGGCCCTCGCGCCGCCGGGCCTCGACCAGCCCGTAGAAGGCGGAGAGGCCATCCGGGTCGAGCGCGGCCGTCGGCTCGTCCAGCAGCAGGATCTCCGCATCCGGCAGCATGGCGACGGCCAGTCCCAGCCGCTGCGTCATGCCACCCGAGTAGGTGCCCACCGCGCGGCTGCCCGCGCCGTTGAGCGACGCGAACGTCATCACGCGATCGGTGGCCTCACCCGGTACCCCACGCAACCGTCGATAGAACTCGACCACCTCGCGGCCGGTCAGCGCATCGGGAAACGACACGCGCTGGGGCAGGAACGAGCAGAGCCGGCGTGCGGACGCTTCGGTGGCCGGCAGGCCCTCGGCGCCCAGCCGTACGGCGCCGGCCGTCGGCCGCACCAGTCCGGCGGCGGCCTTGATGGACGTGGTCTTGCCCGAGCCGTTCGGCCCGAGCAGCGCGATGACCGTTCCGGCCGGCACGTCCACGGTCAGCCCGTCCACCGCGGTGTGGGCGCCGTACCGCTTCGTGAAGCCGTCGTACCGGATCACGCTGCACCCCCCGGCGTGCCCGCACGGCGGCGAAGGGGAGAGCGCCCGCCGGCGACCAGGACGACGGCTCCGGCCACCACCATGGCGGCGGGCCAGATGGGCGCGGTGCGCGCCCGTGCCGCCGGCGCCGGTCCGGGCGTCACGTCCGGGACGTCGGCCAGCCGCGGCATCCGCGCCAGCGGCCGTTCGTCCAGCACGGGCACGGCGTCCAGCACGGGGAACGCCCGCTCGGCGGCCCCGAGCGCGCGCGCGGCCATGCCCTGCGCGAAGAGATCCGCCGCGGTCAGGTTGCCGCGCAGGTGATCGAACACGTTCGACAGCCGGTACGGCCGTTCCGCGATGCCGTCGCCGTCCAGGTCCGGCTCCCCGTGGTCGGACCAGTAGTTCCCGGCGAAGCGCGTGTCGGTCCGGCGCCCGACGAGCGACAGCGGCGAGAGGTTGCCCACGAAGGCGTTGTCCTCGAACACGTTCGTGCGGCTCGAATCGTAGATGATGACGGCGATGTCCGACATCGCGACGATGTTGCGGCGGAAGCGGTTGCGATTCGATCCCTCGAGGAAGATGCCCCGCGCGTTGTCGGCCATGAGGTTGTCCTCGGCGACCAGCTCGTCGCACTCCTTCAGCAGCAGGCCGACGGAGGCGAAACCCCGGTTCCTGAGGAAGCGGTTGCGGCGGAAGGTGATGCGCTCGGAATACATCAGCGCGGCGCCCGCGGCGCCCGTCTCGAAGGAATTGTCCTCGAAGAGATTGTCGTCCGAGAACATGTAGTGCAGCCCGTACCGCAGGTCGCGGGCGCGGTTGCCCCGGATCACGCCGTGCGACGAGGACTGGATGTACATCCCGTCGCGCGTGCCGACGATCTGGTTGCGGGTGAGCCGGTAGCGCTGGCTGTTCCAGACGTGGATGCCGCTGCCCACCTCGCCCGGCGGCCGATCCGGGATGCCCACGATCGTGTTCCCCTCGACCACGGCATCATCGGACTCGCGCAGGTAGATGCCGAACAGCGCATCGCGGATCCGGCAGTCCCGAACCGTGGCGCGCGGCGCGGCCACGTGGACGCCGGACGTGTCGCGCCCCAGATCGCCGCCTCGGCGACCGTCGATGTCGAAGCCCTCGATGGTGGCGCCCGCGGCCCGGATGCGGACCACGCTGCCCGTGCCCGAACCCTTCAGCGTGGGCCGTCCGTCGCCGACCAGCGTGATGGCCCTGTCGATGAGCAGGTCGCCCTCGTACGTGCCCGCCGCCACGACGATCCGATCGCCGGGGGTGGCGCCATCGATCAGGGCCTGGAGCGGGGACACGCGGCCCGGCCCGGGCCGGCCCTCGAGCGCGCCCGTGGACGGGGGCTGCGCATCGTCGCCGATCTGCGCCGAAGCCGGCGCGGGGAAGAGGATCGCCGCCAGGAGCGTCGCGAGTGCGATCCTGGCGGCCGTCACGACGCCGCCGGACGCGCGACCTCGTCGTCGCGTGGCGCGGCCCTCCGCGACTGCCACCACGCCCATCCGAGCGCGCCCACCAGGAGCAGCATGGACGCCGCCATCGCGTACGAGGAGGCCCTCGGGTAGGAATAGACCTCGAAGTTGGCGATCTGCTGGCCGCCGAACAACGGGGGCATGAAGGGCGGCACCTGCACGGCGGCGGTGGGCGAGAGGTCGTGGCCGTAGCGATAGAGCTTGTAGCCGAACGACCAGAGGGAGAAGGCCCCGAAGTAGATGAACAGGACGGTGACGTCCAGCAGCGCCGCCCCCGTGGCCTGCACGGCCGTGCGCAGCATGAGCAGGCCGAGCGCGCCGATGACGAACGGCATCCACTGGAACTCGGCGAACTCCTCGTGCACCAGGTCGCGCATCCCGATGTAGTGGTTGAGGACGTTGATCTCCTTGATGTCCTGGCCGCCGTTGCCGCCGACGAGCGTGTACGAGTAGATGTCGAGCCGCAGCCCCTCGGGGTACTGCGGCGCGAACATCGTGAGGTTCCAGAGCGGGAGGAAGTAGGTGACCAGCAGCAGCGCCGCCGCGGCCAGCACCATGAGGCGCACCCGGATGTCGAGCGGCCGCTCGAGAAACCGGTTGATCCACGTGAGTCGCTGCATGATGGCCACCTAAGGGTTCTGGGGTTCCGGGGTTCTGGGGTTCTGGGGTTCTGGGGTTCCGGGGTTCGGTTCCCGGTTCCCGGTTCCCGACTCCCGGTACGTTACTTGACCACCATATACCCCTGCATCTCCTGGTGCAGGGCCGAGCAGAAGTTCGTGCAGTAGAAGGCGAAGACCCCCGACTTCTTCGCCGTGAAGGTCACCGTCTTGGTCTCGCCGGGGTCGATCACGACGTTGATGTTGTAATCGAGCAGGCCGAAGCCGTGCAGTTCGTCCGTGGTCTGTTCGATGTTCGTGATGGCCACCGTCACGGTATCGCCCTCGTTCACCTCGAAATCGGTCGGCGTGAGCGTGGAACGGACGGCCACCATCTTCACGGTCACGTTCCTGCCGTTGCGGGTGACACCGGCCTGGTTGACGTCCCAGACGGCCAGCGGGTGCTTGTTCTCCTCCTTCGGGTACACCTCGATGGGCTTCACCTTGTCGGCCTTGATGATCTGCGCGTAGTGGGGCTCGGGCTCGGTGAAGGCGTCGTAGAGGAGCTTCATCTTCTCCTCGGTGATGTCCAGCAGCTGCGACGACTCGGGCTGCGACGGGCCGACCGAGAGATGCCGGCCGTGAGAGAGCTTGTTGAGGCCGACCAGGTAGTTGCCGTCGGGGCTGACCGTGTCCCCCTCGGCGGCGGCCAGGTGGCCGATCGAGTAGGACATCGGCGCCTTGTCCACCACTTCCCACGTGCCGAGCTTCCACTTGGCGATGGCCGAGTCCACGAACAGCGAGGTGTAGGCGAAGTCGTCCGTGCCGAACTGCGTGTGCAGCGGGCCCAGGCCGACGGGCACCTCGGCGTCCTTGATGGACTCGTACGTGAGGACGGGGATGCCGTCCTCTTCGCCCGTGAAGTCCTTGTTCCGGATCGCGGTCTGCATCTTCTCGAAGTTGAAGACGGTCGTCACGCCCTGGAGCTTGCCCGAGCCGACGATCCAGTTGCCGTTCGGGGCGACGTCCACGCCGTGGGGCGACTTGCCGCAGGGCATCAGGTAGACGAGGCCGGGGACCTTCTGCGGGTCGATGACGCGCACGCCGTCGATCATGTCGCCCGCGCCGGAGGCGGCGGCCTTGTCCACCGCGCGCCAGTCGACGGCGGCGATGTAGTCGCGATCGCGCTGCGAGGCCGTGACCTCCAGCTTCCCGGTGGCGCGCTCGGTGTTGTACGAGGTGAAGAACATCCAGCCGTCCGAGGCGTTCTTGCCGGCGTCGCCCAGGTCGTAGTCGAACGGCGGCATCAGCAGCTGCCAGGCGAGCGACATCTCGCCGGTCTGCGGGTCGATCTTGATGCCGGCGATGATGCCCTTGTACTCCGTCGCGTACCGGTCCACGCCGACGGGACGGTTCGGCACCGGGCGCGAGAACCGGGTCGCCATCATCGCGTACTCGGTGTTCGGCGTCACGAACGACGAGGCGTGGTTGCCGTGGAGGTTCGGGATGGGGCCGAGGATCTGCTTGGTCTTGAAGTCGCGGAGATCGATCCGGGCGATGCGCCCGTTCATCTCGTTGATGAACAGCCAGCGGCCGTCGTAATCCCCCTTGGTCTCGGAGAGCGCGGGATGGTGCGCGTCACCCCAGGTCAGCTCGCCCAGCATCTTCTTGCTGTCGTCGTCGAAGCCGTACCCCGTCGCGGGGTAGGGCGTGAAGACGGGGATGGTCGAGAGGTGGCGCATCGACGGGAGGCCGTAGACGTAGATCTGGCCCGAGTGGCCTCCCGACGAGAACATGTAGTACTCGTCGAGATCGCCGGGCGCCACGTAGGTCTTCTGGGCGGCCTGGGCGAGGTCGGACTGGACGGCCGTGCCGCCGCCTGCCCGCGAGGCGGGCCGGCTTGGCGTGCACTGCGTGGCCGCGGCGACGGCCGCGGCGAGGACGAGCACTCTGACCGGAGCATGCAAACGCTGACTCTCCATGATGATGGCCTCCTAGTGACTCGCCGCAGGTGCGGTCCCGGCCGCACGCTGCTTCTGGTATTCCGCGAACGCCTCGCGCAGCTTCTCGACCGCGACCTGCTTCTGCTCGGGCGTCAGGATGATCTGCCGCGACAGCACCACGCTCATGGTGCCCGTCGGGTTCGCGAGAAACGCGTCCACGGTCATGCCGAAGCGGCTCTGGGTGTCCTCCACCGCCGTGGACAGGTCCGGCCCGATCTGCGCCGGGCTCTTCACGCCCAGCGCCGACACCGAGTGGCAGACGAAGCAGCCGGTGTCGACGAACCAGCGCCCGGGCCCGGTCCGCATCGCGACCTCGGCGGCGGCCTCCTCGGGGCTGCGCGGGTCGGTGCGCGGCGCGCCGGCGAGGTAGCGGGCCGGCACGTCGTGCCGCCGCCACGACAGCACCAGCATCGACAGGGCCTGCGCCTGCTCGGTCGTGAAGTTGAAGTTGGGCATCACCGTGCCCTCGGCGAGCGCGCGCGGGTCCTTGAAGTGCGCCACGTGCCAGGCAAAGGTCGTCCGCTGGCCCATCAGGCGGCTGAAGTCGTACTGCTCCGGCGCCTTGTCGCCCACCTCCGTGAGGTCCGGCCCGATGGTGCCGCCGTAGCCGTTGATCACGTGGCAGGCACGGCAGCCCTTGTCGTGCACGAGCTGCTTCGCGAGATTGATGGCGCCGGCGCCCTCGGTCTCGCGGTCGTAGCGGTGGCACGTGTTGCAGTTCATCTGCATCAGCGCGTTCTTGTTGCCGGCCAGCGTGTAGGCCTCGCCGAGCGAGCGGCTCAGCAGCGGCTCCTCCCAGTGCGCCACCTGGCCGTGGGCGGCGTCGGTCTCGATGGCCCAGCCCTGGCCGCCGTGGCACGACGTGCAGCCATAGTCCTCGACGGGGTGGGTCCGGAGCGGCGCGTCGGGGTGCGTGCGATACGGATGGTCCGCCTTCTCGAAGCCCTTCCAGTTGATCCCCTGGTGGCAGGTGGTGCAGCGGTCGGCACGCCCGAGCTCGGCGACCCAGATCTGCTGGAGGCCCGAGGGGACGTCCGCCGCCTTCTCCTCACCGAGCTGCTCGGCGACCAGGCCCTTGAACTCCATCTGGTAGAAGCGCCAGTCCTTCGCGCGGTCGCTCCAGATGAAGAGCACCGTGCCGATGACGAGCACCACGCCGACCAGCGCCATCACGGGCCGGTCGATGGACGGAAACGGGGAATTGGTGCGCTGCTCCATGTCAGATCCGCGCCGGGATGTCCGGCCAGGCCTCCCACGGCCAGTAGAAGTACCAGTAGGGTCCCCGCATGGCCATGCCGATGAAGGTGAGAATCAGGATGCCGAGCACCACGAGGAGGAACACGGTGTTCTGCCGCGATCGCACGCGGGGCAGCCACACGCCCGTCGCCAGGTGCGACGACTTGTCGAGCCACGGCCAGAAGGTCAGCAGGCCGACCAGCAGCCCGGGCAGCAGCACGCCGCCCACGAACGCGCCGTTCAGGGTGAACGACCCGATGCGGATGGTCGTGTCGGTGACGATTTCCTGCAGCCACAGGAAGTACCACGGTGCCTTCGCCGGGTTCGGCGTCACCAGCGCGTTGGCCGGCTCCTCGAGGGGCGAGGCGATGAACACCGAGAGGATGCTGACGATGGCGAAGGTCGCCAGCGTGGCGATGGCGGCGCGCCGGACCAGGTCGGGCACCGCGTTCACCGTCGTGTCCGGCGCCTCCAGCGACTGCGCGCGGATGACCGGCGCCTGGCCGCGCGCCACGCCGAGCAGCGTGTAGGTCTTCGTCTTCACCACGGGCGTGTCGACGGGCCGCTCGACCAGCGTCTCGTGCTCGGCCCGCGCCAGCCCCCCGTCCTTGCGCACGCGCCACATGTGATACGCGAACAGCACGCCCAGTCCGAGCGGCAGCACGACGACGTGCAGCACGTAGAAGCGGATGAGCGTGGCCTGCTCGATGGTGCGGCCGCCGATGAGCAGCTCGCGCACCGTCGGGCCGATCCACGGGATGGCCGAGGCGATGTTGGTGCCGACCGTCACGGCCCAGAACGCCAGCTGATCCCACGGCAGCAGGTACCCGGTGAACGACAGGAACAGCGTGAGGAGCAGCATCACCACGCCCAGCACCCAGTTCCACTCGCGGTGCTGTCCGCGGCCCACACCGTTCTTGTACGCGCCCGTCAGGAACACCCGCACCAGGTGCAGGAACACCGCGATGACCATGCCGTGCGCGGAGATGCGGTGGACGGCGCGGATCCACGACCCGAAGGTGATGACGAACTCGATGTCCTTCACCGACTGGTACGCGCGCTCCACCGAGGGCACGTAGAGGAACAGGAGCGGCAGGCCCGAGAGGATCAGCAGGAAGAAGAGGGCGGCCGAGATGGTCCCGAGCCAGAACGAGTAGCTCCACGCCATCGAGGCCTTGCTGACCTTGGCCGGGAAGGCGTGGAACAGGAAGTTCGAGGCGATGGCGTCGCCGGCCTCGCGATCGGACCTCGGCGACAGGCTCCAGAACAGGTCGGGCCGGACCCCGGGTGCGTCGGGCTCGGGCTTGCGAGCGGTCAGTGGCAGGCGCATGGCATCACCCCAGCGTCAGGCGGAAGTCGGTGCCGACCTCGTCCGCCAGGTCAACGACCAGCTGCCCGTCGTCCGGGGCGACCGACAGCCGGTACCAGGCCAGCGGCTTCGGCGCGGGCCCCGACACGTTCGAGCCGTCGCCCTTGTACTCGGAGCCGTGGCACGGACAGAGGAAGCGGTGGGTGAGCCGCAGCTCACCGCCGCCGGACTCGACGGTCTGCACGTTCGCGAGCGCCTCGGCCCGCACCGTGCACCCGAGGTGCGTGCAGACGGCCGAGACCGCGTGAAACGTGTTGCCCTGGCGGAAGACGAAGAGCCGCTCGTCGGGCAGGAACTTGATGCCATCGGGAAAGTCCACCGGCGGCCCGAGCTTCACCGTCGTCGGCGAGTCGTACGAGACGTTGGGCACCAGCGACCGAAGCGACGCGGCGGACTGCGCCGTGAGCGCCGCGACGCCGGCGCCCGCGCCGAGCTTGAGCAGGAAGTCGCGCCGGTCGGTCGGCGCCTTGGCGTGTGCGTCACTCATGAGTCCACCGCTCCGTGATGCTGAAGCGCTCCATCGTCATCGCGTCGGTCGGGCAGCGGATGGCGCACAGCCCGCACCGGATGCACCGGTCGTCGTCTTTCACCATGGCCGCGAGCGGGAAGCCGTTGGCCTCGGCGCGCGCGGCCAGCGTCTCCCTCAGGTCGGGGTCGAGATCCAGCGACTCGAAGGGGACGATGGCCAGGCAGTACTCGGGACAGATGTCCACGCACCGGTTGCACAGGACGCACTTCTCCGGATCGTAGATGGTCTGCACGTGGCAGACGAGGCAGCGCGCCGCCTGGCGCAGCGCCGCATCCGCGTCGTAGCCGGTCTCCACCTCGGCGATCCCCGTGCGGCGGTCCGTCGGCAGCGTCGGCGGGGCCTCGCGGTCCAGCTTCTCGTAGCCGGACAGCATCTCGTAGTGGGAGGTCGGCAGCTTCTCGATGGCGATGGCGGTCTCGAGCGTCGCGCGGTCGCCGGCGAGGTACTCGTGGATGGACCGCGCCGCCCGCTTGCCGTTGGCCACGGCCTCGATGAGGTTGCGCGGGCCGAACGCCACGTCGCCCCCGGCGTAGATGCCCGGCGCCGAGGTGGCCAGCGTGGTCGGATCGATCCGGATCGTGCCGCCCGGCGTCAGCGCGACGCCGTCCGCCGGGGTGAGGAACGACAGGTCCGCCTGCTGGCCGATGGCCAGGACGCACGCGTCGGCTTCGATCGTCACCACGTCCTCGTCATTGTACTGGGGCGCGAAGCGGCCATGGGCGTCGAAGACGCTGGTCACGCCGCGCAGCTCGAGCGCGGTCAGGTGGCCGTTGCCAAGCAGCCGGCGGGGGCCTCGGCGCGTGATGAAGCGCACGCCCTCCTTCGAGGCCTCCTCGAACTCCTCATGGCCCTGCGTCGTGCGCAGCACGGGCATCTCGTCGAGGCTCTCGAGCGACACGACGGTCACCTCGGTGGCGCCGCCGCGCAGCGCGGCGCGCGCGGAGTCCATGGCCTCCTTCAGCCGCGCGTCCGTTTCGGCGCCGAGCTCGGCCTCGGTGGCCGTCAACTCGGTCTCCCGGCCCACCCGGAGCGCCGTGCGCGCGGCGTCGAAGGCGACGAAGCCGCCGCCGATGACGACGACGCGGCGTCCGAGATCCAGGCGGTAGCCGCGATTGACGTTCAGGAGGTAGTCGACTGCCTTCACCACGCCGTCCAGCTCCACGCCGGGAATCTGGAGGTCGCGGCCGCGGGACACACCGACGGACAGGAACACGGCGTCGAAGCCGGCCGCGCGCAGCTGCCCGAGACCGAACTCGGGTGTGAGCGGGGTGTTCAGCTTCAGGTCCACGCCCAGCGAGACAATGCGGTCGATCTCGGCGCGGAGCAGGGTGCGTGGGAGGCGGTATTCGGGGATGCCGAAGCGCATCATGCCGCCGGGCTCGGCGGCGGCTTCGAAGATGGTGACGTCGTAGTTCAGCAGGGCGAGGTCGTGGGCGGCGGCCACGCCGGCAGGGCCGGCGCCGATGACGGCCACGCGGCGTTTCGGGCCGCGACCTGTTGCCACCGGCGGCGCCCGGTGGAACGTCATCGGCAGGTGCCCGGCGTAGCGATTGCCCTCCTGGATGCCCGTGTCGAGCAGGCGGGCCTGCGTGTCCGGGCGGACGGATTCGACGCCGTACTGCTCGGTGACGTGGCGCTTGAGGGCGCGGATGGACACCGGAGCGTCGATGGATCCGCGGCGGCACGCGTCTTCACAGGGAGCTGCGCAGACGCGGCCGCACACGGAGGCGAGGGGATTGGGTGCACGGGCGACAAGGTAGGCCTCTTCGGGTCGCCGCTCTGCGATGAGTTGCACGTAACGCCCAGCGTCGGTCGATACCGGACACCCGACCTGGCATTTGACTTGCGCTTTCCAGTGATCGAGATCCGGCAGGGTTACGTGGACACCCATGGTCCCCTCTCCAAGAAGCGATCGTGTGGCGGATTGCCGCATCGAGGTTATGACAGGGGTCATACGCGGGTAAAGACCCAGTCGGGAATCGGGCGGGAGCCAGCTGGGCCTTCGCCGCTGGCGAACGCGAGCAGACGCCGGCAGCGCCCCGGTGACACTCCTCGTGCGCGACGCCGTGGCCCGTTCACGACAGGCGCCGCGCGGGCTCGCCGTTGAACGGCAGGATGGGCTGCAGCATCAGCACCTCGCCCGCGTCCCCGATCTCGCCGTCAGCGAGCAGTGGGTCATGGGAAGTTTCCTGCGGTTGGCTGGCTGGCGTTCGCACGTCGAGCGATTGCTATTAAGCCCAAAAGCGTCTAAAGTTACCGTCAATTTTGGATGAATTTACGAAGTCTCAGGACCAGGCTCGGTCCCGGCTGGGCCACCCCTCCTCACGGAGGCGAAGGGCAGACGCGGGTCAGACGCGCCTTCCCCCCCTGGTCATCGACGGACTGCGCTCCGTGCTGCTGGGAATCGATCGCCCGCCCATGGTCGCCGTCGAACGGGCCGTCAACGACCTGTGCGCGTGGCACGGCCAACGGCCTCCCGCGAGAGCCAGCCTCTACAACGCGCTCCCTCGTTTCGAAGGCCACAGCTACGACAGGGCCAGCCTGCCCGCGCACGTACGCCACGCCCTGTACAACCTGGAACCCCAGGGGCGGATTCGCGGGGCGCAGCTCGCCTACTACTGCTTCAACTACGGGACGCTGCCGGCTGTCAGCTTTGCCGCGGGCCTGCCGTGGCTCGATCTCTATCAGGCATCCTGGCTTCGCGGGTGGCGCCCGCGGAGCCGCGGCCTGCTGAATGCCGTCCTCAAGGCGCGCCGCATCCGATGAGCGCAGCGTATCGGCCCGATCAGGTCATTCCCGAGCCGCTGGCGGGCCTCGTCTCCGAGATCCCGCACTGGTTCGTCATCGGCGGTCAGGCGGTGCGCTGCTTCGCGCCGTACCGCCCCAGCCGGGATGCCGACTTCGGTGTGGCCTCGGCAGCCGATCTGGACGACCTCATCGCCCAACTCCGCCGACGCGGCACGGTTGACGTGCAGGAGCGCTCGGCCGACACGGTGCACCTGCTCTGGAACGGCGTCAAGGTGTCGGCGGTCGTCCTTCCGCGGCTGGCGCCGCACGTGGAGGACCGGCATCTCGACGTCTCGGGCGTCCTGGCCACGACGATGCACGCCATCCTCGACCGCGGTCTGCGGCGCGACTTCTTCGATCTCTACGTGATGCTCGAGCAGCAAAGGCTCGGCATCGTCGCGGCGCTTGCGGCCGTGCGCCAGGTGCACGAGGGCCCCATCGACGACGGGCTGCTGCTGCGGGCCCTGTCGTACTTCGACGATGCCGAAAGGGAAGCCCCGCTGCCGAAGGAAGGGCCCAAGGACTGGGCGATGGTGAAGGAGTTCTTCCTCAGACAGGTGGGCAGCCTGCTGATCCCGCCGAGGCGGCCACTCGTGATTCAGTCGGAGACCGTGGACGTCAGGGCCTGAGTGAGCCGCAGGGTGCCTACTCCGCCCGCAGCGCGTCCACCGGGTTCGCCCGCGTCGCCCGCCACGCCGGCAGCAGGCACGCAAGCGCGGCGACCAGCCCGAACAGCGCGGGCACCAGCAGGAACGTCGGGCCGTCGGTGGGCGCGATTTCGTAGAGCAGGGTGCGAAGCACGCCCGTCGCGAAGAACGCGCCCGCCACGCCCGCGGCAAGGCCGGCTCCGGTGAGCGCCAGGCCGCGGCCCAGCACCAGCGACATCACGTCCCTGCCGCTCGCGCCGAGCGCCATCCGCACGCCCAGTTCGTGCTGGCGCTGTCCCACGTAGTAGGCGAGCACACTGTAGAGGCCGACCAGCGCCAGGGCGAGTGCCACCGCCGAGAACAACGCCAGTGCCAGCGTGATCACGCGCGATTCGGCCAGCGCATCGTCGACGATGGCCGCCAGGCTCGTCGGTTCCGCGAGCGGGATGGCCGGATCCTTCTGCCGGAGCAGATCCCGCAGCGGTGCGACCAGCCCCTCAGGGCTCCCCGCCGTACGCACCGCGAGGAACATCCCCGGCCTTGGGGCCTGGCGGGCCGACATGTACATCGCGTGGAACGGCTCGCCGGTCACCCGGCGCAGGCGCGCGTCGCGCACCACGCCGACCACCTCGTGCGGCACCGGCTCGCCAAGGTCGACGATCAACCTCTGCCCCAGCGGGCTCTCTCCGGGGAACATCAGCGCCGCCAGCGACTGCGTGATCACCATCACCCGCGGCCTGTCGGCGTCATCGGCGTCGGCGATGTCGCGGCCCGCGACGAGCGGCATCTGCATGGCCTCGAAGTATCCCGGCAGCACGACGCGGAAGTCCGCGGAGCGGTCCATCGTGGAGCGGGCCTCTTCTCCAGGCCGGCGCAGGTAGATGTTGCCGCCAGGATGCTTGATGGGGAGCTGGCTGACGAGGCCCACGGCCTGGACGCCCGGCAGGGCCTCCACCTCCTCGACCAGCGAGGTGAAGAACGAGGTGCGCGCGGCCACGTCCGGATAGTCCTGCTCGGACACGCTGATGCCGGCCGTGAGCACGCCGGCCGGCTGGAACCCGAGGTCCACGCCCATCTGCTTCGACAGGCTGCGAATGAGCAGGCCGGCACCGATGAGGAGCACGACGCCGAGGGCGACCTGAACGACGACGAGACCGCTTCTCAGCCGAGCCCCGGAGCGCCCCTCCGTCGTCCGCGTGCCCGACCGCAACTGGCTGGACACGTCCACCGACGATCCGCGCAGGGCCGGCAGCACGCCGAACACCAGGCCGGTGAGGATGGAGAGCAGGGTGACGAAGAGAAGCACGGCGGGATCCAGCTCCGCGCGCACGATGCCGAGCCGGCTCACCGGCACGAGCCTGATCAGCAGGCCCTGCAGCGCGAAGGCCAGCAGGAAGCCCGCGACGCCCGACACCAGGGACAGCAGCAGGCTCTCGGAGAGGAACTGGGCGATCATCGAGCCCCTGGACGCGCCCAGGGCCGAGCGCACGGCCACCTCGGTGAGCCGCCGCTGCCCGCGGGCGAGGAGCAGGCCGGCCACGTTCGCGCACGCCATCAGCAGGACGAGCGTGACCGCCCCCATCAGCATTCCCAGCTTCGGCCGGACGTCCTCGACCAGCGCCTCCTGCAGCGCGGTCATCTTCAGGGCCTTGTTCCGGTTGGAGTCCGGGTATTGCTGCTCGAGCCGGGCGGAGATGAGGTCGACGTCGCTCTGGGCACTCGCCAGGGTGGCTCCGGGCGCCAGGCGCCCCACGAGCAGCAGGTTGTGGAAGCGCCGGGCGTTGGCCAGGGGGCCGTCCCGGTAGGTGAGGCGCCACACGTCGGCGTCGTACATGAAGCGGAAGCTCGCCGGCATCACTCCGATGATGGTGGCTGGCCTGCCGCCCACGGTCACGGACCGGTTCAGCACGTCTGCCGAGCCACCGAAGCGTCGCTGCCAGTATCCGTGGCTGATGACGACCACCCCGTCGCGGCCCGCGGCGGCATCGTCTTCCGCGAATGCGCGCCCCAGCACCGGCGCCACGCGCAGCGTCGGGAAGAGATCCCAGCTGACGAACATCGCGTTGGCCCGGTCCGGCTGCCGGTCCGCCAGCACCGTGACGGGCTGTGCGCCGCCGCCCATCGAGGCCAGCGCCTCGAAGGAGCGGCTCTGCTCCCGGTAGTCGTAGTAGTCGTAGCCCGAGACCCATGGATTGACGCGGCCGCTGAACGTGGCCCGGCCCACGACCAGGCGACCGGGCTCGTCGAAGGGCAGCGCCTGCAGCAGTGCGCCGTTGATCAGGCCGAAGATGGCCGTGTTGGCGCCGATGGCCACGCCGAGCATCCCGACGACGGTGAGCGAGAAGCCGGGTTGCCTGAGGAGGGACCGGAGCGCGAGGTGCCAGCCATGAAGCAGAGCCATGCAGGGTTGGACGGTGGGGCGGCCCGCAACGTTGTCGAGCACGAGCGCCCCGCCGCCGCTCACCGCTCTTCGCTGTCGAAGTCCACCACGCGGCCGTCGCGGGTCAGACGGAAGCGGTACGCGTGGCGCGCGTCCTTCGTCTCGAGCGCGTAGTACACGACCCGCTCCACGGAATCACCGCGGATCATCAGGGGGCGCGTGGACAGGTCGTCCTCCCCCAGGTAGCGGAAGGCCGTCATCGCCGCGAGCCGCCGGCCCGTCGTCCGGCGCTGGCCGGCCTCCCGGCGGCTGCCTGTCGCCGTGCTGGCCAGGCCCTCGGCCAGGGCTGGCGTCCGGCGGTAGTTCGCCCAGGCGTCGAGCACGGCGCGCAGGCGCGCGGTGCGTGGCGTGTCGGGATCGGGCTCGGCTCGCGACGGGTCCGGTCGCTTCAGCGCCGGCTCGACGAGCCCGGCAATCTCGTGGGCCATCGTCTCGGGCTCGGCCCGGGCGAGATTGGCCAGCACGATGACGGTGAGGCCCTGATCGACGTAGCGCGCGATGGCGGTGCGGAAGCCCTGCCACGAGCCGCCATGCTCGATGAGCCGATGCCCGCGCTGTTCACCGAGGCCCCAGCCGAAGCCGTACGGGTAGGTGAGATGTCCGCCCAGGGACGCTGGGGTCCACCACGCCTCGAAGCTGGCGGGCTTCATGAACGTCCGGGCGTGCAGTGCGGCCTCCCAGGCGGCCAGATCCTTCACCGAGAAATACAGCGCGCCGTCGGCCAGCCGGTTCAGGGACGGCGCCACCCACTCCTGGTTCTTCACCTCGCCCTTGTCGTCGAGCTCGTATCCGGCCGCGCGGTTCGGGACGATGTCGCGCTCGGAGATGACGCGGGTGGTGGCCATGCCCAGCGGCTGGAAGATGCGTTCCGCCTGGAAGTCGCTCCAGTGCCTGCCGGCCAGGCGCGACGTGAGCAGGCCGAGGAGGAGATACCCGGTGTTGCTGTAGCTCCACTGCGTGCCCGGCTCGAATTCGAGGGGGATGGTCCTCGCGACCGTCAGCAGGTCCTCTTCGCTGTAGTCGCGCCGGAAGTCGATCTCGTCCCCGCCGTAGTCCTGGAGGCCGGACGTGTGCGTGAGCAGGTGGCGCACGGTGATGCGATGCCAGGTGGAGGGCCCTTCGGGAAAGTGTTTCGCCAGACGATCGTCCAGCGTGAGCGCGCCGTCCTCGGCCAGCAACAGGATTCCCGCGGCCGTGAACTGCTTGCCGAGCGAGCCGGACTGGTACAGGGTGTCCGGCGTCGCGGGCGCGTCGAGCTCGAGGTTGGCCATGCCGTAGCCCTGCATCTTCACGACGGCGCCGCCGCGCAGGATGGCCACCGAGACGCCGGGGACCTTCTTCGCGGCCATCACCGCGCGCACGTAGTCGTCCACGGGGTCGGCCGCCGCGGCCGTCGCGGCCAGCAGGAGTAGGGCGAGGGAGAGAAGCGGGTGTCGCATGGCCTCCTATCATGCCCTTTGCCGCCGGCGGGCGCGCGGCCGCCCGCGGCGGCCCGAACTCATTGACTCCGTGCCCCCATCCGTAGAAGATACGCGGCACATCATTCCGTTCGGGCACCACCGGGCTCGGCGCTCTCCTCCGTTTGTGGCCTTTGACTTGACCTCAGGAGGTTCCATGCGCGCGATTGGCTTGACGGTCTGGCTGGTACTGGCAGGCGCCTCGGTGGCTTTGGGACAGGCCACCACCTCGGGGACCGGCGCCATCAATGGGCGTGTCACGGACGGCACCGGCGCCGTCATCCCGGGTGTGACGATCTCGCTGTCGAGCCCGTCACTCATGGGCGGCCGCACGGCGGTCAGCGACGCCGACGGGCAGTACCGCTTCACGGCGGTGCCGCCCGGCGACTACACGGTCATGTTCGAGCTGGCGGGGTTCAGCACGGTGCGGAACGAGGGCATCCGCATCAGCGTGGGCTTCACGGCCACGGTCAACGCCCAGATGTCGCTGGCCTCCCTGGCCGAGTCCATCACGGTGACGGGGCAGTCGCCCGTGGTGGACACGTCGGCCACGCAGGTGGGCAACACCTTCGATGCCAAGCAGCTGTCGGCGCTCCCCACCTCGCGCGACTACTTCTCGCTGCTGGCCGGATCGCCGGCCGTGCAGATGAGCCGCATCGACGTGGGCGGCAGCACCAACGGCACGCAGCAGGCGTTCGTGACGTACGGGACGTCGGGCCAGGTGCGGGCGAGCATCGAAGGCCTGAACGCCACGGAGGCCACCGGCGCGTTCGGCAACTACCCCGACGTCGGCGCGATGGAGGAGGTGCAGCTGAACACCGCGGCACACTCGGCCGAGGCGTCCACGCCGGGCGTGCAGTCGCAGTTCATCAGCAAGTCGGGCGGCAACGAGTTCCGCGGCACCTACTTCGGCGGCTACTCGCCGGAGAGCTGGCAGTCGTTCAACATCAGCCAGGACCAGATCGACCGGGGCCTGCGGAGCGGCGGCGGGCTGGAGCCGAAGGACGTCAACCGGCTGTCGTCGTACCAGGACAACAACATCGGGTTCGGCGGGCACCTGGGCAAGGACAAGCTGTGGTGGTACGGGTCGTACCGCCACCAGGACATCAAGGCCCGCTTCGTGAACTACCCGGTGGGCCCCCAGCAGACGGTCCTCAACAACTACAGCCTGAAAGCCACCTACAACCTGTCGCAGAACAACAAGCTGGTCGCCTACACGCAGCCGTCGCAGAAGAAGCAGCCCCAGCGCTTCGACTCGTTCCTGCTCGGGGTGGACACGGGCATCAACACGTCCGAGGCGACGACGTGGAACCAGAACTTCTGGGCCTGGGTGCACAAGGGCGAATGGAACGGCGTGCTCAGCGACAACGCGTTCGCCGAGATTCGCGGCGGGCAGTACGGCTACGACTGGGACAATGGCGTCAACGGGACCGGGCTGCGCTACGAGGACATCGGCAACAACCTCATCACCGGCCGCAACCGCGACTGGCGGCGCGAGCGGCGGCGCGACCAGGTGCTGGGGACCCTCAGCCTCTTCAGGAACACCCGCTTCGGCGATCACAACCTCAAGGTCGGCGGCGAGGTCTTCCACGAGATCGTCAACGACATCTACCTCGACGGCTACGAGGAGGACATCCTGCACGTGCTGCAGAACGGCTCGCCGCTGGACATCATCCTGTTCCAGGCGCCGAACAAGTCCCAGAACGGGCTCTGGACCTACGGAACGTTCGTGAACGACACCTGGCGGGCCAGCGATCGGGTCACGCTCAACCTCGGCGTGCGCTTCGACCGGTACCGCGCGTTCCTGCCCGAGCAGGTGCACGACGCCGGCCGTTTCAACCCGTCGCCCATCGAGTTCGCCGCGAAGGACAACGTCATCGACTTCAACCTCTTCGCGCCGCGTGTCGGGATCACCTACGACCTGCGCGGCAACGGACGGACGGTGGCGAAGTTCAACTACGGCACCTACTGGTGGAACCCCGGCGCGGACTTCCTGTTCAACGTCAACGAGAACTCCAACGCCTGGTGGCGACGCCATCGCTGGTCGGATCGCAACGCCGACGGCCGATGGAACCCTGGCGAGGAGGGGACCCTCGTTTCGAGCCGCGGCGGCGTGGCGCTCGAGTCGCTGGACCCGGACCTGAACAACACCCGGACGAACGAGATCGCGGCCTTCGTGGAGCACGAGCTGATGGCGAACTTCGGCGTGCGCATCGGCTACGTCTGGCGCGGACAGCGCGACCAGTACGCGCGCATCAACGCCGCCCTGCCGTACGAAGCCTTCACCGTGCCGGTGAACGTGCCCGACCCCGGTCCCGACGGCCGGGTCGGCACGGGCGACGACGGGCCGCCGATCGCCGCGCTCGATCTGGCGCCCGAGTTCCGCGGGCTGCGTCCGGTGAACCTCACGACCAACGTGCGGAACGGCGACTCCGACTTTCACACCTTCGAGATCACGGGCACCAAGCGCATGAGCGACAACTGGAGCCTGATGGCCTCCTACGGCTACACGAAGAGCTTCGACAACGGCCAGACGGCCTTCCAGGGCAATACCGTCCGCAACAACGCCCTGCCGGCCACGCCGAACGACGAGATCAACAATGACAAGGGTCGCTTCGTGTACAGCCGGCAGAACATCAAGTTGAACGGCACCTGGAACACGCCGTGGTGGGACATCACCATCTCGCCGATGCTGCGCTACCAGCAGGGCTTCCCGTTCGGCCGCACGTTCGCCGCGAACCTGAGCTACGGCAGCGTCCGCTTCCTGGCCGAGCCCATGGGCACCCAGCGCCAGGACGCCATCGTCATCACGGACCTGCGCGTCGAGAAGACCGTCCGGTTCGCGAACCGCCGCGACCTGTCCGTGTTCTTCGACCTCTACAACATGTTCAATGCGAACCCGGCGCAGAACCTGCAGTGGAGCTCCGGCACCGCGTACAACCGCCCGCTGAGCGTGGTGCCCCCGCGCCTCGCGCGCATTGGCGCCAAGTTGAACTTCTAACCCCGGGCACGCGACGGAGACGACGCGCGCGAGCGGGTCACCCGAAACCTCGAGAGGGCTCACCCTCGTGCCCGCGTCGGACCGAGCGGCCCGTGAACGCGGCGTGCCGGTCGTCCATCGGGGGCCGGGGGCCACGGCGATGAGCGCCCCGGATCGGGAGCGCCCGCCACTGACGCTCGCCCTCGTCGGGGCCCTCGCCGGCAGCCTGGCTGTGACACTCCTCTCGGGCGGCCTCAGCCTGAGCGCTGTCGCCTCATCGGCAGGTGGCCAGGAGCGCGGTCTCGACCTGAGCGCCTCACCTGTCCGCGTCATCGATGTCCTGCGTACGGGCCCGCGCGAGGCGAGCGCTCCGCGCCAGGGCGCGTACGGAGAGATCGGCGGGGCACCCCGCACCGACGTCCGTCCGTTCCTCGAGCCGCGACCCGGCGCCGGGGCCTGGGCCTCGAAGCCGTTTGCGACCCTGGTGTCCGAGCTCTCGCCGGCCGTGCTGTACAAGAGCGCGCTGCCGGAGTTGACGTTCTTCCACGACATCGAGGCATGGGGACATGCGGGACCGACCCATGTGGCGGTCCGGACCGCGGCCGGCATCGTCACGGCCAGCCGCGGCGGCACGATCGATGGGGCGTCCCAATCGGAGCCGTGGATCGTCGCGTGGTTCTCCGGGGCCGACGGGTGGGCGTTCGACGTCCCGTGGCTCATCGTCCTGGAACGGCGCGCGCACTCCGTGGCGCTCGACGGGACCGGGCTTCACCTCCGCTTCGCTGGTCCGGCCGGGCGCGTCGTCGCCATGCCGCTCCATGGCTACTACAAGGCGCCACCCGCCGGCCGGACGTGGTCGCGCCTGCTCGACGGCGCCCGGGACTTCGGCATCGATACCGCAGCCTGGGCGACCGCCTTTCCGGCGGCCGTCGCCGCCCGCGCCATGTGGTGGTCGCAGGTGCTGCGCCGCTATCCGGTTCGATGCATCGAGACCTTCAGCGTCGATCGCCTCCACGATGTCCTCACCATCAGGAGCGCCTTCGAGTACCTCGACATCCAGGACGAGTGGGGCACGACCCCGCGGACGCTGGCCCCGCTCTCGCCGACCCTCGCCCTGGCGCTGACCGACGAGCACAACACCTTCCCGATGCGCTTCTCCGCCCCGGTGATCGATCCGTTCGTCATGACGGCGCACGGGCCCTATATGGGGGTCGAGGGGCAGGCGTCGTATGAGGTCGAGTTCGAGACGCTGCAGTACATCAACGAGGTCGAAGCCGACGGGCCACCCCCCGCGGTGACGGCGGCGCCACTGGTCCGGGAGGCCTACGCCCACCTTCAGGCGACCGCCGCCCGCCGGTGGCCGACGGACGAGCGCATGAGTGTCGACCACGGCGATGAGAACTTCGTCTGGGCCGCCATGGGCGACCGGTTCTATCCCATGGCGCTGCCGTACATCGAATCGGCACAGGTGCGCGCCAACGCCCGCGAGTCGCTGCGCAAGTACTTCGCCGACGTGGTCCTGCGGCCCGAGCGTTTCACGCCGTACGAAGGTCCCGTCCCTGCATGGCGCGGTCGGTACCTGCTGGTGGGGCCCGGCATCGGCGCGTGGGGAGAGCTCGGCGATGCGGGCAAGTTCAGCGAGAACCTGTATTCCAGCCTCTGGGCCTACGCCCATCACACGGGGGACCTGCGCACGATCAAGGATCGGTGGGACCTCGTCACACGGCTGGACGTGACGCCGCTCGAGTCCGGGTGGAAGGGGTTCGGTCGCAACGCCATCGCCGAGCTCGGCGACGAAGCCGCGCCGCCCATCGACTACGCGCGCCTGGCGTGGATGGCCGGCGATCTCGACACCTATTCCTACCAGTGCTACATCGCCACGCGGGAGCTGCTGCACCAGTTCGTGAAACAGAACGGTGCCGGGTACTTCCGGGCCCGGCAGCCCTACCATCAGTACTTCGACTCGTCGCGGACTGCGCCGGCGATGGAACCCATGCCCGCACGCGTGTTCCTCTCGAACCTGTTCGGAGGACTGCACGGATGGCAGGTGGACGGGCCCACCTATCCGCGCGACCACGGCGAGCGACAGTACGAGAACCGCTGGGTCCGCTTCTCGAGCACGTCGGTGGCCCGCTTCTATCGGGACCATATCCGCGAAGGGGAGCTCCGCGCCGAGCTCCTTGAGTGGAAGGCGCGCTTCCACGACAGGCCCGAGCCGGTGGGGGGCAGCCAGTGGCTGCGTGACGATCCGCACATCATGCCGTCGCTCGTGCGGCTCCTCTCGCTGACCGTCGACGCGCCGCCGTCGGAGCTCGAGGCGCTGGCCGTCCACGAGGGGAGGCGCCTCCCCTACGAGCAGTGGCGCCTCCATCCGGATTCGGCCGTGTTCGCGTCGGCCATGGCCATCCTGCGGGCCGGTCACCCGCGCCGGTACGAGCGGCTGGTCCCGAAGTCCGGCCCCCCCGGGCCCTATGTCCTCGGGCTCGAACGATCGATCGCGAGCCAGTGGTCGGTGCTCGTCCAGCAGCTCGAGACCTGGGCGGTACGGGGACAGGCCTCCTGGCCGGTCGTGGCGTGGACCAACTGGCGCCCGCCTCGGCGCCCGCCGGACCGTCCCGCCGCCGATCTCTTTGGATTCGGCATGGTGACGCCCCGGCCGGGGACCATGCCCCGCGCAATCGGCGAGTGGACGCAGCTCAACTGGAACACGTACGTGGTCTGGTACGAGGACTGAGCGAATCTGCTCGAGCGACGGTCCCCACAGGAGGTCCCCCGTGGCTGACCGGCTCGTCGGCTCCGACGACATCACGCCCGACATCGTCGCCAGGGTCACCGGGTGGCCGCGCTACGGCGCCGTGCCGAACGCCATCGCCGACGCGGTGGGCGTGGACGCCTTCCGCCGCGCGCCGGTGACGTCCGACGTCCTGCTGATGTCGATCACCTACGGGCCCCGGATGCACGATCCGCTCCGGGCGCACATCTGAAGCCGCGCCTCTCGGCCTTCCTCGTGCGGTCTCTGGCCTTCCCCCCGATCCTTCTTATACCTCGCTGATCGTCACGTGGTTGATGACGATGGCCTTCAGCGGCCGGTCCTGCGGGCCCGTGGCGGTCTGGCCGATGGCACGGATGACATCCATACCCTCCACGACCTCGCCGAAGATGGCGTGCTTGCCGTCGAGCCACGGCGTGGGGGCGAGCGTGATGAAGAACTGCGACCCGTTCGTGTTGGGGCCGGCATTCGCCATCGAGAGCAGCCCCGCCTTGTCGTGCCGGAGGCCCGGGCCGAACTCGTCCGCGAAGCGATAGCCGGGACCGCCCCGTCCCGAGCCCTCCGGGCAGCCACCCTGGATCATGAAGCCGTCGATCACGCGGTGGAAGACGAGACCGTCGTAGAAGGGACGCGTCGCGGGCGTTCCCGTCTTCGGGTCGGTCCATTCCTTCGAGCCGTTGGCGAGCCCGGCGAAGTTGGCGACGGTGTTCGGGGCCTGGTCGTCGAACAGGCGGACCTTGAAGGTCCCGGCGGAGGTGTCGAACGTGGCGTGCATCATCAGGGGATCGTAACAGGACCGCGCGCCGCGCGGAAGGCAGGCTCCCGCGTTTCGCGCGGCGGGAAGGTAGAATGCACGCCACATGGGTTCTCGTGCCGCCTCGCTCGCGCTTGCAGCTGTCCTCCTCTGCCGCCCGGCGGCGTCAGCATCGGATCAGTCGAACCGGTTCGGTGCGGTCGCCGAGTCGTTGCGCAGCGGGGTCGTCGAGCTGAAGGGACAGGTGGGCCTGGACCTCGGCGGTGCGCGCGTGCCGAAGCGCTTCGTGCTGCGCTATCCGTCGGATCGGGCGCGCTGGAACGGATCGCTCGTCATCGGCGCGCACGGCGGGTCGGGTGGGAACAACTTCGATCCGACGGGGAAGGTGATCGGCACCGACGAGACGGCCCTCGACGACGTCATCGGGCGGCATGCGGCCTCTGGCGGGTTCGCCTACGCGAGCGTGGACCGGGACGGCGCCATCGACGCGCGTGGCGGCCTGGCGCTCACCAGCCAGTTCGCCGACGTGATGGCGGCGGAGCTCTCGACACGGCTGGGGCGCACGCCCTCGCGCCTGTACCTGGTCGGCCTGTCGATGGGCGGCGGCATCACGCGCGTCGCCGCAGAGGATCCCGCGAAGAAGTACGCGGGCGCACTCATCATCGCCGGCGCCGGTGGCGACCTGCCTACGCGCACATCGCGCCAGCAGCAGCTGGCGGCGCTCTGGCCGGGCGTGGACCCGACGCGCAACCCGGGCCTGGCCGACACCGACGCGCGAGTCGTGGCCTTCGCCGATGCCATCGGGACCCCCGTCGCCGCGCGCCGGCTCTGGGCCTACACGGCCACGGGCGCGGTGAACGCCGCCTCGCGCGCGGCGCAGCCGGCCGGCGAGCACTCGACGGGCCGGATCTTCGTGCCGACCATCGAGGTGGTGGGCACGTGGGACGACTTCGTGCTGAAGGAACTGCTGGCCTACCGTCGTCGCGTGGACCCGCGATCGCTTCACCGCCTCTACCAGGTGGAAGGCGTCTGGCACATGTCGGGTGACGACGATGGCGTGCAGTCGTTCATGTACATCGCCGGGCGCATGGGCCTCGACGCCGACGTGGCAAAGGCGATGGGGGAGGGGCCATCGTACCTGCCCACGGTGCGCGAGGCCTTCGACCGCCTGGTGCGGTGGGTGGAGCAGCGCGAGCCGCCGCCGTCGAGTCAGACCGTCAGGCCGGGGGAGAGGTTGCGTTAGGTGCAGGGCGTGCAGGGGCGCACCTCGGCAGGTCGCACCCGGCACCTTGCACTCTTGCACCCTGCACCCCTGCACCCGCCCTATCCGAACGTGATGCCTTGGGCCAGGGGCAGACGGGTGGACCAGTTCACCGTGTTCGTCTGCCGCCGCATGTAGGCCTTCCACGCGTCCGATCCGGACTCGCGGCCGCCGCCGGTTTCCTTCTCACCTCCGAAGGCGCCGCCAATCTCCGCGCCGGAAGTGCCGATGTTGACGTTCGCAATGCCGCAATCCGACCCGTGCGCCGACAGGAACTCCTCGGCCGCGCGCATGCTCTCGGTGAAGATGGCGCTCGACAGGCCCTGCGGCACGTCGTTGTGCACGGCCAGCGCGTCCTCGAAGCGCTCGTACTCGAGCACGTAGAGGATGGGCGCGAAGGTCTCGTGCTTCACGATGCCGGACTGCGCCGGCATGCGGACGATGGTGGGCTCCACGAAGTGGGGGCCGATGTCCGGGCGGCGCTTGCCGCCGCAGAGCACCTGGCCGCCCTCCGCGACCGCCTGGGCCAGCGCCTTCTCCATCTGATCCACGGCCTGCGCGTTGACCAGCGGACCCATGAGCGTGCCCTCCGCCAGCGGGTCGCCGATCGACACCTGGCCGTAGGCCTTGACCAGCCGCTCGGTCAAGGCCTCGCTGATGCTCCTGTGCGCGATGATGCGCCGCGTGGACGTGCAGCGCTGCCCGGCCGTGCCGACCGCGCCGAAGAGAATGGCGCGCACGGCCATGTCGAGGCTCGCGTCGCCGGTGACGATGATGGCGTTGTTGCCCCCGAGTTCGAGGATGGCCCTGCCGAATCGCGCCGCCACGGCCTGCGAGACGTGCCGGCCGACGGCGGTCGAGCCCGTGAACGAGATGAGCGGCAGCCGCGTGTCCTGAATCATCGCCTCGCCGATGATGCGGCCCGAGCCGACCGCCAGCGTGAAGATTCCGGTCAGCCCGTGGTCGGCCATGACGCGGTTGGCGATGTGCTGCACGGCAATGGCGGTGAGCGGCGTGGGCTCGGCGGGCTTCCAGATCACCGTGTCGCCGCAGACCGCGGCGATGGCCGCGTTCCACGACCAGACGGCGACGGGGAAGTTGAAGGCCGAGATGACCCCGACAGGCCCCAGCGGGTGCCACTGCTCCATCATGCGATGGCCCGGCCGCTCGGACGCGATGGTGAGGCCGTAGAGCTGCCGGGACAATCCGACCGCGAAGTCGCAGATGTCGATCATCTCCTGCACCTCGCCGTGACCCTCCGCGCGGATCTTGCCCATCTCGAGCGACACCAGGTCGCCGAGCGGCTCCTTCATGTCGCGGAGCGCCTGGCCGAGATCGCGCACCACCTCGCCTCGCTTGGGCGCGGGCACGTCGCGCCAGCCGCGGAACGCGGTGGCGGCAGTCGTGGCGACCCGGTCGTACGCGGACGGGCTGGCGAGCATCACCGTGGCAATCGGCTCGCCGGTGGTGGGGTTGAAGGATGTCAGCTTGTGGCCGTCGGGCTCGGCAATCCACCCGTCGGGGCCGGTGCACGCACCAGGGTTCAGCGATTCCAGGGAGAGCTTCGAGAGGAGGGATGAAGGAGTCACAGGGATAGTGTATCGGGATCAGGGATCCGGGATCCGGGATCCCTGGCCCTGCCCCTGATCCCCGACTTCACTACAATCCCCTGATGGTGCCCCACGATATCGACGCCCTGGTCCGGGGCCTGCACGCGGACCCGTTTGCCGTCCTGGGCCCGCACCAGGCCGGCCAGGATCTGGCCATCCGGGCCTTCTGGCCGCGGGCGGGGGCGCTTGCGGTGACGGCGCCCGACGGCCAGGGCGCACGCGAGATGACCCGCGTGCACCCGGAGGGGCTCTTCGAGCTGATCCTGCCCGCGACCGACCGCGAGGGGTTCGACTACCGCCTGCGCGTCACGCTGGGGAACGGCCACGCCTTCGCCCTGGACGATCCGTTCCGGTATGGCCCCGTCCTCACCGACTACGACTTGCACCTGCTGGCCGAGGGCACGCACGTGCGTGCGTTCGAGAAGCTCGGCGCCCGGCCCATCACGCACGGCATCAGGCGCGGCGTGCACTTCGCGGTGTGGGCGCCCAACGCGCGGCGAGTGAGCGTGGTGGGGGATTTCAACGGGTGGGACGGCCGCGTGCATCCCATGCGCCTCAGGTCCAGCGGGTACTGGGAGACGTTCGTGCCCGACCTGGCCGCCGGCGACCGGTACAAGTTCGAGGTGCTGGGCGCCGACGGCGCCGTGCACCTCAAGGCCGACCCCTGCGGCCGGTACTTCGAGGTGCCGCCCCGCACAGCGTCCATCGTGTGGTCGAGCCGCGACTACCAGTGGGGCGACGGCGACTGGATGGCCGCTCGCGGCGGGCACGACCGGTGGATCGAGCGCCCGATGTCCATCTACGAGGTGCACCTCGGCAGCTGGCGGAAATCCCCCGACGGCCGGCCGCTCAGCTATCGCGAGCTGGCGGCGGCGCTGGTGCCCTACGCGAAGACGATGGGCTTCACGCATCTCGAGCTGTTGCCGGTGATGGAGCATCCCTTCACCGGCTCCTGGGGCTACCAGGTGATTGGCTTCTTCGCGCCCACGAGCCGCTTCGGGCCGCCGGAGGACTTCAAGTTCTTCGTGGACGCCTGCCACCAGGCGGGACTGGGCGTCATCCTCGACTGGGTGCCCGGCCACTTTCCGAAGGACCGCCACGGCCTCGCGCGCTTCGACGGCACCGCCGCATACGAGCACGCGGACCCGCGGCAGGGCGAGCACCAGGACTGGGGCACGCTGGTCTTCAACTACGGGCGGCACGAGGTGCGCTCGTTCCTCCTGTCCAACGCGCTCTACTGGCTCGAGGAGTTCCACGTGGACGGCCTGCGCGTGGACGCGGTCGCCTCGATGCTCTACCTCGACTACTCGCGGCAGCCCGGACAGTGGGTGCCCAACCAGTACGGCGGACGCGAGAACCTGGAGGCCATCGCGTTTCTCGAGCAGCTGAACGCGCTCGTCGCCACCGAATGCCCCGGCGTCGCGGTTTTCGCCGAGGAGTCGACGTCGTGGCCCGGCGTGACGCGGCCCGTGCACCTTGGCGGCCTCGGCTTCACCTACAAGTGGAACATGGGGTGGATGCACGACATGCTCGACTACACCGCGCAGGATCCGGTGCACCGCAAGTGGCATCACAATCGCGTCACCTTCTCGTTGATGTACGCCTACAGCGAGCGCTTCGTGCTGCCGTTCTCGCACGACGAGGTCGTGCACGGGAAGCGGTCGCTCCTCGACAAGATGCCGGGCGACGTCTGGCAGCGCCACGCAACCTTGCGGGCGCTCTTTGGCTACATGTTCGCGCACCCCGGCAAGAAGCTGCTCTTCATGGGCGGCGAGATTGGCCAGTGGCGCGAGTGGAACCACGACGGCGAGCTCGACTGGGAGGTGCTGGCGGACGCGCGCCACGCGGGGCTCCAGCGGTGGGTGAAGGATCTGAACCACGTCTACGTCTCGGCCCCCGCCTTGTGGGAGCGCGACGACGTGCCTGAGGGCTTCCAGTGGATCGACTGCCACGATCACGAGAACAGCATCCTGTCGCTCGTTCGCCGGGGCCGGGACGCATCGTCGCACGTCGTGGCCGTGGTGAACTTCACGCCGGTGCCCCGCCACGGCTACCGGGTCGGCGTGCCAGAGGCGGGCGCGTACCACGAGGTGCTGAACAGCGACGCCGGGGTCTACGGGGGAAGCAACGTCGGCAACGGCGGCGAGGTCCGCACCGGAGCGGTGTCCGCGCACGGCTTCCCGCAGTCCCTCGCCCTGACCGTGCCGCCGCTCGGGTTCCTGCTGCTGGAGGGCCTGCGGTAGGGCGCGGCCGGGCCGGCCGCGTGGGCACGGCTTGGCCGTGTGGGCGCGCCCTGAAGGAAGAGCTGGATTCCCTCTCCAAGTATCTGGAGATCGAACAAACCCGGTTCCGGGACCGTCTCACGGTGGTGTTCGACGTGCAGCCCGACACGCTGGACGCCCTGGTGCCAAACCTTCTCCTGCAGCCGCTCGTCGAAAATGCCATCAAGGATGTCGGGCTCTCGAAGGAAGTGGTGGGGGCAGGCCGGGGAGGGGGCTGCGTGACCAAGATTCGAACGGTGGTGGTGGACGACGAGCCGATGGCGCGCGAGCGCCTGGTCGGCCTCCTGGGGCAGGAGAAGGACATCGAGCTCATCGGGGAGTGCGCCGACGGCTCGCAGGCCATCGCCACCATTCAGCAGCAACAGCCCGACCTGGTCTTCCTCGACGTGCAGATGCCGTCCTGCGACGGCTTCGGCGTCATCGAGCAGGTGGGGCCCGATCGCATGCCCGCGGTGGTGTTCGTCACGGCCTACGACGAGTACGCGCTGAAGGCCTTCGAGGTCCACGCCCTGGACTACCTGCTGAAGCCGTTCGGCCGCGATCGCTTCCAGCAGACGCTGCAGCACGCCCGCGCGCACGTGGAGCGCCGGCGCGCCGGGGACCTGGGCCGGCGCCTGATGGCGCTCGTGCAGGACATCAAGCCCGAGCCGCAGAAGGCGGATCGCCTGGTCGTGAAGTCGGGCGGCCGCGTGTTCTTCCTGCGCGCCGACGACATCGAATGGGTGGAGGCGGCCGGTAACTACGTGCGCCTGCACCTGGCCAACGACTCGCACCTCTTCCGCGAGACGATGAACAACATGGAAGGACGACTGGACGGCCGGCGCTTCGTCCGCATCCACCGCTCGCGCATCGTCAACACGGATCGGATCAAGGAACTGCAGCCGTGGTTCAACGGGGAGTACGTCGTGGTGCTGCACAACGGCACGCGCCTGACGCTCAGTCGTGGCTACCGGGAGAGACTGCGGGAGAGGCTGGGGAGGGGATTCTAGGGGGCGGGCCTTCGGCCCGTGGGCCTGCGGTGGGGCACGCCTTCCGGCGGGTGTGCGTGCCCACGCTGCGCGAGGGCGCTGGCACACGATGACGGGCGGGCTCCGAGGTCCATCCTCGAGCCCGCCCGTTCGCATGCGTGCCGCCCGGTGCGGCCTGCTTCAGGCTAGAACGTCACGCGCACGCCGAACCGGATGACGCGCGGCGCCACGATCCCGCTGATCCGGTTGGCGTTCGACGCCGCCTGGTTCCGACGGTAGGCGAGGACGGTGTTGGCGTTCGACAGGTTGAACACGTCCATGGCGGGAATGATGCGGGCCCGGCCGATCGTGAACGCGCGATCGATCCGCATGTCCACCTGGTGGAAGTTGTCGAGCCGCACGTCACCCAGCGGGTCCAGCAGCACCGTCGTCTGGCCGGCCTGGTTCGCGCGGTTCGGTGTCAGGATGCCCTGCGGGAAGGGGTAGCCCTGGCGGCCCTGGTAGCCGACGCCCAGGTTGAACCCGTAGGGCAGCTGGTAGGCCCCGTTGAGCTTCACGAGCCACTTCGCGTTCGGGAACACCGAGTCGATGCCGCTGCCCGACGCCTCCGGCGCGTACTGGGCCCCGTCCAACTGCTCGATGTTGGTCGGATCCTCGTAGGCGCTGGGCGAGTCCCAGTGATCCACCGCGCTGTTGTAGGCGAAGCTGCCGCTCATGGCCCAGCGATGCGACATGCGCTTGGTCAGGGTGAACTCGGCGCCGTTGTAGTCGCGGTGCCGGTCCGGCACGTTCGTCTGGACGAATGCGGCCGGCAGCGGGAAGGTCGGCTGGTAGTAGGTGATCGTCTCGCAGCGCGCGGCGGCCGGGCACGTCGTCGGCCGGTAGCTCACCGGGACGTAGTCGGCGCTCGTCAGGCCGACCCGATCCGACCAGATGAACTGGTCGTACTTCCGCCAGATGTAGCTCGCGCTCACGGCGACCCCGGCCATGAGCTCGTGGCTGAGGCCGACGATGAGCTCCCGTGTGCGGTCGTTCTTGATGTCCGGGTCGATGGTCGCCGCCGACCGGGAGTTGGAGGGGTTGGCGGGATTGTATGTCGTGCTCCGTGCCAGGATTCGGGTCAGGTCGAGCTCGTCGGCCTGCACGAACCCGTCGCCGCTGGTGTCGGACCAGGGATACCGGACGTACACCTGGCCGGTCGCGGCGAGCTGGCTCGAGAGTTGCCCCGGCCCCATCTGCCCGAAGTAGGTGGCGTAGGACGCATTGGCCACGGTACGGCCGGTCCCGGAGATGTCGTAGGTCACGCCCAGACGGGGCGAGAAGTTCTTCCAGGTGACGCCGGCGTCCGCCCCGGGGAAGCTGACCGCGGGCAGCTGTACCGGGAGGATCGGGCTGGCCGGCACCTCCGCCGCGACGGCCTCGTCATCCTGGATGTCCAGCCGGGCGCCGATGTTGAAGGTGAAGCGCTTCACCGTGTAGCTGTCCTGGACGTAGAAGGCGAGCGTGTCGAGGTGCGACTCGGAGTAGCCGTCCCGGTACATGTCGGCCGAGTTGGGCACGCCGTTCGTGTAGCGCGCGACCGCGTTGCCGCCGAAATGGCCGATGCTCTGCGAATGCGCGGTGCGCCAGCGGAAGCCCGCCTTGACCGCGTGATCGCCGGCCAGGACGTTCGGCAGGAAGTAGTTGGCGGTCACGTCCACGCTGTTGGTGGGGCGGATGTAGATGGCCTGCTGGTAGGACCGCCCCCAGACACCCGTGGTCGTCTCGTACCGCGGCTGGACCGTGGCCAGCGAGTCCTCGTGGAAGTCGAGGGTGAAGTTGTTGCCGACGTGCGCCCACTGCACGTCCACCAGGAAGCGGTCGCTGAAGACGTGCTGGTCGCTGACCTTCCAGAACGGCGTCGGTCCGGTGATCCAGCCGAACGTGCCGAACGAGCTGGAGACCGCCTTCTGGCGGAACGTGGTCTCGATGGGCCGGGTGTCGCTCGCATCGCGCGCGTTGCGCACCTTCTCGGCCCAGGTGTTCTGGAAGCCGAGGCGGTTCCCCTGGAAGGGCGTCCAGGTGAGCTTCCAGTTGTAGTTGTTGAGCCCGGTGAGGTCGGTCTCGAGGCACGCGCGCAGACCCGCCGTGTCGGTCGGCGGAGTGGGGCGGCAGGTCGGCGTGTTCTTGTAGAACCCGACGACGCCCACCTTGATGTCCTGCGTGCCGTAGCTGCCCCAGAACCAGGCTTTGCCGCGCACGATCGGCCCACCCACATCGAAGCCGTAGTCCTTGATGTTCTGGATGGGCGCGCCCGATCCGGCGCCGGCGGACCGGATCTCGTCGGTGATGTTGTCGGCCTGGAACTCCTCGTCGGTGACCAGGAAGCGTGCGTTCCCGCGGAGCCGATCCGTGCCGCCCTTGGTCACCAGGTTGATGCCCACCCCGCCGGTCTGCTGCGACGCGTCTGCGCCGCCCGTCGTCACCTGCATCTCCGCGAGCATGTCGAAGTCGTAGTACATGGGGGAGGCGCCGGTCGCCGACATGTCGGTGATGTCCACGCCGTCAATCGACCACTTGTTGTTGCCGGTGCTGGCGCCGCGCGAGATGTAGCCCGACTGCTGGCCCGACTGGCTGCCGCCTACGTTGGCACGGTCCATGGTGATGCCAGGGGTCTTCTCGAGCATCACCCACGGGTCGCGCGCCGTCGGCAGGTTCTGCAGCGTGTCGAGGTCGAAGGCGCTGCGCGTGCCGGTCGACTTCGTGTCGATGAGCGGGCTCTCGCCGGTCACCGTCACCGTTTCCTGCACGGTCGAGAGCTCGAGCTGCGCGTTCACCTGGGCCGAGAACCCGATGGTGATGCGGACATCGGCCATCTGCATGGTCCGAAACCCCGGGAGCTCGAAGGTCACCGTGTAGGTGCCGATGGGCAACTCGGGCATCCGGTACGATCCGGCCTCCGACGTGATGGCCACGCGGGGCTGCAGCAAGGCGGGGCCGGTGGCGGTGACGCTGACCCCTGGAAGCACGGCGCCCGACGAGTCGGTGGCCCTCCCGAAGATTTCACCCGTTTGCTGCTGGGCGACGGCGCTGGACGCCATCAGGCTCAGCCACGCCACCAGACAAGTGGTTCTCAGCTTCATTCCAGTCCTCCTCGAGCAGGGAAAGCAATTCGTCACGCAGTTCGTCACACGCGAGCAGTATCCGTGCCTTCCATGGCTGACCTTCGGCGTGTGGGAATGGGAAGATCTCGCCAGAAAATGCCCTCGGGAAAGCAGGCCTAGCGTCGAATCCAGCAAGTTGGATAAACAATGTTCAATAATTTGATGTTCCTGCGGGGGGACGACAGCAGGAAGGCAGGCGGTGATCTGCTCAGGACTGCAAACAACGGCACGCCCCTGGCGGCTCACCCGCCGCCGCGAGGAACCGCAGGCGAGGCTGGGAGGGGATTCCCGAGCGTGGGCCTTCGGCCCGCGGGCCTGCAGTGGCCCGCCTTCCGCTCGAGTTGGCTCCAACGGGGAGCGCGACGCCTTCCACGTCCGGGCACCACGACGAGACGTGCGTGGCGGGATCCGGACGGGTCGGCGCCTGGGCTCTCCTGGCTGCCCCTGGTCCACGCGGCTGTCATCGGGAAAGGGAGACTGGCCCCGGCCCGGCGTCTTCCTTCTAGGCTTGCCGGTCGTGCGGCGTGCCCGCCTCGCCCGCTTCCTCGTCCGCGTCCAGCGCGCCCCTGAGATACGTGATCGAGCCCGCGAGCCAGACGAGCGTGCCGAGCCCGAGGACGGCCAGCGTCGCGCGGGCGAACGGCACGTCGTTGTCGAACAGGACACCCTCCATGGCCGTGCTCATGCCGGCCCCAAAGGAGGCCACACAGTACGCCACCACGCCGGCGATGGCAATCACGAAGCCGGCGAGGATCATCCGCTGGCCGGTCCTCTGCCGGCGCTCGGCGTCGGCCGCCGACGCGACCGCGGCCTGCCCTGACGCACCCGCTCGACGAGGGCCCGACAGGGCGGTGTCGGCGTACTGAACGCCAATGGACGAGGATCGATTCGTGCTCATGGGAGACCTCCAGACGATGGCGGATTGGCGATGGAGCGGTCGAGCGCCTCGAACGGCGAGAGCGCGCGTGGACCGGCGGGCCGCAGGGCCCTCAGACCGAGCAGGGCGAGGTGGAGGGCCCGCGTGACCAGGCCCGAGAAGGTGAACATCCAGGCGATGATGGCGACGACGATGAAGCCCCGCGAGATCCAGGCGAGGAACGGCAGGTTGAAGGTCTCCACGAGCCGGTAGGTGCACACGCTGTACATCCCGAGCGGGAAGACCAGGCCCCAGTAGAGCGGATCGTACCGGAAGGCCACGCGCCGGGCGGCGTGGCGCCAGATCCCGAAGATGAGGAGCATGGGGATCCACCAGGTGGCGGTGGCCCAGTAGAGGATGGTGCCGCCCTTCACGAAGGGGCGAATCGACTCCATGAGCGGCGAGCCGGTCGATGCGGCCACCAGCGCCGTGCCGGCCAGCGTGGAGATGGCCACCGCGCCCATGTTGATCCAGTACGGCGGCATCAGGTCCTCCGGCAGGAACCGGAAGAACGTGTAGCGGTAGAAGATGAGCGAGATCATCCAGGTGTAGAGCATCCCGCCGCAGAGCCAGAACGAGACGAGGATGAACCAGGCCGCATCGCGGTTCGCCAGCCGATCCGGCAGGACGCTGCTGCCCAGCACGCACAGCGCCTGCGTGGCCACCACGGCGATCAGCCAGCCGCCGTTGATGCCTTCGGCCAGCGAGGGCTTGTCCTCACGGATGCTGAGCGCGACGAACACGGCGTAGGTGCACAGGATCCAGAGCAGCACGGCCAGCACCCACAGGCCGAACGCGAGCGTCGTGGCCTGGCGCAGCAGGAGCAGCTGCGATCCGAGGACGCACGTCGCGGCCACCGAGGTGAAGAAGCCGGGACCGCGCTGGTGGCTGGTCCAGTCCGCGAGGAACGCGCGCGGGAAACGCACGATCCGCGTCAGGGTCGCCAGCCACACGCCGCCATACGCGGCCACGTTGACCCAGAGGAGGACGGTCGACAGCTCACGGAGGCCCAGCAGATGGCACGCGATGGAGACGATGCCGGTCGCCATCGACATGGCGAAGTACGCGGGGTGCATCGACGCCAGGCTCTCGTCGACGTAGCGGCGGATGCGCCCCCCGGACGTGAACCGCGACGACATCGTGTGGCCGGCCGCCATGGTCGGCATCGTCGCCGATCGACGGGGAGGCGACAATCGGTCGCCGTCCGACGGCGGCGTAGGATGATCGCGCGCCCGGTGTCCGTGTTCGTCCTACACCCTCACCGCACCAGGCCGTGGCGTACGGCGTACTGGATGATCTCGGCGTTCGAGGCCAGCGACATCTTCTCGAGGATGCGCGTCCGGTAGGTGCTCACCGTCTTGACGCTCAGGTGCAGCCGCTCGGCGATCTCCGACACCGAGCGGGCCTGGGCCAGGAGCAGGAACACCTCGAGCTCGCGGCTCGACAGCGCCTCGTGCGGCTTGCCCCCGTGATCGCCCGCCAGGTGATCCGCCAGCTGCGCGGCCAGGGTCTGCCCGAGATAGCGGCGCCCGGCGCAGACGGCGCGGATGGCCGTGAAGAGCTCCTCGGCTGCCTGCTCCTTGGTCAGATAGGCAGACGCGCCGTCGGCGAGGGCGCGGAGGACGAACTGCCGCTCGCCGTACATCGACAGCACGATGACCGGAAGCCTCGGGCACACGGCCTTCACCCGCGACAGGGTGTCCAGACCGTTCTCGGCGCCAAGCGCGACGTCGAGGATGACGACATCCCAGGAGGCCGCCTGCGCCTTCTCGAGCAGCTCGCGCCCCGTCGTCGCCTCGCCGAACACGACGTCGGGAAACTCGAGCTCGAGGGTGCGCTTCAGGCCGGAGCGCACGATGGCGTGGTCGTCGGCGATGAGGATCTTCATGGCTCCGGCTCGCTGCCGCCGGCCGATGTCGCGCGCGGCGGCTCCCGCGGCACCTCGACGACGATGGTCGTGCCGCGCCCGGGCCCTCCGTCGATGTGGAAGGTGCCACCCACCAGGCGCACGCGCTCGCGCATGCCCAGGATCCCGAGCGAATGGGGCCCCTTGGCCACCGACGGATCGAGGCCGACGCCGTTGTCGTGAATCGTGAGCGACAGCGTGGCATCGTGTCCGGCGAGGTCGATGGCGACCTCGGTCGCCCTGGCGTGTCGGATGACGTTGGTCAGGGCCTCCTGCACGACGCGAAACAGCGCGATCGACACCTGCGGGTGAATCGGCTCGCCGAGGTCGTGCACGTCGAGCACGATCGCCAGGCCCGACTTGGACTCGCGGTCCCGCACGAGCCAGTCCACGGCCGCGCCCAGCCCCAGCCGGTCGAGCACGGGCGGCCGCAACTCCGACGACAGGCGCCGCACCGCGTCGATGGCGCGGTCAATCTGCTCGCCCATGCCGGCCATCACCGGATCCCCGCCCGCCGGGCTGGCGCCGCGCGCGACGGTCCGCCACACGGTCGCCAGCTCCATCTTCAGCCCGGTCAGCACCTGGCCCAGCTCGTCGTGGAGTTCGCGCGCGATCCGGCCGGCCTCTTCCTCCCGCGCCTCCTGCAGCCGGTGCGACAGGGCACGGAGCCGCTCCTGCGCCTCGCGCGCCTCGCGCTGCCGGGCGCTGAGCGCGTCGGCCATGGCACTGAACGAGACGGCGAGCTCGCGGAGTTCGCCGTGGCTGCCGGGCAGCGGCGCGCGGGCGGAGAGGTCACCCGACCCGAACCGGCGCACCGTCCGCGTCAGCGCGCGCAGGGCCCTGAGGACCGAGAACTCCGCCGCCACGACCGCGGAGGCAATGGCGAACATCGTCACCATCGCGAGCGCGAGCAGCGTGCGATAGAACGCCCGGTTGGCGGCCCCGCGGACCCGCTCGTAGGGCAGGCCGGCGACGACGAACACGCCCGGCGTGCCTTCCATCGGCGTGGCGACGAAGTACTGCGACGCGGGGGGCGATCCGAACTCGAGCACGGCCCCCCGGGGCCGGTCGAGCACCGCCGCCAGGGCCGGCGAGGCGTCGCCGTCCGGCACGACGTGATGGGCGGCGCCGGAGTGCGCCAGCACGCGCCCCGCCCTGTCGGTGATGAACAGCGAGTAATCGGCCGGCAGGTCCGCCTGCTCGGCCAGCTGGTCCAGCCAGCCGAGTTCGACGGCCACGAAGGCGACGCCGCAGGCCGTGCCATCCGCGTCGCGAATGGCGCGGGCCATGTGCAGGACGGGGCGCCCGACGAAACCGACGGCGTAGGTGCCGGTCTCGACGTCCCGGGATTCGATGGCCAGGTCGAAGGCGGTGTTCGCCCTCAGGCTCGCGGGCCGCGCGATGGGCGCGGCGCTGCAGGCAATCTCCCCGCCCGTCGCGGCAACCCCGATGTTGGCGAACTGGGGGAAGCCGCTCAGCAGAGCGGGCAGGTAATCCGGACAGACGGGCGTCTTCCCGCGGTCGGTCCCTTCGCACGGCAGGACGCGGGCGAGGCGGAGCAGCAGGTTCCGACCGCCGTTGAGCTGGTGGGCATGTTCCCGGGACGCCAGGCTGCCCAGATGGCGGGCCTCCGTCTCCATCAACTCCAGGGCCGAGGCCCGCTCGCGGGCGGCCGCGAAGAAGATGAACAACAGCGAGGGCACCGCGGCGAAGCAGACGAGCAGGATCAGCCGCCCCCTGAGCGTGAGAAACACGCTGGCCAGCCAGCTCGCGGGGGTGGTGGCGCTCGGGGCCGGCATCGCGTGAGGGTCCTGGCGCATTGGTGAACGTTCCGATGGTAGCGCTGGCGGCGCCCGGCCATGTCACGCCATGTCGGCCGGCGGTCTTTATGACCGTCGTCATAGGCCGCTTGCGGGATGCCCATCAGCATGCCCGAGAGCATCATGACCGAGTGGGCGCTGGCGCTGTTCCGGCCGTCGGATCTCGCGGACCTGCCGGCGCACCTGCGGCTGGAGCCCTCCCGGCCCGGCCTGGCGCGCGCGCGCCAGGCCGACGCGCGTGCGGCGGTGGTCGACCGGTTCGGGCCGCCCGCCTGGCAACGCCTGTACTTCGGCCAGGAGTTCTGCGAGCGGCGTGCGCCGTCGGTGTCGGAGGTCCGTCGCGCCTACTCGGCCGCGGTGTCGGCCGGCCTCGCCTTCACCCTGCTGACCAGCTATGTGAGCGACGACGGCGTGGATCGCCTGCGGCCGGTCCTGGCCTGGCTGTCGGGGCTCGAGGATGCGCGCGTCGAGGTCGTGGCCAACGATTGGGGCGTCGTGCGGGTCGTGGCCCGGGAGCACGCCGGACTGCGGCTCGTGCTCGGGCGGCTGATGAACCGCATGCTCCGCGATCCGCGGATTGTGCCAGGGCTCGTCGAGGCTCGCGCGCCCGGCGATGCCCTGGCGGCGCTGCGGCAGCCCTCGCTCACCGCTCCCGTGTCGCGCCTCCTGCTCGCGCGCTTCGGCATCGGCCGCGTGGAGTTCGACAACCTCATCCAGGGGCTCGATACGGATTTTAGGGCAATCGGCCTCGGCGCGTCGGTCTACGTGCCGTACGGCTACGTGGTCAGCGGGCGGGCCTGCGCCATCGGCTCGCTGAACCAGCCTGCGGCCGACCAGTTCCACGTCGGCGCCGCCTGCCGCCGCGAATGCCTGCAGTACACGGTGACGCGACGCGCGGACCCCCTGCCGGTGGCCGGCGGTCATCACGAGTACCTCGAGCGCGGCAATACCTGCTTCTATCTCCAGGACGCGGATGCCATCGGACGAGCCGCGGCGGTCGCGAGCCGGTCCGGCATCGACCGCCTGGTCTACCAGGCCGATCTGCCGGTATGAGCGCCATGAAGGTCCTCGCCCCGGTGAGCAGCCCGGACGAAGTCGAGATGCTGGTGGAGAGCGGCGCCGGCGAGCTGTACTGCGGCCTGGTCCCGCCGGACTGGATTCGCGCCTACTCCGGAGCGGTGTGGCTGAATCGCCGCAGCCCGGCTGGCGCGAATCTGTCGAGCCTCGACGCGCTCGCCCTGCTGGTGGCCCGGGCCCACGCGCACGGCGTCCCGGTGTTCCTCACGCTGAACGCGCCGGTCTACATCGAGCAGCAACTCACCTACCTGGCCGACCTGGCACGGCAGGCGGTGGCCACCTGCGGGATCGATGGCCTGATCGTGTCCGACACGGCGCTGCTCCTGACGCTGGCCGACATGGGCCTCGGTCCCCGACTCCACGTCAGCTCGGTCGCCAGCGCGCTCAACACCGAGGCCGTGCGGTTCTACCAGGACCTCGGTGTCGGCCGCGTGATCCTGCCGCGCGGCCTCGGGCTGGACGAGGTGGGGCGCATCAGCGCCGAGGTGGCCGGCGCCGTACCGCTCGAGGCCTTCGTCCTCTACGACGGCTGCGCCTTCGAGGAGGGGCTGTGCCACACGCTGCACCACCACCGTGTCGGGGCGTTCTGCGTGGACCTGGCGCGATGGGACGCGACGGTCGAGCGGACCGATGGCGAGCGACCGGCCCCCGCCGAGGCGGCGCGGCTCGAGGCCCACTTCGCGCGCCATCGGGAATGGATCTGGCACCTCAACGCCTGCGGGGCCACGGTCTCGTCCGGGGGCATGCCGCTCGGCGCGTGCGGCGTGTGCGCCATGCCGGCGTTCCGGCGCTTCGGCATTCACGCGGTGAAGATCGCGGGCCGGCAGGCCTCACCCCTCCGCAAACTGCTGGGCCTGAAGCTCGTGCGCGCGGTCCTCGCACACATGGAGACGGGGAGTGCCGACGAGGACGTCGTGCGGTGGGCGGTGCGGGCCCGTGGCATGCACGAGATCTGTGCGTCGGGCGTGATGTGCTACTACCGCGGTCCGTTCACCGCGCCGCGGCTGGAGGCCGACATATGACGACTGTCATACCGGCGCTGCGGGCGTCTGTGGGACAAGTCTTGGCCAGCGGCACGCGGGCCGGTCGTCTCCGACGACGGTCGGCGTTGCCCCGATTGAACTCCACGTGCAAGGGAGGCTCTGCGTGAATGCGCCGTTCGGAAGATGGTGGGCGTCGGCCTTGGCGGCGGCGCTGGCGTTGTCGGTGCCCGGCGCCGCCCGCGCCCAGGACGCGACCGCATATTTCAAACAGAACTGCGTCAGCTGCCACACGATTGGCGGCGGGCGTCTGACGGGGCCGGACCTGAAGGACGTCACGGTCCGGCGCGATCACGACTGGCTGCTCCGCTACATGCCCAACCCGAAGGCCCTGATCGACGCCGGCGACCCGATCGCCGTGCAGCTGTTCCAGGAAGCCCGCGGGGTCCTCATGCCGTCGCTGCCGGGCCTGACCCCGGACATGGCCGATGCCCTGATCTCGCTCATGGAATCGGAGTCGAAGCTCGAGAAATCGCAGTTCGTGGGCGTGCAGGTCAGCGACCGGCCGTTCACGGCGCAGGACATCGAGCGCGGCCGGGCCATCATGCGGGGCGACATCGCGCAGCTGGCGGGCGGCCCGCCCTGCCTGTCGTGCCACACGGTGCGTGGCGTGGGCGCGCTCGGCGGTGGACGGCTGGGCCCGGACCTCACGAAGGTCTACGAGCGGCTGCAGGGGCGCAAGGGCCTGTCGGCCTGGCTCTCGGCGCCAGCGACCACGACGATGCAGTCGGTGTTTCGTGACACGCCGCTCGACGCCGAGGAGATCCTGCCGGTCGTGGCCTACCTGGAAGAGGCGGCGCGGCAGGGCGGCGAGGACTCGGGGTTCGGCCGGGTCACGTTCCTGCTGCTCGGGCTCGGCGGCGCGGTGGTGCTGCTGGCCGGCATGGACGGCGCCTGGCGCAAGCGGTTCCGTGCCGTGCGCGGGCCGCTGGTGGAAGAAGCGGGCTTCGGACGCGCACACACGCGCGGAGGCATCCGATGAAGAACGGAACGATCACGTGGATCAAGGACGAGACCAAGGCGGGGCTGCGCAAGTGGGAGGAGTTCTACCGTAACCGCTGGCAGCACGACAAGATCGTCCGCAGCACGCACGGCGTGAACTGCACGGGCGGCTGCAGCTGGCAGATCTACGTCAAGAACGGCATTGTCACGTGGGAGATGCAGGCGCTCGACTACCCGATGCTCGAGTCGGGGCTCCCGCCCTACGAGCCGCGGGGCTGTCAGCGCGGCATCTCGTACTCGTGGTACCTGTATAGCCCGCTGCGGGTGAAGTACCCGTATGCGCGGGGCCCGCTGCTCGACCTGTGGAAGGACGCGCGCGCCGCGCACGCCGACCCGGTGGAGGCGTGGGCGTCGCTCGTGGAGAACCCCGAGGCCCGCCAGCGCTGGCAGCGGGCGCGTGGCAAGGGCGGCTTCCGCCGGGCGGACTGGAGCACGGTGCTCGAGCTCATCAGCGCCTCGCTGCTCTACACGGCGAAGAAGCACGGGCCGGATCGGGTGGCGGGCTTCTCGCCGATCCCGGCGATGTCGATGATCAGCTACGCCGCCGGATCACGGTTCCTGCAGCTGTTCGGCGGGTTGTCGCTCTCCTTCTACGACTGGTACTGCGACCTGCCGGTGGCCTCACCCGAGACCTGGGGCGAGCAGACCGACGTGCACGAGTCGGCCGACTGGTACAACGCGAAGATGCTGGCCGTGATGGGGTCGAACCTCAACATGACCCGCACGCCCGACTGCCACTTCGCGGCCGAGTCGCGCCACAACGGCACGAAGATGTGGGTCTTCGCGCCCGACTTCAACCAGGTGGCGAAGTACGCCGACGAGTGGGTGCCGCTCAACGCCGGCCAGGACGGCGCCTGGTGGATGGCCGTCAACCACGTGCTGCTGAAGGAGTTCCACCACGACCGGCAGGTCCCGTACTTCGTGGACTACTGCAAGCGCTACACGGATGCGCCGCTGCTCGTCGAACTCGAGCCCAAGGCGGACGGGCAGTATCGCCCGGGTCAGCTCCTCCGGGCGAACCGGCTGGCCGGGTACACCGGCGTCGAGAACGGCGACTGGCAGTTCCTGATGTGGGACGAGGCCGCGGAGCGGCCGAAGATGCCGATGGGCAGCGTCGGCTTCCGCTGGGCGAAGCAGAACACGGGCAAGTGGAACCTGCTGCTCAAGGACGGGGTCGACGGCAGCGACATCGCACCGGCGCTGACGCAGCTCGGCTCGGCCGAGGAGGTCGCGCTGGCCCAGTTCGACGACTTCGGCCAGGGCGCGACGATCGTGCGCGGCGTGCCCGCACGCCGGCTCACGCTGGCCGACGGCTCGACGACGCTGGTCGCGACGATCTACGACATCCTCATGGCCCAGTACGGGGTGGCGCGTGGGCTGCCGGGCGACTACCCGGCCGATTACGACGACGACAAGCCGTACACGCCCGCGTGGGCGGAGAAGTACACGGGGATGGGCCGCGAGACGCTGCTGCGCTTCGCGCGCGAGTGGGGCTCGACGGCCGAGCACACCAACGGCAAGAACATCATCATCATCGGGGCCGGGATCAACCACTGGTACCACGGCAACCTGATGTACCGCGCCGGCATCAACGCGCTGATGTTCTGCGGGTGCGTGGGCGTCACCGGCGGCGGGCTGGCGCACTACGTGGGCCAGGAGAAGCTGGCGCCCGGCGAGTCCTGGTCGTCGATCGCGATGGGGAAGGACTGGATCCCGGCCTCGCGCCTGCAGAACGCGCCGAGCTGGCACTACGTGAACACGGATCAGTGGCGGTACGAGAAGTCGTTCACCGACTACCACACGGTGCCGCCGGACCAGCCCGAGGGCTCCATCGCCCGCGGGCACACCATGGACGTGCAGGTCAAGGCCGTCCGCAACGGGTGGATGCCGTTCTACCCGCAGTTCAACAAGAATCCGATGGATCTGGTCCGGGAGGCCGAGGCCGCCGGCGCCGCCACGGAGGCCGAGATCGTCGCCTACGTGGTCGACCAGCTGAAGTCGCGCCAGCTCCGCTTCTCCGTGGAGGATCCGGACGGGCCGGAGAACTGGCCGCGGGTGTGGTTCATCTGGCGCGGCAACGCGCTGATGTCGAGCGCGAAGGGCCACGAGTACTTCCTGCACCACTACCTGGGCACGCACACGAACAAGGTGGCGCAGGACCTGGCGGCGGACTCGGTCAAGGAAGTGGTGTGGCACGAGACGGCGCCCCAGGGCAAGATGGACCTGGTCGTCGACATCAACTTCCGGATGGACACCTCCGCGCTCTACTCGGACATCGTCCTGCCGACCGCCACGTTCTACGAGAAGGCCGACATCAACTCGACCGACCTGCACAGCTTCATCCACCCGCTCTCGGCGGCGGTGCCGCCGTGCTGGGAGTCGAAGAGCGACTGGCAGATCTTCAAGTCGATCGCCAGGACGCTGTCCGAGATGGCGCCGCGGCACTTCCCGGCGCCGGTGCGGGACATCGTGGCGACGCCGCTCAGCCACGATTCCGAGGCCGAGATCGCGCAGCCGGCGATGAAGGACTGGATCACGGGCGACATCGAGGCGATTCCCGGCAAGACGATGCCGGCGCTGAAGGTCGTCACGCGCGACTACCAGAACCTGCACAACCAGTACTGCTCGTTCGGGCGGCTGGCGCGGGACAAGGGGATCGGCGCGCACGGGACACACTACGCCATCGACGACGTGTACGACGAGGCGGTGACGCACGGCCCGACGGTCGCGTGGGACGGGGTGACCTACCCGTCGCTGGCGGCGGACGAGCACGTCTGCAACACGATCCTGAAGTTCGCGTCGGTGACCAACGGCGAGCTGGCGTACCGCTCCTACAAGAACATGGAGAAGAAGGTCGGCCTGCCGCTCGCGCACCTGGTGGAGGCGGACCGCGGGTTCCGGACGAGCTACAAGGACATCCAGTCGCAGCCGCGCCGGTTCGTGAACAGCCCGATGTGGTCGGGCCTCATCGCCAACGGCCGCGCCTACTCGCCGTTCACCTACAACGTCGAGGCGCAGGTGCCGTGGCGCACGCTGACGGGCCGGCAGCACTTCTACCTGGATCACCCGGGCTACCTGCAGTTCGGCGAGCACGTGCCGACCTACAAGCCCAAGCCGCTGCCGACCCAGTACGCCGACATCCGCTTCCAGAAGGAGGTCGGCCAGTCGAAGATGCTCAACTACCTCACGCCGCACGGCAAGTGGCACATCCACTCGACCTACGGCGACAACCAGCGCATGACGACGCTGTCGCGGGGGCTCGAGCCGTTCTGGATGAACGACCACGACGCCGCGGAGCTGGGCATCCTGGACAACGACTGGGTCGAGGTCTACAACGACCACGGCGTGGTGGTGACGCGCGCGGTGGTGAGCGCGCGGATCCCACCCGGCGTCTGCATCCAGTACCACTCGCCCGAGCGGACCTACTCGGTCCCGAAGTCCCCGCTGCGCAACTACCGCCGCGGCGGCGGGCACAACAGCCTGACGCGAACGCGACTGAAGCCCAACCTGCTCGTCGGCGGGTACGGCCAGTTCACCTTCCACTTCAACTACTGGGGGCCGATCGGATGCAACCGCGACACGCACGTCCTGGTCCGCAAGCTGCCCGATCTGAAGTGGTAGAGGGCCGATAGAGGAACTGACGGACGAAAGGAGCAGGCCGTGGAGGTTCGTTCCCAGATAGCGATGGTGTTCCATCTCGACAAGTGCATCGGCTGCCACACGTGCAGCATCGCGTGCAAGAACATCTGGACCGATCGCAAGGGCGCCGAGTACATGTGGTGGAACAACGTCGAGACCAAGCCCGGCACGGGCTTTCCGACGGAGTGGGAGAACCAGGAGAAGTACGGCGGCGGCTGGCAGCGCACCCCCGGGGGCGACCTGCAGCTGAAGTCCACCGACAAGCGGCGCGTGGTGACCAACATCTTCCACCACCCGCACCAGCCGAGCATGGACGACTACTACGAGCCCTGGACCTACGACTACCAGAACCTGTTCAACGCGCCCGAGGGCCAGGACCAGCCCACCGCGATCCCCATCTCCATGGTCACGGGCGAGTACATCGACATCAAGGCGGGCCCCAACTGGGACGACGACCTGTCGGGCTCACCGGTCTACGCCGAGAACGATCCGAATCTCGCCGGGCTGACGGAGCAGCAGCGCTCGCAGCTGTCCGCCATCGAGCGCCTGGTGTTCTTCTACTTCCCCCGCATCTGCAACCACTGCCTGAACCCCGCCTGCGTGGCGGCGTGCCCGTCGGGTGCGCTCTACAAGCGCGGCGAGGACGGCATCGTGCTGCTCGACCAGACCCGGTGCCGCGGCTGGCGTTCGTGCATCTCGGCCTGCCCGTACAAGAAGGTCTACTACAACTGGTCCACCGGGAAGTCGGAGAAGTGCATCCTGTGCTTCCCGCGCGTCGAGACCGGGCAGGCGCCCGCGTGCTTCCACTCGTGCGTGGGCCGCATCCGCTATCTCGGCGTGCTCCTCTACGACGCGTCCCGCCTCGAAGAGGCGGCCAAGAGCAACCCCGAGGACCTGGTCGAGGCCCAGCGGTCGCTCATCCTCGACCCGCACGACCCGGCCGTGATCGAGGCGGCCCGGAAGAGCGGGGTGGACGACGCGGTGATCGACGCGGCGCAGCGCTCGCCGGTGTACCAGTTCGTCAAGGTCTGGAAGCTGGCCCTGCCCCCGCACATCGAGTACCGGACGATGCCGATGCTCTTCTACGTGCCGCCCATGGCGCCGGTGATGGCGCAGCGCAACGGCGGGCGCGTCGACGGCATCTCGCAGGATTTCTTCCACGACATCGACGACGCCCGCGTGCCGATGCAGTTCCTCGCCAACCTGTTCGGTGCGGGGCACGAGGCGCCGGTGCGCTACGCGCTCCGCAAGCAGAAGGCCGTGCGCTGGTATCGCCGGATGCTCACGGTCGGCGACGTGTCGCAGGAGACCGCGTCGCGCATGCTCCGGGAAGCCGACTGCTCGCCCGAGGAGGCCGACGCCATCTACCAGCTCACCTCGCTCTGCACGGTCGACGACCGGTACGTGATCCCGCCGGCGCACCGCGAAGAGGCCATCGCGATGCTCGAGGATCCGATGGAGCACAAGCAGGGTGCGGGCTTCGGCTTCATCGCCCGGCCGGCGCGCGGGGAATGACCATGGCCGGTGATGCGCAGGTCCTGGCCGTGCTCGCTCAGGCGCTCACCTATCCGGATGACGCCACGCCCGGGCTGGTGGCCCGGTGTGCCGACGCCGCCAGCTGGGCGCCGCCCGAAACGGCGGCCGCCCTGGCGGAGTACGCGGCGCGGCTCGACGGGCTCTCGGCCGCGGCGATGCAGGAGCAGTTCATCGCGGCGTTCGATTTCGATCCCAAGTGCAGCCTCGACATCGGCTGGCACCTGTACGGGGAGAACTACGACCGCGGCGATTTCCTCGTGCGGCTGCGCGACCTGTTGACGCGTCACGGCATCGCCGAGGATCACGAGCTGCCCGACCACCTGCCCCACGTCCTGCATCTCCTCGGCCGCCTGCCGGCCGATGCGGCCGCGTCGCTCGCGGCCGAGTCGGTGGCCCCCGCCGTGGCCAAGATTCTGGAAGGGCTGGCCGCGCGGGAAGGCCCCTACCCGGCACTCATGCGCGCGGTCCAGGCGACCGTGTCGTCGCTCGCGCACCCTGTTCTCGAGGCGCCCCATGTCTAGCACCGCCATCGACCTGCTCGTCTTCGCCGTTCTGCCCTACGTGACCCTGGTCGTGTTCTTCCTGGGGACCGTCGGGCGCTACTGGAACCGGCCGTTCTCCTACTCGAGCTACTCGTCGCAGTTCCTGGAGAACCGGTTCCATTTCTGGGCCGTCGTGCCGTTCCACTACGGCATCCTCACGGTGTTCGCAGGCCATCTGGTCGCCTTCCTGGTGCCGCGCAGCATCCTGGCCTGGAACGCGCAGCCGGTGCGGCTCTACATCCTCGAGGCCTCGGGCCTGGCGGCCGGCCTGCTGACGCTGGTCGGCCTGGTGGGCATCATCCTCCGCCGGTACAGCGAGCCGAAGGTCCGGATCGTGACGAGCCGCATGGACTGGACGGTGTACGCCCTGCTGCTCCTGCAGGTGACGACCGGCGTGCTCGTGGCGATCTTCCACCCGTGGGGCTCGTCGTGGTTTGCGTCCGTGGCCTCGCCCTACCTCTGGTCGCTGTTCACCTTCAGTCCCGACCTCGCGTTCATCGCGGGCATGCCCTGGCTGGTGAAGCTGCACATCGGCGGCGCCTTCGCGCTCTTCGCGGTGTTCCCGTACAGCCGGCTCGTGCACATCCTGGTGGTGCCCAACCCGTACCTCTGGCGGCGTCCGCAGGTCGTGCGGTGGTACCGCCCGCGCCCCGCCGGCCGCGGGGTGTGACGGAGCGGGTCCTAGGCCCACTCGCCCCTTGCAGCATCCCGCGCCATGAGTGACCAGAGCCGCGCGCTGACCGTGCTCGTCGTCAACACGCTGGCGTTCACCGTGTGCTTCGCCGCGTGGACGATGAACGGCGTGCTGGTGACGTACCTGGTCGATCACGGCGTCTTCGCGTGGAACGAGGCGCAGATGGGCTGGCTGATCGGGCTGCCCGTCCTGACGGGATCGCTGTCGCGCCTGCCGCTGGGCATGCTGACGGACCGGTACGGCGGGCGGCTGGTGTTCGGGCTCCTGCTCTTCCTGTCCGCGGTGCCGATGTATCTATTGAGCTACGCCACGACCTACGAGCACTTCGTCTGGGCGTCGCTCGGCTTCGGCCTCTCGGGCGGATCGTTCGCCGTCGGCATCGCCTACACGTCGGTGTGGTTCAGCCGTCACCGCCAGGGCACGGCCCTGGGCATCTTCGGCGCGGGCAACGCCGGATCGGCCCTCACCAGCATGGGCGCCCCGGCCCTGCTCGCCGTCCTCACGCTGGATCACACGGACCTCGATCAGTGGCGCGCCCTCCCGAAGTTCTACGCCATCGCCCTGGCGGTCACCGGCGTGTGCTTCTTCCTCTTCACCTACGACCGCAAGGCCGAGACCAGCCATGTCCTGACGATGCGCGAGCGCCTGGCGCCGCTCCGCAGCCTGCGGGTGTGGCGCTTCGGCGCCTACTACCTGCTGGTCTTCGGCGCCTACGTCGGCCTGGCGCAGTGGCTCATCCCGTACTACGTGAACGCGTACGGGATGACGGTCGCGACGGCCGGCATGATGGCCGCGATCTTCAGCCTGCCCGGCGGCGTCATCCGCGGCCTCGGCGGCTGGATGTCGGACCACTGGGGGGCGCGGCGGGTCATGTACTGGGTGCTCGGCGGGTGCACGGCCTGCTGCGCGCTGCTCATCGTGCCCCGCATGGACATCCAGTCTCCGGGCAGCGGCGTGATGGCGACGCGGGCCGGCATGGTGGCCGCGGTCTCCGACGCGCAGATCGTCGTCGATGGGCGAATCTACCCGCTCCGCACGAAGCCCGCCAACTGGGACCGGGACGCCGGCGAGCGGGCGCTGGTTCTCCCGACCACCGCCTTCTGGCACGAGCCCACGGTGACGGTCGGCGATCGGGTGGCCAAACGCCAGCTGCTCGCCCGCGGGGTGACTCACGTCTACTTCGAGGCCAACGTCTGGATCTTCTCGGCGCTGGTGCTCCTCGTGGGCTTCCTGATGGGGATCGGGAAGGCCGCCGTCTACCGGCACATCCCGGACTATTTCCCGCAGAGCGTCGGCGTCGTCGGCGGCATGGTCGGGGTCATCGGCGGGCTGGGCGGGTTCTTCTTCCCGATCCTGTTCGGGTACCTGCTGCGCGCCACCGGCATCTGGACCACCAGCTGGGCCGTCCTGGCCGTGTTCTCGGTGGCGTGCCTCGTCTGGATGCACGTGGTGGTGCAGCGCATGCAGCGGGAGCAGCAGCCCGGCCTGATGCGGCAGATGGAGCGCGGGCACGCGTCGCTCGCCGGAGCGGAGACGGCCTGACCATGGCGAGCGTTCTCACACGCACGGCGACGGTCGAGACCTGGGCACCCGAGGACCCGGCCTTCTGGGCGGCCCGGGGCAAGCAGGTGGCCAGCCGCAACCTCTGGCTGTCGATGCCGGCCCTGTTCTGCGGGTTTGCCGTCTGGATGATCTGGTCGGTCATCACGGTGCAGATGCAGACGCTCGGCTTTCCGTTCCGGCAGGACCAACTGTACACGCTCACGGCGATTGCCGGCCTCAGCGGCGCGACGCTCCGCATCCCCCACTCGTTCCTGATCGCCCTCGCCAACGGCCGCAACAGCGTCGCGGTGACGACCGCGCTGCTGCTGGCCCCGTGCCTGGGCGCCGGCGTGGCGCTGCGCGATCCGCAGACGCCCTACTGGATGTTTGCGGCCCTGGCGGCGCTGTCGGGCATCGGCGGTGGCGCCTTCGCCTCGTCGATGTCGAACATCTCGTTCTTCTTTCCGAAGCGGGTCCTCGGCACCGCGCTCGGGCTCAATGCCGGCATCGGCAACCTCGGCGTCAGCGCGATGCAGGTGCTGCTGCCCGTGGCCATGGCGCTGCCGCTCTTCGGCGTGCTCGGCGGCGAGGGCCTGGCGCGACCCGACGTGGCCGGTCAGGCGGGCCTCGGCGTCATCTACATCCAGAACGGCGGGCTGCTGTGGGTGCCCATCCTGCTCGTCGTCGCAGTCGCGGCGTGGGTCGGCATGGACAACCTCCCGCTGCACGACACGGGCCGGACGGCCGCGGCCGTCGGCAAGGTGCTGTGGCTCAACCTGCTGGGGCTGGCCGGGACGGCCGTGGGCCTCGCCCTGCTGGTGGGTCTCGGCTGGTCGATGTGGCTCGTGCTCCCGGTGACGGTGGTGGCCACCCTGGCGCTCCTGCGCGGGCTCGCGCCGAGGAGCGCGCGCGGGCTGCTGCAGCGGCAGTTCGCCATCTTCTCCGACACGCACTGCTGGACGATGACGTGGCTCTACATCATGACCTTCGGGTCCTTCATCGGGTTCTCCGCGGCGTTCCCGAAGCTGATCCAGGACGTCTTCGGCCGTCTGCCCGACGGCGCGCTCAACCCGAACGCCCCGGACCCCCTCGCGTACGCCTGGCTGGGGCCGCTCGTCGGCTCGCTGGTGCGGCCGCTCGGGGGCTGGCTCTCCGACAAGGTCGGGGGCGCACGCGTGACGCACTGGGACACGGTGCTGCTCATCGTGTCGGCCCTGGCCGCCGCGGCACTGATCAAGTCGGCCAGCGGCGCGGCGGCGCCCGAGCAGTACTTCCTGCCGTTCCTGCTCGTCTTCCTGGTGCTGTTCGTGGCCACGGGCATCGGCAACGGCTCGACGTTCCGGATGATTCCGGTGATCTTCGAGCCGGCCAAGGCCGGGCCGGTGCTCGGCTGGACGTCGGCCGTGGGCGCCTACGGCTCGTTCATCATCCCGAAGGTGTTCGGCGATCAGATTCAGGCCGGGCGGCCCGAGTACGCGCTGTACGGGTTCGTCGTCTTCTACGTCTCGTGTCTTGCAGTGAACTGGTGGTTCTTCGCCAGGAGGGGCGCGCCGCTCCCGTGCTGAGGGTTTGCGGCGCCCAGGGGATCTCATGAGTGGACGCATCGTCACCATCGTGCTGCTGGTCGCAACCGTGTTTGCGTCGGCCCTCGTCGCGACGCGGCTGGGCGCGGTGCGGATTCCCGGCAACCATCAGGGCTACGAGCCCGCGCAGCCCATCGCGTTCTCGCACCGGCTGCACGCCGGCGAGCTGGGCGTGCAGTGCCTCTACTGCCATGCCGGCGCCGAGCAGAGCCGCCACGCGGGCATCCCGGCGGCGAGCACCTGCATGAACTGCCACAAGACGGTGACGGCGCCCTTCGGGGCCGTGCGCGCCGAGGACGAGCTGGCGACGAAGGAGAACCGCAAGCCGGCGCTCGTCGTGTCGCCCGAGCTGCAGAAGCTGTACGACGCGATGGCCATCAGCCCGCAGACGATGGCGGCCGTCGCGGACCGACGACCCGCGCCCATCGCCTGGACCCGGATTCATCAGGTTCCCGACTTCGTGTACTTCGACCATCGCGGCCACGTGGCCGCGGGCGTGAGCTGTCAGCAGTGTCACGGACCGGTCGAGACGATGGAGCGCGTGCGGCAGGTGGAAACGCTGGAGATGGGCTGGTGCGTGAACTGTCATCGCCAGGTGAACCAGACGGGCGTGGCGGGCAGGGCGGTGCACGCCTCGCTCGACTGCGTGACCTGTCATTACTGAGGCCGGCGGCAAGGGCGGCACGCCCGCGCCGATGACTGAATGGACGACGTGATGTCGAAGGACGTGAAGCACTACTGGACGAGCTTCGACCGCCGCGACCGGGCGAGTGGAGCGGCGTCGGGACCCGAATTCGAGGTGCCGACGGCCGAGGACTTCCGGACGTCGCGGCGGGGGTTCCTGGCGGCGGCGGGCTTCGGCCTGGCCGGGTCGGCGCTGGCGAGCTGCTCGCGGGCGCCGGTCGAGCAGGCGCTGCCCTTCCTGATTCAGCCCGAGGCCATCGTCCCCGGCCGGGCGACGCACTACGCCTCGACCTGCGGCGCCTGCACGGCCGGTTGCGGCCTGCTGGTCAAGACGCGCGACGGCCGGCCGATCAAGCTCGAGGGCAATCCCGACCATCCGCTGTCGCGCGGCGGGCTGTGCGCGGTGGGCCAGGCGTCCATCCTGCCCCTGTACGACAGCCAGCGCCTGACCGGCCCCCTGCAGCAGGGGAAGGGCGCGAGCTGGGCGCAGGTCGACGGGGCCATCGCCGCCGCTCTCGCGGCCGCGCGTGATGCGGGGCGGCCCGTACGCCTGCTGACGAGCACGATCACGAGTCCCACGACGCGCGCCGTCATCGATCGGTTCCTCGCGGGCTTCCCGGGTTCCGAACACGTCGTCTACGACACGCTGTCGGCGTCGGCGGTGCTCGACGCGCACGAGCGGACCCATGGCGTCCGCGTGCTGCCCCGGTACCGCTTCGATCGCGCCGACGTCATCCTCGGGATCGATGCCGACTTCCTCGGCACGTGGATTGCGCCCGTGGAGTACACGGCCGGCTATCGCGCGGGACGCGCGCCCGGTGACCAGCCGCCGCGCATGTCCTTCCACGCACAGGTCGAAGCGCGGCTCTCGCTCACCGGTGCCAAGGCCGACCGCCGTGTCGTCGTGGCACCGGGGGAGCACCACCTCGTGCTGGCGCACGTGGCCAACCGTGTGGCCCGCCGGGCGGGTGTGGCGCCCCTGGTCGAAGCGCTGGCGCCCGCGCCCATCGCCGAGGCCGTGATCGAGGATCTCGGTGACCGCCTGTGGCAGGCCCGCGGCCACGCCCTGGTCGTGTGCGGCAGCCAGGACGTGGCGCTGCAGGTCCTCGGCAACAGCCTCAATCACCTGCTCGGCGCCTACGGCGCGACGGTCGACATCGAGCGCCCCTCCTTCCAGCGCCAGGGCAGTGACCGCGCGCTCGAGCGGCTGGTCGCCGAGGTGGCTGGCGGCTCGGTGGGCGCCCTGATCATCGCCGGGGTGAACCCGGTGTACGAGCTGCCGGGCGGAGCGGCGTTCGCCGAGCAGCTCGGGAAGGTGCCCCTGGTCGTGAGCCTGGCGAGCCACCTCGACGAGACGGCGTCGGTCGCGGGCTTCGTGTGCCCGGACCGGCATCCGCTCGAATCGTGGTCCGACGCCGAGTCGGCGGCCGGCGTGGTGTCCGTGAGCCAGCCGACCGTGGTCGCGCTCGGCGACACGCGGCAGATGATCGAGTCGCTGGCCACCTGGTCGGGCGCGTCCCGTCCGGCGTACGAGCTGCTCCGCGAGCACTGGCAGGCGCGGATTTACCCGAGCCGCTCGACCCCCGACCTGGGCTTCGAGGCGTTCTGGGAAAAGGCCGTGCACGACGGGTTCATCGAGCTGGCCCCGTCGGCGCCGGCCGCGCGTGCGTTCACGGCGGTGACGCTGACGCCGCCCGCGACCGTCGTGCCGGACGCCGGGGCCCTGGCGCTGGTGCTCTACCCGAAGGTGGGCATGCTCGACGGCCGCGGCGGGCTCAACCCCTGGCTGCACGAGCTGCCGGATCCGATCACCAAGGTGACGTGGGACAACTACGCGTGCCTGTCGCCCACGACGGCGGCCCGCCTGAACCTCGACGAAGGCGATGTCGTGCGCGTGCAGGCGGGTGAGGGCGTCGCGCTCGAGCTGCCCGTGTGCCGGCAGCCCGGCCAGCACGACGGCATCGTGGCCATTGCGCTCGGGTACGGCCGGCTGGGCTCGGAGCGTTTCGCCCAGGTGGGCCCGCGCTGGCTCGACGCGCAGCCGACGGTGGGCGACAACGGGCGCGTGGGACAGAATGCGGCGCCCCTTGCGGCGCTGGCGGATGGGGTGTGGCGGTACAGCGGCGTCGCGGTGCGCGCCACGGCCACGGGCCGGCGCCGCGCGCTGGCCCAGACGCAGTCGCACCACGAGATCGCGGTGCCGGCGCACCTGGCGCCACCGGGAGGCGCACGCCGCCCCATCGTGCAGGAGACCACGCTCGCGGCCTACGTGAAGGACCCATCGGCCGGGTCGCACGGGCACGGCGAAGCGGCCGAGGACCTGTGGCCGCCGGACCACCAGTACACGGGCCATCGCTGGCGCATGGTCATCGACCTGACGAAGTGCACGGGGTGCTCCGCGTGTGTCGTGGCCTGCCAGGCGGAGAACAACGTGCCGGTGGTGGGGCGCGACGAGGTGATGCGCAAGCGCGAGATGCACTGGATGCGCATCGATCGCTACTACGCGGACGGCCCCGACGGCGCCGTGGACGTCATCCAGCAGCCGATGCTCTGCCAGCACTGCGAGAACGCGTCGTGCGAGACGGTGTGCCCGGTGCTGGCCACGGTGCACAGCGAGGAAGGTTTGAACCAGCAGGTCTACAACCGCTGTGTGGGCACGCGCTACTGCGCGAACAACTGCGCGTACAAGGTGCGGCGGTTCAACTGGTTCGAGTACCCCCGCGAGGATCGCCTGCAGAACCTGGTGCTCAACCCCGATGTCGTGGTGCGATCGCGCGGCGTGATGGAGAAGTGCAGCCTGTGCGTCCAGCGCCTTCAGGACGCGAAGGTCGAGGCGCGCCGGCAGGGCCGGCCGCTCGCGGACGGCGAGGCGCGGACCGCCTGCCAGCAGTCGTGCCCGGCCCAGGCCATCACGTTCGGCGATGCCCACGACCCCGACAGCCGCGTCGCGCACCTGCTGCACGACCCGCGGCATTTCCGCGTGCTGGAGGAGCTCAACGTGAAGCCATCGGTTGGATACCTGACGCTGGTCCGCAACCGGCCCGGGGACGGGGGCGAGGGTGGAGGGAATGCGAGCCATGAATGAGCATGCCGTGTCGCTCCGCACGCCGCTGATCACGGGCGGCCGGACCATCGCGCAGGTCACCGAGGACGTCTGCGCCCCGATGGAGGGGCGCCCGACCACCCTCTGGTGGGTCGCGTTCCTCGTCTCGTTCGTCCTGATGCTGCTGGGCGTGGTCGCCGTGTCCTACCAGGTCGCCACCGGCATCGGCACGTGGGGCCTCAACCGCACGGTGGGCTGGGCGTTCGACATCACGAACTTCGTGTTCTGGATCGGCATCGGCCACGCCGGCACGCTCATCTCGGCGATCCTGTTCCTGCTCCGGCAGCGCTGGCGGACCTCGGTCAACCGCGCCGCCGAGGCCATGACGATCTTCGCGGTCATCTGCGCGGCCATCTTCCCCTTCATCCACATGGGCCGCCCCTGGTTCGCGTACTGGGTGTTCCCGCTGCCGAACACGCGCGGATCGCTCTGGGTGAACTTCCGTTCGCCGCTGCTGTGGGATGTGTTCGCCATCAGCACGTACTTCACGATCTCGGCCGTGTTCTGGTATGTGGGCCTGCTGCCCGACCTGGCGACGGTCCGCGACCGGCTCAAGAACGGCCTGCGCCGCCGCGTGTTCGCCTTCTTCAGCCTCGGCTGGAACGGCTCCTACCGCACGTGGCACCACTACGAGGCGGTGTACCTCCTGCTGGCCGCCCTGGGCACGCCGCTGGTCGTCTCGGTCCACTCGATCGTGAGCTTCGACTTCGCCACGTCGCTCATCCCGGGATGGCACACGACCATCTTCCCGCCCTACTTCGTGGCGGGCGCCATCTTCTCGGGGATGGCCATGGTCCTGACGCTCATGATCATCGCCCGTACGACGATGCGCCTCGAGCACTACATCACGGTCCGGCACGTCGACATCATGGCCAAGCTGGTGCTCACCACCGGCAGCATCGTGGGCCTGGCCTACGCGACCGAGTTCTTCATCGCCGCCTATTCCAACAACCCCTACGAGCAGTTCGTCTTCATCAACCGGGCGTTCGGCCCCTTCGCCTGGGCCTACTGGACGATGGTGGCGTGCAACGTGATCACGCCGCAGCTGTTCTGGTTCGCGCGCGTGCGCACCAGCCTGCCGGCGGTCTTCGTGCTGTCGCTGTTCGTCAACGTGGGCATGTGGTTCGAGCGGTTCGTCATCATCGTGACCTCGCTGCACCGCGACTACCTGCCCTCGAGCTGGGCCGACTACACGCCGACCAGCATCGAAGTGGCGACGCTCGTCGGCAGCTTCGGCCTGTTCTTCACGTGCTTCCTGCTGTTCTGCCGGTTCCTGCCGGTGATCGCCATCGGCGAGGTGAAGGCCGTCGTGGCCCACGACCGCCATACGATAGGAGAGAGGCCATGAGCCGCCGCGTCTTCCTGGGCGTCTTCGAGGACGAGGCCGACATCATCGCGGCCGCCGGCGCGTCACGCGCCCGGGGCTTCGACATCGTCGATGCCTTCACGCCGTACGCCGTGCACGGCCTCGACCGCGCGATGGGGCTGGCGCCGTCCTGGCTGCCCTGGGCCTGCGCCGCGCTGGGCGCCACGGGCCTGGCGTTCGCCACGTGGCTCCAGTTCTGGACGACGGCCCGCTCCTGGCCCATCAACGTCGGGGGGCGGCCGTGGAACTCGCTGCCGGCCTTCGTGCCCGTCATGTTCGAGCTGATGGTGCTGAGCGCGGGCGTGGGCGTCGTGCTCACGTTCCTCATCGCCCGGCGCCTGGGCCCATGGCGCAGGCCCGACATCGTGGATCCCCGCGTGACCCACGACCGCTTCGTGCTGGTGCTGGACGCGGGCGCGTCCGATCCCCGCACGGTGCGGCGGCTCTTCGCCGACCACCGCGCGGTGGCGTTCGAGGAGCGCGAAATGGAGGACAAGCTGTGAGGACCGGGCTGAACCTCGTGCTGTCCGTCGTGGTGGTGGCGCTGCTCGGCGCCTACGCCGGGCTCGACGCGGACCCGAACGTCCCGAACTGGGAGTTCCTGCCCAACATGGTGCGGTCGGTGCCGGCCGACGCCTTCGCACCCTCGGAGCAGCTGCCGGGCGGGCAGGTCCTGCTGGCCCCTCCGGCCGGGACCATCCCGCGCGGCCTGCCGCCGCTGCCCTACACGGCTGCGCCGGAGGACGCCGTCCGGGCGGGTGTGGAACTCGTCAACCCGTACGCGGCGGACGATTCGGCCGCGCGGGCACGAGGCGGCGTGGTCTACGCGAACCACTGTGCGGTGTGCCACGGCCCCACCGGCCTGGGCGACGGCCCGGTCACCCTGCGGGGGGTGCCACCGCCGCCATCCTACGCCGCGGAGAATGGACTCAAGCTCACCGACGGCCAGATGTTTCACATCCTGACCTACGGGCAGAAGAACATGGCGTCGTACGCCACGCAGGTTTCGAGGGAGGATCGATGGAAGGTCATCTTGCACGTCCGGCTGCTGCAGCAGCGGGCGGTGGCTCAGGCCGCGGCCCCGGCGGCGCCACCGGCGGCGCCGACCACGTCGCCGGCGCCACCGCAATAACGGCGGGCGGTCCGCTGCAGGCCGTGCAGCGTCTCGGCCTGTGGGCGTGCGGCGCCGGCGCAGCGGTGCTCGCCGTGGGCGCCGCGATGGCCCCCGACCGCGCGGCGGCCAACCTGCTCCTGGCCAGCTGGGCGCTGGCCGGCGCCGGGCTGGCGGGCGCGTTCTTCGTCGCGCTGAGCTACGCGGCCGACGCCACCTGGGTGATTGCCTTCCGTCGCGTGCCCGAGTCGATGACGCGCGCACTGCCGGTGGCCGCCATCGGGCTGGCACTCGTCTTCCTGCTCCGGCCCTCGCTCTACCCGTGGATGCACGAACCGGTCGGCGCGCCCGGCAGCTTCACGCGCCTCTGGCTGTCGCTCCCCTTCTTCATCACGCGAGCCATCGTCTACTTCGCCGCCTGGATGCTGTTCGCGGCGGCGCTGGTGCGCAACTCGCGCCGCCAGGACCACGACGGCGATCTCGCCTGGACGCTGCGGAACCGGCGCGTCTCGGCGGCCTTCCTCGTCGTGTTCGCGCTGACCTGCTTCCTGGCGAGCGTGGACTGGATCATGTCGCTCACCCCGCACTGGTTCAGCACCATGTTCGGCGTCTACAACTTCGCCGGCCTGTTCCAGTCCGGTCTCGCCGTCATGATCCTGCTGGTCGTCTGGCTGCGCGAGTCGGGGCCGCTCCGGAAGGTCGTGACCGACGAGCACCTGCACGACCTCGGCAAGCTGCTGTTCGCATTCGCCACCTTCTGGATGTACATCTGGTTCAGCCAGTACATGCTGATCTGGTACGCCAACCTGACCGAGGAAACCGTCTACTTCATCCCGCGCATGCGCGGCGGATGGCTCCCGCTGGTGATGGTCAACATCGCGCTGAACTGGGTCGTCCCGTTCCTGGCGATCATGAACCGGCCGTTCAAGCGCCAGGCGTCGGTGCTGGTGAAGGTGGCCGTCGCGGTGCTGGTGGGCCGGTGGCTCGATCTCTACCTGATGATCCTGCCCTCGGTGACCCCCGACGCACCGCCGTTCGGAGCCTGGGAAGCGGGTGGTGCGCTCCTGGCGGCAGGGGCGTTCGCGGCCGCCTGGGTGTGGATGTTCCGGCAGGCCGCGCCCGTGCCGGCGCAGGATCCGTATCTGCCCGAGAGCCTCCACTACCACTCCTAGCGAGCGGCGTGCCGGACGCCGGGGACCCGACGTCAGAGGACGGAGGGCGTCCGTCTGACGGTGTTCAGCAGTCCGCTATCCAGGGACGGCGGAGGCCGCCGGACGCGCGCCGACGTGCATGGCGGCACGGCCTTGCGCCGTCCCGCGCGCACGGGCCATCCGCGCGTCGAGCCAGACGTCCAGTCCGTGTACGCGGCGGTCGCTGTCCATGCAGAACACCGGGCGGTCGTCCACGCCCGCACCCTGTCCGGCCAGCGCCGCGGCGACCAGGGCCGGACGGCCGGTGCTGACCAGCGCATCGGCCCGCGTCAGGCACAGGCCCGATGACGGTTTCCAGTCATCCAGGGCCGGCGCGACGAGGAACAGCACCACGTCCGCGTGCACGAGGGAAACGATGCGATTCGACTCGACGATGACCCGGTGGCCTCGGGCGAGCAGACGCTGGAGAAGGGCGGCCGTCTCGGCCAGCCGGGTGTCGGGCGTCCGGCACAACAGCGCGCGCGAAGCGCCGGCCTCGAGATACCGGCCGGTCTGCGTGTGTGGGGACACCTCGGTGGCTTCTTCGACAAGGGGCGTGGACCCGTCGGGGCGGGCATGACGGTGGGCCGAGATCTTCACGGCCGTCCAGGGCTCGCCGCGCCGGGTCCGAAGGATGTGCTCGATAGCCGAGGTCTTGCCCACGCCCCGGGTGTGGCCCCCGACGACGATGAGGCGGGCCGGATGCAGGGGATCCACTCGAGCCATCCTGCCAGCGCCCCCCGGGGCGGGCTATGACCAGCGTCATACCTCGGGCCGCTCGTGCGCGCGACCCGCTGCCCTTCGACCCGGCCATGGCCGGGTGGCTGCTCACCTGTGCCGCGCTCGTGCTGCTCATCGTGGTCGTCGGAGGCTTCACCCGGCTCACCCATTCCGGCCTGTCCATCGTGGAGTGGGCGCCGGTGACGGGGGTGGTTCCGCCTCTCACCGGGGCGCAGTGGCAGGACGCCTTCGAGCAGTACCGGCAGACGCCCGAGTACCAGAAGGTGAACCGTGGCATGTCGCTCGAGGCCTTCAAGGGCATCTACTGGGTCGAGTGGGCCCATCGCCTGCTGGGCCGCCTCGTCGGGCTGGTCTTCTTCCTCCCGGCGGTGTATTGGTGGGCGCGTGGCAGGGTGCCGCGGTCGCTCGTGCCCAGGCTGGCGGGGCTCTTTGCCCTGGGCGGCCTGCAGGGCGTCGTCGGTTGGTACATGGTCGCCAGCGGGCTCGTCGACGTGCCACGGGTCAGCCCCTACCGGCTCGCCGCACACCTCCTGCTGGCGGCCGTGGTGTTCGCCGGGCTGGTCTGGACCGCGCTGGACCTGTTGCGCCCCGAGCCGGCGCCGGGCCGCCCTGTCTCGGATCGGATGCGGCACCTCGCGAACGCCGTCGTGGTGGTGGTGCTGATGGTCATTGTCTCGGGCGCGTTCGTGGCCGGCACGCGTGCCGGGTTTGCGTTCAACACCTTTCCGCTGATGGGTGGCCGATGGATTCCCGAGGGACTGTTCGCCGTCCGGCCGCTCTGGACCAACCTGTTCGAGAACCCCGTGACGGTCCAGTTCGGCCACCGGCTGCTCGCGCTGGCCCTGAGCCTGCTCGTCCTGCTGCTGTGGTGGCAACTCACGCGCCGCTGGCGTCCGGCGGCCACACGTGCGGCGGCCTCCCTCCTCCTCGGCGGCCTGGTGCTCCAGGTGGCCCTCGGCGTGAGCACTCTCCTGTATGTCGTTCCGACCCGGCTCGCCGTGACCCATCAGGGCAACGCGTTCGTGCTGCTGGGGCTGGCGCTGCTCGTTCGGCACCGGGTGCGACCCGCCGGGAGGAGAGAGGGTATATGACGGCGGTCATATCCGCCGGCCGGGGTGGCTGGTACGGTGTCGCTGTCAAGCTCAATCCCTCGGCCGCCGCCATGTTCGCCTCCTGGTGGACCGGCGGCCTTTTTTTACCCGGCCGGCACCGGTGGTCGGCAACGACGCCCGCCCATCATGTCGGGGACCTGAACGGGGCGTAGGCTGTGTACTGCGTAATCAAGCAGATCGAGTTCTGCTACGGGCACCGGCTACTCGACTACGACGGCATCTGCAAGCACCCGCACGGGCACAACGCGGTGGCGGAGATCGAAGTGCGCACCGATGGCCTCGACCGCCGGGGCATGGTCGTGGACTTCGCGGACGTCAAGCGCATCGTCAAGGCGTGGATCGACCGCGAGATCGATCATCGGATGATCCTCCGGCACGACGATCCGCTGGTCTCCCCCCTGAGGGCGCTTGCCGAGCCCATGTACCTGCTCGAGAGCAACCCCACGGTCGAACGGCTGGCCCGCCTGATCTTCGACGTGGCGGCCGAGGGCGGGCTACCCGTGACGCGTGTGACGGTGTGGGAGACCCCCACGTCGTCTGCGACGTATACGGGCGACAGTAATACGGCCTGACGCCGGGCGGCTGGACGCTGACGCGGCGCGGCGTCACAATGCGCCATGCGCATCGTCGCCGCGCTGCTGGCGATCACCCTCACCTCGGTCGCGCCCCTGGCGCAGTCGCCGGCGCCGCAGAACCCGTCGCCCATGTCGGACACGACCCGGCCGCATCCGCGGGTCGCCGAACACGCCCCACGCGGGCAGCGCGCCGCGGTTGGAGGTGGAACGCTCTTCATCCGCGAGGGTCTGCGCGCGCGCGCCCGGCTGGCCCTCGTCGTTCACTTCCACGGCGCTCGATGGCTCGTCGAGCGTCACGTCGCGTCTGCCGGGCTCGAGGCCGCGCTCGTCACGTTCCAGCTGGGGAGTGGCTCGGGCGTGTACGGCAAGGCGTTCGCGGATCCGGCCGGGTTCGGCGCGGTGCTCGAGGAGGCGCGTGCGGCCGCCGCGCGCAGCCTGGGACGGCCCGTCACCTGGGACCCCGTCGTGATCACCAGTTTCAGCGCCGGGTATGGCGCCGTGCGCGCCATCCTGCGCGTGCCCGATCACTTCGCGCGCGTGGCGGCCGTGATTCTGGCCGATTCCCTGCACGCGGGATACGCGGGCGACTCCGGTGCTCCCCGCAACCAGGACCTCCCGGTGGCGGCACAGGACCTCGACGCCTTCCTGCGCCTGGCCGCCGAAGCCGCAGCGGGCCGCAAGGCCCTGCTGGTGACGCACTCCGAGGTGTACCCGGGGACGTACGCGAGCACGACGGAAACCGCCGATGCGCTGCTGCGGGCGGCGGGCGCGGCACGCCGTGCCCGGCTGGCTGAGGGACCGCTCGGCATGCAGCAGGTGAGCGACTCGGGACGGGGTCGCCTGCGCGTGCTCGGCTTCGCCGGCAACTCCGCCCCCGATCACATGGACCACCTGTACGCCCTCGGCGACTGGCTGCGGCGCCTGGACACCCTTCGCTGACGCGTTACCCAGAACCCCAGAACCCCAGAACTCCAGAACCCCAGAACCCCAGAACCCCAGAACCCCAGAACCCCAGAACCCCAGAACTCCAGAACCCCAGAACCCCAGAACCCCAGAACTCCAGAACCCCAGAACTCCAGAACCCCAGAGCCCGAGTCCGTCAGAGCTCCGCGAGCCAGGCCCGGGCCAGCTTGATCGCTGCCGAGGTGGGTGCCTCGCCCGCGCGGAAACAGGCCTTCCAGAGCGCACCCTGGCGCTCGTCGGCCGGGTTCACGAACAGCGTCTTCCCGTTCTTCTCCACTGTCGGCGCGCTGAAGTTCACTTTCGAGGCGATGGCCACGAACGCGGTCAGGTGTTGCTTGAGCTGCCCCTTGAGGTTGTGCTGGTCGTAGGCGAGCTGCTCCTGTTCCTTCTTCTCCCGGTCGTAGAGCGCGAAGACGGCGGCCTCCGTGTCGGGGCCGTCGTTCTCGATGGACTTGAGGACGGCGTAGCCACGGCGGAACTTCTCGTCGCCAGGCGCAAGACCCTCGAGCGGCTGCGCGGCGGCGACCAGCTTCTGGTACTTGGCGCGATTGCGACGGCCCGTGTTGGCCGCCTGCTTCCTCCAGTCGGCAAGCTCCTCGTCGAACTGCGTCTTCAGGTAATCGGCCGGCACCGAGCGCGACAGCTCGATCTGGGCCACGAGCGTCTGGCGGAGCTGGATGGCTTCGAGCGCCTTGAGGTCGTTCCGCTTGACGGCCTCCTCCATGCTGACCACGCCCGTCAAACCATGGTTGACCGCCTGGTGCTGCCGCTGGATGTATTCGTCGTGATCGGCCATGAACGCCGCCGACATCACCGTGGACTTCAAGGCCGTGCCGACGGTCTCGACCAGCGCCACCTGGGCGGACTCGCCCAGCGCGTACGCGGCCGCAACCGCCGCGGGTGGGATGAAGGGCAGCTGGTCCCAGTCCCCGCTCTCGCGGATGCGAACCCGACCACGGAGGGCCTGATCCGCCGACTGGCGGACCGGCAGCTCACTGACGTCCAGGGCCGAGGCTGCGGCCTTCCCAGTCGCGGGCGCGGTGTCGCGTGTGTCACCACCACCCGATGTGGCGGGTGCCGGGCTCGGGGCGGCCTCCTCTGGTGCCGGTTGAGGCGCGGGCGCCGGCGGCTTCTTCCCAAGCACCTCGCCCGCTTTCTTCCGCAGGAGGCCTCCCAGTTGGGCCTCCACCCCGGTGGAGGCCGCCACGGCCAGTGAGAGTCCCAGAAACAATGCGATCAGGCGCTGCATGCGATGCTCCTGGCCCGGCGGTGCGGGAGGGACGCGCTCAGCCCGGCCGTAGCCAGTATCTCAGGAATGGCCCCTGAGGCGCAGGTGCTATTCTCTGGCCATGAATTGGCTGGTGAAGGAAGAGCCGGCGCACTACCCATTCTCGCAGTTCGTGAAGGACGGCAAGACCGTCTGGTCGGGCGTGAAGAATCCCGTCGCGCAGAAGAACCTGCGCGGCATGCGATCCGGCGACCGCGTCTTCTACTACCACACCGGCACCGAGAGGGCCGTCGTCGGCATCGCAAAGGTGGCCAGTGCGCCGCGGCCGGACCCGGCGGACAAGGAGGGCAGGCTCCACGTCGTGGACCTCGTGCCCGACAAGGCCCTGAAGCAGCCGGTCACGCTGGCCGAGGTGAAGGCGGTGCGAGCCTTCGCCGACTCCCCGCTGGTGCGCCTGCCGCGCCTGTCGGTGATGCCCGTCACCGACGAGCAGTGGGCGTGGATCGAACAGAGAGGCCTGGGATAGCGCGGCGCGCTTCGGGCACCGTGGGCCTCGCAACACGAGGCAGGCGGCACTCCGCGCCGTGGGATCTTCGGGACGAGGCCACCGACCCACCGCAGGCCCGGCCTCAGTCACGTCCGTCGCGATTCGCGGTCCCGCCTCCCGCCTCCCGGTTCCCGACCCGGCTCACCAGCACCTTGTCGATGCGCCGGCCGTCCATGTCGACCACCTCGAACCGCATGCCACCCCACTCGAACTGGTCCGCGGTGGCCGGCACGCGGCCGAGACGCGCCATCACGAAGCCGCCCAGCGTGTGATACGCGCCCGCTTCCTCCTCGGGGAGCGGCTCGAGCGCCAGGCGCTCGACCACCTCCTCCATTGCGGCCGAGCCCTCGACGAGCCACGACCCATCGGGCCGCATGACGAACGCCGCCGCCGCTTCGGCCGGGCTGGCCGGCAGGTGCCCGACCAGCGCCTCGAGCATGTCGGTGATGGTCACCAGGCCCTCGACGGCCCCGAACTCGTCCATCACCAGGGCCATGTGCTTGTGCCTGGCGCGAAACGCGTCGAGCAGCTGCACCGCGGGCATGGAGTCGGGCACGAACAACGCGTCCTGCGTCACCGAACGGAGGTCGATGGCCGCGCCCCGCATCGCAATCGGCAGCAGATCCGCGGACCGCACGATGCCAAGGACGTTGTCGAGCCCGCCGTGGCACACCACGAACTGCGTGTGGCTGTGGGAAGCGAGGAACTCGCGCAGCTCGTCGGCCGACGCGTCCACGTCAATCCACTCGATGTCCGGCCGGGGCGTCATGATGCCGGCCACGCGCTGATCGCCCAGCTGCAGCACGCGCTGCACGATCGACTCTTCCTCGGCCTCGAGCACGCCGCTCTCGGCGCCCTGGCTGATGATGGCCTTGATCTCCTCTTCGGTCAGGTGCGGCTCGACCTGTCCCTTGATTCCGAAGACCCGGAGGATGAGGTTCGTCGTGCCCGTCAGCAGCGCCACGATGGGCCTGCCGATGCGTGCCAGCCCGATCATGGGCCGGGCCACCCAGGACGCGATCGTCTCGGGATTGGTGAGCGCCACGTTCTTCGGCGCCAGCTCGCCCAGCACCAGCGACAGGAACGCGATGACGGCCACGACGATGCCCAGGGCGATGCCCTCGGCATAGGGCGCCAGCTCGGGGACGACGGCGATGCGCACGGCCAGCGGATCGGCGATGGTCGCGCCGCCGTAGGCACCCGCCAGGATACCCACGAGCGTGATGCCGACCTGCACGGTGGAGAGGAAGGTCGCCGGGTGGTTGGCCAGTTCCAGCGCCGCCCGCGCACGCTCGTCGCCATCGTCGGCGCGCTGCTGCAGGCGCACCTTCCGGGCGGCGACCACGGCTATCTCCGACATGGCAAAGATGCCGTTGGCCAGGATGAGCAGCAGGATGATGAGGAATTCAGTAGCGATGCGACATTCTACCCGGGTGCGGGCGGGTGCGGGTGCAGGTCGTGCCGCGCCGCCAGCGGCACCCAGGCCGCCGCCACCTTGTCCCGCCGCACTGCCGTGGGCGCTGCCGGGCCCACGATTGGAACTGGCCCCTGCTCCGCGGTTCCACGATCACCGGACGACCTTTCCATCCGTTCACGCCAGCCCCCCAAGCCCCAAGACCCTCTATACTCGCCTGATGCGCTCGTTCAGCTGCGTGTCGGTGGTACTGCTGTTTGGTCTCTGGGGGGTGGGTGCGGCGCAGGGCCCGGCGCCGCTGGCGCCCGCGGACCTGCATGGCCTGCAATCGGTGGGCGACGTGCAGCTCTCACCAACGGGAGCGGACCTCGCGTACTCGGTCGCGTCGAACGCGGGGCCCGGACGACCGACCAGCAGCACATGGCTTCTCGACCTGACGACCGGCGAGACCGTGCGTCTCGAGAGCGGTTCCGCGCCGCGCTGGTCGCCTGATGGCCAGTCGATTGCCTACGTCGGCAGCACGACCGAAGGCACCGGGCTCGTCGTCGCCACCCGCCGCGGCCAGGCCCCGCGGCTCATCGCGCCCATCGGCTTCACGAACCATCCGTTGCCCTCCTCGGGCAGGCGCGTGGCATGGTCGCCCGACGGGAAGCTCCTGGCGTTCGTCTCGGCCACCGCGGGGCCGGAATCCGAGGCCGCCGACGGCGACCCCATGGTCATCACGCGCTACCTGTTCAAGCCGACGGCCGCGGAGGGGCTGACGCGCTTCAACGACAACAAGCGCCTGCACATCTTCGTGGCCGATGTCGTCACGCGCCAGGTGCGCCAGCTGACAGACGGCCCGTACTACGAGCACTCCCTCGACTGGTCACCCGGGGGAGACCGCATCCTCTTCCTGTCGAACCGTGAGCCCACCCCCGACACGCGGTTCAACTACGACATCTTCACCGTCGGCATCGGGGGAGGGGCGGTGGCGCGCCTCACCGAGACGAAGAGCGCCGAGTATTTCCCCGCCTGGTCACCGGACGGCACCCGCATCGCGTTCTCCGGGACGACGCGCGACCTCACCTCGTCCGAGACGACGATGGAGGACACGCACGTGTGGGTCATGAGGGCCGATGGCACGGAGCGGGTGGAGGTGGGCCGGGGCATCGACAACCGCCAGGGCGCGCCGCAGTGGTCCGCGGATGGCCGGCGGATCTACTTCACCGTGCAGGAGCGCGGCAACGTGAAGCTCATGGCGGCGGGGATCCAGCGACCGGCGACGGGAACGCCACGTGTCTCGACCATCGTCGGCGGGCGTGGCAGCGTCGGTGCATTCTCCGTGGGCAAGGGCCGAATCGCCTACGCATTCTCCGGGCCGGGATCTCCGGCGGAGCTCTTCACGGTCGGTCTTGCCGGGATTGAAGACCCGGCGATCCGGACCGGGGCCCCGGGGCTCCCGCCAGCGACCGCGCTGAACGCGCAGCCCGTCCAGATCACCACGCTCAACCGGGGGCTGCTCAGCACGCGCGCGCTCGCGGACGTCGAGTCGTTCACCTTCTCGAACGAGGGGCTGGAGATAGAAGCGTTCCTCACGAAGCCGGCCGGGGCTGCCGGGGCGAAGCCGGCCAGCGTGCCGCTCATCGTGATGATTCACGGTGGCCCGCATGGGCAGCAGGGCCCCGCATTCAACCACAAGGCGCAGGTCTACGCGGGCCTGGGCTGGGCCACGCTGATGGTGAACTACCGCGGATCGACGGGCTACGGACAGGCGCTGGCCGATGCGATCTTCCGCGACCAGAACGGCGCCGAGGCCCGCGACGTGCTGGCCGGCGTCGATGCGGCTCTTGCCAGGCACCCCTGGCTGGACGCGAACCGCATGGGCCTCGAGGGTGGAAGCTACGGCGGCCAGCTCACCAACTGGATCATCACCCGCACCTCGCGGTTCAAGGCGGCCATTCCCAGCGCGGGCATCTCGAACCTCGTCACGCAGAACTACCTCGCGTACTACCACGACTACCTGGCCGTGGAGTACGGCGGCTTCCCGCACGAGCGCGCGCACGCGATGCCGGGAGAGGGGAGCCGGGCACCCGGAGTCGGGAACGACGGGACCGATGCGCCGCGGATCATCGACATGCTGTGGGAACGCTCGCCAATCCGCTACGCGGACCAGGTGAAGACACCGGTCCTGTTCATCCACGGCGAGAACGACAACGACGTGCCCATCGAGGAGGCCGAGCAGTTCTACATCGCGCTCCACGACGTGGGCGTGGAGACGGTGATGGTCCGCTACCCCCGCGAGGGCCACGGCCTCCGCGAGTCGAAGCACGTGGTGGATGCGCTGGAGCGGTCCATCGCGTGGTACCGACGGTTCTTTCGGTAGGGTGCCGGCCGCACCCATGAACTAACATCTGGAAGATGCTCAAGCGCCAGACCGAAGGGTCCGTCATCTGCACCTCCTGCGGCGTGCTGGTGGGGGTGAACGACGACACCTGCTACAACTGCGGCCGGCGCAACCCTGGTCTGTGGGGCTACGGGCCGGCGCTCCGGCGGCTCGGGCACGACCTCGGATTCGTCCCCGTCGTGATGGGCGGGACCATCACCCTCTACGTCCTGTCCCTGCTGCTGTCGGGCACCGGCATCCAGGGGTTCCTGTCGCCCAGCACCGAGATCCTGTTCCTGCTCGGCGCCAGCGGCGCCGTGCCGGTGTTCACGTTCGACCGCTGGTGGACGGTCCTCACCGCAGGCTGGCTGCACGCCGGCGTGCTGCACATCTTCTTCAACGTGATGTGGATCCGCCAGCTGGCGCCGGCCGTGGCGGACCTGTACGGCCCGGGGCGGATGATCATCCTCTACACCGCGTCGGGGGTGGCCGGCTTCGCGGCCAGCTCGGCGGCGGGGCTCTACCTCGCCGGTCTCCCCCTGATTGGCGGGGCGCTGTTCTCGGTGGGCGCCTCGGCGCCGATCTTCGGGCTCCTGGGCGCGCTGGTCCACTACGGCCGGCGGACGGGCCACAGCCACGCGGGCCAGGCAGGCCTCCAGTACGCGCTGTTCCTCGGCCTCTTCGGCCTCATCTTCCCCGGCGTGGACAACTGGGCGCACGCGGGCGGCTTCGCCGGCGGCTATCTGACCTCGCTGGTGCTCGACCCGTTGAAGAAGGAACGCATCGATCACCTCGCGATCGCGCTGGGGTGCCTGGCCCTCACGCTCGTCGCCCTCATCGCATCGTTCGTCACGGCCCTCCCTGTCCTCATGCAGTAGGGCTGCGTCGGGACCGCAGGCCGGGCCGTCGCATTCGATTCACGAATCCCGACGTCACGCGATTGAAACGCGCGTCGCCTCTCGCGCAGCGCATCACGGATGGTCAGCGCGGCACTCGAGGCGTGCGTGGGCGAGGTCAGCGCGCGGCGGCGGCCGGTTCGGCCGCCTCGGGCCGCGCGTGGAACCGGTGGTCGAAGAAGGTCACCTCGCCGGACTCCACCGCGTAGATGCCCCCGACGATGCCGACCTTGCCCTCGTTGAACAGATGCTCGAGGATCGGGCTGCGATCGAGGATGGCCCGCATCTGGTGGCGCGTGTTCTCGAGGGCCACGCGTTCGACGCGTTCGGCCTCCGGGAGATCGGCGCCCCCCATCCTCTCGACCTCGTAGACGGCCGGGCTGATCTTGCCGAGCAGCCCGGTCAGGTGCCCCATCTGGACGTGGCCGCACGCACCCTTGACCGCACCACAGCGGGTGTGGCCCAGGACCACGATGAGCTTTGCCCCCGCCAGCTGGCAGGCGAACTCCATGCTGCCCAGGATGTCCTCGTTCAGCACGTTCCCCGCCACCCGGACGCTGAAGATGTCCCCCAGGCCCTGGTCGAAGATGAGTTCCACGCTCGTCCTGGAGTCGATGCAGCTGAGGACGATCGCAAACGGGTGCTGTCCGTCCGACGTCTCGTTCACCTGCTGCAGCAGGTTGCGGTTCAGCCGAAGGTTGCTGATGAACCTCGCGTTCCCCTCCTTGAGAATGTCGAACGCCTGCTCCGGCGTCAGGCCCTGCTGGATCTCCTTGGTCTGTGTGCGCATCTCGTCCTCGTCTGGCTGGTACACGGATTGACGGTCGGCCGACTCTTCCCCGGCGCCTGGGAGCCCGCCCCTGGCCCGGCTCCGTCAGGCCGCTTCAGGCGCCTGGCGCGCCACGCGCTTGCGCTCGCGGCGAATCACGCGCTGCACGCGCCGCATGGAGTCGTTCTCGCGGCGCAGCGCGTCGAGCCCCCGGATGGTCAGGTCGATGTTCACGAGCGTCGCGCGCTGTTCGAAGTCCCTCAGGATGTCGTAGACGTCGTAGTCGATGTTCACCGACCGTGTGGCGTCGATCTCGACCCGGGTGCCGGGCGGAATGGCGTTGAGCGTCCGCATGATCGTCGCGCGGTTCAGGAACGACACGTCCTCGGACAGGGCCAGCCGCACGACCTCGCCGGGCTTGTGCGGCCTCGTGTCCACGAAGTACGGGTTGCGGTAGTTCGTGAGCAGGATGAAGAAGACCGCGACCGCCATCCCCAGCCCGATCCCCACCAGCAGGTCCGTCACGAGGATGCCCACGACGGTGACCATGAAGGGGATGAACTGGTAGGGGCCCAGCTGGTACATCGCAGCGAAGAGCGACGGCTTCGCGAGCTTGAAGCCCACGACCAGCAGGATGGCCGCGAGGGTTGCCAGCGGGATGAGATTCAGGAGTGTCGGCACGGCGACGACGGCCGCCAGCAGCAGCACGCCGTGCAGGATGGCCGAGAGCTTCGTGCGCCCCCCCGACTGGATGTTGGCGGAACTGCGCACGATGACCTGCGTGATCGGGAGCCCGCCGATGAGGCCCGAGACGATGTTGCCGAGCCCCTGGGCCTTCAGCTCGCGGTCCGTCGGGGTCACGCGCTTGAGCGGGTCGAGCCGGTCGGTGGCTTCCACGCAGAGCAGCGTCTCGAGGCTGGCCACCACCGCCAGCGTCATCGCCGTCGTGTAGACGGCCGGGTTGGTCACCTGCGAGAAGTCGGGCAGCGTGAACAGCGACAGAAAGCCCTGCACGCCCTCCGCAGCGGGGATCTGCACCAGGTGAGTCGAGGCGATGGCCATCGACGGCACGACGGCCTTGAACACCTCGTTGAGCAGGATGCCCAGCGCGACCGCGACGAGCGGACCCTGGATCCAGAGCGAGGCCTTCGTCCGCTTGACGATCGGCTGCTCCCACAGCACCAGCACCGCCAGCGCCACCAGCGCCACGACCAGGGCGCCCGGCTGGATGAACCCCAGCATCTGGCCGAGCGCCGAGAACGTGGTCGCTCCACCCGCCTGCGCGAAGGCGAAGCTGCCCTCCGGATCCGTGTCGTAGCCCACGGCATGGGGCAGCTGCTTCAGCATGATGGTGAGCCCGATGCCGGTGAGCATCCCCTTGATGACGGACGAGGGGAAGTAGTAGCCGATGATGCCGGCGCGCGCGAAGCCGAGGGCGACCTGGATGACGCCGGCGAGCACCACCGCCAGCAGGAAGGTCTGCCAGGAGCCCAGCGTGGCGATCGCCCCCAGGACGATGACGGCCAGGCCCGCGGCGGGCCCGCTGACCCCGAGGGCCGATCCGCTGGCCGCCCCGACCACGATGCCGCCGACGATCCCGGCGATGATGCCGGAGAACAAGGGGGCGCCGGACGCGAGGGCAATGCCCAGGCAGAGCGGCGTGGCCACGAGGAACACGACGACGGCAGCGGGCATGTCGGAACGGACCGTCTCGTGGAACTTGTCGTGCGGCATGCGCAAATGTCCTCCCTCGGCTTGGTGACGAGGACACTGACGGTAGCAGGGCCGGCGCGCGCGGACCATGACGAAATGCGGACGGTCCCATTCGATATTTTCGATGGATCGTCGGTGAATTCGCGGGAGTCATCGAAAGATCGCGACCGACGGGCCCGACACCCACGGCGGCGGCGGGTTGGGGCCCGGCTACACCGTCGCGTGCGATGCGCCGAGCAGCGTGTCGATGACGTCGGCCGCGGTGTAGTCGGTCGCCCCCGGGCGCAGGAACCGCGTGATGCCCACGAGGTCGTCACCGCCCGTGATGATGGCGGGTTCGACGTGCCGGCCGGCGCGCACCTGCGGATGACCCGCCGCGGCGATGAGCGCGTTGCAGATGCACTTGCGGCCGACCGTTGCGGCGGTGTCGCCACCCTTCGACGCGTAGACGTTGACGGGCTCCGCCGGACAGCGATACCCGACCGAGCCGTCCTCCTGGCGATAAGCCTCGCGCAGGAACCCGAGATCGCAGATGCGCGGCCGCGCGTCATAGGTGACCGGGTCTGACACCGTGCCGGCGAGCTGCACCACCTTGAACGGAAAGCCGGTCGGGGAGGCGCTGGGATCGGTGAAGACGCGGGCGCTGCCCTCGATGACCTGTTGCAGCAGGGCGCGCCGGTAGTCGGCGCGCATGCCCGATTCGGCGCAGAAGGCGAAGGCGGTGCCCACCTGCACGCCGGCCGCTCCCGCCTTCCTCGCCTCGAGGACCCCCTCCGGTGTGCCGTAGCCGCCGGCGAGCCAGAAGGGCAGGCCGATCGCGCGCAGCCGGTCCAGATCCACGCGATCGCGCTCGCCGTACTGCGGCTCGCCGCTTTCGGTCAGCTGCAGCTTGCCGCGCGGGGGCGCATTGTGCCCGCCTGCCGTCGGTCCCTCGACCACGAACCCGTCCACCCGGCCCGTGGCCCGCCGGTACAGCGTCTGCGCCAGGACGTCCGAGGCGATGATGGCGAGGAATGACGGCCGCGGGAGCGGCGCGCGATGCTCGATCGCGACCACGGCGGGGTCGAACCGGACCGACACGTCGTCGTCGGGTCGCGCGCCCGTGACCACGATCGGGTAGGTGACGGGCTCGTGCTGCGCCAGGCGGTCGAGGACGCCCGGGATCCGCAGCGGGATCCCGGCGCCCATCAGCACGTAGTCCACCCCGGCCAGCATCGCGCCGTAGAGGGAATGCAGGTGGGGAATCTGAATCTTCTCGAGGTAGTTGATCCCCACCCGTCCGTCGTGCCCCTCGCGGGCGAGGTACACCTCGACGAAGTTCGCGACCACGCACAACTCGACGAGCTCGCGCGGGTTGTCGATCGCCTGGATGGGCACCTCTTTGTAGGACTGCGTCGGCGCGCGCCCTCCGGCGATGTAGTAGGTGTCCCGGACCCGCTCCGCCATCGCCCGGTCGGGAAAGGCGTCCAGGCCGCGCCGCATGTGGCCGCCGGGATCGCCGTCCTGCAGCCGGCGCGCGAGGACCTGGTCGAGGGCGGTGCCGCTGACCACGCCAAGCTGGCCGAGCTGCGAGACCGTGCGGGCCAGACGCCAGTTGGAGATGGAAACGCCCATTCCCCCCTGGATGATCGTGGGCAGGGCCGAGGCAGGTGTGGTCACGACAGGCAGCGTCTGCTGGTGGTCCCGCAATGATGCGGGAGCGGCGCCTCGAGGCATATGACGTCCATCATAGCGGGTACCATGGGCGTGATGGACGTGCGCCTCGTCGCGATCGACCTCGACGGTACCCTGCTCGACAGCCGCGGGCGAATTCCCCGGGAGAACGTCGCCGCCGTGGAGGCGGCGCTCGACGGCGGCTTCCACGTGGTGCTCGTCACCGGCCGCAGCTTCCCGTTCGCGCGCGCGGTGGCCGGCGGCCTTCCTGAAGCCGTGTCCCTGATCGTGTCGAATGGCGCCATCGAGCGGACGCTCGACGGGCGCACGGTGGCCCGGCGGATGCTGGCCCGCGACGTGGCCCGGGATGTCCTCGCACGCACCCGGGCGTTCCGCCGGCACAGCGCGGTCCTCTTCGATCGGGAGGCCGAAGGGCACGTCGTGGCGGAGAGCATGGACTGGGACCACCCGCACCGCCGCGGCTACTGGGAGAAGCACCGGCACTTCATCGGGCACGCCGCGCCGCTCGAGGAGGCGCTGACCGAGGATCCCATCCAGGTGATGTTCAACGGCGACGTCGCGACGATGCGGGCGGTCTTCGCGTCGCTCGAGGGCCTGTCCGGCGCCGCGGTGTGCCGCACCGAGTACGAGCGCCGCGACTTCACGCTCGTCGACGTCACGGCGCCGACGGCGACCAAGGGGCACGCGCTCGCCCGGCGCGCGGCGGAGCTCGGCATCGACCGCCGCCAGGTGATGGCCATCGGCGACAACCTGAACGATCTGGAGATGCTGGCATTCGCCGGCGTGCCGGTGATCATGGGCAACGCCGTGGACGAACTCCGTCGCCACGGATGGCGCGAGACGGCGTCCCACGACGACGCCGGCGTGGCGGCCGCGATCC
>CAUJDN010000068.1 GCA_963169195.1 Acidobacteriota bacterium | reverse complement strand
GGGTCGAAGCACGGGGGGTTCGAAGCACGGGGGGTTCGAAGCACGGGGGGTTCGAAGCACGGGGGGGGTTCGAAGCACGGGGGGGTTCGAAGCACGGGGGGGGGTCGAAGCACGGGGGGTTCGAAGCGCGGAGGTTCTGATTCTGACAGCTGGTCTGTACCGTCCGCCGCTCTCTGTGGCGCATGTGCGTTATGCTCCGCGGATGCACCTCCAGCTCGCCGCCGTCCTGGCCCTGGCGCTGTCGGTGGCGTCAAGCGGCGCCCAAACGCCGGCTCCCGCAACCGCGCCGGCCCAGAACCCTTCCCCGAACGCGAAGCCGGCGCCGCCGCCCAATCTCATCCAGCAGGTGCGCGCCGTCATCAACCAGGAGAACCTCCCGGGCGCGGACGCCGTCGCGGCGGCGTACCGGAAGGAGAAGGGCATCACGCCCGAATACCTCGAGGCCTTCTCCTGGCTGGGCCGCGGCGCGCTGGCGCAGAAGGAATACGACAAGGCCGAGCAGTACGCCCTGGACGCGTACGACCTGTGCGTCGCGGCCCTCGAAACCCGCGAGATGGACGATGAGCCGCGGCTGCCCATCGCGATTGGGGCGGCCATCGAGGTGCGCGCGCAGGTGCAGGCGGCGCGCGGCAACCGGTCCGAGGCGGTGTACTTCCTCCGTCGCGAAGCCGACACGTACCAGGGCACGTCGATCATCCCGCGCATCAACAAGAACATCAACCTGCTGAGCCTGGAGGGCGCGCCGGCCTTCGAGGTGGCGTCGAGCGAGACGCTGGGCGGGCCGTCGGCCACGCTGGCCAGCCTCAAGGGCAAGCCCGTCGTCCTCTTCCTCTGGGCGCACTGGTGCCCGGACTGCAAGGTGATGAGTCCCATCCTCGACGAGATGCGGCAGAAGTACGCCGACACGGGGCTGACGATACTCTCGCCCACGCAGCGCTACGGCTACGTGGCCGGCCGGAAGCCCGCGCCGCCCGACCAGGAGCTCGCCTACATCAAGGACATCCGCCAGCAGTTCTATCCCTGGATGGCGGACCAGACCGTGCCGGTCAGCGGCGAACTCTTCACGCGCTATGGCGTATCCACCACGCCCACGCTCGTCTTCGTCAACCGCGATGGCACGGTGAAGCTCTACCATCCGGGGCAGATGACGAGGGAGCAGATCGAGCCCGTCATCAAGACCCTCGTCTCGCCAGCCGGGTCGCACTGAAGACACGACACCACGAAGGACGGCGCGAAGGGATGCTCGGGACCCGCGTGCTTCCGCCGAGATCGTCGTGACCGTGTACTCCTGCACCCGTGCATCCCTGCACCAATCTCCTGCCCGCGTGCCGCGGCGTGTGCGGTAGTCTGGCCGCATGGGCGTAGACGATCTCGAGCTCGACCGTGACGGCACCTCCCCGCCCCCTCTCACTCCACAGGGCCCGAACGCCCGCGCGTGGATCATCGGCGGCGTCCTGGTGCTCGCCGTCCTCGGGGGCGCGGTGGCGCGCTGGTGGACCATGCGAGGCCCCGAGCCCGTGCCGCCGGGGGACGCGGCGGCGGTGGCCACCGAGGTGCCGCTCCCGACCGACACCGTCGCACTGCCGCCGCTCGATCAGATGGACCCGTTCCTCCGCGGCCTGCTCGGCGCGCTGTCCGCGCGCCCGGAGCTGGCCCGCTGGCTGGCCACCGAAGGCCTCATCCGGCAGATGGCGGCGGCCATCGACCGCGTCTCGCGGGGCGCGTCACCGGCGGGCGACCTGCGCGTGCTGGCGCCCGAGACCGAGTTCGTGGTCACGGGCCGCGGCCGCGCGCGCGCGATCGATCCCGCCTCCTACGCGCGGTACGACGGGCTGGCCGAGACGCTCGCGGGCGTGGATCCGGCCGCAGTCGCGCGCGCGTACCAGACGATCCGCCCTCGCCTGGATGACGCCTACCGGGCGATGGGCCGCGCCGACTCCGACGTGGACGTCGCGGTGCAGCGGGCCCTCGACGTGCTCGTGGCCACGCCCGTCCCCGAGGGCCCGATCAGGGTCGTCGAGGGCCGGGGGGCCACCTGGGCCTTCGCGGATCCCGCGCTCGAGGCCCTCGACCCGGCGCAGAAGCACCTGCTCCGCATGGGCCCCGACAATGCGGCGCGCGTCATCGACACGCTGAAGCGCGTCCGGCAGCAGCTGGCGCCGTGAGCCGCGCCGCCGCCGACTCGAAGCGCTCGCGGCTGGCCCTGCTGCACGTCGAACGCGACCTGATCGTCGTGGACAAGCCGGCGGGCCTGCTGAGCATCCCGTCGGCCCCGGGGCGGCTCGAGCACGAGGACTCCGTGCTCGGGCGTGCGCGCGCCTACGCGGCGCACAAGCAGGGGCGGCAGGCGTACGCCGGCATGCTGCACCGCCTCGACCGTGGCACCTCGGGCGCGCTGGCCGTGGCGCTGTCACGCGAGGTCCACGAGGCCGGCCGCCTGCTGTTCAAGGCGCACGCATTCGACCGCACGTACCTGGCCATCGTGGAGGGCGTGCCCGAGCCCGCCGAGGGCACCATCGACACGCCCATTGCCTCGGAGTACGAAGGTGGTCGGCGCGACGTCGCCGCGCGGGGGGCGCGGGCGCTCCCGGCACGCACGCACTACCGCGTACGGGAGGCGTTCGGGCGACGCGCGGCGCTCGTCGAGGTGACCCTCGAGACGGGCCGGCAGCACCAGATCCGCATCCACCTGGCATCCATCGGGCACCCGGTGACGGGGGATCGCGTCTACGGCCGCGCACGGGAGAGCGCCAGGCGCACCGATCGCCCGCTCCTGCACGCCTGGCGCCTCGGTTTTCCCCACCCCTTGGCCGGAAGGCGGGTCGCCGTCGAGGCGCCGCTGCCTCCAGACTTCACGTCCCGCCTCCGGCAGTTGCGCGGAGGCGGGGGAGTGGTTGCTCGTTGACGATCGGTGATGGTCCATCCCACCACCGTGGCGGGGCGCGCGTTCAGCAGAACCTGCGCTCCGACCAGCGCGGGATCGCCGGCGAAGCGCCGGCGCCAGAAGCCGTCACTGCGCAGCGTTGACGCCGATGCCGAGCGCCAGGATGCCGATGGCGACCAGGGCGAAGCCCGGCCGGTGGAGCAGGCGGCGAACCGCGAATCGGATGGCGCTCGTCCCCGTCACCCGCGCGAGGCGAGGATGGGCGCGGTCAGGGACGAGAGCGAGACGCGCTGCCGTCCCTGCTCGTCGAAGTTCGCCGGATCCAGCCAGCGCTCGTACGCCGCGCGGAGGGACGGCCACTCCCGATCGATGCAGGCGTACCAGGCGGTGTCACGGTTCCGGCCCTTGACGACCAGGGCCTGGCGGAAGATTCCTTCGAACGAGAAGCCCAGCCGCTGCGCCGCGCGGCGGGACGGCGCGTTCAGCGCATCGCATTTCCATTCGTACCGCCGGTAGCCGAGCTCGAACACGCGCTGCATCATCAGGAACATGGCCTCGGTCGCCGCAGGCGTGTGCTGGAGGAGCGGGGAAAAATGGATGTGACCGACTTCGATCGTGCCCATCGCGGGTGCGATCCGCAGATAGGAGGCGACACCCGACGCGGATGACGCCGACAGGGACGATGCCGCAGATGACACAGGTGGGGCACCCTGCCCCCCTGCACCCTGCACCCGCACGGAGTAGAACTGCGGGTCCACGCTCGCGCTGGCCCCGCGCACCCACTCGGCGAAGTCCTCGTAGTGCTCGTACGGGTCCTGTGACAGATAGGTCCAGTTGCGGCCCTCCGAATCGAGGCCGAAGGCCTCCCAGAGCCGGGTTGCGTCGGCGGGCACGAGCGGGCTGAGGGCCGACAGGCGCCCCGTCATCGTCGTGTGCGGGGGCATGGGCGGCGGCGTCCAGCCCGGCAGGGCCTCCCCGATGGGCTGACCCAGGTCGTTCAGGCGCGCGGCGTCGGACATCTGCACACTGTAACAAACCTGCGCGGTGGGCCACGGCCTTGGGGGCGTGGGACTCCAGGCGCCGCTCTCACCGGTGCGAGCGTGCCGCTCCCACCGCACGCCCGCGGCCCCGGAGGGGCCCGCCCACACGTGCACCGCGCGTGCCCCACCGCGCGCACCACGGCCCACGCGCGGCCAGCCGCCCCGCGCCCTTCAGAACCTCCAGTCGAAGCCGAGGATCGGGAACAGTCCCTGCTGCTCGTTGAAATCCAGTCCGTTCGCGCGGCGGTTCCAGGTGTAGCCCCCGAAATTCTTCCGGTTCGCGATGTTCTGCACGCCCAGGAACACGTTCAGCGGCTGGCCGCCGACGGTGAACGTGCGGTCCACGCGGACGTCGACGCGCGCGTACATCGGCCCGCGCTCGGCATTCACGCGCGAGAGGTCGTAGACGCCGCGCCGCTGGTTCACGGACGTGGACTCGTCGAACGGCGTGTACGGCCGCCCGCCGAGCAGGGACACGCGTGACGAGATCTCCCATGCCGGGCTCAACCGATAGCCCCCGGTCGCATTGAAGACGAACGGGTAGTCGAAGGAGCCCGGGCGCAGCACGCCGTCGAGCGCCGCGTGTCGGGTGCGCGAGAGTGCCAGGTTGGCCTGCCCGTACAGCCTCGAGGTGAGCCGCTTCTCGACGAACATCTCCACCCCGTAGGCGCGGCCGCGGCCGGCGCTGGTCAGAGGGAACAGGATCTCGCGGACGTTGAACGTGTCGCCGATGTTCGCCAGCGACACCGAGGGCAGCGTTGCGGCCACGGGGTAGTCGGCATACCGCTTGCCGTACAGCTCGACCGTCGCGCGCAGGTCGGGCGAGGGCGTCCACGCCAGGCCGGTCACGTAGTGGTCCGCGCGCCAGGGCACCACGTCACGGTTCTGCGGGAACGCGGAGAGGAACAGGAATGCCGGCTGCTGGTAGTAGCGGCCGTAGCTTGCGTTCCACGACAGCGACTCACCCAGTCGGTACGTGACGCCGAGGCGCGGGCTCACGCGCGTGTCGCTCAGGTAGTCGTAGTCGTCCACCCGGAGGCCGGCCGTCATGCTGGCCTTGCGCGAGAGGGCGCGCGTCACCTGCACGTACGCGCCCGACTGGTAGGCGCGGAAGCCGGTCGCCAGGGCGAACGGGTCCACGCCGGGCACCGGTGCGAAGGGCGTGTCGTTCCCGAACGGCGACTCGGCCCGGTAGTCGATCCGGAAGATCTTGAAGCTGCCGCCGGCCTGCACCTTGTCGGCCCAGGGCACGTTCAGCGTCAAGTCGTACTTGAACGTGGTTTCGCCCTCGCGCGAGTCCTCGAAGTACACCGTCGGCGCCGCGGCAATCGCCTCGTCGGCCGGCCCGGTGGGCGGCGGGCCCTCCAGCGCCAGGTCCTTCACGCGCTGCCCGACTTTGGCCTCCGAGTGCGTCACGCCCAGCAGGCCTACGCCGCGCGAGCCGAACAGCCGCTGCCAGTTGACGCCGGTGGCGGCCCGCCAGCCGTCGTAGCGGATGTCGAGCGTGGACAGTTCCCCGTCGTCGACGCCCTCGCCCTCGCGGTACCCGAGGCGGATGTTGTCCCTGCCAGAGACGTTCACGACCCACAGGCGGTCGCGCGGCGTCAGGTCGTAGACGGCCTTCGCGTTCAAGGTGTAGAGCACCGGCACGCCGCCCACGCCGATGTCGTCGGTGACCAGGTCGAGGAAGCTGCGTCGCGCCGATACGATCCACGAACCCTGGCCGCCCTTGAGGGGTCCTTCCAGGATCGTACCCGCCCCAGCGAAGCCCAGCGTGGCCTGGCCGCCAAACGCGGTGCGGCTGCCTTCGCGCTGCGTCACCTGCAACACGCTCGACGTGCGGTTGACGTAGGGCGCCGGATAGCCGCCGGTCAGGAACGTGACGTCCTGCAGCAGCTCGGCGTCGAGGATGCTCACCGTGCCGCCCGCGGACGCGAAGGTGGCGAACGAGTTGATGTTCGGGATCTCGATGTTGTCCACGATGAACAGGTTCTCGAGCGGGCTGCCGCCGCGGACGATGATGTCGTTGCGGAAGTCGTTGGTGCCGATGGCCACGCCGGGCAGCGACTGCACGTACCGGGAGACGTCCTGCAGCGCGCCGGCGTTCTTGAGCACCTCGCGCGGCGCCACGAGAAATCCCGAGTTCTTCACCTCCTCCGGGGCGGTGAAGGCGGGGGCGGTCACGGTCACGCTCTGCTCGATGGCCTCGATCGTCGGCAAGTCCACCTCGACGGCCCCGTCGAGGCCGGCCCGCACCTCCACCGGATCGCTCACGAAGGGCAGGCCCTCCACGGGGAGCACCTCCAGCCGGTAGGCCCCGGCCCGGAGGCCGGTGATGCGGAACGTCCCGTCGGCGGCGCTGGTCTCGCAGATCGGGGTATCCAGCGCGCAGATGCGCACGCCGGCCGCGGGCCGGCCCGCCGCATCAACGACGCGCCCCGTGATGGCGCCGACGCCGGTGGTGTCCTGGGCCAGCGTCAAGGCGGGCACGAGGAGGCATGCCGCCGCGAAAGTCGCACGAATCCGGGCAGACGGAATCACGCCGGTAAGGACGCTCGGCGCGGCTGTGACGGTCCCGTGCGTGCGCCGTGCTAGCATGCCGCGCCATGCGATTGGCCGCCCTCCCCCTCCTCGCCGCCACCCTGGCGTGCAGCCAGCCTCCCGCACAGCCAGCCCCCTCGGCGCCGTTTTCGGTCGTCGAGGCCACCATCCCCGACATGCAGACGGCCATGCGGGAAGGACGCACGACGTCGCGCGAGATCGTCACGCAGTCCCTGGTGCGCATCGCGATGTACGAGGACGCCATCAACGCGGTCATCGCCGTCAACCCGAAGGCGCTCGAGGAGGCCGACGCGCGCGACCGCGAGCGCCGGGAGGGCCGGGTGCGCGGTCCGCTGCACGGCATTCCCGTCGCGCTGAAGGACAACGTCCACACCACCTTCATGCCCACCACCGGGGGCGCGCTGGCCTTCGACGGCCTGGTGCCGCCCTACGACGCGACGCTCACGAAGAACCTCATCGACGCCGGCGCCATCATCATCGCGAAGACGATGATGACGGAGCTGGCCAACTGGGTGGCCTCGGGCATGCCGGGGAACTACAACGCGCTCGAGGGCTACGGCTTCAACCCGTACGACCCGCGGCGGGATCCGCGCGGCCAGGTGGCTGCGGCGGCGGGTGCCGGGCGCCGCGGCGCCCCGGGCGGCCCCGGCTCCGGGCCTGCCCGCGTCGACGACGGCAGGCCGGCGCTCGGCACGGGCGGGTCGAGCTCGGGCACGGGCACGGCGGCCAGCTTCTGGGCGGCCAACGTCGGCACGGAGACCTCGGGATCCATCCTCAGCCCGTCGAACCAGAACATGCTCGTCGGCATCAAGCCCACGGTGGGCCGCATCAGCCGCTACGGCGTCATTCCCATCACCGCCGACCAGGACACGGCGGGGCCCATGGCGCGCACGGTCACGGATGCGGCCATCCTGCTGGGCGTGCTCGAAAGCCCCGCCCCGGATCCGAACGATCCGGCGACGTCGACCTGCCAGGCGCCCCCGAACCGCGACTACACCGTGCACCTGAAGGCCGACGCCCTGAAGGGCGCACGCATCGGCATCCCGCGCGCGAGCTTCTACGATCCGAGCACGCCGCCCGGGCAGAAGGAGCCGCGCGGGGGGCTCAACGCCGACCAGCGGAACGCGATGGACGAGGCCATCGCCATCCTGAAGCAGGCGGGGGCGGACGTCGTGGACGCCGACATCCCGAGCGTCGTCGATCCGGATCCGTCGAAGAACTTCCTGCGCTGGGGCACCTGCGCGGGCCCGAGCGGCGTGCGGGGCAAGGACGCCAACTGCTCGTCGTCGCTCAAGTACGGGATGAAGCGGGACTTCAACGCGTGGCTCGCATCGCTTGGCGACCGGGCGCCGGTGAAGACGCTCACGGATCTGCGGAACTGGAACCTCGCGCACCAGAACATGGGCGCGATCAAGTACCAGCAGGCGCAGCTGGACGTGTCGGACGAAGTGGACCTGGAGCGCGACCGCGCGAAATGGGAGGCGGATCGGAAGAAGGACGTCTTCCTCGGCGCCACGCACGGGATCGACGAGGCGCTGCAGGCGCACGAGCTGGACGCGCTGCTCTTCCCCGCCGCCAGCGGCGCCGGCATCGCGGCCAAGCCCGGCTACCCGACGGTCATCGTGCCATTCGCGACCGTGCCGAACGCGCCCGCGAACAACCCGTTCCCGGCTGGCTTCGGCGCACGGCCGTCCCCGTACGGCGTGAGCTTCACGGGGACGGCGTGCAGCGAGCCGCGCCTCATCGAGCTCGCCTTCGCCTTCGAGCAGCTGACGAAGCGCCGCGTGCCGCCCGCCAGCACGCCGTAGCGTCCACGGGAACGCGACGATCACGAAGGTCTCGAAGGACGACGCGTAGCCACGTCCCCGGGAATCCGGAGTGCGGGTGGCCTTCGTCGCCGGCTTCGTGAGCGTCGTGTCCGGGCTGGCGGGCTAGTTCGGGACCTGCAGGTCCGGCATCGGGGGCGCGGCGAAGAGCCGCCGCGTGGGCGAGGCCAGCAGGCGCGCCCACTTCTCCGCACGCGACACGCGGGCGCTGTCGGTGGCAATCCCGGTGTTGGCGTACATCTGCCGATACAGCTTCGACACCAGCACGAAGGCGAGGCGGCCCCGCAGTGTCCTGACGCACTGCGACCGCCGCCAGATCTTCGGCAGGCTGTAGAACTCGTCCCACACGGCCTGCGTGCGCGCGCGGATCTCGTCGGCCGTCATCAGCGGGTGCGACGTGTACACCTTCGGCCGCACGGCCTGCGGGATGAGCCAGTGCCGGGTGAGGGGGATGCCGTCCACCCGGGTCGGGTTGGTCGCCATCTCGCGCTCCCATCGCTCGAAGTCCACCGTTCCCGGGAACGGAGTCAGCATGACGAACTGGGCGAACGTGATGTTGGCCTGCTCGGCGAGCGCCTCGGTGGCGCCGAAGGTCGCGGGCGTGTCGCTGGGCAGCCCGAAGATGAAGGAGCCCAGGACGTGCACGCCATGCGTCCGGAAGGTCTGCAGGCGCGCGGCCAGGGCGTCGCCGGCCAGATTGAAGTCCTTGTAGACGTCCTTGAGGCCCTCGGGCGTCACCGACTCGACGCCGACGAGCGCGCCCTTGATGTTGGCCCGGCGCATCGCGTCGAGGAACTCGGGATCCTCGGCCGCCTCCATGGTGATCTGCGTGAAGAACACCATGTCACGGGGCAGCTTCTCGAGACGCGCCATCAGCTCGAAGCGCTCGTCGCGAATGGCCTTCAGGCGCTGGTAGGTGGACTTGTCGGCGCGGCGGTCGGCCATGCGCAGGTCGTTGAGGGCCACCGGGTAGAAATTGTCGTCGGCGAGCGCAATGAAACGAAAACCCTTCCGCCGCAGTTCGACGATCTCCTCGACGATGGCGTCGGTGGCGCGGACGCGGGCCTGCTGGCCGTCGGTGCGCCACACCGAGCAGAACGAGCAGTGCTTGGGGCACCCGCGCACGGTCTGCACCGAGGCCCACATGTACCGGTCACGGGGCAGCAGGTCCCATCGCGCCTTCGACAGCCCCTCGCCCGCGACGCGGCCGCCCTCGTAGACGCGTTCGGGCGTGCCGGCCAGGCACGCCTCGATGACGCGGCCCCAGAGAACGTCGCCATCGCCCTTCACCACGGTGGTGGCGCCGCCAATCTCGTGCGGCTCGTCGGGGTAGAGGGTGGCGTGGATGCCGCCGAACACGGCGTGCGCGCCCCGGGCGCGCACGAGCCGCCCGAGCTCGTAGCCGCGCAGGGCGTTGCCGCTGTGGATGCCAATCCCCACGACATCGCCCGCCTGCACGGTGTCGATGTCGAGGGGCGCGAGCGTTTCGTCCGTGATGACGGGATCGCCAAACCGCGCGGGTGTCGCCGCGGCCAGCACATACAGCCACCGGGGGGTGATCACGGCCACACCGAACGCCAGGTGGCTGGGGTTGACCAGGTGCACGCGCATCGATGATTCCGCTCTTCGACGATTCGTCGAGGTATCGAACTATGCCTGCCCGTTGTCGTCCTGCTCGGGCTCCTCGGGCAGGTCGTCGTCTCCCCAGGGGTTGGCCTGCGGCCCCGGGACGATGCCGGCGATGTCCGGGTCCTCTCCGGGGGATCCGGCGGGGACATTCGCCCGGCGGTGCTTCGCCTCCTCGCGACGCGCTGCCTTTTCCTTCTGCCGCTCCGCTCGCGCTCGCTCCCGCTCGCGCTTGCCGCGGCCCATCGGTCCTCGTACCGCCATGGTCCTCCTCGTTGCAGGCTCGTGACCGCCGCTCGCCCCCGCGCGGGGCGGCTGACTACCAGCGCGGTTCGCGCCGGCGGTTGCCGCCTCCGCCACCGAAGCCGCCGCCGCGCCGGCCGCCGCCGCCCTCGTCGCCGAATCCGCCGCTGCGGGGCACCTTCGGGCGCGCCTCGTTGATGGCCAGGGTCCGGCCGCCAAGCTGCGTGTTGTTCAGCTCGTCGATGGCCTTCTGGGCCCCCTCGTCGCTTGCCATCTCCACGAACGCGAAGCCGCGCGCGCGGCCCGTCATCTGGTCCCGCATCACGGTCACCGTTTCAACGGCATCGACCCGGCTGAAGAGGTCGTGCAGCTCGTCCTCCGTCGTCTGAAACGGCAGGTTCCCCACAAACAGCTTGCGTCCCATCACGGCTCCTCTGTCACACCGGCCCGTCAACGAGAAAAGGGGGCCCAGAAATGAGGGCCCCCCTTTCCGGTGTCTCGTCGTTCCTGTGCCCTTACGTTAGCACTAATCCCGGCCGAGACCCTAGCGACGTGCCGTCGTCTGCGGCCGGCTGCGGCATCTGTGGCCCATCCACGTCGAGGATAGAATGCCCATCGGTGTCCTGGCTGCCGCCCCTTCACGCCATCGCGCTGTTCTTCGCGACCGGCCTGTCCATCTGGGCCGCCGTGTTCGCGCGGGCGCGGCGCGCGCTGCCGGGGAGCCCCGCGTTCGGGTGGCTGATGCTGGCCGTGGCGCACTGGTGCCTGACGAGCGCCCTCCACAGCCTGGTCCCGGACATGGCGTTTCGCATCGTGATCGCCAAGGTCCAGTACCTGGCGGTGTCGGGCATCGGCGTCCTGTGGCTCCTCTTCACCAGCGGCTACGCGCGCGTGGCCTGGCCGTCGCACCCCGCGGTGCGCACCGCGCTCTGGGCGCTGCCGGCGCTCACGCTCGCCGCCGTGATCACCAACGAGGCCCATGGCCTGATCTGGCAGGAGATCCGCGCCGTCAACACCCCCTGGGGCCAGCGGCTCATCTACCAGCCGGGGCCGTGGTACTGGGTTCACATCGCCTATTCCTACGCGGTCGTGCTGATCGGCACCTGGATGCTGGCCCACGGTGTCGCGGGCTTCCCGCCGCCCTATCGTCCCCAGGTCGTCGCCGTCGCCCTCGGGCTCGTGGTGCCCATCGTGGGCAACATCGCCTACCTCACATACCTGCGCCCGGTCGGTGGCTTCGACCTCACGCCGCTCGCGTTCGCGGTCGCCGGCCTGTGCTTCACGTGGGGCCTCTATCGCTACCGGCTGTTCGGCCTCGTCCCGCTGGCGCGCGACATGGTGGTGGACAGCATGGACGACGGCGTGCTGGTGCTCGACGCCGAACGCCGCATCATCGACCTGAACTTCGCGGCGGAGCGTCACACCGGCTGCAAGCCCGCGTCGGTCGGCATGGAGATCGCCGACGTGGTGCCCTGGTGGACGCAGGCTACGGCGGAGGGCCGGGCCTCCGCCGAACTGCCGGCCGTGGTGAAGGTGGAGCCGGGCCCCCGGTTCCTGGAGGTGCGCGTCCTGCCCGTGCGCAGCCCGGGCCGCCGCTTCGAGGGCTGGCTGGTCACGGTGCGTGACATCACGTCACGCCGGCGCGTCGAGGCCGACCGCTACGCGCTCGAGCGGCGCGTGCAGGAGCAGCAGAAGTCCGAGAGCCTCACCGTGTTCGCCGCCGGCGTGGCCCACGACTTCAACAACCTGCTCACCGGCATCCTGGGCAACGCCGACCTGCTGGCCATGCAGGCGCCACCCGACTCCGCGCAGCGCCGCACGGCCGAGGCCATCGTCATCGGCTCGCAGCGCGCGGCCGACCTCGTGTCGAAGATGCTGGCCTACGCCGGCGAGGGCCGGGTCGTGTCCGAGCGCGTGGACCTCGACACGCTGGTGCAGGAGATGGTGGATGTCATGTCGGCGTCGGTGTCGAAGCACTGCACGCTCGTCTACAACAGCCCGGGGCCCCTGCCGCTCGTGGACGCCGACCCGACGCAGATCCGGCAGGTCGTGCTGAACCTCATCATGAACGCCACCGAGGCCGTGGACGAGGGCGGGCTGGTCACGGTCGCCACGGGCCAGGAGTCGCTGGACCGCGAGGCGCTGTCGAAGATGACCTTCGGCGGCGAGGCCGAGCCCGGGCGCTACGTCTTCGTGGACGTCGTGGACAACGGCCATGGCATCAGTGAGGACACCATGGCGCGCATGTTCGACCCGTTCTTCTCCACCAAGGAGACGGGGCGCGGCCTCGGCCTCGCCGCCGTGCGGGGCATCGTCCGCAGCCACCAGGCGGCGCTGCGCGTGACGAGTGCGCCGGGCCAGGGCACACGCTTCCGCGTCTGGCTCTCGCTCATCCCGGGGCGCCAGTCCCGTCCAGCCACGCGCTGAGTTCTGCCAGGCGGCTGATGCGCGGGCAGTCCGCGCCGGGATACAGGCCAGCCGCGTCGAAGAGGACCGCGTGGGCGAGGCCCGCCCGCCGCGCGCCCGCGACGTCCACGTGATAGAGGTCGCCGACGTGCGCCGTTCGTTCCGCCGTGGCTCCCGACGCCGTGAGCGCTTGGTGGAACAGGCGGGGGTCCGGCTTCTCCACGCCCCAGTCGTGCGAGTCGAGGAGCACGTCGAACCAGCGCGCCAGGCCGAGCCGATCGAACAGGTGGCCGAGCCGCCCGTTGGCGTTCGAGACCACCACCAGGCGCAGGCCCCGCGCCCGGAGGGCGTCCAGCGCGGGCACCACCTCGTCGTCGACGTGTTCCCAGAGGTTGTGCTCGCGGTGATAGGCCGCGAGCGCCTCCAGGGCCGCCTCGGTGCGCGGCGAGCGCGGGATGCCCACCTGCTCGAGGATCAGGTTGAAGTACATCCACCCGCGCTTCTGGTCGTCGGTGGCGCCGATGACGACGGCTTCGTCCAGCACGCGCATCGCGTGCGGCTCGGCCTCGGCCAGCCGCGCCGCGTCGACGGCAATGCCCTCCCCGGCCAGGGCCTTGCTGACGCGGGACCATGACGGATGGACGAGCACGCCGCCGGCATCGAGGAACAGGGTGTCGATCATGTCGGAAGTCGGGGGTCGGGAGTCGGGAGTCGGACGCCAGGAACTATAATCGCCCAGGTGCACGACCCGCTGCGCGACCGGACGGAGAGCGATGTCCCGCTGGGACCGCTCGAGACCCGCGTGCTCGACGAGATCTGGGTGCGCGGCGAGGCGACGACGGTGCGGGCGCTGCTGCCGCGCTTTCCGGGCGTGGCCTACACCACGCTGATGACCACGGCCGATCGGCTGTTCCGCAAGGGCCTGCTGACGCGCGAGAAGCAGGGGCGGGCGTTCGCCTACACCGCGCGATGGAGCCGCGACGAGCTGGCCGCCCGGCGGGCCGGCTCCGCCCTGGCCACGCTGCTGCCCGGCGAACGGGACGCGCTGCGTCCCCTCATCTCGATGTTCGTGGACGCGGTGAGCCGCCGCGACGCCTCGCTGCTCGACGAGCTCGAGGCCCTCGTCCGCCTGAAGAAGGAGGGCGACTGAGATGAGCCTCGGCTTCGTCGCCCGCGGCCTCGTCATGGTGCTCGCGGCGCACGGCATCATCAGCACGCTGGTAGCGTTGGCGCTCGTGAACGTGGAACGCCGCGTGCTCGCGCGCGGGCCGTCGCTGCCGGAAGGACCGGCCCGGCGGCTGTGGCGGCTGAGGCTCGCGCCGACGGTGGCCGCACTGGCCGTCGCCTGGATCGGCGTGCCCCTGTCGTACCTGCGGTGGGAGCCCGGCGTGGACGCGGAGCCCGCGGGGCCCGTGGCGCTGGCCGCCGCGGGCCTCGGCGCGCTCCTGATCGCGTCGGGCGGGTGGCGGGCCGCGACGGCGCTGTGGCAGACCCGGCGCGCGCACGCCGCGCTGCGGCGGGCCACACGCGCCTCGCTGCCGTCGCTCCCCGTGCCGGCGTTCGTGGTGGAGACGCCGTTCCCGATCGTCGCGCTCGTGGGGCTCGTCAGGTCCCGCCTGTTCGTCGCGGAAGCGGTGAGGAAGGCGTGCACGGCCGACGAGTTCAGCGCGGTGATCGGGCACGAGCTGGCGCACGCGCGGTCGCGCGACAACCTGCGGCGCATCGCCTTGATCGCCGCGCCCGACATCCTGGGCTGGATGCCGGCCGGCGCGCGGATTCAGCAGGCCTGGGCCCGGGAGGCGGAGCTGGCCGCCGACGAGACGGCCGCCCGATGCCCGGCGGATCGCCTCCACCTGGCCTCGGCGCTGGTGAGAGTGGCGCGCCTCGCCGGCCAGCCGGCCCGCAGGCTGCCGGCCAGCGCCCTTGACGGCGGGGAGCCCATCGCCGAGCGCGTGCGCCGGCTCGTGGACCCGCCCGCGCCCGCCGGTCATCCGCGCGTGTCGCCAACCGCCCGGTGCGTCACCATCGTGGCCCTCGCGGGCGGGGCAATCCTCCTGGCGCCCGCCGCCTACGCCGCGCTCGAAGCGCTGATGCGAATTGGCCTGCGGTAGGCGCGCCTCCGGCGCGTAGGCCGCTTCGCGGTAGCCCCGACCGAGCGCGCAGCGCGAGACCCTTCCGGCCCCCTCCGCCTACGAGCACTGGTAGTAGATCCGATTGCCCCAGTACAGTACGGCGACGTATGTCCCGTCGGTTCCTGCCCGCGCTTGCCATCCTGCTCCTGTACGCCGCCCCCGCCTTCGCCTGGGAGGCCCGCATCGTCACCGTCGACGGCCGGCCGGTCGCCGGGGCCGTCATCTCCATCCTCGGCCGCCCCGGCGAGGCGGTGACCGATGCGGACGGACGATTCACCTGGCAGCCGGATCCGGCGCCGCCCTTCGAGATCCTCGTGATCCAGTCCAACGGCACCTACATGAAGCCGGTGGTCGTGGAGTCACTCGGGGAAGGCCCGCAGATCATCACGGTGGAGTCGCTCCTCAGCGAGGCCGTCACCGTGTCCGGCTCCGCACCCGGCATCGAGTCCACGCCCGCCGCGGGGACGACGACGCTCAGCGCGCGCGAGGTGGACGTGCGACAACCCACGAACCTGATGCAGGCCATCGAGAACGTGGCGGGCGTCACCCAGGTGTCGGAGGGCCAGGCCGCGGTGCCTGCGGTGCGCGGGCTCGCCCGCGGGCGCACGCTCATCATCATTGACGGCGCGCGTGTCACCTCTGAGCGGCGCGCGGGCCCGAGCGCCACCTACCTGGACCCGACCGTCCTGGACAGCGTGGACGTGGCGCGCGGCCCCGGGTCGGTCGCGTACGGGTCGGACGCCTTCGGCGGCGTCATCTCCATCCGCACCAGGCGCGTCACGCCGGCCACGCCCTGGGCGGTGCGGTTCCAGGCCACGGCCGGGACCGGCATCCCCGACCGCCGCGTGTCGGGCATGGTGTCGAAGGGGCTGCCCGCGGGGAGCGTCCTGTTCGCCGCGCACACCCGGTCGGCCGACGACTGGGAGAGCCCCGAGGGGACGGTGTTCAACTCGGGCTTCGCGGACCACGGCTTCCTGGCCCGCGTGGAGCAGCAGTTCGGGCGCGGCATGGTCAGCGTGGGCTGGCAGAGCGACTTCGGGCGCGACATCGAGCGCCCGCGCAACAACTCGCGCACGGTGCGCTTCTACTATCCGTACGAGACCTCCCACCGCTTCACGGGGTCCTACGAGCTGCAGGACGCCGGCGCCTTCAGGCGTGTCAGCGTGAACACGTTCCTGGGCTCGTACGATCAGCGCACCGACCAGGACCGGTTCCCCACCGCCACCGCGGGCCGCTCCATCGAGCGCGCGGACGTCTCGGCGAGGGACTTCGGCGTGCGCGCCTTCGGCGAGAAGCTCGTCGGTCAGGCGCGGCTCGAGCTGGGCCTCGACCTCAACGGCCGCTTCGGGCTCGCGGCCGTGGACGATCTCCTGATCTATGGCCTCGACGGCACGCTCCAGAGCGCCCGCCCCAATCTCTCCATCGACCGCGCGCGCCGGGCCGACACGGGGCTCTACGCCAACCTCGACACCGCGCTCACCTCCGCGCTCTCGCTGGGGGCTGGGGCGCGCGCGGATTACGTGGTGACGACGAACACCGGCGGCCATTTCGGCAGCCTCTCCACGACCAACGGCGGCGCCTCGGGATACCTGGCGCTCACGGCCGGCACCTTCCGCGGGTTCAGCACGACGCTGCAGGTGGCGCGCGGCTTCCGGGATCCGACGCTCTCCGATCGCTACTACCGGGGGCCGACGGGGCGCGGCTTCATCACGGGCAACCCGGACCTCGATCCGGAGACGAGCTGGCAGGTGGACTGGACGCTCCGCTACACGGCGGCGCGCTACCGGATCGCGGCCTTCTACTACCAGTACCGCATCAACGATCTCATCGAGCGCTACCAGACGACGACCGACTTCTTCTTCTTCCGGAACCGCGGCCGCGCGCGCATCCGCGGGTTCGAGGTGGAGGCGCAGGCCGATCTCGGACGCGGGTTCACGCTGGACATCGCCACGCAGGCGGCCGATGGCGTGGCGCTCGGCACCGGCTCGTACCTGGACGACATCTCGCCCTTCACCCTCACGACGCTGCTCCGCAAGGCCTTCGGCTCGCGCGCCTACACGCAGGCGCGGCTGGCGTTCTTCTCGAACGACGACAAGTCCGGCCCGACCGAGCGCGAGGTGCCGGGGTACGGGCTGCTCGACGCGCAGGCGGGCTTCACGCTCGCGGCCCCACTCGAGATTCGAGTGCAGGCCAGGAACCTGCTGAACGAGACGTACCTGGCCAGCCAGGACGTGCGCGCGGTGCTGGCAGCGGGACGGTCGGCGTCGGTGACACTCGCGGTGAAGTTCTGATTCCGCAGATGATGCGGGGAGGGATCCGGAACGCTCCGCGCAATCAGATCACCGCGTGCTTCTCGACGACGAAGAAGTTGTTCTCCGTCTCCTGGATCGTGACCTCGATCCGGTAGTCGATGCCGCGGCCGGGATACTTCGCGCGGATGGTCTCCACGACGTGTTCCCACACGTGGACGGCCACGTTCTCGACGCTCGGCCCCTTCCCCTTCATCACCACGATGCCCTCGGGCTCGAACAGCGCGGGGTCCATGAAGGTGGCGTCGTTCGCGGTGACCAGGATCTTGTGATCCAGGTCGCGCATGATCTTCTTGATGTGGCCGAAGTCGAGCGACATGTCGAGGTCGTCGCGCGGGAACTCCCCGGTGGCGATGGCCACCGTGCCCCGCCACGTGTGCCCGTGCACGAACCGGCACTCGCCGGGATAGCCGAGCTGCCGGTGCCCGGTGTGGAACTTCGCGTGGACGATGACCTTCTCCATCGGGTTCAAGTATAGCGGCGGGTGCGGGCGGGTTCGGGCAGGTGCGGACGGGCTTGGCGTGCCGGCGCTCGCCGTGCAAGGCAGGCGAGCGAAGGCGTCAGGCGGCCACCTCGCGTACGCGAGCGTCATCGCACGCGTCATCGCACCCGTCGGCACCCGCCCGCACCCGCCCGCGCCTCACTCGTATCTCAACGCCCTCATCGGGTCGATGCGCGAGGCGCGCCAGGCGGGCAGGTACCCGGCCGCCAGCGTGACCACCGCCAGGACGACCGCCGACAGCGCGAGCACCATCGGATCGTGGCCCTGGATCTCGAAGAGCAGCGATTCGGCGGCCCGCCCGATGCCGACGGCGGCTGCCAGGCCGACGAGGCCGCCGATCACGGCCATCACCGCCACCTGCCGCAGCACCATCCCGCGCACGCGCCCGCCGTCGGCGCCAAGCGCCATGCGCACGCCGAACTCGCGCGTGCGTTGCACCACCGTGCAGGCCAGCACGCCGTAGAGGCCGATCGCCGCCAGCAGCGTGGCGAGCAGCGCAAAGCCCGTCGAGAGCACGCTGATCATGCGGTCCATGAACACGTTCTCGCGGATCTGCACCTCCATGGTCTTCAGGTCCTCGATGGGCAGGTTCGGGTCCAGGGCCTTGACGACGCCGGACACGGCGGTGAGCAGTTGCGCGGGGTCGAGTTCGGTGCGGACGTAGAGGTACCCGAATCCCACCGCCTGTGCCTGGCGATAGGGCGTGAAGTACTGCGGCCCGATGGCACGCTTCACGTCGCTGTACTTCGCGTCCTGGACCACGCCGACGATTTCCATGTCCAGCGGCCCTTCCCCGCGTCCCTCCTTGACGCGGCGGCCGACGGCGTCGGGCCCGAGGTCGAACCGGCGCGTGAAGGCCTGGTTCACGATCGCCACCTTCGGCGCACCCGCGCCGTCCGCGGCGCTGAACGCCCGGCCCGCGACCAGCGGCATCCCGACGGTCCTGAAGAAGTCGGGTCCCACGCTGTTGTACGCCGCGGTGGTGTTGGTATCCGGGCCGGCCTCGAAGCCCTCCACCGACATGTCGCTGTTCCAGTTGTCCCCGGACAGGAGCGGGACCATCGAGAAGCCCGCGCCGGACGCGCCGGGGAGCGCGGCGAGCCGCTCCTCCATCTGCTCGAAGAGCGCGCGGGCTCGCGGCGTGTCGTAGCCGTTCAGGATGGGTGCCACCGAGAAGGTGAGCAGGCTGTCCGGCCGGATGCCGAGGTCCACACGGCTCACGTTCAGCAGGCTCATGGCGAAGAGGCCCGCCGGCGCCAGCAGCGCCATCGAGAGCGCGATCTGCACGGTGGCCAGCGTCGCGCGGAAGCGCTGCGCCGCCTTCGCGCCCGACGGCTGGCCCGCCTGGCTCTTGAGCGTGGCCGCCAGCTCCGGCTTCGTGCTGTGCAGGGCCGGGAACAGCCCGAAGACCAGCCCGGTCACCACCGCCAGCAGCGCGGCGAAGCCCAGCATCGTCGGATCCAGGGTGAAGGCCACGAGGGCGGCGGCCTCCGGCGGCACGAGCGTCGCGATGAGATCCAGCGTCCACTTCGCGACGAGGATGCCGAGCAGCGCGCCCAGCGCCGCGAGGAGCACCGACTCGGTGAGCAGCTGCCGCACCAGCTGCGCGCGGCTGGCGCCGACCGAGAGCCGCACCGCCATCTCGGCGGCGCGGCCGGCCCCGCGGGCGAGCAGCAGGTTGGCGATGTTGGCGCACGCGATGAGCAGGACCATCCCGGTGACCGCCAGCAGGACGATCAGGGGCGCACGAGCTTCGCGGTGCACCGTGCTCTGCCCGCGCGCCCCGGGGACCACCGTGAGCTCCTTCGCGCGAAACCGCGCCATCGTCTGGTCGCTCATGCCCGTCTGGAGCGGCGCCTCGACGTCGTTGATGATGGGGCGGTACCGTCCGTTCAGCGCGACGCGGGCCTCGTCGATGGTGACGCCGGGCTTCAGCCGCGCGAAGAGGTACGCCCAGTACGCGCGCCGGTTCTCGAACCCGGGTCCCTGGAAGCCCGACTGCATCTCGCCGCGCATCGTGATGGGCACGTAGATGCTGGGCCGCGAGCCGAGGACCGTGCCCTCGAACCCGCGGGGGGCGACCCCGATGACGGTGAACGCATGGCCGTTGACGACGAGCGACTGGCCCAGGACCGACGGATCCTCCTGGAAGCGGCGGCGCCAGTAGTCGTGGGTGAGCACCACGAGCGGATGCCCGCCCGGCGTCCTGTCATCGTCGGGCCCGAAGAGGCGGCCCACCTCGGGTCGAATCCCCAGGACCGGGAAGAAGCTGCCCGAGACCAGGACGCCGTCCGCCGACTCGGTCTGGCCGTTGTAGGCGAGGTTGGCGCCGAACATCCGGTGCGCGGCAATGCCGGTGAAGCCGGCCTGCAGCCGTTCGAGGTCCCGGAACATCGGATAGCTGAACACCTGCTCGCAGTCGCCGGCCTGCTGGCACGACGTGGAGCCGGGCTTGGGGCCGGGCGCGCCCAGGTTCACCAGCTCCTGCGGCGCGTGCACCGGCAGGGGCCGCAGCAGCATCTGGTTGAAGAGCGAGAAGATGGCCGAGTTGGCGCCGATGCCCAGCGCCAGCGACAGGATGGCCACGCCACTCAGGAACGGCGTCCGGCCGAGGCTCCGGATGGCCAGACGAAGGTTGCGCATGCCCGTATGAGACGGCGGCCGCCGGCCGAAAGTTGTCCGGCCGCGCGGACGACGGGGCCGCCGTCTCAGAAGCGCGTGCCCACCCGGACGCCGTAGGTGGTTACGGCGCTCCGCTCGACTTCAGCCGAGACAGCCAGCCGGCGCCACCGCACCGTGACGCCCGCCAGCGCCGCCGAGCCGGAGACCGCCGCCGGATCGAGCGCCACGTCGTCGGACCGTTCGACCGCGAGCGACATGGAGGTCGCCACGCCGACGTAGGGTGTGAAGGCCCCCACCCGGCGGCCGACCGCGATGTCCAGGCTCGCGTTGGCGGCCCACACCTCGGCCGGGCCGAACAGGGAGGAGACGCTGGGCCGTATGGCGATGGTGACCGGGCGCGAGGGCCCCTGACGCATCAGGACGATCCTCGTGTCGACGCCTGCCACCGCGTAGTTGGCGTGCGGATTGAGTGCCCCCGAGATGCCCAGGTCCACGCGGTCGCTCACGCCGACCCGCCCGACGATCCGGGGCATCACGATGGCGTCGCCGAGGTCGTGGTCGGCGGCGGGGTGGGACATCGTGTTGTTCCACGCCCCTTTGGCATCGTCAATCGGCGAGCTGGTGAACTGCAGGCTGAGGTCGAGCCGCCCCCGGCCGAGCGTGTCCAGTTCGCCCAGGTGGCGGACCCGGAGGATCGAGCCGATCTCGCGGGCGAAGACGTCGAACTCGGATGGTGTCAGCTCGGGGTGCAGGTCGAAGAAGCAGCTGCTGTGGTCGCCGGACACGTGGAGGTCGGGCATCGGGTGGGCGCCGGCCGTCTGGGCGGCGGCGGGGCCGGCCGTGAGCAGCAGGCCCAGAGCGAGCGTGCCGAAAGCGGGAGTGCGTCGATTCATGATGGCTCCTTGCGCCGGCAGCGCGCCGGTCACAAGGCAGTTACGTCGCAGGCCCGCTGCCGCCCTGTCCGCGGGCGACAGATTCTTGTCCTACGGCGCCATTCGACGCCGGTACTCGGTCGGGGTCTGCCCGGACCACCGCCGGAATGCGCGGTGGAACGCGCTCTGGTCGGAGAATCCCAGCAGGTAGGCCACCTCGCTGGCCGCGACGTCCCGCTGCGACAGGTATTTACGCGCCGCACGGAACCGGAGCGCGTCGAGGACGTCGTTGAACGTCAGGCCTTCCGCCGCGAGTTGGCGCTGGAGCGTGCGCGGGCTCACCGCGAGCCGCCGCGCCACCGAGGCAAGTTGCGGGTGGCCGCCTCGAAGCTCGTCCTCGATGGCCGCGCGCACCTGACGGACGATCGCCGACGGATCGGGCAGCCGATCGAGGAGGAGGCGTGCGTGCGTGTCGAGGACGGAGAAGAGGTCGGGATTGCTGCCGATGCGCGGAGTCTCCCAGACCTGCCGCGAGAGGATCAGGCGGCAGGCGTCGGCGCCGAAGTCGACCGGGCACTCGAAGATCCGCTCGTGCTCGCGGATGTCGGCCGGGCGGGCGTGCGTGAACTGGACGCGCACCAGCGGGTAGCGCTGGTTGGTGGCCAGGCGGGTGCGGAGGACGACGGCCGCGAGCGTGTATTCGGCGAAGGGCGGCGTGATGACGGCCGGGCGGGCGGGGCACTCGAGTCCGAAGGTGACGAGATCGGGACCGACGGCGTAGGGCAGGCGGATGCCGCCGGTCCTGATGAGCGGGAAGTAGTCGGAGACCTTGGCGAGCGCCGCCCCGATCGTGGGCGCGACGGTGGCGAGGAAGTCGATGACGCGATAGGCGCCGAAGGGCAGCACTTCGACGGCGTGCAGGGCCAGGTGCGGGTTACCTGACACGTCGAAGGCCATCGCCCAGAGCGCGTCGGCCTTGGCGGCCGGGATCCGCGCGTCGGGGTCGTCGAGCGTGGCCTGGTCGAGGCCGACGGTCTGCAGCAGTGGCGCCGTGTCGATGCCCAGCCGCGCGCAGGCGTCCAGCATGGCGCGCGTGGAGACACACAGGACCGAAGCGGGCACGCGGCGGATGATACTCCGCCGGGCCGGCTCCGGGTTTACAGCCGGGTCCCGTTGGACGGCCTGCAGTCACCGTGGCGACGATGTCCACGGAAGCGCTTCAATGAGGCCTCCGCTCTTCAGCGGAGGAAACCGATGGTCGTCTCTCGTCCCGAGATCCGCTCGTCAGGGCTTCAATGAGGCCTCCGCTCTTCAGCGGAGGAAACCTCAACCCGTGGTGCCACCGCTGCGTGCCGTCCGGCTTCAATGAGGCCTCCGCTCTTCAGCGGAGGAAAC
>CAUJDN010000067.1 GCA_963169195.1 Acidobacteriota bacterium | reverse complement strand
CGCGGAGCTGGCGCACCAAAGTCGCCGCCGATTTGCGTCCGGAGGGCCTGACGAAGTAAAACCCCGAAGTCTCGGTCGCCCATCTGTGGTGGCCGGTTTTGCCCTGTCGATCGATGGCCGGTTTTGAGGTGTCCACCGAGGCCTCCTGCAGCGAGGGGACACCTCGCGTGCGGCCACGTCCGGCGACGAGCGCACCAGCCACCCATCCGGGCGTCAACCGCTTCCGACTGGCACCGGGGGCGCCCGATCGTCCAGAATGACGGCGCCGATGCTGGACGCTCCGCCATCGTTTGCCATTCGCCAGGCCGAGGCCCCGGACATCCCGCTCCTGGCACGTCATCGCGCCTCGATGTTCCGGGACATGGGGCGCCTGGCCGAGCACTTGGCAGCACCGCTCGAGCAGGCTACGGCCTCGTACCTGCGCGATGCGCCGCCACGCGGCGAGTATCTGGCCTGGGTGGCCGAAGGCCGCGGCTCACCCCCAGTGGCCATCGGAGGTGCCGGCGCCCAGCTGCGGCCGATCCTCCCACGCCCCGGCCCCGGCAGCGACGACGTGGAGCTCGGTCCAGAGGCGATCGTCCTGAACGTGTACGTGGAGCCGACCTGGCGGAGGCGCGGTGTCGCCGAGGCGCTGATGCGCGCGGTCCCGGGCACGCTCACCGCCCGCGGCGTGCGGCGTATCGTCCTTCACGCCTCGGCCGACGGGCGCCGCCTCTATGAGCGCCTGGGCTTCGTGCAGACCCACGAAATGCGGTTCGAGCCAGGAAGGGGATAGAACCATGGATCTGGGAGCGTTTTCCGTCAGCCTCGCGGTCAAGGATCTGGCGGCGTCGCGGAGCTTCTACGAGACGCTCGGCTTCACGGCCGTTGCCGGGGATCCCGCACAACACTGGCTGATCATGAAGAACGGCACGCACGTCATCGGTCTCTTCCAGGGAATGTTCGAGAGCAACATCCTGACCTTCAATCCCGGCTGGGACAGCGACGCGCGGCCGCTGGCGCACTTCACCGACATCCGTGAGCTGCAGCGGCAGTTGAAGGCTCGGGGCATCGCGTTCGCGCAGGAGGCGGACGAGCAGACGACCGGTCCCGCGAGCTTCATGGTCATCGACCCCGACGGGAACCCGATCCTGGTCGATCAGCACGTGTGAGGCGGGTGGCGACCCACCGCCCGCGTGGGGCCCGAGCAGCCTGGCGACGAGGGGGCGCTTGGACGCCCGGCCAGACGAGGCGTTCATGGCGGTGGAGCTGGTACCCGGGCGCCCTGCAGGGGCGATCCGGGGTCGTGCACGACCTCTCCGCGTTCGGCGAGGCCGAGGGCGCCGCTCCATGATGTAATCGGCGTTGGGGCCACCCATGACGACGCACATCGGTCTCCTGCGTGCGGTGAACCTGGCCGGCCGCAACGTGGTTGCCATGAGCGACCTCCGCCGGTTGCTGGATCGCCTCGGGATGGAGGACGTCCGGACACTGCTCCAGAGCGGCAACGTGGTGTTTCGCTGCGCGATGGCCTCGACCGCGAGGCTGGAACGCCTGCTGGCGGCCGCGGCGGCCGAGCACCTCGGCATCGAGACGGACTTCTTCGTGCGAACGGCAGGAGACTGGAAGACCGTCATCGCGAACAACCCGTTTCCGGACGAAGCGGTCCGCGATCCGGGCCACCTGCTCGTCATGTGCCTGAAGTGCGTCCCCGATCGCGCGGCCGTCGCGGCGCTGCAGGCCTCGATCAAGGGACGCGAAGTCGTGCGCGCGAACGGCGCGCACGCGTATCTCGTGTATCCGGACGGGATCGGGCGGTCGACGCTGACCACGGCGATCATCGAGCGGGCGCTCGGCACGCGAGGCACGGGACGGAACTGGAACACGGTGGTGAAGCTGGATGCGCTGGCCGAACAGGCAGGGCAGGGTGGGCACGTGGCAGGGAGGAGCTGAATGACGGCGAACGAAGTCGTCGGCACGGTCGCAGCGTTATGGCGGTTTCCCGTCAAGTCCATGGCGGGCGAGCAATTGGACCATGTCGACATCACCGAGCAGGGCATCGTCGGCGATCGCGCCTACGCGCTCATCGACAGTGTCAGCGGGAAGGTTGTCAGTGCGAAGAGCCTGACGCTGTTTCCCGGCATCCTGGACTGCCGCGCCTCGTTCGTCGAGCCGCCCTGGCCGGGCCAGCCGATGCCCCCCGTCCGCATCATCATGCCCAATGGCGACACGGTGACCAGCGGCACCGGCGAGGCGGACCGTGCCCTGTCCGCGCACTTCGGCCGCGAGGTCACTCTGGCCACGGCGGCGCCTCCGGACTTCACCATCGACCAGTACCATCCAGACATCGAGGACGCCGACCCGGCGGGCCACCGGGACGTCGTTGTCGAAGCCAGGCTGGGCGCGGCGTTCTTCGCCGAGGTCGGCCAGCCGTCTCCCGTGCCCGCAGGCGCCTTCGTCGACCTCTATCCGGCCAGCGTCATGACGACGTCCACGTTGAAGAAGCTGGGCGCGTTGCATCGGGAAGGCCGCGTCGACGCGCGCCGGTTCCGCATGAACGTGATTGTCGCCACCGAGACGCCGGGGTTCGTCGAGAACGCCTGGGTGGGCCATGAGCTCGCGGTCGGCGAGGCGGTTCGCCTCGAGGTGATGATGCCGGACCCGCGATGCGTGATGACGACGCTGGCGCAGGACGACCTGGCCGACGACCCCGAGGTTCTGCGCACGCTCGTGCGCTACAACCGGCTACAGGTGGGCGCCGCCGGGCGCTTTCCGTGCGCGGGCGTGTATGCGGTGGTCGACGCGCCGGGCACGCTGTGCCTCGGCGACCCCGTGAGGCTCGCATGATCGCCTACGATCACCAGGCGACCATCGCCGACTCTGCTTCTCACTCCTCACGTCTCGCGTGGTACCCGGGCCCCCGTACCACCTGTCCAGGCTTTGCGCCGGTGTGCCACGGCAGACCGACCTGCCGCTTCGTGTTCTCCTCGGACATCAGGAAGTAGACGCCCAGCTTCAGCTCGCTCATCGATCGTCCGTCGGCGATGAGCGACGTCTCCGAGTGGCTCAGCATGTTGATGAAGCCGGGCGCGACGGTCAGGCCCGTCGCATCCACCTCGTTCGCCGCCGTGGCGGAGCCCAGCGCGCCGACGGCGGCAATCTGCCGACCCTGGATGGCCACGTCGCCCACCGGCTAGACTGGGTCACCATGTTCGTCGGACATCTCGCCGCGGCGCTCGCCGCCAAGCCTGCGGAGCCGCGCGTGCCGCTGTCGGTCGCCTTCGCGGCCGCCTTCGGGCTGGATCTCCTGTGGCCAGTGCTCGTCCTCGCCGGGCTGGAATCCGTCCGCGTCAACCCGGGCGATACGGCCTTCACCAACCTCGCGTTCGAGTCCTATCCCTGGAGCCACAGCCTGCTGCTCGTGCTGGTGTGGTCGGCCCTGGCGGGCGGGCTGGCCTGGCAGAGACTCCTGACGGCGCGCGCGGGCGTTGTCGTCGGCGCGCTCGTGCTCAGCCACTGGGTGCTGGACGCCCTGACGCATCGGCCCGATCTGCCGCTGTGGCCCGGCGGACCGCGCGTCGGGCTCGGCGTCTGGGACTCCATCCCCGCCACCATCGCTCTCGAGGGCACGCTGCTGGCGGCGGGCGTGTGGCTCTACCGCCGCTCGACGACCGCGCGCGATGGCGTGGGGCGCTGGGCGCTGGCGGCGATGATTGCCCTGGCCGGCCTCATCTGGATCATCCAGCCGTGGTCGCCGCCTCCGCCGTCCTCCACCGCAGTGGCGCTCGGGGCCCTGGCGCTCTGGCTGTTCCTGCCCTGGGCACACTGGATCGAGGGGCACCGCGCCGCCGCCGTCGCCGCCGGCCGCACTGGAATCCGGGCGTGAGCGTCCCGCTGCTTGGACCACCGAGGCTGGTTGGCCTTCCGTACGACGCCAGCTCGTCGTTCCTCCGCGGCGCCGCGGAGGCCCCGGCTTGCATCCGCGCGGCGCTCTGGTCCCCGCAGGGGAACGCGTGGACCGAGCTCGGCGAGGACATCTCGTCCGCAGACGGGCTCTCGGATCATGGCGACCTGGAGCTGACTGACGATCCTGCGGCGGCGCGTGCCGGCATCGAGGCGGGGATCGCGGCCGTCTACGCCGCCGGCTACCGTCCCATCGCGCTCGGCGGCGATCATTCCGTCTCCTATCCTGTCCTGCGCGCCGTGGCGCGCGTCCGCCCGGGGCCGACGATCCTGCACGTCGACGCGCACGCGGATCTCTACGACGTATTCGACGGCGACCGCTTCTCGCACGCATGTCCCTTCGCCCGCATCATGGAGGAGGGCCTCGCGTCGCGGCTGGTGCAGGTGGGCCTCCGCACGATCACGCCGCACCAGCGGGACCAGATGGAGCGCTTCGGCGTGGCCGTGTTCGACATGCGCCGATGGAGCCGGGGGGAGCGGCCCGCGACGGGCGGCGCGGTCTACTTGTCGATCGACCTCGACGGCCTCGACCCGGCCTTCGCGCCCGGCGTGTCCCACCGCGAGCCCGGCGGCCTCTCGGTCCGGGACGTCATCGACCTCGTCCACGCCGTGCCGGGGCCCATCATCGGCGCGGACGTCGTCGAATACAACCCGCGGCAGGACCTGCAGGGCGTGACGGCCAGCGTGGCTGGAAAGATCGTCAGGGAGCTGGCTGGCCGCATGATGGCGGACATGCGGGGCCGGACTCGCGCATAATGCGGGCCGGACACGCCCCATGCTCCGCCTGAAATCGGCCGGCCTTCTCGCAGCGCTCGCCCTGGCTGGCGCGGGCGTTCTCGCCCAGCCCAATCACATCGACATCGTCGCGCCCACGGCGCCGGAGCTGGCCGCCTACGGCCCGCTGGCCGTCGGCGTGCGCACCCTCACGGCCACGGACCGCAACCGGCCCGACATCCTCAACACGAAGGAGGGCGCGCCCACCGCGCGCTACGACCGCACGCTGACGCTGGAGGTGTGGTACCCGGCCGTGCTGGGCACGGGGCAGTCGCCGGGCGGGGAGTACCGTGTGATCACGCGCGACCCCTCCGTCACCGCCGCGCTCCACGGCCAGGCCGTGCGCGACGCGCAGCCGCGGACCGCCGGCGCCCCGTTCCCCCTGGTGATCATCTCGCACGGCTACCCCGGCAACCGGTACCTGCTGAGCCACCTCGGCGAGAACCTCGCCAGCAAGGGCTACGTGGTCGTCTCGATCGATCACACGGACAGCACCTACGACGATCAGCAGGCGTTCGCCAGCACGCTCTACAATCGCCCGCTCGACCAGCTGTTCGTGCTCAACGAGGTGGCGCGGCTCGGGCGCGCGGGCTCAGCCAGCGTGCTCGCGGGGCTCGTAGACACTCGACGCACAGGCCTGGTCGGCTACTCGATGGGCGGCTATGGGGTCGTGAACGTCATCGGCGGCGGCTTCAGCACGGCCGGCGTCGAGTCTTCCTCGGCACCACCCAATCGACTGCTGGCCGAGCGCGGTGCCGGCAATCCCGGCTATCGCCACAGCATCGACCCGCGCATCACGTCCGCCATCGCCATCGGGCCGTGGGGCATGCAGAACGGCTTCTGGGACGCGGAGGGATTGAAGGGCATCCGCACGCCGGTGCTCTTCGTGGCCGGGAGCGTGGACGATGTGTCGGGGTACGAGAAGGGGACGCGGGCGATCTTCGAGGGCGCGGTGAACGCGGACCGCTACCTGCTGACGTTCGTGAACGCGAATCACAACGCGGCGGCGCCCCATCCCGCACCCATCGAGCTCCTCGGCGCGAAGGGCGCCCCGCTCGTGCCTTACGCGCACTACGCGGATCCCGTCTGGGACACGGTGCGCATGAACAACATCCTCCAGCACTTCGCGACGGCCTGGTTCGACCGCCACCTGAAAGCCGACGAGACGATGCAGGCGTACTTCGAGGTGGTGCCGCGGGGGACGGACGCGGTCTGGGCCGTGGACCGCGACGGCCGGACCCTGCCGGCGCACACCTACTGGAAAGGCTTCAAACGTGGTACCGCGGTCGGCCTCGTGCTCGAGCACGCGCCGCCGAACGAGTAGAAGGCAGGGGGCGAGACGCGACGGGCAGGAGGCTTCTCCCTTCTCTCATGTCCCGGCCCGTTCGAGCAGCGAGCCGAGCTGCTCGTCCGACTCCGGGGGGACCGTGCGCAGGTCGAGCGCCACGCGGTCGTCCACGATGCGCGCGATGACGGGCGGGTCCAGCGCGCGCAGGCGGGACTCGAGCGTGTCGGCGGTGAGGCCCTCGCGCTCGAGGGCCACGAGCACGGTCGGGAGCGCCAGGCCAGGCGCGCTGCCGCCGCCGACCGCCGAGGAGCCGCTCACGAGGGTGACGCGCCAGCCCAGGCCGAGGAGCCGGTCCGCCAGCGCTCGCGCCCGCGCCTCGATGGCGTCCACGTCCATCGCCAGCATTCGCCGGACCGGCACGGTCTCGGTGGCGCGGCCCGCGAGATACTCCAGCAGCGTAGCCTCGAGCGCCGCATAGGTGAGCTTGTCCACCCGGAACGCGCGCATCAGCGGGTGGCGGCGGAGCTGATCGATCAGCGCACGGCGGCCGGCCAGGATGCCGGCCTGCGGCCCGCCCAGCAGCTTGTCGCCGCTGAAGCACACCAGATCCACGCCTGCCGCGAGCGACCCGCGCACGGACGGTTCGTCGGCCAGCCCCTCGTCGAGGTTGCCGCTGCCGATGTCCTCGACGACGGGGAGGCCCAGCGATCGACCGGCCTCGACAAGCGCCGAGAGCGTCGGGCGTTCGGTGAAGCCCTCGACGCGGAAGTTCGACGGGTGCACGCGCAGGATGAGCGCGGTACGCGGTCCGGCGGCGACCGTGTAGTCGGCCACGCGCGTGCGGTTCGTGGTGCCGACCTCCCGGAGGTCCGCACCCGACTGGGCCATGACGTCCGGCACCCGGAATCCGCCGCCGATTTCCACGAGCTCGCCGCGCGAGATGAGCACTTCGCGCCCGCGTGCCAGCGCCGCCAGCATCAGGAGCGTGGCGGCGGCGTTGTTGTTCACCACCACCGCCGCCTCGGCGCCGGTCAGGATCGTCAGGAGCGCCTCGGCATGGATGGCCCGCGACCCCCGCTCGCCCCTCGCGAGGTCGTACTCCAGGTTGGTGTACCCGCCGGCGGTGGCGGCCAGGCGGTCGATGGCGGCACGGGCGAGTGGCGCACGGCCCAGATTGGTGTGGATGATGACGCCCGTCGCGTTGACGACCGGGCGAAGCGATCCCTGGAACTGGCCCAGCAACCGGGCCCCGGCCTCGGCCTCGATGACGCCGGCCAGATCCTCGGGCTCAGCCCCCGGCGCCGGCGCCTCCGCGGGCGCGCGCAGGCGCAGCCGAGCCGCGTCGGCTACGGCGCGGAGCGCGTCGAGCGTCGCGCCCGATCCATATCGGGCCTCGAGGCGCTGCACCGCGCCGCGTTTCCTCAGCAGGTCGATGGAGGGGATGTCCCTGGGCGACGGCATGGCCTCCGATCGTATCCCCTCCGCGTGCTTCCTGAACCCTCCTGAACCTGCTACGATTCAAGGTTCCATGTCGCAGATCGGCCGTACCACCCGCCCGCTGGAGCGCTTCTGGCCGTACGTCGAGAAGCCGGAGGAGCCGACCGCCGAGGAGCTGGCGGCGCTGGACCCGGACCTGCACGCGGCGCTGTTCGGCCCGCGCAACCTGCCCTTCTCCATCACGCTGGTGTTCGGGCCGTTCGGCGGCCCCGACTACGCGCGCGCGGTGGAGATGGCGAAAGCATCGTCGGAGTACCGCGAAGCCGGCGAAGGCGCCGCACGCCGCCACCGCGCCCGGTTCTTCCCCGGAGAGGCGCTGCGCATGCGCGACCTGTTCGAGGTCATCGGCGCCGAGCCCACCTGCGACGTGCTGGTGGACGACCGGCCCATCCCGCACGCACGCGATCTGTGGCTCCCGCTCGTCTGGTTCCTGCTCCTGCCCTGACCGCGCACCATGCCGCCTTCCCGATCCGAGTTCGATCGCGAACTGCACGCGCTCGAAGCCGAGCTGAAGCGCCTCGAAGCGGAATACAACATGTTCTTTGCGGGACGGTTGCCCCGCCTGCCCTGGGACCAGCGCGCGCGCGTGGACGCCATGGTCAAGCGCATGGACCGCATGCCCATCCAGAACACGGGGGATCGGTTCCGATTCCAGACCGTCCAGTCGCGATGGGCGGCGTTCACCGAGTTGTGGGAGCGCCAGCTGAAGGCACAGGAGATGGGCCGCCGGCCGGGCCGACCGGCCGGCGCTGCCCGTGGCCCCGAGCCGCGCGCACCCGAGCGTGTTCCCGAGGCGCCGGCGCCCCGTGCCGCGGCCGCCGCGCCCCCGGTCGAGCCTGCCGCACCCCGCCCGGCGCCGAGAGACCGCATCGTAGCGACGGCCCGCCTGACGGACCCCGGGGCCCAGGAGGAACGCGTGCAGGCGCTCTATGCGCAGATGACCCAGGCACGCCGCGACGCAGGCGAGAAACCGGTGGAGTACGAGCGCTTCACCGCGCTGGTGCGGGCACAGGTGCAGAAGCTCGGCGCCGGCGGCCAGGAGGTGGCGTTTCGCGTGGAGTTGAAGGACGGGAAGGTGAAACTCGCGGCCGCAAAGGCGGGGAAGGCCGGGAAATCCTGAGCGGCTGGCGCCAGGCGGGACACCGCCCGGCACCAGTTGGTCTTCAGCGGCTCAGACGCGGGTGACGTTGCCCGCCTGCGGCCCCTTCGGGCCGTCGACGATTTCAAACTCCACCGGCTGGCCCTCTTCGAGGGAGCGGAAGCCCGAGCCCTGGATCGCCGAGTAGTGGACGAAGACGTCGCTGCCGCCCTCGCGCTCGATGAACCCATAGCCCTTGGCGTTGTTGAACCACTTGACCTTGCCTGTGATGCGCATCGTGTTTCTTCCTGCTGGCGGTGGCGCAGCCACCGTGTCGTCCTACCTGCTCCAGGTCCGAAGACCTGCAGCGGGCACAAAAAAAGGCCGCACTGTGCGGCCTTCCCGGGTCCGGTAACCTGGACCGCAGGCCGCATCATACCGGTCCGTTACATTTGGTGTCAATTGTGGACCTAGGAATCATGAAAAGAGCCATTCTGAGCGTTTCGGACAAGTCGGGCCTCCTGGAATTCGGTCGGGGCCTGGTGGCCAGGGGGGTCGAGCTGGTGTCCACCGGGGGGACGGCGAAGGCGCTGGGCGCGGCAGGCCTGCCCGTGGTCAACGTGTCGGACGTGACGGGCTTTCCCGAGATGATGGACGGGCGGGTGAAGACCCTGCATCCCAAGATCCATGGGGGCATCCTGGCCCGCCGGCATCACCCCAAGGATCTGGCCGCCGCCGCCGCGCACGGCATCGGGATGGTGGACCTGGTGGTCGTGAACCTGTATCCCTTCGTCGAGACGGCGGCCAAGCCCGGAATCGGGTTCGACGACCTCATCGAGCAGATCGACATCGGCGGCCCGAGCCTCGTGCGCGCCGCCGCCAAGAACTTCCGGGACGTCCTCGTCGTGGTGTCGCCTGACGATTACCCGGCCGTGCTGGACCAGCTGGATCGGGAGGACGGGCCGACGCCCGCATTCCGTTTCGACCTGGCGCGGCGCGCGTTCGCGCACACGGGCCGGTACGACACGGCGATCGCCTCCACGCTGGCGGAGGTCACCGTGGCCGGGACCGCGTTCCAGCGGGAAGCCTCCACGCCGCTGGCTCCGGGGCAACTGGTACTGGACGCGGGCAAGATCCGGGACCTGCGCTACGGCGAGAACCCGCACCAGCCGGCGGCGTGGTACACGCTGGCCCCGGCCCTGGGGCTTGGGGCCCCCACGGTGCTCCAGGGCAAGGAGCTGTCGTTCACGAACCTGCTGGACCTCGACGCGGCCGCGCGCATCGTCCTGGAGTTCGACGAGCCGGCCGCCTGCGTCATCAAGCACACCAACCCGTGCGGTGCGGCCACGGGCGCCACCATTGCCGAGGCCTACGTGCGCGCCCGCGAGGCCGACGCGCTGGCCGCGTTCGGCGGTATCGTCGGTCTGAACCGCGCGATCGACGAGGACACGGCGCGCGCCATCGTGGCCACCTTCATCGAGGCCGTCATCGCGCCCGCGGTGGACGAGACCGCGCGGCCCATCCTCGCGACCAAGGCCAACATGCGGGTGGTGACGGGCGACTTCGCGGCGCTCGGGCGACCGGACGGTCCGGCGTCGCTCAGGCGGGAGATCCGCTCGGTACTCGGCGCACTCCTCGTGCAGGAACGCGACCAGGTGTTCGAGGCCCGCACGTCCTGGCCGAGCGAGGGCCTGCGCGTGGTGACGAAGCGACAGCCGACGCCGGCCGAGTGGCAGGCGATGCGCTTCGCGTGGCGCGTGATGGCCCACGTGAAGTCGAACACGGTGATCTTCACCGACGCGGTGCGAACGCTCGCGATGGGCGCGGGGCAGATGAGCCGCGTGGACGCCGTGAAGGTCGCCGTGGCGAAAGCTTCCGGCTGGAGCGGCGCCCCGACGACGCTGAAGGGCAGCGTCGCGGCGTCGGATGCGTTCTTCCCGTTCCGAGACGGCCTCGACGCCGTGGCCGCCGCGGGTGCCACTGCCGTCGTCCAGCCCGGCGGTTCGGTGAAGGACGCGGAGGTCATCGCCGCCGCCGACGAGCACGGCCTGGCGATGGTCTTCACGGGCCGGCGGCACTTCAGGCACTGAGTCTTTGGGCTTGGGGTGTCGAGGTCTTGAGGTCTTGAGGCCTTGAGGTCTTGGGGGTCTTGGGGTCTTGGGGGCGTGAGGGGTTCGTGATCTTCGTGTGCCCTTCGTGCCCTCGTGGTTTCTTCTTCAGGCAGGGAAGCGCTGCCGGAGCTCGTCGGCGCTGACGGTGGCGGCGCCGAACTTGCCGACCACGACGCCCGCGGCCTCGTTGGCAAGCGCCGCGGCTTCGGCCGGGTGCCCGCCGGCGGCGAGGGCCAGCGCCAGCGTGGCGATGACGGTGTCGCCCGCGCCGGTCACGTCCGACACCTCGCGCGCGGTGGCCGACAGTGACCCGTCCACGCCCTCGTGCGACAGCCACATGCCGCGCTCGCCCAGCGTGATCAGCACGCCGTCCACGCCGGCCCTGGCGATGATGGCGCGGGCGGCGTTGCGCGCGTCCTCCATGGTGCGGATGCGGCGGTTCGCCGCGCTCTCGGCCTCGACGTGGTTGGGCGTGACGAGCGTGGCGCCGCGGTAGAAGTCCAGGTGCGGCACCTTGGGATCCACCAGCAGGGGGATGCCGCGCTCGTGTGCGCGCGCCACCAGGTGCGCCACCACCCGGCGCGTGACCACGCCCTTCTGGTAGTCGGACACCAGCAAGACCCTCGCGGCGTCGAGGTGCTGGTCCACCACGTCCATGACCGCGTCCTCGACCGCGGCGCCGAGGTCGCCGTCCGTCTCGTAGTCGATCCGGGCCACCTGCTGGTTGCGGCTGGTCACGACGCGGACCTTGGTGGTGGTCCGGCGATCGGGCGTGGTGACGAGGGCCGTTCCCATCGGTCCGCGTGCCGCCAGTTCCGCGACCAGCTGCCGCCCATCGTCGTCCTCGCCGATGGTCCCGACGAGGGTGACCGGCCCGCCCAGGGCCGCGATGTTGTGCGCGACGTTGGCGGCGCCGCCCAGGCGGTACTCGTCGTGGTCGAAGACGACCACCGGTACCGGGGCCTCCGGCGAGATCCGGCTGACGCGCCCGTACAGGAAACGATCCAGCATCACGTCACCCACGACCAGCACGTGGCCGAGGCCGAAGCGCGAGATGAGATGACGCGCGCGGGAGGGCCCCGGCGCCGGCAGCGGGCTCGTGGTCATTGCCGCCGGCCGCCCTCGCGCGTGGTGGCAAAGGGAAGCGTGATCATCACGAGGAGGAGCATCAGGAACTCGGAGTCGCCGAAGTTGTACTCGGTCAGGCCCGCCGCGAGCATCGCGACCATCGCGCCGAGGCCCGCGGCGGCCAGCGGCCGTGCCCGCGCGTCCTTGCGCAGCCGCCAGAGGCCGGCCATGGCCGAGACGACGAACACGACCCAGACGGCCAGCGCCGGCAGGCCACGCTCGGCGGCAATCTGCAGCGGCACGTTGTGCAGGTGCGGATTGCTCGCCTGCACGGCCGAAACCGTACGGTAATCGGGGTAGACACGGCCGATCATGTCGGGGCCGACACCGGTCAGCGGATGATCCCGGATGATGGCCACGCCCGCCTCGAGCATGGCCACGCGGTCACGCGTCGTCGGGTCGCTCATGTTCCCGAGCGAGTTCACGCGGCTCGAGAGCTCGTCGGGCGCGATCACGAGCACGAGCGCCGCCACCACGGGCACCAGCAGCGTCAGCCGCGCGTCCTTGATGAGCAGGAGCACCGCGGCGCCCGCGGCCGCGCCCAGCCACGCGCCGCGCGTGAGGGTCAGCGCCAGCGAGACCAGCAGCGCCGGCAGCACGAATGCGGCCCACAGGCGGTCCCGCGAGCCGAAGAGCAGGCGTGCCAGGCTCGCGCAGATGACCAGCATCAGCGTGCCCGAATAGGTCATCCAGTGCGAGAGGGTGCCCTGCATCCTGCGCCCGAGGTTGTCGTAGTTGAGGACGCCGTACTGCACGATGCCCACGAAGGCGCTGGCCGCGCCTACCGTGATGATGATGCTGAGCATCGTGTCGGCCCGGGAGCCGCGCGCGAAGTCGTAGACCACCGGCACCAGCAGGAACAGGAAGAGCTGCTTGCAGTCGGTCACCGAGACGGAGGGGTCCAGCGAGAAGCCCGCGGAGAGCAGCGTGGCCGCCGCGTACGCCGCCAGCGGCCAGAAGAACGGCGGGCCCTCGACCTCGACGCCCCGCGCCAGGTGGAGCGCCAGCCAGCAGAGGCTGGCGATGCCCAGGAAGATCTGCGCCGCGGCGATGGAGAACTGCATCGTGGCGACCAGGCCCACCAGGGCGGCCAGGCCTGCCAGCTCGGTGCGGCCGAGCGCGGAACTCCGGGGAACGGGAACGGACAGCATGCCGGTTGGAGCGTTCAGCTTACTCCGAGCCGGCGCGCGGGCTGAAGCCGGTCAGTGGCGCGCGGCTGCCAGTGCGCGCTGGCAGGCGTCCAGCACCATCGGGACGGTGATGCCGGTCAGGCAGCGGTAGTCCCCGGGGGCGCACGTGCGCTGGTGGCACGGCCGGCACGGCAGCGGCCCCGCATCCACGCCCAGGGAGGGAATCGCCGGATCGCGCCACGGCAGCGATCGGTCCGCCAGCGTGGGCCCGAAGAGCGCCACGACCGGCGTGCGGGTCGTGGCGGCGATGTGCAGCGGACCGCTGTCGCCGCCGATGTAGAGCGCCGACCGGGTGACCAGCGCGGCCAGCTCTTCGAGGTCGAACTCCCCGCAACGCACGATGCGCTCGCCATCGTCCGAGGCCAGCCGGCGCGCCTCGACGGCCACGCGGACGGCGGCCTCCGCCTCGGACGGTCCCGACGTGACGATGACGTGGAGGGGCGCCGGCAGGCCGGCCAGCTTCGCCGCGAGCTCGGCGAAGCGCTCCGCGGGCCATCGGCGGAACGGGTTGCCGGCGCTCACGTGCAGCACGGCCAGCGTGGCGCGCGTCGGGACGCCCGCGTCCCCCAGGCGCTCGTCCACGCGCGCCGCGGCGGTCGGGTCGAGCGGCATCTCCACCGCGTCCTCCGCTGGTTCTGCCGGGCCGATGCCGAACGGCGTCAGCAGGTCCCACTGATTGAGCACGGAGTGCCGCGGGGGCACGAGCGATGGTGACCACCTCACACGCGTCGTGTAGGCCCACGCGCGGCCGGGCAGCGCGTAGCCAACGCGCATCGGGGCGCCGGACGCGCGCGTCAGCCAGGCGGACCGCGGGCCGCCGTGCAGATCGATGGCCACGTCGAAGCGCCCGCGCCGCAGGCGGCCGGCCAGCGCCCAGTCGTAGCGCACGCGCTCCCAACCGCGCGGGCGCTCGACGATGACGAGGTCGTCGATGTGCGGGTTGTGCCGCACGACGGGCGCGGCGGCGGCTTCCACGAGATAGGTGAGGTGCGCGTCGGGGAACCGGCGCTTCAGGGCGCGCACGACCGGCGTCGTGAAGACGACATCGCCGATGAGGCGCAGGCGGATCAGGAGGAAGCGACGCGGGCTCAGGGCTCGACCGTGGCCTCGTCGATGAGCATCACCGGGATGTCGTCCCTGATGGGATACACGCGATGACAGGAATCGCACTTGAGCGCGGTGCCGTCCTTGATCAGCCTGACCGGCGTCTTGCAGGCCGGGCACGCGAGGATCTCGAGCAGCTCCTTGTCGACGGGCATAAGAGGACTATACACCGCTGGGGGAGTGCGTCAGAATCTGGTCATGGGCCTCACGTCCGCCGCGGTGGCCATCGTCCTGACGCTGCCGACGTGGTCCGCGTTCGCGCAGTCTCCGGCGGCCACGCAGGCCTCGCCGTCGGGGCAGGCGTATTACGAGTTCATGATGGCGCGGCGCCTCGAGGCCGAGGGTGACAGCGCCGGCGCGCTCGCCGCGCTGGAGCGTGCGCAGGCGCTGGACCCCGGCTCCGCGGACATCCTAGCCGAGCGTGCGGCGCTGCACGCGCGCAGGAACGAAGCCGAGCCCGCGCGTGCCGCGGCCGAGAAGGCGCTGGCCATCGACAAGGACAACGTCGAGGCACACCGGATCCTCGGTCTGGTGTTCTCGGCATGGTCGGAAGGCGCCGCGCCGCCGCCGGCCGGCGAGACCGAGGGCTCCCTTCGGTCCAAGGCCCTCGAGCACCTGAAGGCCATCCGCTCCACGCCGGCCATGGCCACCGATCTCAGCCTGCAGCTGGCCCTTGGCCGCCTCCTCCTCAGGACGGGCGACACCGACGCGGCCATTGCCGAACTCGAGAAGGTGGCGCAACAGGCCCCCTATCTGGCCGAGCCCTTCGTCCTGCTGGCCGACGCGCGTCGATCGAAAGGGGACATGTCCGAGGCGGCCGAGGCGCTGGCGCAGGCTGCCGAGATCAACCCGCGGTACTACGTGTCGCTCGGCGACCTCTACGAGCGGCTGGGACGCTGGGCCGCTGCCGCAGGCGCCTTCGGCCAGGCCATCGAGGGCGTGCGCGGGCCCAGCCGGGACCTGCGCCTGCGATACGTGTCGGCGCTGCTCAACGTGCCGGGAGGCATGGGCGCGGCGCGCGCGAAGGACACGCTGGCCGAGATGCTCACGGGCAGCCCGAACGACACGCGGCTGCTCTATCTGATGTCGACGGCCGCGCGGCAGCTGAACGACAGCGCGGGCGCGGAGGACGCGGCGCGGCGGATCCTCTCCGTCGATCCCACGAGCCTGGCCGGCCTGAACGCACTGTCACGCGCACTCTCGGATCGTTACCAGTACCGACAGGTCGTTGATCTGCTCACGCCACTCGCGAGGGACGTGGCTGCCCGCGCCGGGGGCCGCGAATCCGACGCGGCGATGGCGCTCGCGCAGCTCGGGCTGGCGTACCAGCAGCTCGGGGCCTACGAGGCCGCGGTCGCGGCCTTCACCCAGGCGCGCACGCTCGTGCCCACCGACACCGTCTTCGACCTCTATCTGGCGCAGGGCCTCATGGCGGCGCGCCAGTACGATCGTGCGGCGTCGGTGGCGGGCGAGGGGATCACGCGCGACCCCGGGGATGCGCGCCTCATCCGCCTCCGCGCGCAGGCCCTCTCCCGGCTTGGGCGCGGCGTCGAGGCCATCTCGTTTCTCGAGGATGCCATCAGAGCCGAGTCGCGCAGCCCGCAGCTGGCGCTGGCTCTCGCCGATGCCTATGAGGCCGAGAAACGCTACGACGACGCGGTGAAGGTGGTGCAGCAGGCGCAGGAAGCCTTCGGGGAGGACCAGGAGTTCGCCTTGCGGCTCGTCAGCCTGTACGACGAGGCCGGACGGCTGGCCGACGCCGAGCGCGAGCTGCGCGCCCTGATCGACCGGGACCCGCTGGACGCCGTCGCCCTCAACTACCTCGGGTACCTGCTGGCCGACAAGACCGATCGCACGCCCGAAGCCGTGAGGCTCATCGAGCGGGCGCTCGAGGTCGAGCCCGACAATCCCGCGTACCTGGACAGCCTGGGCTGGGCGCTCTTCAAGCAGGGCAAGGTGGCCGAGGCGGACGGCCCCCTGGGCCGCGCCGCCGCGGCCCTGCCCGCGAACTCGGTGATCCAGGATCACCACGGCGACGTGCTGGCCCGGCAGGGCAGATGGGCCGAGGCGACGGCCGCCTGGCAGCGCGCGCTGGCCGGTGACGGCGAGTCCATCGACCGCGACGCCATCGACAAGAAGATCGAGGATGCCCAGCGCCGGCGGTAGCATCAGGATCCTGCTGCTGGCCGCCGGGCTCCTCGTGGGCGCGTCGTGCGCCGCGCGCCTGCCGCCGCGCCCCTCCGGCACCTCTTCCATTGCCGGCGACGCCGCCGCCATCTTCGAGGGCGCCACGGCGCACTGCGCCGGCCTTCGGACCATGACCATGGCGCTCGGCCTGTCGGGGCGGGCCGGCGACGAGAGGCTCCGCGGCCGCGTCATTACCGGGCTCGAGCGCGGCGGCGCCGCGCGACTCGAGGGCCTCGCGCCGTTCGGCGCACCGCTCTTCATCCTCGCCGCGCGTGACGAGCGCGCCACGCTATTGCTGCCGCGGGATCGCCGTGTCCTCGAGCCCACGACGGTCGCGGAGGTGCTGGAGCGGTTCACGGGCCTGGCCCTCGGCGCCGACGACCTCCTGCGCGCCCTGTCCGGCTGCCTGGGCTCCGGCGAACCTGTCGGGGACGGCCGTCAGTGGCCCGGCGGCTGGCGCGCGGTCTCGGCCGCGCGCCAGCGTACCGTCTACCTGCGCCAGCAGGCCGGCGCCTGGACCGTGGCCGCGGTGGACGGCGGCGGCTGGCGCGCCGACTATGCGGAGACCGTCCGAGGGTTTCCACGCACCGTCCGCCTCAGGTCCGCCGACGGCGCCGTGGACCTGACCGCGCGCGTGCAGCAGCTCGAGGTGAACACCGACATCGATGCCGCCGCGTTCGAGGTGGCCATTCCCCCGGACACCGAGCCGATGACCATCGAGGAACTGCGATCGGTCGCGCCCCTTCGCACGCCATGACTCTCTCGCTCCCTGCATTCGCCAAGGTGAACCTCGACCTGCGCATCCTCGGCCTGCGCGCCGACGGCTATCACGACCTGCGCACCGTCTTCCAGTCGCTTGCGCTCGCCGACCAGGTCACGCTGACCGGCACGCGCGGGCCGCTCGCGATCACCTGCGACGATCCGACGGTGCCAACCGATCGCCGCAACCTGGCCTGGCGGGCGGCATCGCTCCTGTGGCGCACGGGGCGGGGAGGGCGCGGTGAACCGCGCGGCGTGACCATCGACCTGCGCAAGCGCATCCCGTCCGAGGCCGGCCTTGGCGGAGGCAGCGCCGACGCCGCCGCCACGCTGATCGGCCTGAACCGGCTCTGGAAGCTGGGGTTCGACGCCGCCACGCTCCACCGCCTGGCCGCCTCCCTGGGCTCCGATGTGCCGTTCTTCCTCGTGGGGGGGACGGCGCTCGGCCTTGGCCGCGGCGATGACATCTATCCCCTCGCCGACCTGCCCCGGGTCCACGTCGTCCTCATCCGCCCGGGATTCGGCGTCGCGACCGCGGAAGCCTACGGCTGGTTCGACCTGGAGCCTCGTCGCGCCCGCCAGGAGCCCCCCCGCCGGCCGACGCCCGCGGGATGGCCGGCCTGGGCGGCGTCGCTCAGGAACGACCTCGAGCCCCCGGTGGTCCGGCACCACCCCACCATCGGCCGCATCCGGCAGTCGCTGCTCGATGCGGGGGCGGCCTTCGCGGCCATGTCCGGCTCGGGATCGACCGTGTTCGGGTTGTTCGAGCGGGTGGACGCCGCCCGACGGACGGCCCGGGACCTGGCCCGACCCGGGTGGACGGTCGTCGTGACGCGGACGCTCGCGCGGCGGGAGCATGCGGGAAAGCTGGGGCTGTGAGGTTCTGAGGTTCTGGGGTTCTGGGGTTCTGGGGTTCTGGGGTTCTGGGGTTCTGGGGTTCGGAATCTGTGAAATCTGCGCAATCTGCGGCCTTGTCGTGATCTGCGGCCCGCCCGTGTGATTGCCACGAACCGCAATCCCATATACGATATGGGTTTGCCCCGGTGTGTTGGGGCGTGGCCAAGCGGTAAGGCGCGGGTCTTTGGAACCCGTATTCGAAGGTTCGAATCCTTCCGCCCCAACCAGTTCACCATGCGACCGACGGGATTTGGCGAATTGAAGGTGTTCTCGGGCAGCGCGCACCCGCGCCTGGCCGGGGAGATCGCGGAGTTCCTGGGCTGTGGCCTGGGCCAGGCCCGGCTGCGCCGGTTCCCGGACACCGAGGTGTCGTTCCAGATCGACGAGAACATCCGCGGGACGGACGTCTTCATCATCCAGCCCACCTGCGCGCCGGTCGATCAGCACCTGATGGAGCTGATGATCATGGTGGACGCGTTCCGCCGGTCGTCGGCGGCGCGCATCACCGCCGTGCTCCCTTACTACGGCTACGCGCGCCAGGATCGGAAGGACAAGCCCCGGGTACCCATCTCGGCCAAGCTCGTGGCCAACGTGCTGAGCGCCTCCGGCGCCAATCGCGTCCTGACGATGGACCTGCACAAGGCGCAAATCCAGGGCTTCTTCGACATCCCGGTGGACCACCTCTTCGCCGCGCCGGTCATCATCGACTACCTGTCGCGCCAGAACTTCTCGAACCTGACCATCGTGGCGCCCGATGCCGGCGGCGCCGAGCGCGCGCGGGCCTATGCCAAGCGCCTGGACGCCGAGCTGGCGGTCATCGACAAGCGGCGCAGCCCGGACGACGGGAGCGCGGAGGTGATGAACGTGATTGGCGAGGTGCGTGGCCGCGCCTGCGTCATCGCGGACGACATCATCGACACGGCGGGCACCATCCAGAAGGCGGCGCAGGCCCTGCGCGACGCCGGCGCCGAGCGCGTGATGGCGTGCGCGGTGCACGGTGTGCTGTCGGGCCCCGCCATCGAGCGCATCGAGAAGGCGCCCATCGATCGCCTGATCATCACCAACACCATCCCGCTGTCCGCCGAGAAGGAGAAGTGCCAGAAGATCGTCCCGCTGAACGTCGGGCGGCTTCTCGGACAGGCCATCCGCAGCATTCACGAAGAGACCTCCGTGTCGTCGTTGTTCGTCTGAGTCCCGATCGAGAGCCCGAGAGCGAAGGAACCCATGGAAGCCGTACTCGAAGCCGTCAAGCGCCCCTCCACCGGTAAGAACGAGAACAACCGCACCCGCGCGGCGGGCCAGATTCCCGCGGTCGTCTACGGCGCCCAGAAGGCGGGCGACCCCGTGGCGCCGGTGCCGGTGGCGGTGGATCCGAAGCCGTTCATGCGCATCCTTCACTCGAAGTCGGGGCTGAATACCCTGATCACCCTGAAGGTGCCGGGCGAAGTCGACGCGCGCGTGCTGGTGAAGGAAGTGCAGCTCGATCCCATCACCCACCACCCGCTGCACGCGGATTTCTACCGTGTGAACATGGACCGCACGATCCAGGTCACCGTGCCCATCGTCCTGCGGGGCGAGGCTCGCGGCGTGAAGGTCGACGGAGGCGTGCTCGACTTCCTGCACCGCGAGATCGAAGTCGAATGCCTGCCGGCCGAGATCCCGAACGCCGTCGAGGTGGACGTGACCGCGCTCGGCGTGGGCGACGCGATCCACCTGCGCGACCTGGTGAAGAACGTCACCTGGACGCCCGTCACCGACCTCGACACGATGCTGATTCACGTGGTGACGCCGCGCGCGGTGGAAGAGCCGGCCGCGGGCGCCGAGACCGCCACGGCGGCGCCGGCAGCGGCGGGCAGCGAGCCCGAGGTCATCAAGAAGGGCAAGACGGACAAGGAAGACGAGAAGGCCGAGAAGAAGAAGTAACGCAGCTTGCGCAGATTGCGCAGATTGCGCAGATTGGCATGAAGCTCGTCGTCGGCCTTGGCAACCCCGGAGCCGAGTACCGCGAGACCCGGCACAACGTCGGGTTCCAGGTGGTGGACGAGCTGGCGCGCCGATGGGGCGTGGACCAGTGGCGCGAGTCGTTCGAGGCCCTGGCCGCGAAGACCGCGTGGAACGGCGAACCGGTGCTGCTGTCCAAGCCGCTCACGTTCATGAACCTGAGCGGCCGGTCCGTGGCGAGTCTGGTGCACTTCTACAAGGTCGACCCCGCCGACCTGCTCGTGATCGCCGACGACGTGGCGCTGCCGCTCGGGCGGTTGCGCGCCCGGCGCGGGGGCAGCGACGGCGGGCACAACGGACTGAGGTCCGTGGCGCAGTCGCTGGGCACCCAGGCCTTCCCCCGGTTGCGCATCGGGGTGGGGCGGGGAGACGTGCAGGCGGCCGATGGGCGCATCGTGGCGCGTCCCGACATGGCCGGCCACGTGCTCGGACGGTTCCGGCCTGACGAGCGCGAAGCGATATCGGCGGCCATCCTGCGGGCCGCGGATGCCTCGGAGCTGTTCGTCGCCGAGGGAATCGAGCGCGTGATGAACGCGTTCAACGCAGGGAGCGACGCGAAGGAAGCACGGAAGACGGACGGTCAGCAAGAACCGGATCCCGCCAGTTGAGGCGGGCCGCCTCCTTGCCACTGCGGTGGCCGAAGAGGAAGGCGCGGGGCGCACCCGCGGCCTTCCTGTGAGTCCACAAGGAGCACTGATGAGCGCACGCACGTACGAACTGATCTACATCCTCAAGCCCGAGGCCACCGAGCAGGAGGTCGCCGACCTCCAGGCCCAGGTCGAGGGCATCGTCCAGCGTCTGGGCGGCTCGATTGAGAAGACCGAGCCGTGGGGCCGGCGCAAGCTCGCCTACGAGATCGGCAAGCACAAGGAAGGCTTCTATGTGCTTCACGTGATCCAGGGCTCGGGCGAGCTCATGAAGGAAATCGACCGCCGCCTGAAGGTGACGGAGGGTCTCATCCGCCATCTCGTGGTGCGCGTGGACGAGCGGCAGCAGGTGGCCGAGCGTGCCCGCACCAAGCGGCAGGAAGAGTCGCGGCGCCGCCGCATCGCGCGGGGGCTGCCGCCCGATCGGCAGCCGGGGGAGGGGCCGCAGCGCGACAGCGATGACGACGCCGACCTGACGTACGAAGGCGTGGACACGGAGGCATAGGGTCATGGCATTTGGTGGACGCAAACCGAGTGGTCCCGGCGGCCGGGGCAAGAGCGCGGCGGGCGGGGACAAGCAGGGCGGCCAGCGCCGTGGCCTGTTCCGCCGCCGGAAGGTCTGCAAGTTCTGCGCGGACCGCATCGACGACATCAACTACAAGGACGTCAAGCTGCTGAGCGGCTTCGTCCCCGAGCGCGGCAAGGTGCTGCCGCGCCGGATTTCGGGCACCTGCGCGAAGCACCAGCGCGCCCTGCGCGTGGCGATTCTGCGTGCGCGGCAGCTCGCGCTGCTGCCCTACGCGTCGGACTAGCGGGAGCCAGCCAATGGAAGTGATTCTTCGAGACCACGTGGAGCACGTCGGCCGCCGCGGCGAGATCGTCAAGGTGGCGGACGGCTACGCCCGGAACTACCTCCTGCCGCGGAAGCTGGCGCTCGAGGCCACCGAGGGGAACCGCAAGCGCGTGGAGCGGGAGCGGAAGATCGTCGAGGCGCGCGAGGCCGAGGAGCGGTCGGCCGCCGAGGCCATCGCGACGCGGCTGACGGCGCTCGAACTGTCGATCGCGCGCAAGGTGGGCGAGAACGACCAGCTGTACGGGTCGGTGACCAACGCCGACATCGGGGACCTGCTGAAGGCCAAGGGCTTCGACATCGATCGTCGCAAGATCCTGCTGCCCGACCCGCTGAAGGCGCTGGGCGAGAGCACGGTGCCCGTGAAGCTGCATCGCGACGTCACCGCGCACGTGCGCGTGACGGTCGTGAAGGAGGCATAGACACGCGTCGGGAGCCGGGAACCGGGGCGCCAGTCGGACACGACTCGCGCGTCCCGGCCCCGGCTCGCGATCTCCGCTGACATCTCCCCGCGTCCTCCGTATTAAGATCCGCGCGTGGCCGAGTCCGTCGCAACGCCCGCCCGCACGCTTCCGCACAACCTCGAGGCGGAGCGCTCGGTGCTGGGTGCCATCCTCATCGACAACCACACGTTCAACCTGGCCGCCGCGGTCATCAACGCCCAGGCCTTCTTCCGCGACGCGCACCGGCGGATCTTCGAGCGGATGACCGACCTGGCCGAACGGAGCCAGCCCATCGACCTGGTCACCCTCAAGGAGGCGCTCGAGCGGTCGGGCGAGCTGGAGGAGGTCGGCGGGCCCGCCTATGTCGCCTCGCTCGTGGACGGCGTGCCGCGCTCGACCAACGTCGAGTACTACGCGCAGATCGTGAAGGAGAAGGCGACGCTGCGCGCGCTCATCTTCTCGGCCAACAAGATCCTCGCCAACGCCTATGAGGCCGACCAGGAGGCCGATCTCATCCTGGACGACGCGGAGAGCGCCATCTTCGCGGTGGCCGAAGATCGCGTGAAGGCGGGCTTCATGCCCATGCGGGAGCTGGTGAAGGAGAGCTTCCCGAAGATCGAGAAGCTCTTCGAGCACAAGAGCTACATCACCGGCGTGCCCACGGGCTTCGACGACCTGGACCGCAAGACCCGCGGCCTGCAGCCGGGCGACCTGGTCATCGTGGCCGCCCGCCCCTCGATGGGCAAGACCAGCCTCGTGCTGAACATCTGCCAGCACGTGGCGACGCAGGGCCGGGTCGCCGGCTTCTTCAGCCTCGAGATGTCGAAGGAGCAGCTCTTCATGCGCATGCTCGCGTCCGAGGCGCGGATCGACACCTATCGCCTGCTGAGCGGGCAGATCGGCCAGCGCGAGTACGGGCAGATCACGCACGCGCTGGAGACGCTGGGCGACGCGCAGCTGTTCATCGACGATACGGCGGGCATCGGCGTGCTCGAGATGCGCGCGAAGGCGCGCCGCCTGCAGGCCGAGCACGGCCTGCACCTGCTCGCCATCGACTACGTGCAGCTGATGACCGGACGCGGCCGCTTCGAGAACCGCACCCTGGAGCTGGCGTCCATCTCGCGGTCGCTCAAGGGGCTCGCGAAGGAGCTGAGCGTCCCCATCGTCGTGCTGTCGCAGCTGTCGCGCGCGCCGGAAGCTCGCTCCGACAAGCGGCCGCAGCTCTCCGACCTTCGAGAGTCCGGCGCGCTCGAGCAGGACGCCGACGTGGTCGTGCTGATCTTCCGCGAGGAGATGTACAAGCTGGGCGACGAGCCGAGTGAGAGCGACGGCGTCGCCGAGCTCATCATCGCCAAGCAGCGCAACGGACCGACCGGCACCATCAAGCTCGCCTTCCTGCGGGAGCAGACTCGGTTCGCCAACCTCGCACACGGAGGGGACGCGGACTGAACGCCGATGTCGGACGCGAAAGCCGAGGCCGCAGATGACGCAGACGCCGCCGATGGCGCAGATGAGTCAGGGACGCTGGCTTCCCCTGCGCCAGTCGTGCCGTTCGCTGCCGGTGGCGGCTGACTCGCATCGCCCCGGTAATCGCGCCCATCACCCGGTCTCGTGTCCCAGGCCTCCCGGTCGGTCGGCAGCCGCCAACGCCGCGGCCCACCAGAGCCGATGGCGACATCTGGACCCCTGGCCCCATCTGCTCGACTGCCATCTGCAGGTTCTGCCTCATCTGCGCCCTCTGCGTCATCCGCGTAATCTGTGCCATCTGTGTTCTCTGCGACCCAATCGGTGTCCGTGATTCGCTGTACCGCGGCCCGCGTCGATCTCGACGCGCTGGCGTCGAACTTCCAGGCCATCCGGCAGTACCTCGCGTCGGATGCCGTGCTCAACCGTGCGGCGGGGGCCGGGCCGTCCCGCGCACCGGGCATCATCGCCGTCGTCAAGGCCAACGCCTACGGCCATGGCGCGCGGCCCGTGGCCCGCGTGCTGGAGGACGCCGGCGCGGCGATGCTGGCCGTCGCCGACACCGAGGAGGGCGTGGACCTGCGCGAGGGCGGGATTCGCGCGCCCATCCTCGTCTTCGGCGCCCTCAGCGTGAGCGACCTGTCAGGGATCTTCGACTACCGGCTCACACCCACCATCTCGAGCCCGGCGGCTGGGCGGGCCCTGCAGGCAGCCGCGGCCGAGCGCGGCGTCGCGCTCGGCTATCACCTCAAGATCGACACCGGTCTCAACCGACTCGGCTTCCGACACGACAACCTCGCCCGGACGCTGCCCGAATTGCTGGCCTCGGCACACCTGCGCCTCGAGGCCGTGCACACGCACTTCGGCACGGCCGACGATCCGGAGTCGCCGCTCTTCGAGGTGCAACGCCGGCGGTTCGAGGCCGCGTGTTTCGCGCTGAACGATCTCGGCGGTGGGCCGCACCTGAGGCATGCCGCCAACTCCGCGGCGCTGCTGCGCGATTCCCGGGTCTGGTACGACTTCGTGCGACCCGGGTTGCTGCTCTACGGCCTGGTGCCGCCGCCCCTGCACGCCACGCTCGCGTTGCGACCGGTGATGTCCCTCTCGAGCCGGGTGGTGGCCGTGAAGGGTGTGCGTGTGGGCGAGCCGGTCGGCTACGGCGCGCGCTTCACCGCGCCCCGGCCAACCTCGCTGGCCGTGGTGCCTGCCGGCTACGCCGATGGCCTCGACCGCCGCCTCGAAGGACGAGGCGTCGTGCTCATCCGCGGCCGCCGTGCGCCCATCGTCGGCGCGGTGAGCATGGACATGCTCACCGCGGATATCACCGACATCGAAGGCGTGAACCCGGGCGACGAGGTGGCGTTCCTCGGTGCTCAGGGGGATGAGGCCTGGCAGCGCATCGACGCCCGCGAGATGGCCAGCTGGATCGACACCATTCCGTACGAGGTGCTCTGCCGGCTCGGCGCCAGGGTGCAACGGGTGTACTGACGGCCGTCCATTGCCGATTGCCGATTGGCGATTCATTGGGCGATTGACGATTTGATTCAGCCCCAAGACCCCAAGACCTCAAGACCCACGCCCCGACCCCCTGAACCCCGACGATGAGACAATGATCGCAGTTCGATGAAGCCGCCCAAGCCCGCCTTCGTGTGCCAGGAGTGCGGCTCGCAGTCGCCGAAGTGGCAGGGCCGCTGTCCCAACTGCGGCGCGTGGAACTCGTTGGTCGAGGAGCGCGCCGTCGAGCCTCTGGCCGTCGGGTCGGCGGCCGGTCACCGCTACGCGCTCGGGGGCACGCCGCAGGGTGCCGTACGCTATTCCGAGATCGCATCCACCCACGCCGAGCGCCTCTCCACCGGCATCGGCGAGTTCGACCGTGTGCTTGGCGGTGGCATCGTGCCCGGGTCGCTGGTGCTGCTCGGCGGCGAGCCGGGGATCGGCAAGTCCACCCTGCTGCTCCAGGCCACGGCGAACTTCGCCCACAGGGTGGGACCCGTCCTCTACGCCTCGGGCGAGGAGTCCGAGCACCAGATCAAGTCGCGCGGGGATCGGCTGGGCGTGGGGGATGCGCCCCTCTACCTGCTCGCGGAGACCTGCATCGAGCGGATTCTCGAGGAGGTGGGCCGCGTCAAGCCGAAGCTGCTCGTCGTGGACTCGGTGCAGACCGTCTTCTCACTGAAGTTCCAGTCGGCGCCAGGCAGCATCGGGCAGGTGCGCGAGGCGGCCACGCAGTTCCTGTTCACGGCCAAGGGACACGACATCCCGACGTTTCTCGTCGGCCACGTCACCAAGGACGGCAACATCGCCGGTCCCAAGGCGCTGGAGCACGTGGTGGACACGGTGCTCTACTTCGAGGGCGAGCGGCACCACTCGCATCGCGTGGTCCGGGCGGTGAAGAACCGGTTCGGCGCCGTCAGCGAACTTGGCGTGTTCGAGATGACCGGCGCCGGGCTCAAGCCCGTGCCCAACCCGTCGGCGCTCTTCCTGGCCGAGCGCCCGCAGGCCACGCCCGGGTCGGCGGTTCTCTGCTGCCTGGAGGGGTCCCGCCCCATCCTCGTCGAGGTGCAGGCGCTCGTCAGCACCAGCAGCTACGGCATGGCGCGCCGCATGGCAGTGGGCCTCGATCAGGCGCGCTTGACCCTGCTTCTGGCGGTCCTCGAGAAGCGCGCCGGCCTTCACCTCGTGAGCGATGACGTGTTCGTGAACATCGCGGGCGGCATGACCATCGACGAGCCTGCAGCGGACCTGGCCATCGTGTCGGCCGTGGCGTCGAGCCTGCGCAACCGTCCCATCGTGCAGGGGACGGCGGTCTTCGGCGAGGTGGGGCTCGGCGGCGAGATTCGCGGCGTGCCCCAGGCGGCGCTCCGCGTTCGCGAGGCCGAGCAGATGGGCTTCACGCGTCTCGTCCTTCCCGCGGCCAACGTCGAGGCGGGCGCCGACACCGCGGCCACGGGGCGGGACGAGGGGCGGGCAGAGCTGGTCGGCGTCCGCTCCGTCGGCGAGGCGCTGGACGTGCTGCTCTCCTGAACAAGGAGAGGGCCGGGTTTTTGGGGTTCTGAGGTTCTGGGGTTCTGAAGTTCTGAAGTTCTGAGGTTCTGGAGTTCTCCGAACCTGAGAGCCAGCGAACCCGAGAACCTGAGAGCCAGCGAACCCGAGAACCCGAGAACCTCCGAACCCGAGAACCCGAGAACCTCCGAACCCCAGAACCCCAGAACCTCAGAACCCCAGAACCTCCGAACCCCAGAACCTCCGAACCCCAGAACCCGGTTCCTACGGAATCGTGACGCTCTGCACCGGCGTCGCTGCGCTCGACCCGCAGGCGTTCGACGCCACCACGCTGATGTTGTACGTGCCCGGGCCGACGGGGCTGCTCATTGCGCGGGCTGTCGTGCCGAAGCTCCCGGCGAAGGCCCCGGTGACGTTCAGCAGGAAGCTCGACGGCGCCGGCCCCGTGGCGGCCGGGTCCCACACGGCGTATACCGTGTTGCCGACGCGGTAGGCGAGGAAATTGTCGGGCGTGCCCGGCGCGCCCGAGCAGGCCGACGGGAAGGTCAGCGTCACGCTGTTGGACGAGGGGCTCGAGCCGCCGGCGTTGGTGGCCCGGACGCTCAGAGTGTACGTGCCCGGGGGCACGCCGCTGAACGTGAAGCTGTTGCCGGCCCCGACCGGCAGCGACGTGACGATGGCACCGGTCACGTCGAGCACGTGTGACGTCGGCGCGCCGCCGCCGAACGTGTTCCGCCACGCCAGCGTGAGCGACGAGCCGCTCGCCAGGCCCAGCAGGTTCCCTGGCGCCGACGGCGGTGTCGGCAGGTTGACCACGAGCGGGACCTCGTTCGACGGCCCGCTGGTGCTGGCGCCGGCGATGGTGTGGACGCGGATGAAGAACGACCCGGTCGGGGCCGAGAACGTGTAGACGGGCGAGGTGCCTGCAATCGGCAGGACCGCGTCCACCCTCCCGGGAGCAATGCCGCCCCTGAGCTCGTAGCTCGTCGGCGACAGCCCGGTGGTCGGCGGCGTGAAGCGGATGGTGACGAGGTTCCCAACGACCGAGGAGACGAACAGCCCGGTCGGCGGCTGGGCCGTCGTCGGCGGCGGCCCGCCGGCGCACGAGTAGATGCTCACGTTGTCCACGAGCCAACCCAGCGATCCGACCGAGGTGTCCGTCCCGACCCGGAACCGGAAGCGCACCGACTGGCCCGCGAGCGATGCGAGGTTCAGCCGCGTGCCGGTGTAGCCGAAGGTGGAGCGCACGAACGCGCTTCGGGCTCCCAGGGCGTTGCCCGCGTCGAGGGTGCCCGCATACCCGTGGCCCGCATCGATCAGGCCGCCCGCATCGTTCCACGTCGTGCCGTCCGTGCTGTACTCGAGGACGCCACCGTCGTAGTACGTCGTCCCGACGTGCTCGAACTCGAACGCGTGATCGAAGTACATCCGTCCCGCGGCGGGGATGACCACGGGGTTGGTCATGGCAATGCGGCGGTCCGCGATGGCGCTGGTGTCCTCGCCGTAGGCGCTGATATCGCCAGTCCGTGCGAAGCCCGTCGTCAGGCCCCAGTTCGTGCCGCTCGTGGTCGATACCGACCAGTTGCTACCGCCGCTCTCGAAGCCGTCCGTGAACGCCGGGACGGGCGTGCCGCCCGTCGGGCAGAACGTGGCCGGCGGCGGCGTGGCGCCGGTGCACGGCCACGGGCTGGCCATCTCCACCGCCAGGATGGCGTTGGCCACCTGCGAGCAGTCCCCGGCCGTGATGCCGCCGGTGCCCACCAGGTCCGTGCACGACTGGTTCACGGCCGTGGCGTTGTCGGCGAAGGTGGAACCCGACGTCAGATACGTGTTCAGGGCCCGGTACTGGATGAGCCCGGCCTTGGCGAGGCCGATGCCGGAGATCGTGTGCCCGTTGTAGGTGCCGCCGTCCACCATCAGCGCGAAGGCGTGATTGGGCACGCCGCTGTTGTAGTGGACCCCACCGCTGTCGCCGCTCGAGCTGGTCCACCCGTCGCTCACGCAGAAGAACTGCGGGTCGCTCACCTTGCCGGGATCGCCAAATGTGGTGGGCGTCATCATGTCGCGGATGGCGCCGATGGACAGATCCTCGCCGAGCCGCCAGCGCGCGATGCCGGTGTCATCGGCCGCGCTGCGGGTGAAGTCCACGGCCTGGCCGAAGATGTCGGAGAACGATTCGTTCAGCGCACCCGACTGGTAGTAGTAGAAGAGGTTGGCGGAGTACTCGGTGACCGCGTGCGTGAGCTCGTGCCCGACGACGTCGTCCGCCGCCGCGAAGCCCTCGCCATAGACCATCTGCGTTCCGTTCCAGAAGGCGTTCTGATACGGGACGCCTGGTTGCGACGGATGCCGGTATCGGACCGACGACACGAGTCCGGCGCCAGCGCCGTCGAAGCTGTCACGGCCATGCGTGCTGAAGAAGTAGTCGTAGGTGGCGCCCGCGAAGTCGTAGGCCTGGTCCGCGTCCACGATACCCGTCGCCGCGCCGCCTTCGGAACGCACGAGCGTGCCAGGCAACGTGGTGCCCATCGCGACGTCGTACACCGTGCGGTTCCTCGCATCCGCCAGCTGGCTGAAATTCAGCAGCACCCCGCCGGTCCGCGCGTCCACCCAGATGTACTCCCGCAGCCCCTCGCCCCTCGCCTCGACGAACCAGGCCAGGCGCGTGGGATGCGTGCCCTCGTCGATCAGCCCGCGATTGAACAGCTCGAGCCGCGGCTCGCCGTACGTCGCCAACGGCGCCAGGCCGGCCTTGTGCTTCTCGATGAGCCCGCGCGCCGCCTCCTGCGCTCCCCCCGGCGTGACGTCCGGGATGAGCAGGGGCATCGGGCCGAACAGCGTGTGCCCGTTCACACCGACCACGCGGTCGCCGCGCAGGTGGACGATGATCTCGCCGGCCGTGACGGGGATGCCATCGGCCACCTGCTGGAGCCGCACGTGCTCGAGGCCGAGCGCGTCACGCTGCGGCGCCCGGAGCGCGCGCACGTCCGCGCGCGTGCCGAGTCCGAACGCGCTGCCGTACTGGTCAACGAAGGCGATCGCCCGTTCTTCGGCTGGCGCTGCGGCCATGCCTCTCAGCAGCACGCCCTGGCCGCGGCTGGTCGCAAACGTCACCAGACCGGTCTGGGGCGAGCGGGCCTGGATGACCAGCCCCTCGCCAGGCTCGGACAGGCTCTGGATCAAGGAAGCGGCGGGCGGCTGGGGCTCCTGCCCGAGTAGGGCCGGGACGCCTGCGGCAAGCCCGGCAGCCGCCAGCGTGGCGGCGGCCAAGCCTCGAATTGGGAGACGGGACATGGATTCCTCCTCGGAGTGAAGACGCTCCGAGCCGGGGGAGACGGAGCGGGGCGCAACGTGCCCCGCGCAATCATACCCCGAGGCCGGCCGCGGAGGCCCCGGTGCCCCGTGCTTGACCGCACGGCCCCCGGAGTTCTACCTTTGCCCTGTTCATCCCGTCGTTGTTCATCCCGGCGTCAAACTGGAGCGTCATGGCCTGGTTCGTTCTTGCCCGCCTGCTTTTTGCCGGCGCGGTCGTGTACTCGGCCTTCCTGCTGCGGCCCCTCGGTCCCGAGCTGGCGGGCAACCTGCTGTTGGGCGTCGGACTGGCGGCGCTTGCGGTGGTGTTCGAGTGGCAGCTGCGCGAGACACCGGTCACCCACATGTTCGGTGCCCTTATCGGTGGGGCCATCGGCCTGGCCCTGGCCAAGGGCATCGGGGCAGCCCTGTTCTGGGCCGACGCCGGCGACCAGCGCGTCGCCTTCCTGCACAGCTTCATTCTGCTCCTCATGCCGTACCTGGGGCTGGTCCTTGGCGGCCGGAAAGGCGAGTGGCTGGAACCGACCCGCCTGATGAGCCTCTTCCGTGCGACGGGGCCGGAGCGTCGCTACAAGATTCTCGACACCTCGGTCATCATCGACGGCCGCATCGCCGACCTGTGCGACACGGGCTTCATCGACGGCACCATCGTCATCCCGCAGTTCGTTTTGAAGGAACTGCAGCTGGTGGCGGACTCCGCGGACTCGATGAAGCGGAACCGGGGCCGGCGGGGCCTGGACATCCTCCAGAAGATCCAGAAGATGTCGGGCGCCGAGGTCATCGTGTCTGACGCGGACTTTCCCGAGGTCCGGGAAGTGGACCTGAAGCTCATCGAGCTGGCGCGCTCGCTCTCCGGGAAGATCGTCACCAACGACTTCAACCTCAACAAGGTGGCGCAGTTGCGCGGCGTGGACGTCCTGAACATCAACGAGCTCGCCAACGCGCTCAAGCCGGTCGTCCTGCCCGGCGAGATCATGAAGGTGTTCATCCTGAAGGAGGGCAAGGAGTACAACCAGGGCGTGGCCTACCTCGACGACGGGACGATGGTGGTCGTGGACAACGCGCGGAAGATGATCAGCAAGAACATCGACATCGTCGTCACCAGCGTGCTGCAGACGACGGCCGGGAAGATGATCTTCGGCCGGTACCTGGACCCGAGCCAGGTGTCCCAGGCTCAGGGCGACGAGCGGCCGCGCTCGCGATCGCAGGTCGCCCCTGCCCCCTCGCAACCCTCCGCCTCGCCGGTCGGCACGCCCGCCGCGCCCTCATCGTCCGGCGCGCCGGCGCCCGCCTCGGGCTCTACGCTGCCTGCCGAATCGCCGTCGCGCCCGGCCGTCGCCCCGGCGGGTGGCAAGTAGGGCGTGTTCCACCTCCTTCGCACCGTTCTCTTCCTGATCCCCGCGATCGGGCTCTACACCATCGTGCTCGGCACCCTGTCGGTCGGGTCGAGCCTGTTCGATCGGCGTGGCTACTTCGCGCACGGCTGTGCCCGGTTGTGGGCCTGGCTCATCCTCGCCACGACCGGCGTGGAGGTGGAGGTGCACGGTCTGGACCGCCTCGAGCCCGGCAAGACCTACGTGTTCGTGTCGAACCACCAGAGCATCTACGACATCCCCGTCATCTTCTGGTGGATTCCCTATCAACTCCGCATCATCGCGAAGGAGTCGCTGGGACGGTTCCCGATGCTCGGCCCCCACCTGAAGCGTACGGGGCACATGCTGGTGGACCGCAGCCGGCCCGACAAGAGCGGCATCTTCGGCTGGGCGAACGCGCTCACCTCGAAGGGGCTGTCGCTCATCGTGTTCCCCGAGGGCACGCGGAGTGCCGACGGGCACGTCGGCGTGTTCAAGGGCGGGTCGTTCTACCTCGCAATGCAGGCGGGACTGCCCATCGTGCCGCTCTCCATCGTCGGGAGCCGGCACGTGATGCGGAAGGGCCAGTTGACGACGCGCCCCGGGTTCGTGACGCTGACCGTGCACGAGCCCATCGAGACCACCGCGGACCCGGAGCCGCCGACGCGGGATGTGCGGGCGTTGGCGACCCGGGTGCGGGAGGTGGTGCGGGGGCTGCCGGATGCGGAGGCTGGTGGGGGAGGGCTATCCATTGAGCGATTGCCGATTGCTGATTGAGCGATTCATTGGGTGATTGGCGATTGAGGCATTGAACATTGGATTGAGTGATTGAGTGATTGCGTCCGTCGCGGTGCGCGTGACACAACGGGCGCTGGTCGCCGGGCCCCTGGTGCTCTGGGCGCTGGTTCGGGACCGGCCGCCATGGGGAGACGAGGCGCACGTTCTCGACACGGCCAGGCTCTTCGGGGAGGGCATCTCCTTCGACCTGTTGCGCAGCGACCCGGGATGCGCGGGCCGCTCACCTTTGCGATCTACGGCGCGTGGGGGCGTCTCGCCGGGTTTGGCACGGCGGAGCTGCGACTGCTCTCGCCGTTCGTTGCCGGCGCCACCGCGCTCGTCTGGCTCGCATTCCTGCGAGACCGTCTCCGCTCGCGTGCTGTCGTGGGGCTTGCGCTTGCGACGCTGGTCCTGAACCCGTACTTCATCGGCCTCTCGGTGTTCGTCTTCACCGACATGCTGGCGCTGCTCGGCCTGGCCTTGGCCCTGCTCGGCACAACGCGACGGCAGCCATGGCTGTCGGCGGTGGGATTGGTCGTCGCGACCTGTGCGCGGCAGTACCTGGCCTTTCTGGCGCCGGCCCTGGTCGCGGCGGCCCTGGTGAGCCGCGAGGACCGCCAGCCCGTCCTTCGCCGGGCCTGGCCCACGGTGGTCGGGACAGTGCCGCGTTCCTGCTCGTGATGCCGTTCAGATACATGCCGTGGGAGAAGTACGCGCTCCCGCTGTTCATGCTGCAGGGCGCCGCCCTGGCGATGGTCATGGGTTCAGGAATGCCCCAATGCCTCAATGCCCCAATTCACCAATCCAAATGACCAATACCCAATCACCAATCGCACAATGAATCACTCAATCAGCAATTGGCAATCGCCAATGGACAGGCCGGCGCGCGCCGGGCTAGCCTAGCCGGCTTCCGGCACGTCCGCCGGCGTCCACGCCGCTTCGCTCCGCGCGACCCAGGTGGCGGCGGTCATGTCGCTGAAGACGTTCACCGTCGTGCGTGACATGTCGAGGATGCGGTCCACGCCGAGGACGATGGCGATGCCCTCGCCGGGAACGCCGAACATCGTCATGATGCCGACCAGGAGCGGGATGGAGCCGCCAGGCACGCCCGCCGCGCCGATGGCGGTGATCACCGACATCACCATGACGATGGCCATCTGCGTGATGCTGAGATCCACATTGAAGATCTCCGCCACGAAGATCACGGTGATGCCTTCGAAGATGGCGGTGCCGTTCATGCACATGGTGCTGCCGATGGGGAGGACGAACCCGGCAATCCGGCGTGGGACGCCGAGCTGTGTTTCGACCACCTCGAGCGCAGTCGGCAGGGTTGCGCTGCTGGAACTGGTGGAGAAGGCGGTGATGAGCGCCGCCCTGACCCGCGACAGGAAGCGGACCGGCGACAGCCCGATGAAGAACCGGAGGATGGCCGAGAGCGTGATGCCCACGTGCAGCAGCAGGGCCAGCAGCACCGTGATGACGAAGGCCGCGATCGCCACCAGCAGATCGAAGCCGAAGCGCGAGGCCACGCCGAAGATGAGGGCCGCCACGCCGAAGGGCGCAATCCGCATGGCGAAGTGAATGATCTGGATCACCACGTCGTTCAGGGCTTCGAGCACGTCGGTCATCGGCTTGGCGCGCTCAGGCGGAATGAGGGTGAGGGCGGCGCCGAAGACCAGCCCGAAGAAGATCACGCCCAGCATGTCGGTGTTGGCCGCCGCCTGGATGGGGTTTCGCGGCACGATGTTGACCAGCGTCTGCACCCCGAACTCGGACGTCGCGGCTGCTTCGACCCGGCCCGACGCGTCCCCGGAGAAGCGCGCCATCAGCTCTTCCCGCGTTTCGGGGCTCACGCGCTCCCAGGGCCGCATGACGTTGACCACAATCAGCCCCAGCGTCGCGGCCAGCACCGTCGTCACCATGAAGTACCCGACGGCCTTCCCGCCCACCCGGCCGACCTTCCGGATGTCCCCGAGGCCCGCCACGCCCAGCGCGATGGACGCGAAGACCAGCGGCATCACGACCATGAACAGCATCCGGAGGAAGACCTGCCCCACGGGGTAGGCGACGTAGTCGTTGATGGCCGTGATGACCGGATGCGCCGGTCCGACGGTGAGGTTCGTCAGTACGCCGGCAGCGGCGCCAAGGGCCAGGCCCAGCAGAATCTTCGTATGGAGCTTCATGCCGGGACCGGACGACCCGATCGATTCGCTCATGCGGAGGCCTCGCGCTTCCTGAAGGAACGGACGACTTCGTAGGCCAGCGGCAGCACCGACACGCCGATGATGCCCAGGACCACCAGCTCGAAGTTCTCTTTGACGACAGGGATGTTGCCGAACAGGTAGCCGGCCCCGACGCAGATGCCCACCCACAGGATCGCGCCGGTGACGTTGTAGAACGCGAAGGTGCGGTACGGCATGTCCGCGCCGCCGGCCACGAAGGGCAGGAACGTCCGGACGATGGGAACGAAGCGGGCCAGCACGACCGCCTTGCCCCCGTGCTTGAGGAAGAACTCGTGGGCCCGCGCCACGTGCTCGCGCTTCACCCATCGGTGCAGGCCGGTCCGGCTGTCGGGATTGTCCTCGAGGAACCGGTGGGCCAGTCGCCGGCCCACGGAGTAGTTGACGGCATCGCCCAGGACCGCCGCCACGATGAGGACCGGCACCATCACCTCGATACGGAGCGCCGAGGCGGCCGACAGGGCCCCGGCAGCGAAGAGCAGTGAGTCACCCGGGAGGAACGGTGTCACCACGAGGCCCGTTTCCGCGAAGATGATGGCGAACAGGATGCCGTAGACGATGGGGCCGTACTGGGTGGCCCAGATCGCGAGCTGTTCGTCGGCGTGGAGCAGCAGGTCAATCATCCGCCACCAGTCTATCCGCGAAGGGCCACGGTACAATACGGGACCGTGATCGCCATGCCTTCCTTCACCGTGGACCCCGCGCTGGCCGGCATCGTCCGCGCCGGGGTGTTGTGGTGGGACGGCGCCACCGTGGTGGAGCATGCACCCGCGCTCGACCCGCTGCTGGCCGACGCCGAGTCCGCCGTGCGGCGCATGCCCCCCGAGGAAACCGCCGCGGTCCGGACGATGTACAAGCGGGTGGGTCTCGACCCGACGAAGACACGCCCGTCCAATGAAGCCCTGCTCCGGCGCATCCGCAAGGGCGGCCAGATCCCCCGCATCAATTCGATGGTGGACGTGATCAACTGGTGCTCGGTCGAGTTCCAGCTGCCGTACGGCCTCTACGACCGCGCGCGGATGCGCGGCGCCGTGACGCTTCGCCTGGGCCGGGAAGGCGAGGCGTACGCCGGCATCCGGAAGGACGAGGTGCACGTCGCGGGCCGCATCACGGTGGCCGATGACGAGGGGCCGTTCGGCAACCCGACGTCGGATTCCGCGCGCACCATGGTCACAACCGAGACGCACGACGCGCTCGTCGTCGTGTACGCGCCCGCAGCCATCCAGACGGCAAGGCTCGACACCGTACTGGGCACGACCGCCTCGCGCCTCGCATTGGTGTGCGGCGGGCGGGAGGCGGGACGGTGACTGGCGTGACCTCGGTCGGGCGGCCGCACGTGTCGGCGATCATTGCCGCTGGCGGGCGCGGCGTACGACTGGGCGCCGGCCTGCCGAAGCAGTTCCTCGAGATCGACGGGCGCAGCATCCTGGAGCGCAGCGTCGCGGCGTTCGCGGGGCATCCCGCCATCGCCGAGGTGGTCGTGGCCCTGCCGATGGATCGCATCGAGGCCGTGGCCGGTCGCATGCGCGAGCTGGGGCTCGCGCGTGTGGTGTGCGTCGAGGGCGGGTCGCGCCGGCAGGATTCGGTGGCCAACGCCTTCGCGCGCGTGAATTCCGACGCCTCCGTGGTCGTCGTTCACGATGCGGCCAGGCCGATGGTCACGGCCGCACTCATCGGTCGCGTCATCGATGCCGCCTCCCGGCACGGGGCCGCCATTGCTGCTCTCCCGGTGCGCGATACGGTGAAGCAGGCCCGCGGCCCGGGCGGGGAGGGCCCGCGCCCGATTGCCGCCACGCTGCCGCGCGAGGACATCTTCCTGGCCCAGACGCCCCAGGCGTTTCGGCGCGAGGTGCTGGCGCAGGCGCTGGAGAAGGGTCGCGACGAAGGCATCGACGCGACCGACGAAGCCATGCTGGCCGAGCGCGCCGGCTACCCGGTGTACCTCGTCCCCGGCGATCCCGAGAACATGAAGATCACGACCCCCGAAGACCTCGAGGCCGCCCGGCAGCGCCTGGCGCCGGCTGAGCGCACCGAGCCCGGCCTGCGCGTGGGAACCGGCTACGACCTCCACCGGTTGGTGGAGGGGCGCCCGCTGATTCTCGGCGGCGTGACGATCCCGTTCGAGAAGGGGCTGCAGGGACACTCGGACGCCGACATCGTGTGTCACGCGGTCACCGACGCGCTGCTCGGCGCCGCCGCCGCCGGCGACATCGGCCGGCTGTTTCCCGACACCGACCCGCAGTGGGAGGGCGCCGACAGCCTGGCGCTGCTCCGCGGTGCCGTGGCCCGACTCCACGAGCAGGGCTGGCGCGTCGGGAACGTGGACGTCACCGTCATCGCCCAGAGGCCGAAACTGCTGCCCTACATCGATGCCATGCGCGCGAACCTGGCCTCGGCCCTTGGCGTCGCGATGGGGAGCGTCGGCGTGAAGGGCAAGACCAACGAGCACATGGACAGCATGGGCCAGGGTGACTCCATGGCGTGCCACGCCGTCGCCCTCGTGGCCCGCCGGCACCCATTGCCGATAGCCAATCACCCATGGCCATGAGAGTGCGTTTTGCCCCCTCGCCTACAGGGCACCTCCACGTCGGGAATGCCCGGACGGCGTTGTTCAACTGGTTGCTGGCTCGCGGGCAGGGAGGCACGTTCATCCTGCGCATCGAGGATACCGATCTCGAGCGATCCACGAAGGCGTCCGAGGCGAAGATCCTGGAGGACCTGCGCTGGATGGGGCTCGACTGGGACGAGGGCGTCGAGGCCGGTGGCCCGATGGGGCCGTACCGGCAGTCCGAGCGGCTGGACATCTACCGGGCGCACGCGGAGCGCCTGATCGCGTCCGGTCACGCGTACTACTGCTTCTGTTCCGCCGAGGCCCTGGAGGCCGAGCGTAAGGCGCAGCTGATCGCCGGACTGCCCCCGAAATATGCAGGCACCTGCCTCAGCCTGTCCCCGGAGGCCGCCACGAGGCGGCGGCAGGCGGGAGAGGCCGCTGTCATCCGCCTCCGGGTGCCCGCGGGTCGTGAGGTCACGTTCCACGACCTCGTGCGTGGCCCGGTGACCTTCCACACCGCCGTCATCGGCGACCCCGTCCTGGTCCGATCCGACGGCATCCCCGCCTACAACTACGCCGTGGTCATCGACGACCAGTTGATGGCCATCACCCACGTCATCCGGGGTGAGGATCACATCTCGAACACCCCCCGCCAGCTGCTCGTGTACGAGGCGTTCGGCTGGACGCCGCCGCGTTTCGCACATCTGTCGCTCGTCCTCGGACCCGACCACGCGCCGCTCTCGAAGCGGCATGGCGCCACCTCCGTCGCCGAGTTCCGCGCGAAGGGCTATCTGCCCGAGGCGCTGGTCAACTACCTTGCGCTCATCGGGTGGTCGCCACGGAGTTCCAGGTTCAAGGTTCAGAGTCCGAAGTTGGAGACCCTGCAGACCGCGACGGGTGATGCGGCCGTCGACGAGCTGCTGCCGGCGCTCGAGCTGGCGCAGCGGTTCCGCCTGGAAGACGTGTCGCACAGCGCCGGCGTGTTCGACGACGCCAAGCTCGCGTGGGTGAACCGCCATTACCTGAAGGCGCTGGATTCGGAACGGCTGGTCGCCGAGGCGCTGCCGTTCCTCCGCGAGACGAGCCTGGTGACGGGCCCACCCGGCCCGGCCGCCTTGACCTGGCTGACAACGGTGCTCCCGCCGATGGCAGCCTCCGTCGATCGCCTCAGCCAGATCCCGGAGCGGCTGCGCGACGTGTTCCGCTTCGAGCCCGGCGCGATGCTGGCCGACGAGGCGCTGGCCACGGAGATGTCTGACGCTTCGGCCCGGGCCGTCGTGGCGGCGCTCGCGGACACGCTCGCCACGGCGCCGCGGCTGCTCGACCGCGCCGCCTTCCGTGCCGCCGCGGCCGAGGTGAAGGATCGGACCGGACAGAAGGGCAAGGCGTTGTTCCATCCCATCCGCGTCGCGCTCACGGGAGCCGCGCAGGGACCGGAACTGGACGTCATCGTTCCCGCCATCGACACGGCTGCCGATCTGCCGTCCCGTGAGGGGCTCGCGCCGGTCCAGGGCTGCCGGGAGCGCGCGCGTGCCTGCCGCGCGCTGCTCGGCCATTCCTGAGCCGAGGAGCGGAGTAACATCGGGGCAAGGGGATCCCGTCGAGGGCCCTGGTCTCGGCACCGCGGCCAGTCGGCGCGGCTGCCAAGGAGGCGGCCATGAACCGCAAGCGCATCGTCATCGCCGGCACCAACTTCGCCGGCTATACCGCCGCGCTCGAGCTCAAGGAGCTCGTCGGCGAGAACCACGACGTCGTCGTCGTGGCCAACACACACAAGTTCCTCTTCTTTCCCTCCCTCATCTGGTATCCGTTCGGGCTCCGGGAGGAGAAGGACATCACCTTCGACGTGCGGCCCATCTACGAGTCGCACGGTATCCAGTTCATCGAAGGGGAGATCGATCGCTTCGATCCGCCGACGAACCAGGTCGTCACCAGGGAGCAGGGCCCGGTCGGCTACGACTACCTGGTGATTGGCACCGGGCCGAAGGTGGACTACGACTACATCCCGGGGCTGCGCGAGCACGCGTATTCGATCGTCGGCCTCGGCCCCGCGCACCGCACGCGGGAGGGCTGGCAGAAGTTCCTGGCCGACCCGGGCCCGGTCGTCATCGGCGCGGCCCAGGGTGCCGCGTGCTTCGGCGCTGCGTACGAGTTCCTGTTCAACACGCGCTACCAGCTCGCCAAGAACGACCTGGCCGACCAGGCCCCGCTCACCTACGTCACGGCCGAGCCGTTTGCGGCGCACTTCGGTATTGGCGGCTTTGGCAACGCGCAGAAGATGTGCGAGTGGATGTTCAAGCACTACCACATCCATGCGCGGCTGAGCGCCGAGATCGATTCGGTGACGGCCGATGGCGTGCACCTGAAGGACGGGGAGTTCCTGCCGTCGAAGTTCACCATGATCGTCCCGCGCTTCCTTGGCGTGGACGCGGTGCGCAATACCCCGGGCCTGGCCAATCCGGCGGGGTTCATCGAGGTGGACGACACGTACCAGCACCCGGTCTTCAGGAACGTCTTCGCCGCCGGCGTGGCCGTGCACGTGCGGCCGCCCGGGCCGACCGCGGTGCCCTGCGGCGTGCCGAAGACGGGCTGGCCCACCGAGCAGATGGCGAAGCTCGCGGTGAAGAACATCGTCGCCGACATCAAGGGGCTGCCGTTCAAGGCGGAGAAGTTCGGCGAAATGGCGTCCTACTGCATCATGGACACGGGCAACATGGGGATGATGATCGTCGGGGACCACATGCTCAGCCCGCGCGAGCACGAGTTCATCATTCCCGGCCCCGAAGCGCACTGGGCGAAGCTCGCCTTCGAGAAGTACTTCCTCTGGACCCGGAGGCACGCACACGTGTGAGACGCCGCTTCCGGGGCGTGCGGACGGCCCGGCGGGCAATCGGCGAGATAGAATGCCCGCCATGCGACGTTCCATCCGCCTCGTCCTGAGTCTTTTCACGGCGCTCCTGTGCGTGGCTGCCGCGGCGGCACGACAGTCGCGTCAAGCGTCTCCCGCGCTCATCGACGTCACCGTGCACGAGGGCACCTCGATGTCCGTGGCCGTCTCGCCCGACGGCCGCACGCTGGCCATCGACCTGCAGGGCGGCATCTGGACGGTGCCGGCCGGCGGCGGGACCGCGCGCCGGGTGACCGGCGTGTTCGAGGACGCGCGGCAGCCGCGCTGGTCGCCGGACGGCCGGTGGATCACCTACTTCGGCTACCGCGACGGTGGCTACGACATCTGGTCGGTGGCTCCCGACGGGACCGGGCAGCACCGGGTCACCTGGGGCCCGTTCGACGATCGCGAGCCCGTCTGGTCGCACGACGGGACGAGGGTGGCCTTCTCGTCCGACCGCGGCAATCCGCTCGGCAGCGACTACAACATCTGGGTTCTCGACGTGGGCACGGGCGACCTGAGGCAGCTGACGAAGGACCCTGCCGAGGACTACATGCCGTCGTGGTCGCCCGATGACCGCGAGATTGCCTTTGCCTCGACGCGCGAGAACGGGCAGTCGGCGTGGGCGGTGTCGGTGGTGGACCTCACCGAGCGCAAGCTGGCCAGCGTGGCCGCCGGGCGTGTGGACGCGCCGTCGTGGGGGCCCGGCGGCCAGGTCGTGTACCACGTCACGGCCGGCGGGGACAGCCGGTACGAGCTCGACGGGAAGGGCATCACCGGGACCGAGAACGTGTTTGCGTTCCGGGCGTCATGGGCGTCGCCCACGGAGTTCTTCTATGTGTCGGACGGCAGGATCCGGCGCCGCGACCTCGGCGCGGCCGAGGCACGGACCGTCGCCTTCGATGCCACCCTGCAGGTCACCCAGCCGCAGTACACGCGACGCGCGCGCGACTTCACCTCGACGACGCCACGCAAGGCGCTCGGCATCGTCCGCCCCGTCATCTCGCCCGACGGCCGCCAGATCGCGTTTGCGGCCGTGGGTGACATCTACGTCGTGCCCACAACGGGCGGCAGGCCTGTGAACCTCACCAACGACGCGGCGCTCGACACCGATCCCGCGTGGTCACCGGATGGCGCGAGCCTCGCCTACTCGTCCGACAAGGACAGCCCGCACCTGCAGCTCTGGATTCGCGACATGAAGAGCGGCCAGGCCCGGCAGGTGACGCGGCTCGAGACCCAGCCGCAGGGCGCGTCGTTCTCGCCCGACGGGAAGAAGATCGCCTTCTTCAACGTGGACGGCATGTGGCGTGTGGCCCAGATGTCGGTACTCGACATCGCCACCGGCACGGTGACGAAGATCCACGACACGCTGCCGCAGCCCGGATCGCCCGACTGGTCGCCGGACGGCAGGCGTGTGGCCCTGGCGGGTGTCGCCCCCCTGACGCGGAGGTTCCGGGAGGGGACGAACCAGATCCTGACGATCTCGACGGAGGGTGGGGCAGACGAGTGGCACGCGCCCGTCCCGATGCTCGGCATCGACTCGCGCGGTGGCGGCGGCCCGGCCTGGTCGCCGGATGGCACGAAGATGGCCGCTGTGTACGAGGGGACGCTCTCGGTGTGGCCCGTCTCGACGTCCGGCGCGCCGCTCGGTCCGCCCCGAAGGGTCACCTCCGAAAGCGCGCACTCCCCGTCGTGGCAGGGCGACTCGCGCCACATCCTCTACCAGTCGCTGGACACGCTGCGGATCCTGGACATCGAGACGGGTGAGACCCGCACGGTTCCCCTCGACCTGCAGTGGACACCGGCGCTCCCCACCGGCACCGTCGTGATTCATGCCGGCCGGCTGCTCGACATGACCTCCCCGGCGCCACGGACCAACATGGATGTCATCGTGGAGGGCAACCGGATCGCGCGGGTCGTCGCGCACGCCGACGCCAATCACGCGGGGGCGCGCGTGGTGGATGCCGCTGGCCAGACCGTGATGCCGGGCCTCGTCGAGTTCCACTCGCATCTCCAGAAGGACTTCGGCGCCGCCCAGGGGCGCGCGTGGCTGGCTTTCGGCGTGACCACGGTCAGGAGCCCCGGCAACACGCCGTACGAGGCCGTCGAGGATCGCGAGGCGAACGAGGCGGGCGTGCGTCCGGGGCCGCGCGTGTACGGCACCGGGTATCTCATGGAATGGAATCGCGTCTACTACAAGATGGGTATCGCCATCTCGAGCGTCAGCCAGTTCGAGATGGAGCTGCAGCGGGCCAGGGTGCTCGAGCACGATCTCATCAAGAGCTACGTCCGCCTCCCGGACGCGCAGCAGAGGCGGATGGTGGAGTTCGCGCACGAGAACGGCATCCCCGTGGCCACGCACGAGATCTTCCCGGCCGCGCTCGTCGGCGTGGACAACACCGAGCACACGGCGGCGACCAGCCGCCGGGGCTATTCACCGAAGATGGCCACGCAGCAGATGGCCTACGACGACGTGGTGCAGCTGTTCGGCAGGAGCGCGCGCATCTTCTGCCCGATGATCTCCGGGTTCGGGGCACGACGGCTGTTCGCGCTCGACCCCACGCTCAGGAACGACCCGCGCTTCACGCTCTACCCGGAGTGGATCCGGCGGCAGGTGGCGGCGCAGCCCGCCTCCGCCAGTCCCGGCGGTGGCGGCGACCCGCGCGGCGGCAGTGGGAAGATGGTGCTGGACATCATGAAGGCCGGCGGCCTGGTGGTCGCCGGCACCGACACGCCCAACGCCGTGAACCTGCACGGCGAGCTGATGTCCTACACGATGGCGGGGATGAGCGCGTTCGACGCGCTGAAGACCGCGACGGTGAATCCGGCGAAGGCCCTGAACCTGAACGCCGGCACCATCGAGGCCGGGAAGCTGGCGGACCTCATCGTCATCGACGGCGATCCGCTGGCGGACATCGCGGCGACGACCCGCGTGCGGCACGTCATCGCGAACGGCCGGCCCTACTCGGTGGCCGACCTGGTCGACGGCGCCGCACCGGCCAAGGCGGGACGGTGAGCCGAGGTCTTGAAGTCTTGAGGTCTTGAAGTCTTGAGCGGAACCCCCAAGACCTCAAGACCCCAAGACCTCAAGACCTCAAGACCTCAGAATCCGACGCGGAAGGCCAGCTGCATCACGCGCGGCTGGTAGGCGTTCAGCAGGTTCTGCCGGGGCGAGCCGAACGTCGTGGAGTTCACCTGCCCGTTGTAGGCGCCGTAGTTCTCGTGGTTGAACAGGTTGAACACCTCGGCAATGCCCGTGATCTTGACGTTGCCCGGCAGGTTGATGTCCTTCGAGAGGCGCATGTCCACGCGGTGCAGCGGGAGGCCCTTGAGCGCATTGCGCGGGATGAGATCTCCGATCGCAAACGAGGTCGGACCGTCGAAGCGGTCCGCCACGTCGCCGGACACGGTCACCGGCGCGGTGACGTAGCGGTTCGTCCCGCCGTGCCCGAAGGGGTTCGCGGCGTAGTTGGTGAGGTAGTAGTTGCCCGAGCCGAACAGGTAGGCCCCCGACAGGCTGAAATCCCACTTCAGGCGCCAGATGCCATTGACCCGCAGGGTGTGGCGCTGGAACTCGGTCGAGCGCGCCCAATCGTCGTCGGGCCGGAACGGGTTGTTGGCCTGGGACTGGAAGCTGGTGGTGTTGTCGTGCATGTACAGTCCCAGCGTGTAGCTGAGCGATGCCTGCCAGTTGTTGCGGTAGCGCCGGTTGACGGCCATCGAAAAGGCGCCGTAGTCGGCCCGCCCCTTCGACTCGAGCCACTGGATGACGCCGTAGGCCGGATCGGGACGTCCTGCGCTCGTGGGGTTCAGGCTGTAGCCGGTCGCCGGGTTGAAGAACAGGTTCGGATCGCGCTGGCGGGCGAAGTTATAGCCCTCCCAGAACGTGAAGTCGGCCTCGATGCCCCAGATCTCGCGGAACTGGGTTTGCGCGCCGATGGTGCTCTGCCACGTGTAGGGCATCCTGTAGTCGTGCGCGATGACGCGCGGCGACTGTGCAGGCAGGGGATAGCGCCCGCTGATGAAGTCCTCCGGGGTGCGGCCGCGGGTCGGATCCTGCACGAAGTTCGGCAGGCGGTCATAGGGGAACGAGTTCACCAGGATCCGTTCGGCGTTGAACGACTGCTGGCTGAACGTCGTGTTCGAGTCGGGGATGCTGAAGTAGAGGCCGCTGCCGCCGCGGATGACCAGCGTGCCCGTGCCCCCGACGTTCCAGTTGAAACCGCCGCGCGGCGCGATGTTGTTGATGTCCTGCAGGCCGCCCGGATAGAGCTTCTCGCCGGGCGTCAGGTCGATGTCGGAGTACTGATTCCCGCCGCGGGGATTGAACGAAGCCGTGCTCGTCACGTACGGCGGGTCGAGCGCGCCCCAGTCGGCGTCCCATCGCACGCCGAAGTTGACGGTGAACTCGTTGCTCATGCGCCACGTGTCGCCGAACCACAGCGCCACGGTCGGCCGCGGGATGTCGATGGTCCAGTCGCCGAAGTTCAGGTCGTAGCGCTGGACGAACCCGTCCAGGCCCGTGACGTCCCACTGGGAGGGGTCGTTCCATGCGCTCGCCGGGAAACGCCGGTTGAGGTCCGTGGGCACGCGCGTGAACACGAACTCGCCGCGCGACAGCAGCTGCCACTGGCCCGTGTCGTGCCAGCGCAGGTACTCCGCGCCGAACTTCATGTCGTGCGTGCCCTTCGTGAGGTTGAGGTCGTACCGGAAGCTGAAGGTGTCCTGGTAGAACTCCTGTGGATAGTTCCGCCGCTGGCCGACCGTGAGGCCGGGGAACACGTAGTTGGGCGTGTTGGCCAGCTCGGGAATCGCCAACAGGTTCTTCCAGTCGAAGTGCGTATAGCCCACGCGCACTTCCTGGAGCGTGGTGCTGCTCAGCACCTTGGCCCACGTGCCCACCGCGTTGACGGCACGCCGCGACCGATCCGCGGCCTGCGACGGGTGCTCCGTCCCCCCCACCTGCGTGAACGGGTTGCCCCAGTCCCAGTACGAGGCGCGCGCCGTCAGGTGATCCTGCGGCCGCATCTGCCAGTCGGCCCGGCCCAGGAAGCTGTTCTGCACGGTCTTGGTGTCGAACGAGAAACTCTGCCCGGGCAGCGCCGGCGGCGCGGCGATGATGGTGTTCGGCTCGTTCTCGCGCTCGTACGACACGAAGTAGTGCACCCGGTCCCGGATGATCGGGCCGCCCAGCGCGGCGCCGATCTGCTGGTTCGAGTAGGGCAGCACGCGGTTGGCGATGAAGTCCTTCGCATTCAGGGCATCGTCGCGGAAGAAGCCGTAGACGCTGCCGGTGAGGGTGTTGGTGCCCGAGCGCGAGATGGCCTGCACCTGCATGCCGAGCGACCGGCCCTGCGTGATGTCGAAGAGGTTCGTGACGATCTGGAACTCGGCGATGGCCTCGCGGCTGAAACGCGGCTGGCCGAACCCGCCGCCCGCCACCTGCTGCGTGATTTCCTGGCCGTCGAGGTTCAGCTGGAACTGCCGATCGCGCACGCCCGGCGTGTTGTCCACGGCGTTGGCCGTCACGCCCCGGACCTGCATGGCCAGCTCCATCCAGTTCCGGCCCTGCAGCGGCAGCTCTTCCATCTGCCGCCGATCCACGTTGCCGCCCACCTGCGTGGAGGTGATGTCCACCAGCGGCGACTCGCCGGTGACCGTGACGGTCTCCTCGAGCGCGGCCACCTTCATGGCGAAGGGCACGGTCCGGTTCTGCCCGACCAGCAGCTCCACCTCGGGCACCACGACGGTGGAGAAGCCCGCCAGATCGGCCTGGACCTTGTAGCGCGCGGGGGGCAGCCCCCGCAGTCGGTACTCACCGCGCTCGTCGGTGACCGCCGTGAACACACGACCCGTGTCCAGCGCCGTGGCGGTGATGGTCACCCCGGGCAAGGCCGCCTTGGTTTCGTCGGCTGCGGATCCGACAATCGATGCTTCCTGAGCGGCTGCCGCTCCCGGACCCAGCCACAACAGTGCGGCCAGGCAGTACCACACGACGCGAACGCCCATGTACCCTCCTCATCCCGGTGCTATCGGGGTCACCTATTAGGGCCGACGCGGTCTGATATGAAGTACGCCCGCCGCGAGTGGAAGGGATGGAATATTTTTCGCGGACTATAGCACAGCCCCTGCGGCGCGAACGCCGCCGGTCACCGCCGCCGCACTATACTGCCTGCCAGCCCATCGGCACACCGCACGTCACGGCGTTCAATCCTTCGTCCCATGCTCATCTATGGCCTCAACCCCGTGCTCGAGGCGCTGCGTGCGGGGCGTGCACGCGCGATCCGGCTTGCCGATCGATCCGATCGGCGCGTCGCCGGCCTCGTCCAGCTGGCGGAGGCCCAGGGCGTGCCCGTGCGCCGCGTGACCCGAGAGGCGCTGGACCGCGACACGCGGAACGGCGTGCACCAGGGCGTGGCGGCCGACGTCGAGGCCCTCGCGCCGGCGACCCTGGCCGAACTGGCCGCCCGGCGCGATCCGCCGCCGCTCATCGTCGTGCTCGACGAAGTCGAGGATCCCCAGAACGTCGGCGCCATCCTCCGGACCATGGACGCCGTGGGGGCGACGGGCCTGGTGCGCCAGACGCGCCGGGCGGCGCCGCTCGACGGTGCGGCGGCCAAGGCGTCGGCCGGCGCCGTGCACCACGTGCGGATTGCCGACGTCGTGAACATCGCACGCGCCGTCGAGGCGTTGAAGGCCGCCGGGGTGTGGACCATCGGGCTGGACGCCGAGGCCGAGTTGACCTATGATCGGTGGGATCTCACCCTTCCAACCGCGCTCGTCCTGGGGGCGGAGGGGCACGGGCTGCGTCGGCTCGTGCGGGAACGGTGCGACGGCCTGGCCCGCATTCCCATGCGGGGCCATGTCGGCAGTCTCAATGTTTCTGCGGCGGCCGCCATTGTCCTGTACGAGGCGGATCGCCAGCGAAGCCGGGGGAGGTAGGGGAGGCCGCTCAGGGCCGCCGACCGCCGTCATCACTCCGGAGGAGGTCGAAGGTTGGTGTCCCGCCTGCGCGGCTTGCGCGTCTGGCACAAGACGTGCTAGCATTTCATTCTTTGTCTGGCTGGCGTAGCTCAGCCCGGTAGAGCAGCTGATTTGTAATCAGCCGGTCGGGGGTTCAAATCCCTCCGCCAGCTCCATCGGCCCTGCGAGGCGCAAGCGGGCGCCCCGATGGGCGGACAGACAGAGGGCGCAGGGTCGCGGACACGACGGGATTCATCCTCAACAACTGGTCGATTCACGGGCAGGTGGCGGAGCGGTCAATCGCAGCAGACTGTAAATCTGCCGCCCCATGGGCTACGGAGGTTCGAATCCTCCCCTGCCCACCAACCTTCGCTCGCAAGGCACGAAGGACGGTGACGGCGAGCGAGCTACGGCTGGCGAGCCACGGAGGCCGGCTCGGTTGAGGACAGGTGGCGGACGAAGGCCGGATGGCGGGCTTGCCCCGCCGAGGTGATGGGCGAAAGGGGCACGGCCGGCGGGCCTGCCCGCCGAAGTGACAGGCGAAAAGGGCACGGCCGGCGGGCCTGCCCGCCGAAGTGACAGGCGAAAAGGGCACGGCCGGCGGGCCTGCCCGCC
>CAUJDN010000066.1 GCA_963169195.1 Acidobacteriota bacterium | reverse complement strand
TGTCATCGCCGAAGTCTGCGAGCTGGTGACGCGCTACCGCTGTCCTGAGGTGGTGGGCGACCGCTATGCCGGGGAGTTTGTCGCCGAACAGTTCCGCGCCCGGGGCGTGCGCTATCGCCCGGCGGACCGCGACCGCAGTGCGCTCTACCTCGACCTGCTCAGTCACGTGCAGGCCGGGACCGTGGCGCTGCTCGATGACGCGGCGACGCTGCGCGAGTTACGCGGGCTGGAGCGGCGGCGCGGGCCGAGTGGCCGGGACCGCGTGGATCATCGGCCTGGGGCGCACGATGACCGGGCCGTCGTCGCGGCGGGGGCGCTGCTGGCGTGCGTGGCGCGAACCGACGGCGGGGCGTTGGCGGGGCGGCTCGTATGGTGACGCCCTGGCGCTTGCCCGAGTCGGAGTGGGACGCCGTCGGCATCTACCGGCATCGACCGAGCGGCATCCCGACGCACGTCAGCCGGGGCGACGCGCACGCGGCCGACATCATCGAGGGCCGGTATCCCCTAGAGCGGGCGAAGCAGGACGAGCAGCGACGCCGGGCGCTGCTGGGCCAGCTCCGACAGGCGCGCCAGCCGGGATCGGCCCAGACGGGCGCGGCCTGGCTGCGCCGGCTGCTGGGCGAGTAGGCGAGTAGGGCGACGACGACCCCGCACGATGGGCAGGACACCAGATGGAGGATCACGAGATGGAGACGAAATTCAGGACACGCACCGCAGACGGGCGACCGTGCTGCGCGACGAACGACGCGAGGTATCTGTGCGCGCGGTGCCGACCGCAGGGACAGGCCCGCACGACGACGGCCACGGCCCGGCCCGCGACACCCGCACCGCCTGCGCCGCAGACGCCGACCGCCGCACCCGCCGCCTCGACCATCACGCGGGCGGACGCGTTCCGCTTCGCGTTGGCGACATGGCGCGTCCGGATGGCAGGGGGTGCGCGATGACGGCCGACGCCGCCCTCGCCACGTTGGACGCGGCGCGCGAGACGTGTCCCGATCCGCTCGATGCCACGAGCGAACGCGAACGCCGCGCCCGCGTGCAGCGACTCCACCGGCTCGATGGCCTGCGCGCCGAGCTGAAACAGGCGCAGCAACTCCATGCCGCCGCCGCCGCGCGACTCGCGGCGCTCGAACGCGATGCCGCCCCCGTGGCGGACCGCCTGCGCCAGATCGCCGCCGCCCTCGTCTCGCTGGGCGACGTGGACAACTATGACCACAGTCCCGAGGGCACCGCGCGCTGGCGCACGCGGGAGGCGCTGATCTACGAGCAGCAGCAGCACACCGCCCACGCCGCGTCACTGAATCGGCGCCGGGCGGATCTCGTGCAGCGCGAAGCGGAGGCGCTCGCGCGACTGATGCGGGTGCTCGCCGACATCGCGACCCTGTCGGAGATGTCGTGATGGGCGCGCACAAGGGCTACGAGCGGCCGAGCGGCCCCACGGCGGCGGAAGCGAGAGCCTGCCACGGCAAGGCCAAGCTGCCGAACAAGCGCACGGCGCACGCGCGGGCACGGCAATTGTTCGTGCGCGGGGAAGCCTACCGCTGTCGCTTGTGCGGCAAGTGGCACATCAGCTCACGTCGGTCGGCCCGCACGCCACGGGCGTTAGGGCAGGGCGACTGATGCGACGCGACGATCAGCGACTCGACTGGGCGGATGTCTCAGCGGATCTGATCGTCGTCGCCGATGACGATCCCGTGCTGGCGGCGGTCCCGGCGGCCCTGTCGGCCACGCCTGCGGCCGGTCCGCTGCCGGCATGGGACGTCCGCGATCCGCCGTCGCGACTGTGGACGTCGCAGGCCGTCGCGACGATCTATCGCTGGCACTTGCAGGATCTGGCGCGCCAGCTCGCTGCGCATCGCCAGCGCCGTACGCCGCATGCGTGAATCCGCTGCGGGCGGATCGTCGTTCGACCTGGAGTCTCAGACGATCAGCTTGGACATCAGATCATCGAAGTAGAGATGATCCCAGCACGCGTTCCGAAGTTCATTCGAGTGCCCCTTGAACCACGCGTGCGTCACCTGCTTCATCCGCGCCCCAAGGAATTCGACGGCCGGCACGTGGTCGGCATCACCGGCGATCAGAATCGCGCGGTCGTAATGATTGTCGATCCCGAGTCGAATCAGGTCCGTCACGATGGCCGTGTCAACGCCCTTCTCGACCGTTCGGCGAATCTCCTGATGGCAGTGCGGGCACTGGCTGATTTCGAGACGACATCCGTCGTTCGAGCAGCGCATGTGATGGAGCGGCTTTCGTTCCTTGAGCGTGACGTCGAACCCCGGAAAACTATCCATCACGTTGAGGAATTTCTTGAGCTGCAAGTCCTTCTTGCTGAGCGGGTCGTACGACGCGAAGACGTGGGTGCCTGCGTATTCGGCATCCCGGCCCAAGGCTTGAACGAGCACTTCAAACAGCAGCGGATTCCACGGAATCCTGACGACAGGCTCTCGACCGTGAAACTGATTCCACTGGAGTTGGAAGTTCCAGAAGTCAACGAACAGCTTGACGCGCACGTCGTTCCCCCGGCCGGCCCTGCTCAGCGCCGCGACTTGGTGTTGAATTCGTGGAGAAATGAAAACAGGGAGTCTCGCGACTCCCTGGGATGCTAGTGCTCGTCGGCATGCGACCGACGAGGGAACGTAATGAGGGAATTAGAGCATCAACACCCGCCGGGTCAAGCCCCGCGACCGCGCGGTGACAGTTTGGTGACAGTTGGCCGTCTCAGGCCCGTTGGCGTCACCCGCGATCTGCTGATTTGCTCAGGAAAGTTGGAGGCGCCGCCCGGATTTGAACCGGGGATGGAGGTTTTGCAGACCTCTGCCTTACCACTTGGCGACGGCGCCGATTGAGGGACGTTGGCCGGCCAGCCGCTGCTCGAAAGACGCGGCGGAGGGGGCCGCCGTCGCGCCTGCGGCGCTGGGGCGGGCAGCCTTCGCCAGCGTCCGCGGAGCGAAGGCTGGAGCGGGAAACGGGATTCGAACCCGCGACTTCGACCTTGGCAAGGTCGCACTCTACCACTGAGTTATTCCCGCTCGCGAACGAAGCCTGATTGTAACAAAGGTCCCGGCGATCCGGCAAACTTTGGACACTCCGGCGGACCTTGTTGCTGCCGCTACCACCCGGGGCGAAAGGCATCCGCGTAGACCGTCACCCGGGGCGGCTCGACGTCCGCCTCCACGGCCACCACGTCGAACCGGCACACCGAGTCCCCGACCCCTTCCCGGCCCAGGTACGACTCGGCCATCGCGGCGACGCGCTGCTGTTTCTGCGCGGTCACCGACTCGGCGGCGTGGCCGAACTTGCCACTCGTTCGCGCCCGGACCTCCACAAACACCAGCACCCGGCCGTGCCGCGCCACGATGTCGATCTCCCCGTACCGCGTGCGATAGCGCCGGTGCAGCACGGTATACCCCCGTGACTCCAGTTCCGCGCACGCGACGTCCTCACCGCGGCGCCCGAGCCACTGCCGCGCCATGGTCATGCGGGAGGAGAACGCAAGGACGATACCAACGGGCGCGCCTCCGGCGCGTGGGCCAGCCCGAACGGGGAGACACAGCAGGCGTGCCTCCGGCGCGTGGGCCGGCCCTCGGCCGGTAGGCGGCGCTCCGCGCCGCAGGATGTGGTGCCGCCGCGCGCCCAAACGGCACGGCCCACCCGTTGCGCCGACCGTGCAGCGTCCTGCCGCGAAGCGGCCCGGTCGAAGCGCGGCCCACCCGAAGGGCCCACCGCCCAGCGGCCTGCCACGCCCGAAGGGCGTGGCTCACGACGGGCGCGGCCCTACGTCAACGACGCGAGGACCTCGTCCAGAATCCCGACGGCCGTCTTCGCCTGCGCCTTCGTCAGCACCAGCGGCGGCGACAGCCGGAGGGCGTTCTGCCCGGCACCGAGGATGAGCATCCCGCGGTCGAAGCAGGCGTTCACTACCTGGTTCCGCTCGGTCGTGGCGCGCTCCTTGGTGACGCGGTCGCGGACGAGCTCGACGCCAATCATCAGCCCCTTCCCGCGCACGTCGCCGATGATGGCGTGCTTCTCCTGCAACTCCTTGAGCAGATCCATCAGGTAGGCGCCCACCTCCGCCGCGTTCTGCATGAGCGAGGTGCGCAGCAGGTCGATGGTGGCCAGTGCCGCGGCACAGGACACGGGGTTGCCGCCAAACGTGCTGGCGTGCGCGCCCGGCGGCCAGGACATGATCTCCGCCCGCGCCGTGGTCACCCCCAGCGGCAGGCCCGACGCGATGCCTTTCGCCGCCGTGATCATGTCCGGCTCGACGCCGAAGTGCTCGATGCCGAACATCTTCCCGGTCCGGCCCATCCCCGACTGCACCTCGTCGCACACGAGCAGGATGCCATGCTTCCTCGTCAGCTCGCGCAGGCGCTCGTGGAACTGGGGCGCCGGCACGACGTAGCCGCCCTCGCCCTGGATGGGCTCCACCACCACGGCCGCCACTTCGTCGGGCGAGATCAGGTGCACGAGGATCTGATCCTCGAGGAAGTTCAGGCACTCGGCCTGGCAGCTCTCCGGGCGCTTCCCCACCGGGCAGCGGTAACAGGTGGCGTAGGGCGTGTGGAACGTGCTCGACAACTGCGGCCCGAAGCCGCGTCGCTGAATCGCCTTGCTCGACGTCAGCGACAGCGACCCCATCGTCCGGCCGTGAAAACTGCCCAGGAACGCGATGATGCCCGGGCGCTTCGACGAGTAGCGCGCGAGCTTGATGGCCGCCTCGTTGGCCTCGGTGCCCGAGTTGGCGAAGAACGAGCGCTTCTGCCCGCTGAAGGGCGCCACCTCGTTCATGATCTCCCCGAGCCGTACCTGTGGCTCGTAGTAGAAGTCCGTGCCCGACATGTGCAGGAACTTCTGGGCCTGATCCGTGATGGCCGCCACGACCTGCGGGTGCGAGTGGCCGGTGGCGGTGACCGCGATCCCCGCGGCACAATCCAGGAACCGGTTGCCGTCCACGTCCTCGACGACGGCGCCTTCCCCGCGTGCCATGACGAACGGATAATCGCGTGTGTACGACGTGGAGACGACCTTCCCGTCGCGTTCGATGAGGGCCTTGGCCTTCGGGCCAGGCAGAGGGGTCTTCAACAGAGGGGCATCCATCCGCCCATTATCCTCCGTGGACTACTTCCGCTTCCAGCGCGTGCCCTGGGGGCCGTCCTCGAAGAGGATCCCCCGGGCCGCCATCTCGTCGCGGATGCGGTCGGCTTCGGCGAAGTCACGCGCGCGGCGCGCGGCCTGGCGCGCGGCGAGGGCCGCGGCAATCTCCTCCTCGGGGATCGGCGGGCGCCGGTCCTCGTCCTGCCGCAGCGACAGCACGCCCAGCACCTCGTCGAAGTGGGCGAAGGCATGGCGGATGGTGCCGACGTCCGGCTCGCCGATGGCCTTCTGGTCGATGGCCGTGTTGACCGTGCGCACCAGGTCGAACATGGCGGCCAGGCCGGCCGACGTGTTCAGGTCGTCCGAGAGCGCCTCGTCGAAGGCCGCCCGCGCGGCGCTCGCCGCCCCCACGATCTCCGGGTGCGCCGGGCCGCCCCGCACCGCATCGAGCCGGCCCAGGAAGTCGGTGAGCCGCCGGAGCGCATTCTCGGCATCCTGCATCCCGGCCCACGTGAAGTTCAGCTGCTTCCGGTAGTGCGACGAGAGCAGCAGGTACCGCAGGGCCGACACGCGGAAGCCCCGCTCCGTGATGTCGCTGAGCGTGTAGACGTTGCCGAGCGACTTCGACATCTTCTGGCCGTCCACGAGCAGGTGCTCGATGTGCACCCAGAAGCGCGAGAACGGCTGGCCCGTTGCGCCCTCGCTCTGCGCGATCTCGTTCTCGTGGTGCGGGAACACCAGGTCGACCCCGCCCGTGTGGATGTCGATCGGCGGCTCGCCCAGCAGGCGCATGGCCATGGCCGAGCACTCGATGTGCCAGCCCGGCCGCCCGGGCCCGACGCCGCAGTCCCACGTCGGCTCGCCGGGCTTCGTGGCCTTCCAGAGGACGAAGTCCCGCGCGTCTTCCTTGCTGTACTCGTCCACGTCCACGCGCGCCCCGGCCTGGATGCCCTCGTGATCGAGGCGCGCGAGCTTGCCGTAGTCCGGCAGCGTCGAAATCTTGAAGTAGATCGAACCGTCGCTGCGATAGGTGTGCCCGCGCGCCTCCAGCTGCCGGATCATCCGCGCCATCGCGTCCAGGTTCGCCTGATCCGTGGCGCGCGGCGTCTCCTCGACCGGCTCGATCCCCAGCGTCGCGGCATCCTGGCGGAAGGCCTCGACGTAGCGATCGGTGTACTCGCGCAGCCCCACGCCTTCGCGCTCGGCGCCGGCGATCGTCTTGTCGTCCACGTCGGTGAAGTTCATGACGTGGCGCATCTGCCACCCGCCCACGTACTTCAGCGCCCGCCGGAGGACGTCCACGCAGACGAACGTGCGGAAGTTGCCGATGTGGCCGCGCGCGTAGACGGTGAGGCCGCACGTGTACATCCGCACGGTGCCGTCGCGAAGCGGCTCGAAGTCCTCCGGCGTCCGGGTCAGGGTGTTGTAGAGGCGCATCGGGGTGGTCAGGCGGAAAGGGGCTGGCTGATGGTCTGGCCGCCGATCGTCACCCGCAGCATGCCGCCTTCGCAGTCGAAGACCGTCGCGCACGGGGCGCCGGCACTCCTCTCCACGGCATCGATCGCCGCGGCCGCCACCCGGTCGCAGAACGCGTCGCCGTCCGCCTCGGCGAGCTTCGCGTAGCTCGCCGCGTGAGCGCACAAGTCGCGCACGACGCCCACCAGGCGATCGTCCGCCGGCACGGTGACCTTGAAGTTGAACGACTCGGGGCTCACCTGACCTCCATCGCACGCGGCCCGACGCGGGCGCCCGCGGTCGTCATGCTCCCGCAGGACACGCCCGTCATACCGAAAGTCTATCGAATAATCGCTCGGCCCGCCTCACGTCGGCCGCGATCTGCTCACGGAGCGCATCCACGTCCGCGAACCGTCGCTCGTCGCGCAGGCGCTGCACGAAGGCCACCTCGGCCCGGCGGCCGTAGAGGTCTCCCGAATAGCCCAGCACGTGCGTCTCGACAGCCGGGCGCAGGTGGTCACCAAAGGTCGGCCTCACCCCGATGTTCGTCACGCTCGGGTGGACCACGCCGTCCAGGGTGATGAAGGTGGCGTAGACCCCGTGGGGCGGGATGAGGTCGTTGGCGGTGTCCAGGTTGGCCGTCGGGAAGCCCAGGTCGCGCCCCCGCTTCGCACCGGCCACGACGTCGCCGGCAATCGCGTAGTGTCGCCCCAGCAGCGCCCCGGCCTCCTCCACCCGCCCCTCGGACACCAGCCGCCGAATGCGCGTGCTGGACACGATGAAGTCCTTGTACCGAATGGGGTCGATCTTCTCGGCGCGGAAGCCGTGCTGCTGCCCGAGCGTGCGCAGCAGCGTGAAGTTCCCGGACCGGTTGCGCCCGAACAGGAAGTCCGCGCCGACCCAGACTTCGGCCACACGCAGCCAGTCCACCAGGATGCGCCGCACGAACGCGTCCGGGTCCCACTGCGACAGCTCCCCGGTGAACCGCACGATGGCCACGCCCTGCACGCCGGCCCGCTCCAGCGCCGCCAGTTTCTGCGCCATCGTCATCAGCAGGGGCGGCGCCTTGTCGGGACGGAGCACGCGCGGCGGATGGGGATCGAAGGTGAGCACGACCGGGGTGCCGCCACGCTCGGAGGCACCCCGCCGGATCCGCTCGATGATCTTCATGTGGCCGCGATGGAGGCCGTCGAAGTTGCCCAGGGCGAGCACCGGGTGCGGCCAGCGTACGGGCCGCGGGTCGTCCGGGAAGCAGAGGACCTCCATCTCAGCCGACCTCCACCGCGAACGACAGGCCATCCGAGGCGAGCGCCATCCCGGCAGGCAGCGACCGGTTGGTAGCGGCGTGCGGGAGATCGTGGCAGACGTGGGTGAAGAAGGCGCGCGCGGGCGCGAGCCGCTCGGTCACCGCCACGGCCTCGGACAGCGAGAAGTGCGTGGGATGCGGGCGATGGCGAAGGGCGTTCAGGATGAGGACGTCGAGCCCTTCGAGCAGCGGCCAGGCCTCGTCCGGGATCGTGCTGGCGTCGGTGAGGTAGGCGAACCGGCCGAAACGAAACCCGAGAATGGGCCACGTGCCATGCAGCAGCGGCACGGGCTGCACGTGCAGGGCGCCAACCGCGAAGGGGCCGTCGATCTCGCGCAGCACCACCTGGGGGATGCCGCCCCCCTTCTGCGACGGTGGCTCGAACACGTACTGGAAGATGCGTCGAAGCTCCCGGCCGGTCGCCGCCGACGCGTACAGCGGGATGGCGCCCCCGTTCAGGATGTTGAACCGGCGCACTTCGTCCATGCCCAGCACGTGGTCCGCATGGCTGTGGGTGATGAGGATGGCGTCCACACGCCGAACGCCGTGCGTCAGCGCCTGCTGCCGCAGATCGGTGGACGTGTCCACGAGCACGGAGGGCCCGCCGTCCACTTCGAGGTAGATGGAGGGTCGGAGCCGGCGATCGTGAGGATCGGGCGACTGGCACACCTCGCACGTGCAGCCGATCATGGGCACGCCGTGTGACGTGCCGCTCCCGAGAATCGTGACGCGCGCCTGCAAAACACCGAATGATAGCATTCGGGCATGTCCGAGCAGGCCGGCGCACGCTTCCAACGCCTCGTCAGCATCATGCACACGCTGCGCGGACCGGACGGCTGCCCATGGGATCGAGAACAGACACTCCGGTCGCTCCGGCCGTTCGTGCTCGAGGAGACCTGCGAGCTGCTGGATGCGCTGGACGAGGACGACATGCCCGCGCTTCGTGAGGAGCTGGGGGACTTTCTCTTCGAGGCCGTGTTCCTGGCCGAGGTGTGCGCCGAGGCCGGACACTTCACCATCGCCGATTCCATCCAGGCGGTCACCGACAAGCTGATCCGCCGACACCCGCATGTGTTCACGCCGGAGGGCGAGCCCCTGCCGAAGGCCGCGTCGATCACCGCGACCGGCGTCAAGGCGCAGTGGGACGACATCAAGACCGCCGAGCGCGCCGAGGCGGGCAGACCTGTCAGGACCACGCTCAGCGGCGTCCCGCGCGCGCTGCCGGCGCTGCAGCGCGCCGATCAGCTCGGGCGGAGGGCCGCCGCGGCGGGCTTCGACTGGGTGCAGGCGGCCGACGTGCTGGACAAGATCGACGAGGAGGCCCGCGAGCTCCGCGAGGCGGTCGCATCCCGGAGCGCCTCGTCCGCAGAGGCCGAGGAGGAACTGGGCGACCTCTTCTTCGCCATCGCCAACCTCGCGCGCAAGATGGGCATCGACTCCGAGCAGGCGCTCCGGAAGGCCAACGACAAGTTCCAGGCCCGCTTCGAGGTGATGGAACGCGCCCTCGCCGCCGAGGGTCGCGCCATCAGGGACCTGCCGTTCGAAGACCTCGACGCACGCTGGAACGCTGCCAAGCAGGCCGTGCATCCCGTCCACGGAGGCACGAAGGACACGAAGGCACGAAGCAGGTAGCGTCACGCGTTCCCGGGCTCCTTCAGTGCGCCTGCCAGCGGAGGCCCGTGTAGGTGGTGACCTCGACGGTGTGGCCGTCGGTCACGAGTTCTATCTGGCCGTCCCGGTCGGTGCGAAAGACCGGTGCGCCGACGTTGGTGTAGCGTTCGAGCACCGCGGGGACGGGGTGACCATACGGATTGCCGCGGCCGGCGCTGATGATCACCGCGGCGGGGCGCAGGTGCGCGAGCAGGCGTGCCGAGCTGGACGTCGCGCTGCCGTGGTGCGGCGACTTGAGGATGACCGTCGGGAGCGGGTCGAGCCCGGGCACGAGCTGCTGCTCCACCTCTCGCGAGATGTCGCCGGTGAGCAGCACCGATACCTCGCCGTGGCGCAGCTCGAGCACCAGCGAGTCGTCGTTCCGCACCTTCTGCCGCTCCCAGTCAGGCAGGGGCGGATGGTGCACGCGCACCTCCACGCCACCGATTTCGAACCGGTCCGCACGCTGGAGCCACCGCCAGGCGCTGCGCGCGGCCCCCGCCGCGTCGCGCAACCTCTCCTGCGGCTCGTGGTTCACCACGAACACGCCAGCCCACACCTCGGCCGGCGCGAAATCGCGCACGAGCGAGACCGCCCCTCCGATGTGGTCCGGATCGCCATGGGTGACGGCCAGGTAGTCGAGCCGTGCGATGCCCCGCGCGCGGATGGCGGGTCCGAGCACCCGATCCCCGATGTCGAACTCGCCGCGCGGCGAGACGCCACCGCTGTCGACCATGAGCGTCCTGCCGCCAGGGAATGTCACCAGCAGCGCGTCTCCCTGCCCCACGTCCATCATCGTCACGCGCAGCCGCGTGTCGAGCGCCGCGCGGGCATGCACCTGCGGCACCAGCGCCATCCACGCCCACAGTGCCGCCACGAGCGCACCCGCCCCACGAACCCGGAGGCGACGTTCCAGCGGGTCGACGGGAGGGACCGTCCACCGCCACCACAGGACGATCAGCGCGTAGTAGCCCGCAACCAGCCACAACGGGGGTGACGGAACGCGCCACGCAGCCCACGGGGCGTAATCCACGAGACGCCCGCTTGCGAGCAGCGCCTGGGCGGCCAGGTGGGTGACGTGGCCCGGGAGGCCAGCCGCACGCGCCAGGCCCAGCCCATCGAGCAGCACGCAGACCGTGGCCGCCGCCTGCACCACCGCCATGGCCGGGACGGCCACCAGGTTCAGCAGCAGTCCCGCGAGCGTCACGCGCTGAAAGACGTAGGCCGACACCGGCGTGAGCACCAGCTCGACGGCCATGCTGCCCACACAGATCGCCGCCGGAGCGTGCCACCACCGCCGCGCCCGTGGCGGCGGCCATCGCGCGGCCACCGCGATCAGCGCCGCCGTGGCGCCGTAGGTGAGCCAGAACCCCGCGTTGACCAGATCCAGCGGGTTGGCCAGCAGCATCGCCGACGCCCCGACGGCCAGCGCGTTGATCGGCGCGGTCCGCTGATCGACCAGCCGCAGGCCCAGGTAGATGACGGCCATCAGGGTCGCGCGCACGACCGACGCGCCGCCGCCGATCACCCACGCGTGCGCGGCCAGCACCGCGATGGCGATGGCCGCAGCGCCGGCGAAGCGGACGCGGAGGGCCCAGAACAAGGCCAGCGCGGCTCCGGCCAGCAGCGCGATGTTGCCGCCCGAGATCGCGACCACGTGATACGTGCCGGCCTCCTGCAGCCGGCGCTCCACGTCGGGCGACATCGCGGCCCGATCGCCAATCAGGATCGCCGTCCCGATGGCCGCCGACATGGGAGCGTGCGGGCCCACCTGCTCCGCCATCGCGCGGCGGACGGCGGCGCGCACGTCGGCCGCACGCTCGTCCCACCAAGCCGCCTGGCGCCGCACGTCGACGAGGGCGGCGCTCTTCACGGTACCCACCAGGGCGGTGCCGCGCCGGGCCAGTGCCCGCTCGCCATCGGGCACCCCCTCGTTCAGGTATCGCGCGGGCCGGCGCAGGAGGACGGGCAGTTCCACCTCTCGACCCGCGCGCCAGAGGTCCACGTGGCGCACGGCCTGCGTGCCCGCGACCGTGATCGAGACACCGCCCTCGGTGACCTCCCACGCGCCCCCCGCCGAGACCTGCAGCGCATGGACCTGGATGAGCGCGCCGGATTCGGTCAGCGCGCCGTCTCGCACCAGCCGTGCGCGCAGCCGCACGGGCTCCTCCATCCGCGGCGCCACCGGATCCAGGGCGCCGGGGCCGATCCGCGCTTCCAGCCAGGCGCGAATCGGCGCATGCTCGGCACGGTCCACCGCGTGCAGGCCGTGCAGCACCGCACCGGCCAGGAGCGCCACGGCCCACATCAGGCGGGAGACGGCGGGCAGTCGCTGCGCCCGGGCGAGGAAGGCCGCCGCAACCGCCGCCGCCATCACGAGCGATGGCAGGCGGGCCAGAGCGGGATCCACATGAATGCCGGCGGCCAGACCGGCGGCCAGCAGCAGGGCAACGGGGACGGAGGGAGGCATGCCGCGGCGGGATGCAAGCCGCGGCCCCTGGAGGAATCAGGCCCGAATCGGGCCGGGCGGGTGCCAACCTCGCAGAAGCTGACACACGGGTGGAGCCCGCCCTACGCAGTTTCTGCCTTCACCGCGGAGTGGTAGTCCTGGAGCGCGCGCACGTCGAGGCCCTCGCTCCGAAGGGCGCGGATGGCCTGCACGGCGGCTGCCGCGCCCGTGATCGTGGTGATACAGGGCACCCCGGTCATCATCGCCGCGCGCCGCACGGCCTTGTCGTCGAAGAACGACTCGCGCCCGAGCGGGGTATTGATCACCATGTCGATCTTGCGGTTCACGATCTCGTCGGCCAGGCTCGGCCGGCCCTCGTTCACCTTGTACACCACCGAGGCGTCGATGCCGTGGACGCGGAGGTAGGCGGCCGTACCGCGCGTCCCGACGATGCTGAAGCCCAGCGCGGCCAGTTCGCGGGCAATCGGCAGCACCTCCGTCTTGTCGTCGTTGTTGACGCTCACGCAGACCGCACCCGACTCGGGCAGGCGCTGCCCCACGCCCAGCATCGCCTTGGCGAAGGCCATGCCGAAGCTGCCCGCCCCGCCCATCACCTCGCCCGTGGACTTCATCTCGGGGCCCAGGATGGTGTCCACGCCCGGGAACCGCACGAACGGGAACACAGGGCTCTTCACGAACACGCCGGTCGGGGTGAGATCCTCGGTCAGGCCCAGCGACGCCAGCGTGCGGCCGGCCATGACGCGCGCGGCAACCTGCGCCAGCGGCACGCCCATCGCCTTGGCCAGGTAGGGCACCGTGCGCGAGGCGCGCGGGTTCACCTCGAGCACGTAGACGGTGTCGTCCTTGATGGCGTACTGCGTGTTCATCAGGCCGACCACCTTGAGCGCCCGCGCGATGCGCCGCGAGTAGTCGCGGATGGTCGCGAGGTGCTTCTCGGGCACGTACGGCGGCGGCACCACGCACGAGCTGTCGCCCGAGTGGATGCCGGCCTCCTCGATGTGCTCCATGATGCCGCCGATGACCACGGCGCCGGTGGCGTCGGCGACGCAGTCCACGTCAATCTCCTTGGCGTGTTCGAGGAACCGGTCGATCAGAATCGGGCGGTCGTGCGACACGTCCACGGCCGTGGCCATGTAGCGATCCAGCGTCGCCCCGTCGTAGACGATCGCCATGTTGCGGCCACCCAGCACGTACGAGGGCCGGACGACCACCGGGAAGCCCACCCGCGAGGCGACCTCGCGGGCTTCGGCCTTCGAGGTCGCCGTGCCGCTGGCCGGCTGCGGGATACCGAGGTCCCAGAGCAGCTGCGCGAAGCGCTGCCGGTCCTCGGCCAGGTCGATGGAGTCCGGCGACGTGCCGAGAATGGTCACCCCGGCGTCCTGGAGTGCGAGCGCCAGTTTCAGCGGCGTCTGGCCACCGAACTGCACCACGCAGGAGACATCGGGGTGGCCCTGCCGCTCGCGCTCGACGATGGCCATGACGTCCTCGAACGTCAGCGGCTCGAAGTACAGCCGGTCGGCCGTGTCGTAGTCGGTGGATACCGTCTCGGGGTTGCAGTTGACCATGATGGTCTCGAACGACTCCTTGTGGAAGCCGAAGACCGCGTGGCAGCAGCAGTAGTCGAACTCGATGCCCTGGCCGATGCGGTTCGGCCCGCTCCCGAGGATGATGACCTTCGGCTTGCCTGTGGGATCGGCCTCGCACGACTCCTCGAAGGCGCTGTACATGTACGGCGTGAACGACTCGAACTCCGCCGCGCAGGTGTCGATGCGCTTGAAGGCGGGGACGAGGCCCATCTCGATGCGCCGTTCGCGGATGGCCGACGCGTCGGCGCCGAGGATGTGGGCGAGCTCGTGGTCCCCGAACCCGGCGCGCTTCAGCGTGCGCATCAGGTCGTGGGACATGTCGCGCAGCCCGATCATCTCGGCCGTGCGCCGCAGCTCCACCAGTGACGCGAACTGCCCCAGGAACCACGGGTCGATCTTCGTGAGCTCGTGGATGCGTTCCACGCTCCAGCCCTTGTCGAGGGCGCGGAACAGCGCCCAGATGCGGCGGTCGGTCGGCACCACCAGCCGCCGGCGCAGCTGGGCGTCCTCCTCTTCCTGCTCCTCCCCGCTCGCCTCGCGTTCGTCGGGTTGCCCGGGCCGGCGGAACAGCAGGCCCTCCTTCCCCATCTCCAGCGATCGGATGCCCTTCAGGAAGGCCTCCTTGAACGTCCGCCCGATGGCCATCACCTCACCCACCGACTTCATCTGGGTCGTCAGCGTGCGGTCGGCCTGCGGGAACTTCTCGAAGTTCCAGCGCGGGATCTTCACCACGACGTAGTCGATGGTCGGCTCGAAGGAGGCCGGCGTCACGCGGGTGATGTCGTTGGGGATCTCGTCCAGGCGGTAGCCCAGCGCCAGCTTGGCGGCGATCTTCGCGATGGGGAACCCGGTGGCCTTCGACGCCAGGGCCGACGAGCGCGACACGCGCGGGTTCATCTCGATGACCGTCATGCGTCCGTCGGCGGGGTTCACCGCGAACTGGATGTTCGACCCGCCCGTTTCGACGCCGACGCGCCGGATGATGCGGCGCGCGGCGTCGCGCATCCGCTGGTATTCCTTGTCGGTGAGCGTCAGGGCGGGGGCCACGGTAATGCTGTCACCGGTGTGCACGCCCATCGGGTCCACGTTCTCGATCGAGCAGATGACGACGAAGTTGTCGGCGCCGTCGCGCATCACCTCGAGCTCGAACTCCTTCCAGCCGATGACCGACTCCTCGACCAGCACTTCGTGCACGGGGCTGAGACTGAGGCCACGCGCGCAGATCTCCCTGAACTCCTCCAGGTTGTAGGCGATGCCGCCGCCGACGCCGCCCATCGTGAACGACGGCCGGATGATGGCCGGGAAGCCCGTGTCCTCGACGAGCGCCAGCGCCTCGTCCAGGCTCTTCACCACGCCGCTCTTCGGCATGTCCACGCCGATCTCCTTCATGGCGTTCTTGAAGAGCAGGCGATCCTCGGCCACCTTGATGGCAGGGATCTGCGCGCCGATGAGCGCGACGTTGTGCCGCTTCAGCACGCCCAGCTCGTCGAGCTGGACGGCCAGGTTGAGGGCCGTCTGGCCGCCCACCGTCGGGAGCAGTGCGTCGGGGCGCTCCTTCTCGATCACCTTCTCGAGGGCGTCGGCGGTGAGCGGCTCCACGTAGGTACGATCCGCCAGCTCGGGGTCGGTCATGATCGTGGCGGGGTTGCTGTTCACCAGCACCACCTCGAGCCCCTCGCTCTTCAGTGCCTTGATGGCCTGCGTGCCCGAGTAGTCGAACTCGCAGGCCTGCCCGATCACGATCGGGCCCGATCCGATCACCAGCACTCGATGAATGTCCGTTCGTTTCGGCATCGCTTACCGTCGTTCCATTTCTTCGATGAACTGCGTGAACAGGTAGTCGGCGTCGTGGGGCCCGGGCGAGGCCTCGGGATGGTACTGCACCGAGTAGATGGGCTTCACCACGTGCCGCAGGCCCTCCACGGTGCCGTCGTACAGATTCAGATGCGTCACCCGCGCGGCCTCGGGCAACGAGTCGGGGTCGACGGCGAAGCCGTGGTTCTGCGAGGTGATCTCGATGGCGCCCGAGTCCAGCTGCTTCACCGGGTGGTTGCCGCCCCGGTGCCCGAACTTGAGCTTGTAGGTCTTCGCACCCAGCGCGAGGGCGAGGAGCTGGTGGCCCAGGCAGATGCCGAACATCGGCACGCCCGTGTCCACCAGGGTGCGGATGTTGTCCACGGCATACGTCACGGCCGCCGGATCCCCGGGACCGTTGCTCAGGAAGACCCCGTCCGGCTGCCATGCCAGCACCTCCGAGGCCGGTGTCGCCGCGGGGAAGACGCGGACCTCGCAGCCGTGCGCGACGAGACGGCGCAGGATGTTGAGCTTCATGCCGTAGTCGTACGCCGCCACCCTGAGTGGCCGGGACGCGCGCTTGAGCGGCGGCACGCCGAAGGACGCCTCCGTGACCGCATCGGCCAGCGTCGTCGTGAAGTCGTACGGCTCGGCGCACGTCACCGTCTGCACCAGGTCGCTGCCCTCCATGTGCGGGATGGCCCGCGCCTTCTCGACCAGCGTCTCCGGGTCAGCCGGACCGGTGGCAATGACGCCTCGCATCACGCCGGCCGAGCGCAGCTTCCGGGTGAGCGCCCGGGTGTCGATGTCGCCGATGGCGACGACGTGGTGGTGGACCAGGTAGTCGCGGAGGGTGCCCTGCGCCCGCCAGTTGGACGAGATGGGCGACGGATCGCGCATCACGAAGCCCGCCACCCTGGGCGCGCCCGACTCCTGGTCCGCGCCCGCGACGCCGTAGTTGCCAATCTGCGGCGCCGTCATCGTCACGATCTGGCCCGCATAGGACGGGTCGGTGAGCACCTCCTGGTAGCCGGTCATGCTGGTGTTGAAGACCACCTCACCGGACGTCTCACCGGGAGCGCCCGCGGACATTCCGCGGTACCACGTGCCATCTTCCAGGGCAAGAACTGCGATCATTTCGGCTCCTGTGCGCTTGTCAACGATCCGGCCGCGCGCACCTGCGCCCCGGCGACCACGCGCACGGTGGTCGTGAACGGCCGAAAGCCAGCCAGCCGCAACTGCACAGTGTAGGTTCCTGGCGCGAGGTCCGCGAGGGTCACCGGCGTGGTGCCGACGGGCCGACCGTTGACGAGCGCCGTCGCGCCGGAGGGGCGGGACTCGACCAAGAGCGTACCAGTTTTCGCCGCGGCCGGGGTCGGTGTTTCCGCGGCCGCTACAGGCGCGCGGCGCAGGCGGACCTCCACGCTGCGTGAAGGGCGATCGCGTGTGAGCGTCACCTGGAGGACCTCGGCGACATAGCCGTCGCGCTGCACGCGGACCCGCCGCGTGCCGAGGGCGAGATCACGGAGCGCCGCCGGCGTCACACCCCTCCGCTCGTCGTCCACGAACACCGTGGCGCCACCCGGCGCTGACCGGATCAGCAACCGCCCGGCCGGCGAGGCGACCGGCGCCGCCGCCGGCGCGGTGACAGCGGGCACGTTCGTGGAGGCTGCGGGCGCACGGCCTCGAGGCTCCGGCGCGCGCGTGCCGGCCTGCGGCGGCACCGTGTCCGGCGCCGCCACGCCAGGCGGTGCTTCACCGGGACCAGGGACTGCGGGTGAGGGTGCAGGCGCTGCGGGCGCGGTGGCTGACACCGGCGCGACGGGCCGCGCACGGCCCCAGACCACGTACCCGGTCAGCACACCGAGCGCCAGCCCGATCAGCGCCGCCGCCAGACTCATCGTGCCAGGGCCGGCGGCAGGGGGCGGACCCACATGGACGAGCGTCGGCGGGGTGAGCGGTCGCATCGCCAGATCGCCATCCGCAGGCACGGACGGTTCGTCGGCGGCCGGAAGAGGTGCTGGCGGAGCCGTGTGCGACCGCGCGTCGTCCTCAGCCCACGGTTCGCCGAGCGCATGGTGAGCCTCGGCAGCGCCTGAGCCCGCGTGGAACGTTCCGGGCTCGCGGTGCGTGAGTTCTCCGGGAGCCGGTTCGTCCTCGTCGGCTGGCTCGAGGGGCAGCGTGCCGGCATCGGGCCCGGAGGGAAATTCCTCCAGTGCCGGCGTCGGTGCGGGCGCGCGGGGACGTCGGCGCGGGCGCCGCCCCGTCAACGGCGCGGGCACTTCCGCATCGGCGGCAACATCCGCAATGGCCGAGACGAGTTCGGCGCACGTCGAGCCACGCTCGTCCGGCCCTGCGCTCAGCGCGTGGGCGAAGACCTGCGCCATGCGATCGCGGTCTGCCCCCGGCAAGGGTGCCATGTCCGACTGGCCGAACAGGGCGGGTGCGCGCCGGCCCGTCATCCACTCGTACGCCAGCGCCGCGAAGGCGAACCGGTCTCCGGAGGCGGACACAGACGCGTCCGTCAGCTCAGGCGCCCGGTATGGGCGCCGTGCGGGCAGACGCGCACCAGCCTCGACGAGGAGCGGCCACACGCCAAGGCCGGTGACGGCCGTGTCGTGCTCAGAGACGATCACGTCACGCGGATGCAGCGCGCCGTGCAGCACGCCGCGCGCCGCGGCCGCGTCGATGGCGACCGCGAGGGCGCGCAGGCGCGGCACCAGATCCTCGAGCGCGGCGGGGCCGTACTGCCTGAGTGCCACGTCCAGGGAATCGCCGGGGGCGAACGAGGTGACCAAGTACGGGGTGTGCTCGTGCATCCCCGCCGCCAGCGGCGACACGGCCGCCGCCAGTGGCGGCGCGTGGGCCACGAGGTGTTCGAGCCGGATCGCGACGTCGGCCGCGCGATCGCGCGTGAGGTTCAGCGAGAAGAGCTTGATCGCGACCGCGCGGTCGAACTCGGGGTCGGTGGCGCGAAAAACGGGGCCGCTCGTGCCGGCTCCGACTTGGTGCAGGACACGGAAGCGGCCGATCGCCGCGGGTGGGACGTCGAACAGCGAGCCTTCCCGGGTCACGTGTTGACCGGTGATCTTACCACGTGGTGTTGACACGCTGCCGACGCTCTGCAACAGTACGCGGCGGTGCCTGCCGACGCGACTTCTCCCTCGACCGCCGCGGCCCTCGCCGTCGACATCCGGCAGTTTCCCTGGATTCGCCGCCTGGCGTCGGACTATGCGTTCCAGTACGCGCAGATCGCGTCGTTCTTCGCGGGTGACCCGGCCAGCTCGGCCGCGTGGGCCGACACGATCCGCCGGTCACAGACGACGCCACGACATCCCGAGGAGCTGGCGCGCGTCATCGCGGATCAGCAGGCGCGCCGGCAGGCGGCGCCCGAGTCGCGAGCCGCCGCGGCACGCCTCGCCGACCCGGCGACGCGCGTGGTCATCACCGGCCAGCAGGCGGGCCTCTTCGGCGGGCCACTGTTCACGCTGCTGAAGGCGCTCACCGCCATGAAGCTCGCGGCACAGGTGGAGCGCGAGCACGCCGTGCCGGTCGTGCCGGTGTTCTGGATCGACGCAGAGGATCACGACTGGGTCGAGGTGTCGGGCTGTACGGTGCTCGACACCGAGTTGACGCCGCGTACCATCCGCCTCGCGGATCCGCCTGGCGCCGGCGAGCGCCCCATCGCACGACTCGCCCTCACCGACACGATCGTTCCCGCCCTCGACGAGCTGGCCTCGACGCTGCCCGAGACGGAGTTCCGCGCCGAGGTCATGGACGGCCTCCGGCGGGCGTATCAGCCGGGTCGCGGCATGGCGGAGGCCTTCGGGTGCTGGCTCGAGACGGTCCTGGGCCCGCATGGCCTGGTGGTATACGACTCGGCGGACCCGGCGGCCAAGCCGCTCGCGCGCCACATCTTCACCAAGGAGATCGCACACCCCGGCACGACCGCCGAGATGGCGGGCCGGGCGGGCCATGCGCTCGTCGCGCGGGGCTATCACTCCCAGGTCACGCCCCACGAGGGCGCCGTGTCGCTCTTCCACCTCGCTTCCAGCCGCGAAGCGGTGAAGGCCGCCGACGGCCACGTCACGATCGGCGAGCACACGTTGACCCTCGCCGAGCTCGCGCGCGAAGCCGAGCAGTCGCCCGAGCACTTCAGCCCGAACGTGCTGCTCCGCCCCGTGGTGCAGGACGCCGTGTTCCCCACCATCTGCTACGTTGCCGGGCCGAACGAGCTGGCCTACCTGGGCCAGCTCCGGGAGGTCTACGCCCACTTCGGCGTGGCCATGCCGCTGATGTACCAGCGCGCCACGGCCACGCTCGTGGACTCGGCGACGCTTCGGTTCCTGGCCCGGTCCAGCCTGCCCCTGGTGGCGCTCCAGCCGCAGGACGAGAAGGCCTTGAACGAGCTGCTCGAGCAGCAGTTGCCCCCGACCGTGGATCAGGCGCTCGCCTCCGTCACCTCCCTCGTCGCGGATCGCATGGAGGCCCTCGTCAAGGTGGTGCCGCAGATCGACCCCACGCTCGAGGGCACGGTGCGCACCACCCTCGGAAAGATGCAGCACGAGATCCAGACGCTGCACGCCAAGGTCATCCAGGCGGCAAAGCGCAAGGACGAGACGCTGCGCCGGCAGTTCCACCGGGCGCGGTCGCTCACCTTTCCCCAGGGACACCCGCAGGAGCGCGAGATCGGCTTCGTGTGGTTCCTGAACCGCTACGGCCCCGCGCTGGTCACGCGCCTCGTCGAGGACATCCCGCTCGGCATGGGACAGCACCACGTGCTGAGCATCTGAGGACGGGGAGACGCCGCCCGTGGCCGCCCGACGCCGGGTCCTCAAGGGCATGCGCGGCCGCGCCAGGGGCGCGGCCGCGTTCCTCCGCCGGCATCGCCTGCTGACGCTGCTCGTCGTCCCGGTTGCGGCGACCGCCATCGCCCTGTCCGCCGCCCTCGGGTACTACTACGTCCAGTTCTCGCGCATCATCGAGGCGCGCCTGCACGGCGAGCGCGATCGCGTCATCCCCCGCGTCTTCGCCCGGCCCCTCACCTTCAACACCGGCCAGGTGATCGGCGAGAGCGAGCTCGTGGCGCGGTTGAACGACGTCGGCTACGCGCAGAGGGGGCGCGCGGAGCAGCCGGGCGAGTTCGCCGTGGATGAGCACGCGGTGGCCTTCATCCCGCGTGGCGGCGAGGACGCGGGGCGCCCCGTGGTCATCTCGTTCACGGAGCCGCCGCCACGCACGACGACGCCGCCGGCGCCGTCACCGGTGCGCGTGGCGGGCATCGAGATCGCCGGCAGGCCATCGTCGCAGGTCTCGCTCGACCCCCCGGTACTGAGCGGCCTCATCACGGGCCCGCGCGAGAAGCGGCGCCGCGTCGCGCTCGACGCCATCCCGCCGCGCATGCAGCACGCCGTCCTGGCCATCGAGGACCGCCGCTTCTACTACCATCCCGGCGTAGACCCCATCCGCATCCTCGGCGCCCTGGTCACCAATCTCTCCGGCCGCCGTGCCTACCTCGTCGGCGCCAGCACGATCACTCAGCAGCTGGCCCGCAATTTCTTCCTCACCGAGGAGATGGCCGAGGAGCAGCAGACCCGCCAGCGATCGTTCCGCCGGAAGCTCCTCGAGCAGTTCATGGCCGTCATCCTCGAGACGAAGGCGACCAAGGACGAGATCCTGGAGCTCTACCTGAACGACGTCTACCTGGGCCACCGGGGGTCGTTCGCGCTGCACGGCGTCGCCGAGGCGGCGCGGATGTTCTTCGGCAAGGACGTCACGAACCTCACCGTCGCCGAGGCGGCGCTCATCGCGGGCGTCATCCAGTCCCCCTACAACCACTCGCCCTTCACGAGCCTCGATCGCGCCCGCGAGCGCCGGAACATCGTGCTACGCGCGATGGCGGACGCCGAGTACATCAGCCCTGACGCCGCCACACGGGCCGCGGCCGAGCCCATCGCCGTCGTCGCGCGCGCCCTGGACAACGAGGCGCCCTACTTCGTCGACTACATGGGCCAGATGCTGGACGCGGCCTTTCCGGGTGTCACCACCCGGCAGGCGCCGCTCGACGTCTACACGACGCTGGACCTCAACCTGCAGCGCGCCGCGCAGGACGCCGTGCGCGAGGGGCTCGGCCGCGTGGACGAGACGCTGGCCAGGCGACGGGGCCGGCCGGATCGCCGCGCGCAGGCCGCGCTGGTGGCCGTGAATCCCCGGACGGGCGAGGTGCTCGCCCTGGTGGGCGGCCGTTCCTACAACCAGTCCCAGTTCAACCGAGCGGTCCACGCCCGGCGCCAGCCGGGGTCCACGTTCAAGCCCTTCGTCTACCTCGCGGCCTTCGAGCACGCGGCCGACGAGGGTCGCGCGGACCTCACGCCCGCGACCATGGTGTGGGACGAGCCAGCGTCATGGACCTACGACGAGCAGGAGTGGGCGCCGAAGAACTACGAGGACGCCTACGACGGCCACATCACCCTTCGGCGGGCGCTGGCGTTGTCGCGCAACATCGCCACCATCCGCGTGGCCGAGCTGACGGGGTTCGACCGCGTCGCGGCCTTGTGGCGACGCACGGCGCTGGGCCCTCAGGACCTGAAGGGCTACCCCTCCATCGCGCTGGGGGTCTTCGAGCTGACGCCGATGGAGGTGGCGACCGCCTACACGCTGTTCGCCAACGAGGGGGTCACCGTGCCGCTCCGGGCCATCTCGCGGGTCGTCAGCGGCGAGCAGGCGCTGTCACCGCCCGACGAGACGGGCCGGGCCGTGGCGCGGCCGGCGACGAGCTTCCTGGTGACGCACATGATGCGAAGCGTCATCAGCGAGGGCACGGGCGCCGGTGCGAGGGCCGCGGGCTTCGCGCTGGACGCGGCGGGCAAGTCGGGCACCACCAACGACCTGCGCGATGCCTGGTTCGTGGGCTTCACGCCGGAGCTGCTGGCCGTGGTCTGGGTCGGCTTCGACGACAACCAGCCCCTGGGCCTCAGCGGCACCCAGGCCGCCGTGCCCATCTGGGCCTCGTTCATGATGAAGGCGCTGGCGGGCCATCCCAACGTGCCCTTCGATCCGCCCCAGGGAGTGAGCTTCGTCGAAATCGACCGCGACACCGGCCAGCTGGCCACGCCCACCTGCCCGCGGATCACCAGCGAGGCGTTCCTCTCGGGCACCGAGCCGCTGGAGGTCTGCCTGCTGCACAGCTGGTAGGCCCCGCACCTGTCCGGACGCGTTCGCACCTCTCCGCACCCGGCTATAATCCCCCTGTGAACCACGAGATCTTCGCGGCCATCGGCGAGGCGCTGACCAGGGGCGAGGCAGTGGCGCTTGTCACCATCGTCTCGTCGAACGGGTCCACGCCGCAGCGGGTGGGCGCCAAGATGCTCGTCTACGCAGACGGCCGGACGGTCGGCACGATTGGCGGCGGCTGCTACGAGCACGACGCCCTGGGCAAGGCCCGCGAGGCGCTGCGCCGGCGGAAGCCCGTCACCGCGAAGTACGACCTGAACGACGACTTCGCCGAAGAGACCGGACTGGTCTGCGGCGGGCAGATGACCGTCTTCATCGAACCCCTCGAGGCGCCCCCGGCGCTCTACGTGTTCGGGGCCGGGCATGTCGGCTACTACCTGGCGCGCGTGGCCTCGGAGACCGGCTTCGAGCTTCACGTCGTCGACGACCGGGCCGCCTTCGCCAACCGCGAGCGCTTCCCGTTTGCGGCCTCGGTGGTGGTGGAGGACATCCCGACCTGGCTGGCACGGGTCACGCTCCCCGCCACGGCCTATGCCGTCATCGTCACCCGCGGCCACCGCCACGACCTGGAGGCGCTCCAGGCCCTGGCCGCGCGCGAGCTCCGCTACCTCGGTCTCATCGGCAGCCGCGCCAAGGTGGCACGCATCTACGACCAGCTGCTCACCGAGGGCCGGGCCACGCTCGAGCAGCTCTCGCGCGTGCATGCGCCCATCGGCCTGGACATCGGCGCCGTGACCCCGCAGGAGATCGCCCTCAGCATCGCGGCCGAGCTGGTGGCGGTCCGGCGCGGCAAGGCCACGGCCATCGCCGACGCGTCCCTGCGCTGGATGCCGAAGGCGCAGGTGCCGGGCGCCCCGTAGCCGCTGGTCGTGTTCGCCCCGCTGCTCGTCCGCAACGCCACCATCCTCACGATGAACGACGCCTTCGACACTGTCGAAGGCGACGTGTTGATCGAGGGCGGCCGCATCGCAGCCGTCGGAGCCGTGGATCCGCCGGCCCTGGCCCGCCGCATCGACGCCGGCGGCGACTACCTGCTGCCCGGCTTCGTCCAGACCCACGTCCACCTCTGCCAGGCCCTCTTCCGCGGATACGCTGACGACCTGGCGCTGCTCGAGTGGCTGCAGACACGCGTCTGGCCCATGGAGGCCGCCCACACGCCGCGTTCGCTCGCCGCCTCGGCGTCGCTGGCGGCTGCCGAACTCATCCAGGGCGGCACGACGACGGTTCTCACCATGGAAACCGTGCACGACACCGACGCCGTCTTCGAGGCGCTCGAGCCCACGGGCCTGCGCGCCGTGGTCGGCAAGTGCATGATGGACGAGGCGGCCGACGGCGTGCCCGCGCGCCTGCGCGAGGCCACGCGCGCGTCCATCGACGAGAGCCTGGCGCTCGCCTCGCGCTGGAACGGCCGCGGCCAGGGCCGGCTGCGGGCCGCGCTCGCGCCGCGCTTCGCGGTGTCGTGCACGCGCGGGCTGCTCGAAGAAGTGGGTCGCCTGTCGCGCGATCATGGGCTGCTCGTGCACAGTCACGCCTCCGAGAACCGCAGCGAGATCGCGCTGGTCCGGCAGCGGACCGGCCTCGGCAACATCGAGTACTTGGCGGCGACGGGGCTTGCCGCCCCGCACGTCTGCCTCGCGCACTGCGTGTGGGTGGACGAGCGCGAGCAGGCGCTGCTCGCCGCCGGCCGCGTGAAGGTGCTCCACTGCCCGGGCTCGAACCTGAAGCTGGGATCGGGCCTGGCGCCGGTGGCCGAGATGCGCCGGCGGGGCATCTCGGTCTCGCTCGGCGCCGATGGCGCGGCCTGCAACAACCGGCTCGACATGTTCCAGGAGATGCGGCTGGCCGCCACGCTGCAGGCCGTGCGGAACGGGCCCGGCGCGCTGACGGCGCGCGAGACGCTCGCGATGGCCACGCGCGAGGGCGCCCGGGCGCTGGGACTCGAAGACGAGATTGGCACGATCGAGCCCGGCAAGCGCGCCGACCTGATCATCGTGCGCCGGACCTGGCCGCACCTCGCGCCGGACCCTGATCCCTTCGCCACCCTGGTCTACGCGGCGTGCCCCGCGGACGTGCGCACCGTCATCCTCGACGGCGACGTGCTCGTGGACGAGGGCCGCCCCACGCGCTGGGATCCCGCGGAGATTGCGGCGACCGCCCGGACCGAGGCCAGGGCCCTCGCCGTCCGCGCCCACGTTCGCTAGCGCTGGCCAGCGTCCCCGACATCGAAGGCCGGCCCGCGATCGTGCTGATGGCCCCACTCGACCGCACCTCTGGGCCCCCGGCACCCCTGCAGCGGCCAGTCCTGCATCCCTGCCGCCTGCTATACTGCTAGCAGTCATCCAGCGAGACTGCTAATGAGCGTGCCAGCGCTTTCCGATCGCACCCGCCGCGTCCTGGCGACGCTGGTGCGCGAGTACATCGAGACGGGCGAGCCGGTCGCGTCGGCCACGCTGATGCGCCGCTCCGGGCTGAACGTGTCCTCCGCCACCATCCGGAACGTTCTCGCCCAGCTCGAGGACATGGGCTACGTCTGGCAGCCGCACACGTCGGCCGGCCGCGTCCCCACCGATCAGGGCTACCGCTTCTACGTCGACCTGCTGCTGGAGGGGCGGCGGGCGGCCCGGGACGTCTCGGCGGTCGAGGCCCGCCTCCGCCAGGAAGCGGGCGACGCGCCGCTCATCGATGACCTCCTCTCGTCCACGTCGCACGTCCTCTCCGAAGCGTCGCGGCACGTGGGCTTCGCCATCGCGCCAGCCAACGAAGACACGGTATTCCAGCGCATCGACTTCGTGCCGCTCAGCGGCACGCGCATCCTCGTGGTCGTGGTGTCGCGCGGAAACCAGGTGTCCCAGAAGATGGTGGACATCGGCGAGGACGTACGCCCCTCCGAGTTGACCCAGGCGGCCAACTTCCTCAACACCGAGTTCGCGGGCCGGACGCTCGAGGAGGTCCGGAGCGGCGTCCGCGGGCGGTTGCGCGAAGAGCGCACGCTCTACGACCAGCTGCTCGGCCTCGCCCTGCGGCTGGCGAGCCAGACCCTTGAACAGCTGCAGGGGTCCACGGCGGTCTACATCGAGGGCGCCTCGGCGCTGCTCGAGCAGGTGGTGCGGGCCAGCGGCATCTCGGCCGCCACGCTGGGGGCCCTCCTGCGGATGGTCGAGGAGAAGCAGCGCCTCGTCCGGCTGCTCAACCAGTACATCGACGGCCCGGGCCTGACCGTCGTCATCGGCGCCGAGCACAGCGATCCCGAGCTCCGCCCGTTCAGCCTCATTGCCTCGACCTACTTCGACGGCAGGGGCACCGGCACCGTGGGCGTGATCGGGCCGACCCGGATGAAGTACTCCCGTGCCATTGCCGCGGTCGACGTCGCCGCCCTGGCCGTCGCCCGTGTGCTCAAGGATGTAGAGTAGGGTGTTGGCGTTTCATCATGAGTGACCCGCAGAATCCAGCCGAGACCATGAGCGAGGCCCCCGCGGCAAGTCCCCGGGCGTCCTCACCCGCAGCCACCGAGCCTGCCGCGGCGGCCGGACCATCAATGGAGTCGCTCCAGAAGGATCGCGACGACTTGTACGACCGGCTCCTGCGGAAGAGCGCGGAGTTCGACAATTACCGCAAGCGCATCGAGCGCGAGCGCAAGGAATTCACCGAGTGGGCCGCGGCCGACGTGCTGGGCGACCTTCTGGCGGTGATGGACGACTTCGAGCGCGCCCTGGCCGCCGACGCGCCGGCGGCCGCGCAGCCCTACAAGGCGGGCGTCGAGCTCATCCACCGCGCGCTCGCCGACCTGGTACGCAAGCGGGGCGTCACCGCCATCGAGGCGCGCGGGGCCGACTTCGATCCGCACCTGCACCAGGCGGTCGCCTACGAGACGGTCGAAGGCAGACGCGAGGGCGAAGTCGTCGAGGAGCTGCGGAAGGGCTACATGCTGGGCGAGCGCCTGCTGCGGCCCTCGCTCGTCAAGGTCGCCAGGGCATCGTGAGCAAGCGGGACTTCTACGAGGTGCTCGGGGTTCCGCGCACCGCCAGCGAGCAGGACGTGAAGAGCGCGTACCGGAAGCTGGCCCTCAAGTATCACCCCGATCGGAATCCCGGCGACAAGGCCGCCGAGGAGCGCTTCAAGGAAGCCGCCGAGGCCTACGCGGTGCTCGCCGACCCTGAAAAGCGTGCGCGCTACGACCGGTTCGGCCACGCCGGCGTGTCGGGCGCCGCCGGCGCCGGCGGCGTGGACCCGACCATCTTCGCCGACTTCCAGGACATCTTCGGCGGGCTGGGCGACATCTTCGGCTTCGGCGACGCCTTCGGCGGCGGTCGCCGGCGCGGCGGTCCGCAGCGCGGCGCGGATCTCCGCTACGACATGGAGATTGCCTTCGAGCAGTCTGCCAGGGGCGCCGAGGCCACGGTCCAGATCCCGCGGCACGAGGCCTGCGACACCTGCAAGGGCTCTGGCGCCGCGCCGGGCAGCGCTCCGGCCGCCTGCTCCCAGTGTCGCGGCACCGGCCAGTTGCGCTACCAGCAGGGCTTCTTCACCGTCGCCCGCACGTGCGGCCAGTGCCGCGGCGCGGGCAAGGTCATCACCAAGCCGTGCACCACGTGCCATGGCCAGGGCACGGTCGAGCAGCAGCGCAAGCTCAGCGTGAGGATTCCGGCGGGCATCGCCACCGGCCAGCGCCTGCGCCTCGCCGGCGAGGGCGAAGCCGGCGCGCAGGGCGGTCCTCCAGGCGATCTCTACGTGGTCGTGCACGTCCTGGAACACGAGTTCTTCCAGCGAGACGGCAACGACCTGCACTGCGACATCCCACTCACCTTCACGACGCTCGCCCTCGGCGGGGACATCACGGTGCCGGGCATCGACGGTGAAGAGACCGTCAGGATCCCTGAGGGCACACAGACCGGCGCCACCTTCCGCCTGAAGGGCCGGGGCATGCCCGACGTCGGCGGGCGCGGGAAGGGCGACCTGCTCGTCACGGTCCAGGCGGTCACCCCGAAGAAGCTCACGAAGGAGCAGCGCCCGCTGCTCGAGCAGCTGGCCGACACCCTGCCGGCCCAGAAGTCCGAACCGCGGCGACGTGATGATGACGCGGAGGATCGCGGCATCTTCGGGAAGATCTTCGGTTAGCCCGCCGTGAACCGCCTCTGGCCCGCGCTGGTCGTCGAGGCGCCGGCGATCGATGACCCTCCGGACGCGGAGGGCCTCGTCGCGGCGCTGCTGGACGACTTCTCCCCACAGGCCATCGAGGATCTGGCCGAGCGCCCGCTGCCGCCTGGCGGGCTATGGGATCAGACGTTCCCCCCGATTCCCGAGCCGCCGCCCGCGCCGCTGCGCTGGCGCGTCTTCTTTCCGAGCGCTGAGACGCGCGATCGCGCCGCGCGCGCCCTTGGCGCCGCTCACCCACAGCTGCGGCTGACCTCCACGGCCGTGCCGGACGAGGACTGGGCCGCACGTTCGCAGGAATCCCTGACGGCCGTCACCGCCGGACGCTTCATAGTGGCCCCGCCCTGGGACGTCCCGGTCGCTACCCCGCCGGGCACCACCGTCATCATCATCGAGCCATCCATGGGGTTTGGCACCGGCCACCACCCGACGACGCGCCTCTGCCTCCGCCTGCTCTCGGCGATCGATGTCCGGGACCGGCGCGTGGTGGACATCGGCACGGGATCGGGCGTGTTGGCGATGGCCGCCGCCCTCGACCACGCGTCGGACGTGGTGGGCCTCGACGTGGATCAGGACGCCATCGATGCAGCACGCGCGAGCGCGGCGCTGAACGCCTTGCCACCGGTGGTCCGCTTCGAGGTCGGGGATTTCCGAACCAGTCCGCCGCCACCCGCGGACGTCGTGATGGCCAACCTGACCGGCGGCATGCTTCGCACGACGGCTGCCATGCTGATGGGCCTGAAGCGACCGGGAGGCACGCTCGTCGTCAGCGGCTTCGACGAAGCGGAAGAGGCCGCCGTGCGTGCCGCCTTCGCACCGCTGCGGCAGGTGGCACGGCTCGAGGAAGCCACCTGGGTCGCGGTCAGGCTCGATTAGGTTCGGAGGTTCTCGGATTCTCGGGCTCTGTCATCGGCCGACGGCTCGCTGCTGTCCCTTGGCCCGGCGCTCGTTCCAGGCGTCCACCAGCCGACGAAGTTCCTTGATGGGCTCGGGGCTGTCGTCCACCTGGAGCCGCATCACGACGTCGTTGTTGAGCCACACGCCCCGGCCCTTTCCCACGATGAGGATGGCTGCCGACTGCATGCCACGGGTGTCCCCTCCGGCCTTCTGCCCCGCCTCGAGCGCCGCGGTGAGCCGGACCGACAGGTGGCCGGACGCCTGCTCGAAGGCCGCCACCATGCCGGCGACCACCGCCTCCCCCGCCAGGATGTTGCCCTGCGCGGTCGCATACATCCCCTGCCTGTGCCCTGCCCAGGGCGTGGCCTTCGGGCCGGTGAACGCCGCGGTCCGACCCTGCTGATCGATCACGGCGAACTGGCGGCCCTGCCTCGTCCAGCGTTCGGGCTCTGGATCCGGGTCGCTGTCCCAGATGGCCTTGACGATCGCGTCCGGCCTCAGGCCGGCGCGCAGGAGTTCGAGGGCTCTTGGCCCGTAGCTGACGTCGACGATGGCCTGCGTCGCGACCGCCCCCACGCCGGCCTCGGCCCAGAGCACGCCGTTGCCCACGCTGAACACGCGCGACTGCACCGCACCACCGACCTCGCCGGTCGCCGGGTCGTAGCCCAGGATCGAGAAGGTCGCAACCGGATCCTGCGCCGCCACAGGTGGCGGCAGGAGCGCCAGGACCGCCGCCATCAGCCACCGCCGCATCGCGTCCTCCCCCGGCCGCACGCGCACGCGCCGCGATGGCCGATGTCGATCGCTCACCACCCGCCCCAGGCCTCGTACAGGGCCGCCATCGCGACCACGGGCGCCGCATCCGCTCGAAGCGTGCGCCCGCCGACGGAGACGGCATGGAAACCCGCCGCCGTGAATGCCTCCACCTCCTGCGCGGTCCAACCTCCCTCGGGGCCGACGACCAGCTGCACGCCCGCGGCGTGAGGCACGTCGCGCAACCTGGACGACGCATGGCCTGACGGCTCCAGCAATACGACCACCGGATCCGGCCCTGGCGCCGCGACCCAGCCGGAGAGGCCCATGGGCGGCCGCACGGCCGGCACCGTCGCGCGGCCGCACTGCTTCGTGGAAGACACTGCGATTCGCTGCCAGCGGTCCACGCGGCGGGCCCGCGCTACCGCCTCGAGGCCAACCTCGCTCCGAGCCGCCACGACGGGCTGTACGGCGACGGCGCCCATCATCGTCACATCGCGCACGACCTCGTCCATCTTGTCGCCTTTGAGGACGGCCGCGACCAGCGTGACGCGGACCGTGGCCTCGGGTGCCGACGAGACCGGCCCAAGGCCGCGCACCCTGACGCGTCCACCGGCCGCCTCCTCGACACGCGCATGGAACATCCGCCCGGCGCCGTCGAACACGTCGATGTCGTCGCCCACCCCCAGTCGCAACACCCGCGTCAGGTGGGCCGCCTCGTCTCCGGTGAGCGTGCCCGACCCTTCTTCGTCGAGGCCGGGCAGGTAGAACCGCGGGTGCACCGGGCCATTCTATCCGTGCGCCGCGACTCGATGCCGCCATGCGTGCATCGGCCATCACCAGGATCACCAATCACCAATCATCCATGGACGGGGCCCTGTATACTGCCGTCGATGTTCTTCCGCGGCCAGACGATTGGGAAGTACCGCATCATCTCGACCCTCGGCAGCGGCGGCTTCGGCGCCGTCTATCTCGCCGAAGACACGTGGATCGACAAGAAAGTCGCCCTCAAGGTGCCGCACCGCCAGAACATGGACTTCGGCGAGCTGCTCCGCGAGCCGCGCCTCCTGGCCTCACTGAGCCATCCCAACGTCGTGACCGTCCTCACCGCTGAGAAGCAGGACGATGTGTTCTTCATCGTCATGGAGTACGTGCCCGGCGAGACCCTGGAGGCCATCATCGAGCGCGAGGGCGCGCTGGACCTGACGCGGGCGCTCGACTACACCTGCCAGATCTGCAACGCCGTGGACCACGCCCAGAAGCAGGGCATCATCCATCGCGACCTTCGCCCGGGCAACGTGCTGGTCACCGAGCAGGGCATGCTGAAGGTCGCGGACTTCGGCACGTCGCGCTTCCTGGAAATCGCCGCCCACGGCACCACGGTCATCGGCAGCCCGCCCTACATGGCCCCCGAGCAGTTCCAGGGCAAGGCCGTGTTCGCCTCCGATATCTACTCACTGGGCGTCACGATGTACCAGATGCTCACCGGCACGCTCCCGTACGACACGCCGGCCCCGTCCGACCTCGAGCGCCTGATGCGCGGCGAGCTCACCACGCCGCCGCGCGTGCGGAACCCGAAGCTCCCGAAGAGCATCTCCGACATCGTGATGAAGGCGATGGCGCCGGAGCTGACCGAGCGCTATCAGCGCGCCGGTGAGCTGCTCGACGCCGTGCTCTCGGCTCGCGCCGAGGTTGCCCCACGGCGGCCGTGGCGCCCCGCTGTTGCCGCGGCGGTCGCCGGCGATCCCCTGCGTGACATCCAGGCGCGCCTGAAGGCCCGCGAGGCCCCGCAGGCGCGCTTCTGCTGGCATTGCGGCAAGGCGCTCCCCGCCCGGGCCGAGGCCTGCCCGTTCTGTCGCGAGCGCCAGTGACGGGCCGGGTGCTGAGCGATAATCCTGGCCATGGCATTCGACGACGGCAGCAAGGTCTGGATGAACGGCGCCCTCGTGCCCTGGAAGGACGCCACGGTGCACGTCGCCGCGCACGCGCTTCACTACGGCACCGGCATCTTCGAGGGAATCCGCGCGTACGAGACGAGGAACGGCTGCGCCATCTACCGGCTCCCCGAGCACATGCGGCGCCTGTACGACTCGTGCCGTGTCTACCGGATGGAACCGCGGTGGCCCGTCGATGTGCTGACCGCGGCCGTCATCGCCACGGTGCAGGCGAACGGATACCGTTCCTGCTACATCCGTCCCCTCGTCTACCGGGGCGTGGAGCAGCTGGGCCTCGATCCCCGCCCGTGCCCCGTGCACGCGTCCATCATCGTCTGGGAGTGGAGCGCGATGTTCGGCGCCGAGGGTCTCGCGCAGGGCATCGACGTCGGCGTCAGTTCGTGGACGCGGCTTGCCCCCAACACGCTGCCGGCGTTGGCCAAGGCCTCGGCCAACTACGCGAACTCCGCGCTCATCAAGATGCAGGCGTCGCTGGACGGCTACGGCGAAGCCATTGCGCTCGACGAGAGCGGGATGGTGAGCGAAGGCAGCGGGCAGAACCTCTTCCTGGTGAGGGACGACGTGATCTTCACGCCGGCGATCAGCTCGTCCATTCTGCAGGGCATCACCCGCGACAGCGTCATCGTGATGGCGCGGGACCTGGGCTACGAGGTGCGCGAGACCCCGATCCCGCGCGAAAGCCTCTACATGGCAGACGAGGCGTTCCTCTGCGGCACCGCCGTCGAGGTGACGCCGGTGCGATCCATCGACCGGATCGCCGTCGGATCGGGCCGGCGGGGCCCGGTGACCGCCGCCCTGCAGGAGCGGTTCTTCGGCGTCATCGAGGGCGACGTGCCGGACACGCACGGCTGGCTGACGCCGGTGCCCGCCATCGTCGCCTCCTGATCGAGGTTCGACGGCCGGGCCATCCGGCCTCCGCGCACGGCGGCGCAGGCCTGCGCAGCCCTGCACCGCGGCGGCGCCGCGCGACGCGAGGCGCCGGTCGTGCGCCCTTGCACGCCGCCCCCTTCTCCTTCATCATGGCCGGGTCATGCATGTCAACGATCTGTTGAAGCTGGCCGTCGAGCGCGGAGCGTCGGATCTCCACCTGAAGGTGGGCACCTATCCCATGGCCCGGGTCCATGGGCGGCTCCTCCGCGTCACCGACGACAAGAAGCTGGACCACGAGGATCTCGTGGAGATGGCGGCCTCCATCATGTCGGCCACCCAGCGCCAGCGATTCAAGGACGCGCAGGAAATCGACCTCGCCTACAGCGTGCCGGGCCTCGGCCGCTTCCGCTGCAACGTCTTCCAGCAGCGCGGCACCATCGGCATGGTCCTCCGCGTCATCCCGTTCAAGGTCAAGTCGATCGACGAGCTCGATCTGCCACCGGTCCTCAAGAAGATCGCCGAGGAAGAGCGGGGCCTCGTGCTCGTGACGGGCACGACGGGCAGCGGCAAGAGCACCACCCTCGCGGCGATGATCGACCACATCAACAACACGCGATCGTCCCACGTCATCACCATCGAGGATCCGATCGAGTACCTGCACAAGGACAACGAGGCCATCATCACGCAGCGCGAGATCGGCGTGGACACGCGCTCGTTCGCCTATGCGCTCCGCAGCGCGCTGCGCCAGGACCCCGATGTCGTGCTCGTCGGCGAGATGCGCGACATGGAAACCATCGAGACGGCCCTCCACGCCGCGGAGACGGGCCACCTGGTCTTCTCGACGCTTCACACGCTGGACGCGACCGAGACCATCAACCGCATCATCTCGGTGTTCCCCCCGCACCAGCAGAAACAGGTGCGCCTGCAGCTGGCCGTCGTGCTCAAGGCTGCCGTGGCCATGCGCCTCATTCCGCGGGCCGACGGCAGCGGCCGCGTGCCGGCCATGGAAGTGCTCATCGCCACGCCCTTCATCAAGGACTGCATCATCGACAAGGAGAAGACCCACCTCATTCAGGGCGCCATCGCCCAGGGCACCTCCCAGTACGGGATGCAGACGTTCGATCAGTCGATCTTCAGCCTGTTCTCGCAGGGGCTCATCACCTACGACGAAGCGCTCCGCTGGGCCTCGAACGTGGACGAGTTCAAGCTGCGCGTCCAGGGCATCTCCACCACGTCGGACCAGGCGCGGGACCAGATGGCCAGCGCGCTCTTCGGGAGGCCGACCGCCAGTGCGACGGACTCCGAGATCACGCGCTTCGGAAAGTAGCGGCCCGCCGGACGCCTACACGACGGCCCTCGTGCTGCTCGGCCGGCGCGAGCTCTCGGAAGCCCAGCTCCGCGCCCGCCTCACCCGCCGCGGCTGCGACCCGGACGCCGTCGAACAGGCCGTGGATCGACTGAAGCAGGACCACACGCTCGACGACGGGCGCGTGGCCCGGGCCGCGGCCCGCCTGGAGGCGACCATCCGCGGGCGCGGCCCCGCGCGCGTGCGCCAGCGGCTCGGGGCCATGGGCCTCGGCCGGGACGTCGTACAGCAGGCCGTGGCCGACGTGTTCGCCGAGATGGACGCCTCCGCGCTCCTCGACGCCGCCATCGAACGCCGCCTGCGCGGCCGCGCCCTGGGTGACCTCGACGACAGGGCCCGCGCACGCCTCGTGCGGGGACTCGTGGGCCAGGGCTTCTCGCTGGGCGAGGTGCTCGGACGAATCAGGGAGTGAGGTTCTCGGGTTCCGAGGTTCTCTGGTTCTGGGTTCTCCCGACTAAAATACTGGAGTGCATCCGAACGAGATTCGCGCGTCCTTCCTGACGTATTTCGAACGCCACGGGCACCGCATCGTCCCCAGCTCACCGCTGGTCCCCGGCGACGACCCCACGCTGCTGTTCACCAACGCCGGCATGAACCAGTTCAAGGACGTCTTCCTGGGCCGCGAGCGTCGTGACTACGTGCGGGCCACCTCCTCGCAGAAGTGCATGCGCGTCAGCGGCAAGCACAACGACCTCGACAACGTCGGCCCCTCCCTCCGCCACCACACGTTCTTCGAGATGCTCGGCTACTTCTCGTTCGGCGATTACTTCAAGCACGACGCGATTGCCCTGGCCTGGACGCTGCTGACACGGGAGTGGGGGCTGGATCCGTCGCGTCTCTACGCCACTGTCTTCAAGGGCGAGCCGGGCATTCCGCGCGACGACGAGGCCTACGCGCGGTGGCGGGACTTCCTGCCGGCCGACCACGTCGGCGAGCTCGGCATGGCCGACAACTTCTGGGCCATGGGCGACATTGGTCCCTGTGGGCGCTGCTCCGAGATCTACTACGACCGCGGGCCCGAGGTGCCGGGCACCGGACGGTTCATCGAGGACGTCGAGGCCGGCAGCGAGCGGTTCGTCGAGATCTGGAACAACGTGTTCATGGAGTTCGAGCGGGACGAGGCGGGCGTGCTGGCGGCGCTGCCCGCGCCCTCCATCGACACGGGCATGGGGCTGGAGCGCATCGCGGCCGTCATGCAGGGCACGCTCTCGAACTACGACACGCCGCTCTTCGGACCGGTGCTCGCGGCCACGGCGCGGCTCGCCGGCCGGTCCTACGGACACTCCACGGAGCCCGCCGACGTCTCGATGCGCGTGGTCGCCGACCACCTCCGCGCCATGACATTCCTCATCGCCGACGGCGTCGTGCCCTCGAACGAATGGCGCGGCTACGTGCTGCGGAAGATCATGCGACGGGCGATGCGCCACGGCCGCAAGCTCGGGCTCGGCGAGCCCTTCCTGCACACGCTGGTGGACGTGCTGGTCGGCGAGATGGGCAGCGCATATCCCGAGCTCCGGGCCGGCCGCGACGCCGTCGTGCAGGTCGTGAGGGCCGAGGAGGATCGGTTCGGCGCCGTGCTCACCGGCGGGCTGCCACGGCTCGAGGAGGCGCTCGACCGCGCCGCGGCGGGCGCGCGCGTGCTGCCCGGAGACGAGGCGTTCAGGCTGTACGACACCTACGGCCTGCCCCGCGACTTCATCGAGGACCTGGCGTCGAACCAGGGCCTGCGCTTCGACGCCGAGGGCTTCGACCGCGCGATGGAGGCGCAGCGGGAGAAGGCGCGCGCGAAGAGCGGCTTCGAGGGGAAGAGGGGCGAGGACTTCCGGTTCCTGTCGGAGGAGGCGCGCGCGACGCTCGCCGATGCCGGCGACGTGTTCGAGGGCTACACCGACACGCGCGTGCCGGGAGTACCAATCCTCGCCGTGTTCGACGATCGCAAGCAGCAGGTCGAGGCCCTGCCGACCGGCGCCGGCGGGTGGGTCGTCCTGGCGCGGACGCCTTTCTACGTGGAGGCGGGCGGCCAGGTCTCGGATCAGGGGTGGATCGAGACCCCGGCCGGACGCTCACGCGTCGGCGGCGTCGTGCGGCTTGGCCCGGGCCTCCCGCGCGCGCATCGCGTCGAGAGCACGCACGCCGAGATCAGGCCACGCGACCTCGTGATGGCGGAGGTGGACGTGCCTCTGCGCGATGCCACCCGCCGCAATCACACCGCCACCCACCTGCTCCATGCGGCCCTGCGCCAGGTGCTGGGCCCGCACGTGAAACAGGCCGGGTCGCTCGTGGCCCCGGATCGCCTGCGGTTCGACTTCGTGCACGTCAGCGCCGTCACCGACGACGAGCTCCGGCGCGTCGAGCAGATCGTCACCGACGCCATCCTGAAGAACGAGGCCGTGACCACGGCCGTGCGCGACACGCAGGAGGCCATCGCCGCGGGCGCCATGGCCCTCTTCGGCGAGAAGTACGGCGACAGGGTCCGCGTCGTGTCCATCGGCGACGGGCACTTCAGCACCGAGCTCTGCGGCGGCACCCACGTCCGCGCCACGGGGGACATCGGCGCGTTCCTCGTCACCGAGGAGTCCGGCGTCGCCGCCGGCGTCCGGCGCATCGAGGCGCTGACGGGGCTGGGGGCCCTCGCATACGCGCGTCCCAGGCTGCGGGAATTCGAGAAGGTGCGCAGCTACCTGAACGCCGAGAGCGACCAGGTACTGGCACGGCTCGAGGCCCGCGTGCAGGCGCTCGAAAAGGCCGTCAAGGATCGCGACCGCAGGCTCGCCAGGGCGGCCGCTGGCGGTACCGGCGCCGCAGGCGATCGCATCACCATCGGCGACGTGACCCTGGTCGCACGCCGCGTGGATGAGGCCAGCAAGGACCTGCTCCGCTCCATCTCCGATCAAATCAAGTCGACCCTCACGTCGGGCATCGTCTTCGTGGCGGGCCCGACCGCGGACGGCAAGGTGGCGATGGTGGCCAGCGTCACCGGAAATGTAACCGGGCGTATCAAAGCGGGACAGATCGTCAAGGAGCTGGCGCCCCTGGTGGGCGGAGGCGGCGGTGGGCGGCCGGATTTCGCCGAGGCCGGTGGCAAAGATCCTGCACGGGTCGATGCGATGCTCGCGGCAGCCCCGGAGGTCGTCAAGCGCCTGCTGGGAGCCTGACGTCGAGCCGATACCCAGGCCAGACCCGCGTGCGCACCCTCGTTGCCATCCTCGTCCTGCTCGCGGCCAGTGTGGCTCCCGCGTCGGCCCAGATCTACTCGTGGCGCGACGCGCAGGGCCTGCTCGTCGTCTCGGATCGACCGCGCACGGATGCCGGCGGGATGACCACCTACCGCGTACCCCGGGCGGCTGAGGTTCGGGCCACCACCCCGGCGCCCGGAATGGGCCGACCGGCGGCACTCGACGAGGTCATCGAGGAGCAGGCGACCGCCCAGGGCGTGTCGCCCGATCTCGTCCGTGCCGTGATCCAGGTCGAGTCGGCCTTCGACCCCAACGCCGTGTCGTCGAAGGGCGCGATGGGCCTGATGCAGCTGATGCCGGCTACGGCCCGCGAGCTGGGCGTCCGCAACCCCTTCCACCCCGAGGAGAACATCCGGGGCGGCGTGGCCTACCTGCGCCAGCTCCTGGACCGCTACGACAGCAACGTCGAACTCGCCCTGGCGGCGTACAACGCGGGGCCCGGCAGCGTCGAAAAGTACGGCGCGGTGCCGCCCTACCGCGAGACACAGGCCTACGTGAAGAGGGTCCAGAAGGTTTCGGGCCCCACCCCGCCCGCCAAGCCGGAGACGACCATCTACAAGTGGATGGAGCTGGTGAACGGCCAGCCCGTCACGCGTTATTCCAACAAGCCGCCGGAAGGGGTCGCCGCCGAACCGGTGGCGCGGACACGGCAGTAGGACGTGGGGGCTTGGGGGGTGGGTGCACCTCGTGTTACGCTTGTGTGTTTACTACCCCACTGACACCGAGGTCCTAGAACGTGGCAAAGCGAACGAAGTCGGCCGTCAAGGCCAACCGGCAGAACATCAAGCGGCGCGAGCACAACAGGGCCCTGCGCTCGAAGCTCCGCACCGGCCTGAAGGCCATCCGGAAGGCGCTGGACGCCAAGGACATCGACGCCGCGAAGGCGCTGCTGAAGGCCACCCAGTCGCTCGTGGACAAGATGGCCACCAAGGGCATCATCCACCGCAACACCGCCGCCCGGTACAAGTCCCGCCTGACGGCTCGCCTCTCGCAGTAGCGCGCCCGCACGGCGGGCGTCAGGCCCGCCGGTGGCGCCCGCAGAGATCGACCACGAGCCGCTCCAGCAGGTGTCGGGGATTGCCTGCCGAGGTCTTCATCTTCAGATCGATATCGAGCACCAGGTCGAGGGCGCGCCTGACCCGATCGGCCGGGCGCAGCTGTCCGGCACCCCAGCGAATCTGCCCCAGGATGGGCTGAGGCACGACACCCGCGTCGATCAGCGCCGCCAGCTCGTGGAGCGCCTGACGGACGTCTCCGTCCCGGATGGCCCTGCCCACCGCGGGCCCGTCGCCCGGCTCGGACTGCGGCATCAGCAGGTCCCTGACGTGCCGCTCCGTCACGGTGGAGTCACCGGCGGCATAGAGCACCAGCTTCTCGACCTCGGCACGGAGTCGCCCCAGGCCGAGGCCCGTCGCCTCGAGCAGCAGGGCCAGCGCCTTCGGCTCGACCAGCAGCTCGTCCTTCTCAAGGCGCTTTCGAACCCAGGCGCCTGCCTCCTGCGGGCTCGCGAGCGACCCGCAGTCCACGATGGCGGCGTGCCGGCGCAGCAGCCGGACCAGCCGGCGATTGCCGTCGAGGGGACCGGCCACGAAGACGAGGGTGGTCATGGGCTCGGGGGCCTCGAGGTAGGCCTCGAGCTCCTCGGTCGGCGAGGTGGCCGGCATCCGGCGCTTCCGCCCACCGGCCACTGCATCCGGCGCGGGCTTCTCCGCGGCCTCGTCGTCTCTCGACCGCCTGGGCGAGAGCAGCCGCTCGGCCTCGTGAATCATGACGACGCGCCTGGGCGTCATCATCGGCAGTGTCCGTGCGGTGGCGAGAATGGCGCCGATCATCTGATCCCGGGCGCCGGCCGTGGCGGCCTCGTTCGCGTAGAAGCTCTCGACGTTGAAAGCCTGGAGGCCCTCGTCCACGAGCGCCGCGAACTCCAGGGCAAGGTCGTGGCGCGACTGCAGGTCCTCGCCCTCCAACAGGTAGAGCGGCCCGGTCTGGCCGGCCTCGATCTGCGCGCGGACTTCGGCGGGCTTCATGGGTGGACCCGGCAGCGGCGCGGTCAGAACGCCTCCAGGATGGCGCTCACGACCGACCGGGCGAAGTCCGTCGACAGGCGGTCGATCGCCGCGCGCTCCTGCCCCAGGAACGCCGACGCATCCAGGCCGACGCTCGAGGCACTCGCCAGCTCGTACTCGTCCGAGAAGTTCAGTGCGGGGTTCTCCCACAGCACCTTCTGCTGCTTGACGTCCTCGAACGACACGCCGACGACGACGGTGAACCGGAAGCGCCGGGCCAGCTGGGCGTCGGTGAAGCCGACCGGCGCGGCCGAGATCCCGCTGATCGTGCCCCTGACGATGCCGTCCACGCCGGTGTCGGCGGGCACCACCGAGTACTGGCCCCGGCTCTGGAACTCGATGCGCACCTTCTCGGTGAACACCTGCTCCACCGTCTGGTACGGCGTCGTATTGCCGAAGGCCGGGATGCCGATGCTGCGGATGTACGACGGCAGGAACGAGCCCCGCCCGGCGAGGGTGTATCCGCACCCCACCGCCCCGAGCGCCGGCAGCAGCGCCAGCACCGCCCGCCTGCTCACCATCGACATCGCGCGCGAACCCTCCGAACCCTTCGAATGCCAGAACCCGACTACCTGGCGACGATTGACACCAGGCGTCCCTTCGCCACGACCACCTTCGTGACGTCCCGGCCCTGGATGTGCGACTGTACGGACCCGTCGGCCAGGGCCAGCGCCTGCAGCTCGGCCTCGCTGGCGTCCGGCGCGGCGGAAATCCGCCCCCTGACCTTGCCATTCACCTGAACGGGGATGACGACCTCTTCGGCCTTCGCAATCCCCGGATCGTACACAGGCCAGCCGGCCGCCGCCAGTCCGCCCTGGTGGCCGTAGCGCTCCCACAGCTCCTCGCCGGTGTGGGGTGCAAACGGCGACATCATCAGGACGAGCGATTCGATGGCCTCCCGCACGACCAGGGACGCCTGCGCGGTGCGCGCGCCCCGGTCCGTGAAGGCGTAGAGATCGTTCACGAGCTCCATCATCGCCGAGACGGCCGTGTTCATCTGCTTGCGGACGTCGATGTCCTGAGTGACGCGGCGGATCGTGTCGTGGGTCTTGCGCCGGATGGCCCGCTCGTCCGCCGACAGCGAGGTGTGATCGATCGGCCGACTCCCGACGGCGTCGCCCCGCCACTGCTCGGCCAGCCGCCACACGCGGGCCAGCCAGCGGTAGCTGCCCTCGAGGCCGGCGTCGGTCCATTCCACCTCCTTCTCGGGCGGCGCCACGAACATGACGTACAGACGCAGCGCGTCGGCGCCGACCTTCTGCAGCATCGTGTCGGGATCGACGACGTTGCCCTTCGACTTGGACATCACCGCGCCATCCTTCAGCACCATGCCCTGGGTGAGCAGGTGCGTGAACGGCTCGTCGTGGTCCACCATGCCGAGCTCGCGGAACACGCGCGCGAAGAAGCGCGAGTAGATCAGGTGGAGGATGGCGTGCTCCACCCCGCCGCTGTAGAAGTCCACCGGGCACCAGTACCCGACCTTCTCCGGATCGAACGGGAGCCGGTCGTTGTGCGCGTCGGCGAAGCGGTAGAAGTACCACGAGGAGTCCACGAACGTGTCCATCGTGTCGGTCTCGCGGCGGGCGGCGCCGCCGCACCTCGGGCACGCGACGTTGACGAACTCCGGGATGCCCGCCAGCGGCGAGTCGCCCCGCCCGGTGAACTGCGCGACCTTCGGCAGCGTCACGGGCAGCTGGTCGTCCGGCACGGGCACCACGCCGCAGGCGGGACAGTGAACCATCGGGATGGGCGTGCCCCAGTAGCGCTGGCGTGAGATGCCCCAGTCCTTCAGCCGGAACTGGACGGTGCCCTCGCCGATGCCCCGCGCCTCGGCCTCCGCGGTCAGGCGGCGGCGCGCCTCGGCAGACGGCAGGCCGTTGTACGGCCCCGAATTCACGAGCACGCCCTCCTCGGGCCGGGACTCGGTCATCTGGTCCACGTCCGGCATGTCTCCATCCACGGGCCGGATGACCGCCACGACGGGCAGGTTGTACTTGCGCGCGAACTCGAAGTCGCGCTGGTCGCCAAACGGCACGCCCATCACGGCGCCGGTGCCGTACTCCCCCAGCACGAAGTTGGCGACCCAGATGGGCACCCGCGCGCGGGTGAACGGGTTCACGGCGAACTGCCCGGTGAAGAACCCTTCCTTCTCCACCTCGCCGCTGATGCGCGCGGAGCGGTCCTGGCCGCGAAAGCGAGCCACCTGCGCGCGGAACGTCGCCGGGTCGTCCGAGGCATCGGCAAAGGGTGCCACCAGCGGGTGCTCGGGCCCCAGCAACACGAACGTCGACCCGTAGATCGTGTCGATGCGCGTGGTGAAGACGTCGATGCCGCCGGCGCGGTCTGCCAGCGCGAACGTCACGCGCGCACCCTCGGACCGGCCGATCCAGTTCCGCTGCATCGTCAGGACCTTCTCGGGCCACTGCGACAGCGTGTCGGCGCGCGCGAGCAGGTCGTCCGCGTAGGCCGTGATGCGGAAGAACCACTGCTCCAGGTCCTTCTGCTCCACGGGCGTGCCGCAGCGCCAGCACGCGCCCTCGACCACCTGCTCGTTGGCGAGGACGGTGTTGTCCACGGGGCACCAGTTCACGGTGGAGCGGCGCCGGTAGGCGAGGCCGCGGTCGAACATCCGCGTGAAGAGCCACTGGTTCCAGCGGTAGTAGTCAGGCAGGCACGTGGCCAGCTCACGCCCCCACGCATAGCTGATGCCCAGCCGCTGCAGCTGCCCCTTCATGTGGGCGATATTCCCGAGCGTGGATGCCTCGGGGTGGATGCCGCTCTTGATGGCCGCGTTCTCGGCCGGCAGGCCGAAGGCATCCCACCCGAACGGGTGGAGCACGTTGAATCCCTGCAGGCGCTTCAGGCGGGCCACCACGTCGCCGATGATGTAGTTGCGCACGTGCCCGACGTGGGCGTGCCCGGACGGGTACGCGAACATCTCGAGGCAGTAGAACTTGGGCTTGCCGGGATCTTCGGTGACCTCGAACGCCTCCGTCTCGGCCCAGCGGGCCTGCCACTTGCGGTCGAGATCCTGCGGATGGTAGTCGGACACGTCTCGTCTCTCGGGGTGGATGATCCCTTAAGGATACTGCAACGCCGAGGGAACCGGGACGACACAAAGGGCGAGACGCACGGCACGAACGCCCCCTGTCGACTATCGACAGGCGTCGATCACGGCGTCGAGACACGCCGTGAGGGCCGCGAGGTCGTAGCCGCCTTCGGTCGCGAGCACCATCCGCCCCGCGCACAGCCGATCCGCGGCGCCGACGAGCAGTGCCGTCAGCTGCCGGTAGCCGCCCGTCGTCATCCGGCAGCCCGCGAGCGGATCGCGCTCGTGCGCGTCGAAGCCCGCCGAGACCATCAGCAGGTCGGGCTCGAACCACTCCAGCTTCGGCAGCGCCTCGCGCTCGTAGCGGAGGATCACGTCCCGGTCCCCGGCCCCGGCCTCCAGGGGAAGATTCAAGGTGCAGCCGAGGCCCGCGCCCCTCCCGGTCTCGTCAGCCGCGCCGGTGCCCGGGTAGTACGGGTACTGGTGCGAGGAGATGTACAGGACGGCCGGGTCCTCGTAGAACGTCCACTGCGTGCCGTTGCCATGGTGCACGTCGTAATCCACGATGGCCACGCGCCCGGCGCCGCGCGCCCGCGCATAGGCGGCCCCGACGGCAACATTGTTGTAGAGGCAGAACCCCATCGCGCGATCCGCCTCGGCGTGATGCCCCGGCGGCCGCACGACGGCCAGCGCCCTGGAACCGGCCGGGCCGTCCATGGCGATATCCACCGCGGCGAGCACGGCCCCGGCGGCCAGGCGAGCCACCTCCTCGGAGTGGGGCGAGGTGAAGGTGTCGGCGTCCAGCATCACCGCCCGGCCCCGTGTGCCCGCCATGGCCGCCACGTGCCCGCGCGTGTGCACACGCAGCAGGTCCTCATCGGCGGCCGAGCGCGGCTCGACCATCCGGCCGCCGGCCGCGCGAAACCGTCCCACGACCGCCGCCATGGCCGTGGCGCGCTCCGGCCGCTCGGGATGACCGGGGGGCGTCAGGTGATCGGCGAAACGAGGGGAGAAGATCACAGTCAGCATCGCTCGACGCCCTTTCGGAGTGCTCCCCTGAACGTTCCGGCCAATCCGAAACCCCAGCCTTCCATCTGAGTCGTCTGCGTCATCGGCGGCCCGTCATCGTCCGGCGTTCACCTGCGTCCGTCCGCGTTGAGCAACTCGTGGCATCGGGCCTCGGCGGCGCCCAATTCGCGTTCCAGTCGCTGCCGGTACCGCTCGAGTGTCTGGTCATCGGCATCGGGCGGGACGACGAAGGGCTCGCCGATGACGAGAGCGACCATCGTGAAGGGCTTCGGGATCTGCGTGCGGTCCCAGCTCCGCATCGACCAGTGTCGCGCCGCTTCGGCGTGGAACGGAATCACGGGATTGCCCGTGGCCTTCGACAGCCAGACGGCACCCGGCTGCGCCACCTGGGCCGGGCCACGCGGTCCGTCAACGGTGAACGCCGTCGGATGCGCCCGTGCGTCGCGGACCAGCTGCAGCAGGACCTTGCGGGCGCCGCGCGAGGTGGATCCGCGCGCCGTGGCGAACCCGAACCGGCGGATGATGCGCGCGATCCACTCGCCGTCGAAATTCTCGCTGGTGATGGCCATGATGCCGCGGTGGCGGAAGTGAGACGTCCCGTGGAGGATGCGGCCGTGCCAGAAGGCGTGAATGCCGTGTCCACCGGCGCGCTCGGCCTCCCGGATGCGTTCCTCGCCCTCCACTCGCCAGCGCCACGTGGCGCTCAGCAGCCGCAGCAGCGGGGTGGCCAGGCCGGCGATGACCGCCACCTCCACCCGCTTCCGCCACGACACCTGCCAGGCCGGGGCCGCGTCCAGTCGATGCTCCTCGTGTGCCACCCGCCTGAATTACACCACAGACCATGGTCGCCCTCCCGCCCGCCGGCGCCGGCCAATCGGCTAGAATTGCCACTGATGAAAGGGATCATCCTGGCCGGTGGTGCGGGCACGCGCCTGCACCCTCTCACACTCGCCGTCAGCAAGCAGCTGATGCCGGTGTACGACAAGCCGATGATCTACTACCCGCTGACCACACTCATGCTGGCGGGGCTGCGGGACATCCTCATCATCACGACCCCGGAGGATCAGGCCAGCTTCCAGCGGGTGCTGGGTGAGGGCAGCCAGTTCGGGCTCCGTCTGTCGTACGCCGCTCAGCCACACCCTGGCGGGCTGGCCCAGGCGTTCATCATCGGCCGGGAGTTCATCGCCGACGATGCTGCGGCGCTCGCGCTCGGCGACAACATCTTCTACGGCCACGGCCTCTCCGACATCGTCAGTCGGGCCGCGACGCCCCGACAGGGTGCCACCGTGTTCGCCTATCGCGTGAAGGATCCCGAGCGATACGGCGTGGTGGAATTCGACGAGGCCGGTCGCGCCCTGGCGCTCGAGGAGAAGCCCAGGGAACCGCGCTCGCCGTGGGCGGTGACGGGACTGTACTTCTACGACAACGACGTGCTCGAGATCGCTGCCGGGCTGAAGCCGTCGGCCCGCGGCGAGCTGGAGATCACCGACGTGAACCGAGAATACCTGCGGCGCGGGCACCTGCGGGTGGAAATGCTCGGCCGCGGCATCGCGTGGCTCGACACCGGCGCGCACGACGCGCTGCTCCAGGCCTCCATGTTCATCCAGGCCATCGAGGAGCGGCAGGGGCTCAAAGTGGCCTGCCCTGAGGAGGTGGCCTATCGGATGGGCTACATCAGCGCCGAGGACGTCGTGCGGTTGGCGCGCCGCATGGCGTCCAACCAGTACGGCCAGTACTTGCTGCGCCTCGTCGAGGAAGAGTCAACCCGGCGCGAGCGCGACGCGACCACGGCCTGAGCCCCGGCCGCCGCTACATCCCGTCGTACTGCGGCCCCTCCCCGCCCTCCGGCGCCACCCAGGTGATGACGCCGTACGGGTCCATGATGTCGCACGTCTTGCAGTGGACGCAGTTCGACGCGTTGATCTGCAGGCGGCGCCCGCCCCGGCCGTCGTCCGTCATCTCGTACACGCCTGCCGGGCAGAACCGCACGCAGGGGTAGCCGTACTCCGCGCCGCAGATCGAGTGACAGACGTCCGTGTGGACCAGCAGGTGCGCCGGCTGGTCCTCGTCGTGGTGCGTGCCGGAGTAGTGTACGCTCGTGAGCTTGTCGAACGTGATCTTCCGATCCGGGACCACGGCATTCGAGCCCGTCAGGATGTCGCGCCTGGCCATGCCGTAGTAGGCCTCCAGCCTCCGCATCCGGGTGTGGCCATGGTGCCCGTGGAAGTCGCGCCCCACGAGCCGTCCGCCGGTGAGCATGGCGAACCCGGCGAAGGCGCTCCCGGCATAGAGCCCCGCGCCAAAGGCCTGGTGCACGTTCCGGACAGGATGGAGCTCGGTCCTGATCGCGCTCCCTTCCACCAGCGCCGCGTAGCGCTGAAGGGCGTGGGCCGACGTGTCACCGGCACGCACCGCGTCGAACGCGGCCTCGGCGGCCAGCATGCCGCTGCGCATGGCCAGGTGAATACCCTTCAGCCGCATCGAGTTCACGAAGTTCGCCGCGTCGCCCACGATGAGGCCGCCGTCCATGAAGAGGCGAGGCTGGGTGTTCCATCCCCCTTCCGGCAGCGCCTTCGCGCCATAGCGCACCATCTGCCCGCCCTCGAGGATGCCCGAGATGAACGGGTGCAGTTTGAAGCGCTGGAACGCCGCGTGCGGGTCGAACAGGGGATCCCGGTAGTCCAGTCCGACGACGAACCCGATCGACAGCTTCCCGTCCGGCATCGCGTAGAGCCAGCTGCCGCCGAACTCCTCCTGCCGCAGGGGATAGCCCAGCGTGTGGATGACGGTCCCCGGTGCCAGCCGGTCCGTCGGGATCTCCCAGAGCTCCTTCAACCCGACGGCGAACTGGGCCGGGTGGACGTGGTTGCCAAGCTGCAGCGTGCGCATCAGCTCCTTCGTGAGATGCCCGCGCACGCCGTCAGCGAAGATCGTGACCTTCGCATGAATGTCGGCGCCCGGCTCGAACGAGCCCCGGGGCTGCCCGTCCTTGCCGATCCCGCGATCGCCAGTGCGCACGCCGTTGACACGGTCCCCGTCGAAGAGCACCGACTGGCCTGCGAACCCCCAGAACACGTCGATGCCCTCGGCCTCCACCTGCCCTGCGAGCCACTTCGTGAACTGGTTGAGCGAGATGATGTAATTGCCGTGATTCCGGAACGGCGGGGGCGCGATGGGCAGCCGCAGCTTCCTCTTCGGCGTCAGGAAGTAGATGTTGTCCCCGGTCACCTCCGAGGCCAGGGGAACTCCTTTCGCCTGGAAGTCGGGAACCAGGTCGCGAAGGGCGGAAGGGTCGAGCAGCGCACCGGACAACTGGTGGGCGCCAGCCTCGCGGGCCTTCTCGATCACGGCCACCGAGAGCGGCTCGCCGCCCTTCTCCTTCTGCAGTTGGGCCAGGCGCAGCGCCGCAGAGAGCCCGCCGGGTCCGCCGCCTGCGATCAGGACATCGACTTCAAGGGTTTCTCGGTCCATGGGAAGTCCTGAGGTCCTGAGGTCCTGAGGTCATGGGGTCTTGGGGGCTTGTTGGGGTCCTGGACCTCAAGACCTCGAGGCTACTTCTTCAGCTCTTCTATCAGCGCCGGTACCACCTCGAACAGGTCGCCGGCGATGCCATAGTCCGCGATCTCGAAGATGGGCGCCTCGGCGTCCTTGTTGATCGCCACGATGGTGCGGGAACCCTTCATGCCGACGAGGTGCTGAATCGCTCCCGAAATGCCGAGCGCCACGTACAGTTTGGGCGCCACGGTCTGGCCCGAGCTGCCGATCTGGCGCTCCATCGGCAGCCAGCCGTTGTCGCAGATGGGCCGCGAGGCGGCGAGTTCAGCGCCGAAGGCCTCGGCCAGCTGCTGAGCCACGGCGACATTCTCCTGTGACTTGATCCCGCGGCCAACGGCGACGATGCGCTCGGCCTGCGAGAGGTCCACGGCCTGCTTGGCCTCCTGAAAAGGGGCCTCCGGGGACTGCCGCACTACCGACGCATCGACGGTCACGCCGGCCGCGGACACCGGCGCGGCTGCCGCGCCCTTCTGCACGGCATCCGCGCGAAACGCCCCGATCTGGACCGTCACCAGGTGCGGCGCCGGCCCCTCCAGCACCACGTCGGCGACCAGCTTGCCCTGGAACATCGGGCGGGCGAAGGCGATCGCTCCACCGGTGGAGCGGATGGCGATGACGTCGGTCACGAGCGCGCGGTCCAGGCGCGCCGCCAGCACGGGCGCAAAGTCGCGCGTCTGGTAGGTATGGGCGAGGACGACGTGCGCCGGGGCCTGCGCCGCAACAAGGGCGGCGGCCGCATGCACGAACGCATCGGCCGTGTAGCGGCCCAGGACGGGCTGGTCCACGCTCAGCACCTCGGCCACGGCAGCGGCGGCCAGATCGCCCGCGACGCCACTGACCTCGCTGCCGAAGACCGCTACCTTCACCGGCACGCTGCCGGCGGAGAGGTGCTGGGCCGCGGCGATGGCCTCCCAGCTGGCACGATTGAGCCAGCCGTCCTTCTGCTCCGCAATGACCAGGATCACAGCGCCCTCGCCTCCTCTCGCAACCGCCTCACCAGCTCCTTCGCGGCGTCTGCGGGCGAGCCGCCAATCATGACCGTCTGCTTCGACTTCTGCGGCGCATAGATCGCCACGACCCTCAGGCGTGACGCCAGGGCCGCCGGCGGCGCGACCTTCCGGATCTCCTTCTTCTTCGCCGCCATGATGCCCTTCAGAGTCGCGTAGCGCAGCTGGTTGATGCCGCTCTGGATGGTCAGCAGCGCCGGCAGGGGCATGGTCACGTGCTGGAACCAGCCGCCCTCGAGCTCGCGCTTCACCGTCATGCTCGACGCCGCCGGATCCGCCTGAACCTCCATGATGATGGTCGAGTGCGGCACCCCCAGCTTCTCTGCGAGGACCGGGCCGAACTGCGCATGGCCCTGGTCGTCGGACTGGAGGCCGGTGAGGATGAGGTCGAATCGCTCCTCCTGCATCGCCGGCGCGAGCGCGCCGGCCGCGGTGAACGCGTCGGCAGCGCCCAGCGCCTCGTCTTCCACATGAACGGCACGGTCCGCTCCGCGCGCCAGTGCCTCGCGGATGACCTGCTGGACACGAGCGGGGCCGGCAGAGCACACGACGACCTCCCCGCCATGCTTCTCACGCAGCCGCAGGCCCTCCTCGAGCGCGTAGGCGTCCGGCTCGTTCATTTCGTAACTGGCCTCCTGCTCGCGGATCCACGTCTTCGCGTCGTTCAGCCGTGGCTGCCACTCGCGAGTCGGCACTTGCTTGATGCAGACGGCGATCTTCATGGCTCTCAGGTTCTCAGGTTCTCAGGTTCTCGGGTTCTTCGGGGCCAGGGCATTCCCTGCACCCTGGACAACCTAGTCCTCGAATCGCCGGAACAGGAGCGATCCGTTCGTGCCGCCGAACCCGAACGAGTTCGACAGGGCGTAGCGCACGGCGGCCGGGCGAGGCTTGTGCGGCACATAGTCCAGGTCGCAGCCTTCGCCGGGCACGTCGAGGTTGATGGTGGGCGGCAGGACCTGGTGCTTCACGGCCAGGGCGGTGATGCCGGCCTCGAGCCCGCCGGCCGCGCCGAGCAGGTGCCCGGTCATCGACTTCGTGGACGACATCCTGAGCCTGCCGGCGTGCTCGCCGAACACGCGCTTCACGGCCAGCGTCTCGGTCGGATCATTGATGGGCGTCGAGGTGCCGTGAGCGTTGATGTAGTCGACGACGTCCGGCTGCACGCCCGCCGATTCGAGCGCCGCGCGCATCACGCGGTACGCGCCGTCGCCGTCCTCGGGCTGTCCGGTCATGTGGTACGCGTCGCCCGACATCCCGTAGCCCACCATCTCGGCGTAGATGGGCGCGTCCCGGCGGCGGGCGAACTCCAGTTCCTCGAGAATCACGACGCCGCTGCCCTCGCCGAGCACGAAGCCGTCTCGGTCCTTGTCGAACGGCCGGCTGGCGCGCTCCGGCTCGTCGTTGCGGGTGGACAGCGCCCGCATCGCGGCGAACCCGCCGACGCCCATGGCGCAGACCGCCGCCTCCGAGCCGCCGGCGATCATCGCGTCGGCCGCGCCGCGCCGGATGATCTCGTAGGCGTCGCCGATGGCGTGGGCCGAGGCCGTGCAGGCCGTGCAGGTCGCCGAGTTCGGCCCTTTGGCGCCGAACCGGATGGACACCTGGCCGGCAGCCAGGTTGATGATGGCGGCCGGAATGAAGAAGGGCGAGATGCGCCGCGGCCCGCCCTCGAGGAAGGCGCGGTGCTCGCGCTCGATCGTGGTGAATCCCCCGATGCCGGACGCGATGAACACGCCGACCCGCGCGGCGTTCTCCGACGTCACCGCCAGCCGCGCGTCGTCCATGGCGAACTGGGAGGCGGCCACGGCGTACTGGATGAAGACGTCCATCTTCTTGACGTCCTTCTTGTCGACGAACGCCAGGGGATCGAAGCCCTTCACCTCGGCCGCGAACCGCGTGCTGAACGCCGACGCGTCGAACTTGGTGATGAGCCCCGCCCCGCTCCGGCCGGCCAGCAGGCCGTTCCAGGTGGCCTCGGTGCCGATGCCCAGGGACGACACCAGCCCGATGCCGGTAACCACAACTCGCCTGCTCAAGGTCCCTCCGTCGCCGATGGCCGGCCGCCGCCAGCCCTACTTCTTCTTGGCGTGCGACTCGATGTACTGGACCGCTTCCTTGACGCGCGTGATCTTCTCCGCCTCCTCGTCAGGGATCTCGATGCCGAACTCCTCCTCGAACGCCATCACGAGCTCGACGGTGTCGAGCGAGTCGGCGCCCAGGTCCTCGACGAACGAGGCATCTGGCGTCACCTCTTCCTCGTCGACGCCCAGCTGCTCCACGATGATGCTCTTTACTTTGTCGGCAACGGCCACAGTCATCCTCCCTTGTCAGCGCCCGGCACGGGCGCCCGCTCACATGTACATCCCGCCGTTGACGGCGAGAACCTGCCCTGTAATATACGACGCCTCGTCCGATGCGAGGAAGCGCACGGCGGCGGCGACGTCTTCCGGCGTGCCCATGCGCCCCATCGGGATCTGGGCGCCCCAGTCGGCCTTCGCGTTGTCGGTGATCGCCTTCGTCATGTCGGTGGCGATGAGGCCCGGCGCCACGACGTTCACGGTGACGTTGCGCGAGGCCACCTCGCGTGCCAGCGCCTTGCAGAACCCGGTCAACCCCGCCTTCGACGCCGCGTAGTTCGCCTGGCCGGCGTTGCCCATCTGCCCCACCACCGAGCCGATCGCGACGATGCGCCCGGCCCGCTGGCGGATCATGGGCTTCAGCACCGCCTGGCACCAGGTGAACGACGCCGTCAGGTTGGTGGCAATCACCTCGTCCCAGTCGGCGCGCTTCATCCGCAGCATGAGCTGGTCGCGCGCAATCCCGGCGTTGCTCACCAGGATGTCGATACGGCCGTGCCGCTCGACGACGCCGGCCACGAGCGCCTCGACGCCGGCGGCGTCGGTCACGTCCACGCCGTGCGCCTCGGCCCGGCCGCCGGCAGCGGCGATGGCGTCGGCGGTGGCCACGGCGTTCCCGCCACGGGCCACGCACACGACCGTGGCGCCGGAGGCGCCCAGCCGCTCGCCAATCGCGCGACCGATCCCGCGCGAGGCGCCCGTCACAATGGCAATCCGCCCGTGCAGCTCGCTCATGAGGGTAGGGCCAGCGCGGCATCGAGCGCCGTCAGATCGTCGGGGGCCTGGACGTTGAAGACCACGGCGTCGCGCGCGATCTTCTTCACGAGCCCGGACAGCACCGTGCCCGGCCCCACCTCGATGAACGTCGTCACGCCCTCCGCCGCCAGGCGCTTCACCGAGTCCTCCCAGCGCACGGGGCTCGACACCTGCGCGATCAGCGCGTCGATGGCCGCGCCGGCGGACGTGCGGGGCACGGCGTCCACGTTCGCGATCACGGGCACGCGCGGGTCGCGCGCGCGGGCCGCCCGCAGCTCCGGGGTCAGCCGCGCCTGCGCCGGCTGCATCAGCGCACAGTGGAACGGGGCGCTCACCTTCAGGGGGATGACACGCCGGGCGCCGAGCGCCCGTGCGCGCTCGCCGGCCCGGGCCACCGCGCCGGCCGCGCCGGCAATGACAATCTGCCCCCCGCCGTTCAGGTTCGCGGGGCTCACGACCTCGCCGTCGGCGGCCTCGAAGCACGCCTGCAGCACGGTGGCTTCGTCCAGGCCGAGAATCGCCGCCATGGCACCCGTGCCGACGGGCACCGCCTCCTGCATGTAGCGCCCGCGATTCCTCACCAGGCGCACCACGTCGGCGAACTCGAGCGTGCCGGCCGCCACGTGCGCGGCGTACTCACCCAGGCTGTGACCCGCCACGAATGCCGGCCGATGGCCCCGCTGGTCCAGCAGGCGCCAGGCCGCCACGCTGGCCGTCAGGATGGCCGGCTGCGTGTACTCGGTGAGCGTGAGGGTCTCGGCCGGACCGTCGAAGACCACGGTGCTCAGCGGCTCGCCGAGCGCCCGGTCCGCCTCGTCGAAGGCGGCGCGGCAGACGGAGAACTGCTCGGCGAGCGCCCGGCCCATGCCAACGGCCTGCGATCCCTGCCCTGGAAAGAGAAACGCGATCACGACATCCGTCCCACGGCCGATACGTCCTTCTGCATCCGCTCCCACCCACCCTCACCGGCGAAGCGGGCCGCCTGCGCCACCGCATTCCGGATCGCCTTCACCGACGACCGGCCGTGCGCCACGACCACCACCCCGGCGGTCCCGAGCAGCGGCGCCCCGCCGTACTCGGAGTAGTCCACGCGCTTGCGAAAACGCCGGAACGCGCGCTGCGACAGCAGGTAGCCCATCTGGCTCGAGAACGTGCTCTGCAACTCCTCGCGCAGCAAATCCTCGACCATCTCGACCACGCCCTCGCTCAGCTTCAGCGCCACGTTTCCCGTGAAACCGTCGGCGACCACCACGTCCGCCTCGCCCGCGAAGATCCCGCGGGCCTCGACGTTGCCGACGAAGCACACCGGGGCCTGCCTCATGAGCCGATGGGCCTCGCGCGTCAGTTCCGTGCCCTTCGACACCTCTTCCCCGACCGACAGCAGTCCGACGCGCGGCTGTTCGATGCCGAGCACCAGGCGCGCATAGGCCGAGCCCAGGATGCCGAACTGCACGAGGTGCGGCGGCCGGCACTCCACGGTCGCGCCGGCGTCGAGCAGCACCGCGGATCCCTTCTTCGTGGGCACCACCGGCGCGAGCGCCGGGCGGTCCACGCCCTCGAGCATCCCGAACACGGCGTGGGCGGCCACGACCGCTGCGCCCGTATGCCCGGCGCTGACGAGGCCCGCCGCATGGCCGTCCTTCACGCGGCCAGCCGCCACCATCACCGACGACCGGGGCTTGCGCCTGAGCGCCTGCGCGGCCGACTCGTGCATGTCGACGACGTCCGGCGCGTCCACGACCGAGACGTCGAGCCCGGCGGCATCCGGATGCCGAACGAGTTCGGCGCGGACCAGGTCCGAGCGTCCCACGAGGTCGATGCCGATCCCAAGATGCCGGGCCGCGGCAAGCGCGCCGTCCACCGGACGCCGGGGCGCATGATCGCCGCCCATGGCGTCGACCGCTATGCGCATGGCGGAATCGGGACGCTATTCTTCGTCGACAGGCCGCACCTGGCGGGCGCGGTAATGGCCGCAGTAGGCACACACGCGGTGCGCCGCCTTCGGCTCGCCGCACTGCGGGCAGCGGCCGGCCGTGGCCGCCGTGAGCGCATCGTGGGTGCGGCGCTTGCGGCCGCGGGTCTTCGAGTGGCGACGTTTCGGATTAGGCATCGTCGGGCTTTCGATCGGTGATCAGGACACTCAGGCCGGCAAGCCTGGGATCCTCCCACTGCGGCTTGCACGCACACGTTTCCACGTTCAGGTTCACGCCGCACTGCGGGCAAAGGCCCTTGCAGGACTCCCCGCACAGCGGCTTCATCGGCAAGGCCAGGTAGAACTGTTCTCGCAACATCCCCGCGAGGTCGATCGCCTCGTCTTCATAGAACGTCGTCGAGGCATCGTCATCCCCGGTCTCCGACGCCTCCGGCGTCGCCTCTTGCGCCGCGGCGGCCTGCGGGAGGTACCGCAGGTCGAACGCGGCGTTCACCGGCAGCGTGAACGGCTCGAGGCAGCGGCTGCAGGCCAGTTCGAGCGTCGTTGACACCCGGCCCACCAGCCGGAACCGATCCTGGTCCTTGTGGACGGTGAACTCGAGCGACACCGGCGAGACGACCCGGTAGTCTTCGTCGTCCTCCGCGAAGGCCGACGGGTCGTACTGGCGCAGGAAGGCCGTTTCGGCCTGCCGAATGTGCGAAAGATCCAGCCGCATCAAAACGACGATTATAGCATGTGCGGGCCATCCGACACGGTCACCCAGGGCTTCGGGATGTACAACTGCTCGAACAAGTTAACGGCATAGCGGTCGGTCATGCCCGCCAGAAAATCCTGGGCGGCCCGGTCCAGCCCTTCCGCGGCGACGGTCCGGGCGTCCAGGAACTGCTCCGGCCGCTCCCGGATCTTCTCCCACAACCCGCCCAGGATGCCGTGGGCCTTGCCGAACTCGGCCGTCGCCACCTGGTTCTCGTAGACCGCCTCGAACATGAACGTCCGGAGGGCCAGCATGGCCTCGAGCACGTCGTCGCTCATGCGGACCTCGGTCACCCCGCCAGCCAGGGTCTGTTCCACCACGTTGGTGACGAGGCGCCCGATGCGCTCGGACGGGCTGTGCCCGAGAACGGCCACCGCCTCCCGCGGCAGCTGTGCCTCGATGAGAATCCCGGCGCGCACCGCATCATCGATGTCGTGGTTCACGTAGGCGACGATGTCGGCGACACGGGCCACCTGGCCCTCGATGGTGCTGGCTCGCTGATCGGGTGGCGCCCCGACCGGCAGCCCACTCTTCCCCTTCGAGTGCCGGGCGATGCCGTCGCGGACCTCCCACGTCAGGTTCAGGCCCCGGTGGTCCTGCTCCAGCACGTCCACGATGCGCAGGCTCTGTTCGTAGTGATTGAAGCCGCCGGGGACCAGGGTGTTCAGCACCCGCTCGCCGGCGTGCCCGAACGGCGTGTGGCCGAGGTCGTGGCCAAGCGCGATGGCCTCGGTGAGCTCCTCGTGCAGGCGCAGCACCTTGGCGATGGTGCGTGCGATCTGCGACACCTCGAGCGTGTGCGTGAGCCGCGTCCGGTAGTGGTCGCCCCGAGGCGAGAAGAACACCTGGGTCTTGTGCTTCAGGCGTCGGAACGCCTTGGTGTGGATGATGCGGTCGCGGTCCCGTTGGAACGCTGGCCGGACAGGATCCTCCGCCTCGGGTCGCAGGCGGCCCCGGCTGGCGCCGCTCTTGGCGGCCTGCGGCGCGAGGGTCTCGCGCTCGCGTTGCTCGAGCTCCTCCCGAATCGTCACACGATCTCCCCGAGGAAACTCTCGCCGTGCCGGAGCGGGGGCACGCCGAACGCCTCGGCCAGGGTCTGCCCGAGGTCGGCGAAGGTGGCACGTGTCCCAAGCGACCGGCCCGCCTTCACGCGCGGGCCGGTGACCAGTACGGGCACGTACTCGCGGGAGTGATCGGTGCTGGGCGTCGCCGGGTCGTTTCCGTGGTCGGCCGTAATCACCAGCAGGTCGTCCTCTCCCAGGAGCGGGAGCAGGCGCGCCAGCCGGGCGTCGAAGCGCTCCAGATTCCGCGCATATCCCGGCACGTCGTTCCGGTGCCCGTACAGCGTGTCGAAGTCCACGAGGTTGACGAAGAGCAGGCCGGCGCCCTGCGCCACGAGGCGCGTCTCGAGCAGATCCATCCCGTGCGCATCGCTCGTCGTCGGACACGACTCGGTGATCCCGCGCCCGGCGAAGAGGTCGCCGATCTTGCCGATGGCGGTGACGAGGTGGCCCCTGGCGGTCAGCACATCGAGCAGCGTCTCGCCGCGCGGGCGCATCGCGAAGTCGTGGCGGTTGGCGGTCCTCGTGAACCGGCCGGGACGGCCCACGAACGGCCGGGCGATCACGCGCCCGAGCCCGGCGCCGTCCACCGCGATCTCGTATGCCGCGCGGCACCACTCGTAGAGCAGCGGCACGGGCACGATCTCCTCGTGGGCCGCGATCTGGAAGACGCTGTCGGCCGACGTGTAGACGATGGGCTGGCCGCTCTCGAGATGACGGGGCCCGAGCTGGTCGATGATAGCGGTGCCCGACGCGACCACGTTGCCGAGCACGCCCCGGCCGATGCGACGCTCGAAGGCCTCGATCATCCCGGCGGGAAATCCCTGCGGAAACGTCGGAAACGCGCGATCGAGCACCAGCCCCATCAGCTCCCAGTGGCCCGTGACCGAGTCCTTGCCGGCCGATTGCTCGGCCATCAGGCCGTAGGACGCGCGAGGCGACGACGGGCACGGGACGCCGTCGAGCGGCACCGCGCAGCCCAGGCCCAGGGCCGCCAGCGTGGGCACGTCCGGCGCCGCCTGCGCGGCGACGTGGCCCAGCGTGTGGCTCCCCTCGTCTCCGTACAGCCCGGCATCGGGCAGCTCACCGGCACCCACGCTGTCGAGCACGATCACGATGGCGCGGCGGAACACGCCTCAGGGGTGATGGGACGAGAAGTAGTTCGGGACGCTGCGCGGCGTGCGAATCGTCGCGATGGCGTGCTTGAACACGAGATGATCCATGCCGTTGTGCTCGACGATGAGCGCGAAGCGATCGAAGTTCTTGATGCGCGCTTCGAATTCCCGGCCGTCGAGCAGGTGAAGCACGACGGCCAGCTTCTCACGGCGTGCGTAGTTGAGGAAGACGTCCTGGATGTTGGGGGCGCCGGTCTTCGTGTCTGCCATCGCGGCACAACTCCTTAGGCGTGCAACAGGCCCCGCTCGGCCAGCCACCCAAAAACGCGGGCCTGCACCTCCGCGCATTCGCCGGGGCCGTCAAACCACATAAGCCTAGGCTCTTTGCGGAACCAGATCAACTGGCGCCGCGCGTAGCGGCGGTTCTCGCGTGCAATCAGGTCACGCGTGGCCGCCTCGTCGCGGGCGCCGTCCAAGTGCGCCAGCGCCTGGCGGTACACGAGGCCGCCGAAGGGCCGTGCAGTTGCGGGCACGCCCGCGACGAGATTCGCGCGAATCTCGTCGAGCAGGCCCGCCTCGAACTGCTGATCCACGCGCCGTTGCAGGCGCTCGCCCAGCGGCTCGGGCGGCATCCGCAGGGCCAGGGCGGTCACCGCGACGTCAGGCCCGAGCGGCGAGACCGTGTCGGCGAAGTGCGCCGTCAGCGGCTTTCCGCTCTGGAAGTAGACCTCCAGCGCCCGCACGAGGCGCTTGCGATCCCGCGGCTGGATTCGTGCGGAGGAGTCGGGGTCCACGCGCCGCAGCAGGCGATGCAGGCGCTCGGGACCGTGGCGGCCGGCCAGCCGATCCAGCCGGGCGCGAATCACCTCGTCCTTGCCGGGGCCCGGGAACAGGCCGCGCGTGAGGGCCCGGTAGTAGAACCCGGTGCCGCCCACCAGGATCGGCAGGCGGCCGCGGGCGTGGATCTCGCGAATCGCCCGCGTCGCGTCCCGCGCGAAGTCCGCTGCGTTGTAGTCGGCGATCGGCGCGACGATGTCGATCAGATGGTGCGGGATGCCGCGTCGTGCCTCCACGGGCACCTTGTCGGTGCCGATGTCGAAGCCGCGGTACACCGCCGTGGAGTCGCAGTTGACGATCTCGCCGCCGACGCGCTCCGCGATGGCCAGGGCCAGCGCGCTCTTGCCGGTGGCCGTCGGCCCCAGCACCGCCAGCAGCTCCTTCATCGCCGCCTACTGCCCCTGCGTGCGTCCGTCCGGCGACTCGTTGTAGAAGAACGTGACCGTGAAGAACGCCCGATCGTCCGGATACTCGGGCGGCAGCGGCTCGGTGGGGTTCGACGCGAGCAGCGCGTTTCGTGCCGCGAGATTGAAGGAGTCCACGGCCGAGGGCGAGATGACGGTCACGTCGGTCAGCGCGCCGTTGCGGTGCACGTAGAACGTGATCACGACTCGGCCGCGGAGCGACATCGCGGCGTAGGGCACGAACCAGTTGCGCTTCACCTGGGCGACGAACCGCCGCACCCAGGGCCCGAACTCGACGCCCTTGGTGTCGAATTGCAGCGGCCCGAACTCCTGCGACGAGCCGCTCTGGTTGCCAAAGGATTCCCTGTCCACGTAGCGCTGCAGGTTTCGCAGCGCTTCCCCGAGCTGTCCGCCCGGCGGCGGCTGCGCGCGATGCGGCTGCTGCATCGCGAGCCGCCCATCCGTAGCGGGATCGAGCGCCGGCTCCGGCGTCTCCACGCCAGGCGCCGCGTCGGGAGCCGGCTCCTCGGCCGGCCCGCGGCCACGTGCCCGCTCGTCTGGCATGGACTCCACACGCTCGGTCGAACTCCCCCGCGCGAACGGCAACGGACCATCGATGACCGGCGCGCGCTCGCGGTTCCGCGCCTGACGGTCGATATCCGACAGTTCCGCCCGCTCCGGAGGCGTCGGCGCAGGCGTATCGAGTCTCGGCTGGACGAACACGAACCGCGGCGCCTCGGCTTCGGGCTGACGCTCCACGCGCACGAGCGGGTCGTCGGTGGAGGGCTGGCGCTCCGGGAGAAACGACGGAGCGAAGAGCAGCACGCCGATGATGAGGGCGTGCACCAGGATGGACACGACCACGCCATCGCGCAGATTGATGGCGCGCCCGACGGGCTCGACGTCGGAGTAACGATCGTCGAAGTCGAAGTACATCAGCTATTTGTGAGTATACAGGGACTTGGGGATCAGGACTTGGGGCTCGGGACTTGGGACTTGGGGCTTGGGACTTGGGACTTGGGACTTGGGGCGCGGGGCTTGGGACTTGGGGCGCGGGGCTTGGGACTTCAGGTCTTGGTGGCTCGAGATCCCGGCCCCGCTCCAGCTCGCCCGGTCCCTCAACCCCGAGTCCCTATGTGTCCTTCCTCGCCGTATACAGATAGACGATGCCCAGGCTGAGTGGCCGGGCCCTGACCTGTGAAAATCCCGTGGCACGGAGGATGCGGCCGAACGCGTCTCCCCAGGGGAAGCTGCCGACCGACTGTGGCAGGTAGTCGTAGGCCATCGAGTGGCGCGACACCGCACGGCCAATCCGAGGCAGGACGTGGGTGAAGTACCACAAGTACAGGGGCCGCACGGCCGGCACGACCGGCATTCCGAACTCCAGGATGGCCAGGCGTCCGCCGGGCTTCAGCACCCGCAGCAGCTCGGCGCAAGCCGCCTCGGGCTGCTGCACGTTGCGGATGCCGAACGCGATGGTCGCCGCGTCCACCGATGCATCGGCCACGGGCAGGCGCATGGCATCGCCGCGCACCAGCTGGATGCGGCCATCGAGCGCTTCCTCGCGGATCTTCGCGATGCCGTGGGCCAGCATCGTGCCCGCGAAGTCCACGCCGACGACGCGAGCGGCTCCCGCATGCGCACGCGCACCCGCCATGGCCACATCGGCCGTCCCGGTGCACACGTCGAGGAGCCGCTCGCGCCCCGAGAGCGCCAGGCTCCGGATCGCACGCCGGCGCCAGTAGCGGTCCAGGCCTCCGGAGAGCACCGTGTTGAGCAGGTCGTACCGCCCGGCGATGGCGTCGAACATGCCCGCGATCTTCGCGGGGCTCTTGTCAACCGACATACACCGCCCATGCGGTCACGAGGAAGTAGACGATGCCCACGTATCCGTTCATGTCGAACGCCCGCTTGACCTGCGAGAGGTCCGTGGCACTCACGAGCGACTGCTCGTACGCCAGCAGTGCGGCGACGACGGCGACGCCCGCCAGGTAGATGCCGCCCAGCGGCACGACCCACGCCAGCGCGAGCATGCACGCCACCGTGCCGACGTGCATGAGGCGCGAGATGACGAGCGATCGCGGCACGCCGAAACGGACGGGGATCGATTGCAGCCCCTGCGCGCGATCGAAGTCGAGATCCTGGCAGGCATAGAGCACGTCGAACCCGCCCACCCACAGGCCAATGGCCAGGCCCAGCAGCCACGGCTCCCAGCCGGCGCCGCCCCCAGCCGCCAGCCAACCGCCCACGGGCGCGACGGCCATCGCCAGGCCCAGGAAAGCCTGTGTGTAGGACGTATAGCGCTTCGCGAGCGAGTACCAGAACACGATGGCCAGCGCCACCGGCGACAGCAGACCGCACACGCGGCTGATCTGCCAGGACACCAGCACGAAGGCCACTGACGACACCACCACGAATGCCGCCGCTTCCCTCCGGGACATCGCCCCCCGGGGCAGCTCGCGCATGGCCGTCCGGGGATTGAGGGCGTCGAATCGAGCGTCCACCAGGCGGTTGAACCCCATGGCCGCGCTCCGCGCGGCCGCCATGGCGACCACGATCCAGCCGAGCTGTGCCCAGGTCACGGTGTGCTCGCGCGTCGCGAGCAGCGCGCCGGTCAGCGCGAACGGCAGCGCGAACACCGAGTGGCTGAACCGCACGAACGACAGATAGGTGATGAGGCGGGACACGGTTCTCGGGTTCTCAGGTTCTCGGGGTCAGGCCTGGTGAACCCAGGACACGTGGCGGGCGTCCACGCCCGAAACCAGGACCTCTTCGACGTCCGTGACGTGGTCCGGCAGCTTGACGGCGACGATTTCCGCGAGTTTGCCCGGCGTCAACGAGCCGAGGTCGTCGTCGAGGCCAAGCGCACGGGCACCGACCAGGGTGGCGCTTTCGAGAAGGCGGCTCGCCGGCACCCGGGGCGCCAGCCAGCGCATGGCTTTCAGTTCGGAGAACAGGTTCAGATCCTCCACGCTGGCCAGGCTGTCGGTTCCAACCGCCACCGCAACGCCGGCCTCGTAGAATCGCTGAATCGGCGGGACGCCCACCCCCACCCACTGGTTGCTCCGCGGGCACGTGACGAGCGTCGCGCCGAGCGCACGCACGCGCCGGAGGCTCTCGTCGGCCAGTTGAACGCCGTGCACCACCATCGTGCGGGCGTCGATGACTCCCAGGCTGTCGAGGTACTCCACCGGGCCCGTGCCGGGCGCCTGCCAGTCGTCGCGCCAGGCGCCCATCCACCGGAGGATCCGCGCCCACTCGCCGGTGCCGTCGACCAGCAGCTCCATCTCTTCGGCGGATTCCCCCACGTGGACGCTCGTGTACGGGATCTCACTACGGTCCACCTCCGCGCGAATGGCCTGGAACAGTTCGGGCGAGACCGAGTACGGCGCATGGGGCGCCAGGCTCACCCGGACGCGCTCATTCACCCGTGACGCCGCCTCCCGTGCGCCCCTGGTGCGCGCCACCAGATCTCCGGTGGTGTCCCGGAAGCCGATGAGCTCGTGAAACACCAGCCCGCGCAATCCGCTCGATGCGATCGGCGACACCGACGCCAGGGAATTGCCGATGTCCCCGACCGCCGATGTCCCCGTCGCGCGGGCCTCCCGCGCGGCCTCGGTGGCCGCGTCAATCACGCCCGGCTCGTCCGGGTGATCCATCGAGGCACCGCGGGCGGCGAACAGTTGCTTCACCCAGCTCGTGAACGCATGGGCCGGGGGCACGCGATCGCGCAGGCACGACAGCTCGAGGTGAACGTGCGCGTTGACGAGGCCCGGCAGAAGGGCCACCCGCCCCAGGTCGCGCGTGGGACCGTCCAGCCCCGGGGGCAGCGGGCCGTTGCCGACCGCGACGACGCGGTCCCCTTCCACGGCCACCCATCCGTCGGCCAGCGGCCGCTGGTCCACGGGCACCACCCACGCAGCGCGAACGCGGGTCATGCCACCGGCGAGGGCGGCTGCGCGCGCTGGCGCTTCCCGGCCGCGCTGCGCGCGGGATAGTTCATCAACTCGGCCGGCACGGAGGTGTCGCCGGCTTCGCGCGCCGTGGCCAGCTCGAGCTGCCGTGGCACGTCGCGTTGCCGGAAGACCGGCTCCCCCAGGACTTCGTAGTGCATGTTCCGCCGCATGGCCACGAAGCCGGCGTCCTCGACCGTACGGACGATCTCCACTTCGTCCATGCAGTAGGCGGCCCCGGCCGCGCGGACGACGTTCTCTTCGATCATCACGCTGCCCATGTCGTTGGCGCCGAAGGCCAGGCTGAGCTGCCCCACCTTGCCGCCCTGCGTTACCCATGACGCCTGCAGGTTGTCGAAGTTGTCGAGGACGAGGCGGGCGAGTGCCAGGGTGCGGAGGTACTCGATTCCGGTGGCCTCGCGCCCACCCCGCTCGGTGTGCTCCGGCTGGTAGCTCCAGGCGATGAACGCGGTGAACCCGCCGGTCTCGTCCTGCAGCGCGCGCAGCTTGAGCATGTGCTCCAGCCGCTCTTCGTCCGTCTCCACGGTCCCGTACATCATCGTCGCCGTAGTCCGCAGCCCGGCCCGGTGCGCCTGACGCATGACATCCAGCCACTCGTCCGCCGTCGCCTTGCCGTAGCAGTTCAGGAGCCTGCGGACGCGGTCCACCAGGATCTCGGCGCCACCGCCCGGAATGCTGTCGAGGCCGGCCGCGATGAGGCGGCTGATGACCTCGGACACGGGAACTCTCGAGGTGCGCGACAGGTGCAGCACCTCCGGAGGAGAGAGCGCGTGGAGCCGCAGCGACGGATAGCGCGCCTTGACGGCCCGGAACAGGTCCTCGTACCAGGCGATGGGCAGGTCGGGATTGTGCCCGCCCTGCAGGAGCAGCTGCGTGCCGCCCAGGGCGATGGTCTCGTCGATCTTCCGGAAGACCTCGTCGAAGCCGAGCACATAGCCCTCGCCGTGGCCAACCGGGCGATAGAAGGCGCAGAAGTTGCACCGCGCGACGCAGACGTTCGTGTAGTTCACGTTCCGGTCGATGATGTAGGTGACGATGCCCTCGGGGTGTTTCCGGCGGCGGACGCGATCGGCCATCCGGCCCAGCCACCAGGTGGGCGCCGACCGGTACAGGGACAGGGCCTCGTCGGCGGACACGCGGCCGCCACCGTCGATCCGGGCCTGCAGGGCGTCGAGATCGTGGATCATGCGAAGAACCGGATGGGCCGCCGGGTGGGCGCGAGGCCCAGCTCCACGGCCAACTCGTGGAAGCGCTCGAGGCCGGCGATCTCGCGCACGCCGAGCCCGTACCTGAGAGTATCACGCAGGTAGCGCAGCACCTTCCCGGCGCCGACGGTGTCACCGGGGGCGTTTTCACGGGCGATGACCTCGAGTTCGGACTCGCCGCGGGCCCGCGCGGCTTGCAGCACCGCAACCTGTTCCTGGTCCAGCGCCCCGTCCCGGCCCGTCCAGGCGGCGTAGACGAACGGCAGGCCGGTCATGGCCTTCCATGCCTCGCCGAGGTCGATCTTCACGGCGCCCACCCGCGCGGGGTCGATGTCGAGCGCGGGGTCGCCGATGACCAGCGCGGCATCCGCCCGCGCCAGCATCCTGGCCACGTCCGGCTCGGCAGGCGTGAACGCGGGCGCAATCCCCCAGTGCTTCGCGCAGAGGATGCGGGTGAGAGCCACGGATGTCCGTGAGCTGATGTCCAGGGCCAGGGTCCGGATCTGCTCGATGGGCACCTTCGAGAAGACCGCGACCGAGTCCACGAGACCGTCCGAGCCAATCGCGATGCCGGGCACGATGCGGTAGTCGCCGCGCAGGTACTCGATGGCCGGAATCAGCCCGACATCCACGCAGGCCTCGTGCAGCAGCGTGGCGCAGGTCGAGGGCACGTCGAAGCGGAGATCGAACAGGTCGGGGTGTGCCTCGAGGCCGCGCACGAGGGGCTTCGTGTTCAGGTACGACACGGCCCCGAGGCGGGCGGGCCTCATGCGGGTCCCCGCTCGACCGGCCTGAAGCCGGCGGCCTCGATGTTCCGCCGCACGTCTTCGACGCTGGCGCGGCGCCATCCGAGGGCCGGATCGTCGCCGGCCGCAACGCGATCCAGGTGGTTGGCGCCGAACGTGAGCGCCACCTGTGCGAGCTTCGGTCCGTACTGCTGCCAGTCCACCTGGATGGTCCGCGCCTGGGGCAGGGCCAGTCGCGCCAGCGCCACCAGGCGCACGTCGTTGTAGCCGGTCGTCGGGGCCGCCACCGCCTGCTCGCGCGGCAGCGGTGCAAACCTCGTCACGTGCGGATTGGTCTCGATGACGGCTCGTGCCCGCTCGAGGACCCCCAGGCGCCCCGCCTCGTCCAGGCGGTGCACCGACAGGACCCCCAGGCCGAGACCCGCGGCACGCACCGCCGCCACCTGCTCCGGCGTCACGAGATCCACGGGCGCTTCGGCAATGGCATCCAGCCCGGCGGCCTTTAGCACGGCAAGCGTCTCGCCCAGCGGTCCCCAGGGCCGTGACGTGAGGTCGGCCAGCGAGAAACCCGTGACGCGCACGCCCGCGCCAAGGAGCGCGCGGGTGCGCCGGATCAGGTCGGCGGTCGCCCTCAGCGTGTCAGCGGGAGCCGCCAGGCGGGCCTCGCCGCACGAGGCCGCGCGCGCCCGCAACGTGTCGTCCAGGGGCGCGCCCGTCGCGACATCCAGGACCCGCACGAAGCTCACCGTGTCGCCCACACGGGCACGCCGGGCCTCGTCGGCGAGCATCCCCAAAGACAGCAGGTCCGAGGCGTCGAGCTCCTCGAGTTCGGCCGCGGTCAGCCGGTCGCCGGCCCGCGCGCGCTCGGCGATGGCGGTGTTGATCTCGATCTCCATCATGATGAGGGCTCCCCGGTCTCGAACGCCGCCTGAGCCTCGCTCATCCGCGAGACAATCTCGTTGGCCAGCACCAGCGCGGCCCGCCCCTGCTCGCCCGTCACGCCTGGAGACCGGCGCTCCCGCACCGCGACAGTGAAGTCCTCCAACTCGCGCCGCAGGGGCTCGTCCTTCCTCACGTCCAGCTTGCCGCCGTCGATGCGCGGCATGGCGCCCGCCTGGGGGACGAGGCGCCAGACCTCGACTTCCTGGGCCTTGTAGTCGATGGACAAGTAGCTGCTGCGCTGGAAGAACCGGATCTTCCGAACCTGCTCACGGCTGATGCGGCTCGCCGTGAGGTTCGCGATGCAGCCGTTGGCGAACTTCAGCCGGGCATTGGCGATGTCCACGCGCGGCGTCAGCACGGGCACGCCGACGGCTTCGATGCCGACCACGTCGCTCCGCACGAGGTCGAGCACCAGCCCGATGTCGTGGATCATCAAGTCGAAGACCACGTCGATGTCGAGGCTGCGTGCCGGAAACGTGCCCAGGCGATGCACCTCGATGAAGCGGGGCTCGCGCAGGTGGAGGCGCGCGGCCTCGACCGCGGGGTTGAAGTGCTCGATGTGCCCCACCGCCAGGACGACGCCGGCCCGGCGTGCGGCCTCGAGCAGGCGATCGGCCTCCTCCAGCGCGCGCGTCATCGGCTTCTCGACCAACACGTGGATGCCCGCGGCCATCAGGGGAATGGCCACGGCTGCGTGCGCCTCGGTCGGCACGGCAACGCTCACCGCGTCCACGCGCCCCACCAGGTCCTCCACGCGGCCGATCGCGTCGGACCCGTGGGCACGGGCAATCTCGGCCGCACGGTCCGTGTCGGCGTCCACGACGCCCACGAGCGAGACGCCAGGCATCGAGGCCAGGACGCGCGCGTGGTGCTGGCCCAGGTGCCCCACGCCCACGACCGCAACCCGAAGGGGGGCGACACTCACGGCTTCTCCTTCGCCGCCTGCGGGCGTCCCACGATGGCAATCCCCGCGTCGTCGGCAGACGCCACCATGTCGTCGCGGTCGAACATCAGAGTCTTCCCGGCGTCCACCGACAACAGCGTGGCACCGGCCAGGCGCATGGCCTGAATCGTGGCCAGGCCGACCACCGGCACGTCGAACCGCATGTCCTGCCCGGGCTTGGCCACCTTGACGATCGCCACGCCGGGCCCGGCGAGGTGCCCGGCCCGCGCGATGGTGTCGTCGGTCCCTTCCATGGCCTCCACCGCCACGACGGCCTGGTGCTTCACGGCGATCGCCTGCCCGATGTCGAGCCCCGCGATCGCATCGGCCATCCGGTAGCCGAACGCCAGGTCCTTCTCCTCGTCCTCGGTGGGATGCCGCCGGGTCATTACCCCCTCGCTCGCCAGCATGGGCTGCAGCAGGGCCGTGGAGTCGATGAGCTCGACGCCGTGGTCCCGCATCACGTCGGCCACCGCCGCGATGATGGCGTCGGTGTTGCGCGCCTTCAGCCGCGTCAGGACCGCGAGGCCCGTCAGGTCGGGGACGATACCGCCAAAGAGCTTGGTGTGCTTGACCTGGCCGGCCATCACGGCGCGCGAGACGCCGGCCGCATTCAGGATCTTCAGCCAGCCGCCCAGCTGTCCGAGCCCGATCCAGTGAACCGACGCCGGGGGCCCCGCGGTCGCCGCCGCCTGCTCGATCGCCGTCGACGCCTCTTCCCGGATGGCCACGACCGTCACCTCGTGGCCCATCGCTCGAGCCGCGTCCAGCACCAGGAACGGGAACCGGCCGTTGCCGGCGATCAGGCCCAGCTTCATAGCGCCCTAGTCGTCCGTGGAGTCGTCCGAGCGGCGGCCGCCGCGGCGCAGGATGGCCCCCCGGGTTGCCGTACGGATGAACTCCACCAGGTAGGCGACCTCCTCGCAGGCGAGCGTCGGGTCCTGCTCGATGTGCTGCAGCGCCTGGGTGGTGTTCAGCTTCGACTGGAGCAGGTAGCGGTAGGCGCGCCTGAGCTGGCCCACGCGCTCTTCGGTGAATCCCCGCCGGATGAGCCCGATCTTGTTCAGGCCGTACAGGCGTGCGCGGTTGCCCACCGACTTCGCGAACGGCAGCGCGTCCTTCGTCACCACCGAGTAACCGCCGATGAACGCATGGCGGCCGACGCGGCAGAACTGGTGCACGCCCGAGTAGGCGCTGATCGTCGCGAAATCCCCGACCGACACATGGCCGCCCAGCGTGGCGCCGTTCCCGAAGATGGTGTGGTTCCCGATGCGGCAGTCGTGTGCCACGTGGGCGTAGGCCATGAAGAGGTTGTCGTCGCCGATGGTGGTCTGGCCACCGCCGCCGGCCGTCCCGCGATGGACGGTGACGAACTCGCGGAAGATGTTGCGCTGGCCGATGACCAGACGGGTGTCCTCCCCGCGGTACTTGAGGTCCTGCGGCGGCAGGCCGATCGAGGCAAACGGGAACACCTCGGTCCCGTCGCCGACGACGGTGTGGCCCTCGATGACGGCGGAGGCGCCCACGCGCACGCCTCGGCCCAGCACGACTCCGGGGCCAATCACGGCGAACGGCCCGATCACCGTGCCGTCGCCCACGCGCGCGTCGGGATGCACACGCGCCGACGTGTCGACCTGCGGGCTCTCCGGGTAGGCCGCCAGCAGCAGCTCGGCCTCGGCCACCGTCTGCCCGCCCACCGACGCGACGCCGTGCACGCGCACCAGTGGCCCGCTGCGGTCGGCGAGCGTGACTTCCAGGTGGAGGCAATCGCCCGGCACGACCTGGCGCCGGAACTTCGCCCGGTCCACGCCCCGGAGCGCGACCTGGCCGGCCGGGCGCCCGCCCCGCTCCTCGACGAGCAGCAGCGTCGCCACCTGCGCCAGCGCCTCGACGGTGAGGACGGCCGGCAGCAGCGGCGTGCCCGGATAGTGGCCCTGGAAGAACTCCTCGTTGACGGTGACGTTCTTGACGCCCACCATGCGCCTGCCCGGCTCGTGCTCGTCGATGCGATCGACGAGCAGCGAGGGGAAGCGCCGGCAGAGACGGTCGAGGACCCGTGGGATGCCGGCGCTCACTGCACCGGGGGCTTGCCGCCGGCCGGCTTGGCCGCGTCGAGCCTCTTGATGACATCCGCGGAGATGTCGAGCGCCGCATCGGCCCACACGAGCCCGGCGTCGGGGCCGTTGAAGATGAAGTGCAGCCCCTTGTCGCGCCCGAGTTCCTGGAGCACGGGCTCGAGCCTCACCTGGAACTCCTGCTGCAGTTGCTGCTGGAGCTCCTGGACCTCGGCCTGCGCGTCCTGCGTGAACCGCTGGATCTCGACCTGCAGGCGCTCCACCTGCTTCTGCAGTTCGCCCGCGGCCGTCACGCTGAGGACGCCGGCCTCCTTCTCGAGCTTCTGCTGCGCGGTCTGCAGCTGCTTGTTCTTGTCGTTCAGCTCCGCGGCCTTCTTCTGCTGGAGCGCCTGGATCCTCGTCGTCGCGGCCTTGCCCTCCGCCGACTCGTTCGCGATGCGCTGCAGGACGACGTAGGCGACCTTCGAGCCTTCGGGGAAGGGGCGCGGCGGGGCGGGCTGTGCCGCCGGTACCGCCGGGGCGGGCGCCGGGGCCTGCGGCGCGGGCGCCGCCGGCGCCTGTGCGAACACGGGCGCGGCCCCCATCAGGGTAATCGTGCCGACAACGGCGAAGGCTCTCATTCCAGTCAATCCTTTCGTATGCAATGACCAACCCGGCATCTTATACTACTTTCATGTTCCGTTCCGTGTTCCGCCTGCTGCCGTTCGTCGTCGCGCTGGCCGCGATGCCGGCCTGCAGTGACGACCAGCCCACGACTCCGACGACTCCCACCGACCCGCCGGTCACGGAAACCTTCAGCGGCGCCATCAATCCGAACGGCGCCGCCACGCACACGTTCACGGGCGCCATGGCCGGCAACATCACCGCGACGCTCACCGCGGTCGGCCCCGACAGCGCCACCGTCGTCGGGTTCCTGCTCGGCGTGTGGAACGGCACCAGCTGCACCACGGTCACCGCCAGCGACGCGGCCGTGCTGAACACGGTCCTCTACGGCAACCTCTCCGCCTCCGCCGTCCTGTGCGTCCGCGTCTACGACGTGGGCCGGCTGACCGAGAACACGACCTACGCGATCACCGTCGTTCACCCCTGAGCGGCGTCAGAACGTCGAGCCCACCGCGAACCGGAACTGGAACGCCTTCGCCGGCCGCAGGCTGTTCGTGTAGACGCCCCCGCGCTGCGGATTGAAGGCGAAGATCAGCCGGAAGGGCACGTTGAGCACCGGCATGAAGAACCGGATCTCGGCACCGGTGGACGTCTTGAACGCGCTGCGCTCCCCCACCACGCGCTGGGTGGGCGGGGGCGCGTTCGGATTCGCCAGGTAGCCCGGGTTGAACGGATCGGTGAGGACGGTCGACGGGTCCCGCACCACTTCGGTGATGTCCTCCTTCATCGCGAACGGCTCTCCGCGGACCCGTACCTGGCCGGCGTCGTAGAACAGGATGAGGCGGACCGGTCCGGCGATGGAGATCATGTACTCCGCGTTGAAGAGCAGGCTCTTGTTGCCGCCCAGCACGAGGCCCGTGTTCAGGTCGCGGGGGCCGATGGAGCGGATGTCGAACCCGCGCACGCTGTACTCGCCGCCGAGGAACAGCGTCTCGTAGATGGGAAGGTTCTCGGTGTCGCCGTAGGGCCGGACGTACTCGATCTGCCCCCGCACGCCGAACGTGGTGCGCGGCGTCACCCGCCACAGCTGCACCGCCTCGAAGCGGGGCTTGATGAAGTAGGTGTTCCCGCCAGGCCCCGCGAAATCGAAGCTCGAGGTGATGCGGCGGCCCATGTTCGGGAAGATCGGGTTGTCGATGGTGTTGTGGATGAAGCTGGGCGTGACCTTGCTGATGGTCCGGCGACCGCCGGCGCCGAGGAGCAGCGAGTCGGCCAGGAACGGGTTCTGCGCGATGATCGCGGGATTGTTGTAGAACGGGTTCAGCTCCGAGACGCGGACCCGCTCGTAGCTGTAGGTGAAGAACATCCGCGAGAAGTTCGCCAGCGGGAAGCCCGTGGTGAGGTTGCCGCCCGTGGCCTCCTGGGTGAACTGGTCGATGTAGCGCAGCGTCCGCTTGTAGACGTCGAAGCCGCCCGTGATCGCCCGGTCGAACAGGAACGGCTCCGTGAAGGCGAGCTGGTAGTTCTCGGCGCGCGAACCGACCTGCACCGAGAGCGTGAGCGACTCGCCGCGGCCGAGGAAGTTGGCCGTCTGGAACGACAGCTGACCGAAGAAGCCCTCGAACTGCGACACGCCCGCACCGAAGGTGAGCTGGTTGCGGTTCTGTTCCTCGAGCTTCAGCGTGACGTCCACCTCGTTCTTGGTGCCGGGCGTCTTCTGGACGTCCACCGCCTGGCTGCCCTGCTCCTCGATGGGCTTGAAGTACCCGAGCTGGTTCAGCCGCCGCACGCTGAACTTCAGCGCCTCGGTGCTGAAGATGTTCCCCTCGAGCAGCCGCATCTCACGGCGGATCACGTTGTCGCGCGTGGTCGTGTTGCCCGTGAAGGTCAGCCGGTTGACGAAGTACTGCTCGCCCTCCGTGAGCCGCATGGTGACGTTCACCGTGGGCTCGGCCGGCCCGGCGATGGGCCCCTCCGCCGCCTCCTGGAACTCGAGATCCGGGAAGCCGGTGAACTCGAAGTAGCCGCCGCCGCCGTAGGCCTCCCGCGCCTTGATGAGGCCGTCCCGGATCCGCTTCTCGCTGTACCAGTCCCCCTGGTCCAGCTTGAACAGCGGCCGCAGGAACTCGGACCGGATGACGCTGTTGCCATCGAACGTGAACTGGCCGACCTTGAACCGGGGACCCTCGTCGATGGGGATGTCGAGCTGGACCCAGCGCGTCTCCTGGTCCGGGCTGTCCTCCAGCACCTTCAACTCGGGCTGGCCGACGCGCGCCTGCACGTAGCCCCGATTGCGGTAGAACTCGATGATCTTGTCGGCGTCTTCCTCGAACTTCGCCGCCTGGTACTTGCCGCGGCCCGTGATCCACGACAGGAACCAGTGCTCCTTCGTGGCGCTCATCTGCCGCTTCAGGCGGCCGTCGCCAATCGCCGAGTTCCCCTCGAAGTTGATGGCCCGCACCTTCACCTGCGGGCCTTCCTGCACGTCGAAGACCACCTTCACCAGCTTCGGCCCACCTGGCAGCGGCTCCACCGCGGAGGTCACCTCGGCGAACTCGTAGCCCTTCTCCGCCATCAGCCCCTGGACAATCCCCTTCACCCGACGGACCACGCCCTCGTCCAGGAACGAGTCGAGGCGGAGCGAGACGCCCGCCTCCTTCATCTTCTCGTCCACCTTCGTGCGCTCGACCTTCGTCGAGCCGGTGTAGTCCACGATCTTCACGCGAGGCCGCTCTTCCATGTGGTAGATGATGCGCTTGCCCACCACCCCGTTCGGGTAGGCGTCGTCGTTCACCTCAATCCACAGGTTGTCCAGGAAGCTGGTGCCCCAGAGCCGCTTGAAGTCCTCGAGGAGCACCTTCTCGGTGGCGTCGCCGTACGGCACCCAGACGCCGTCGCTGGGCCGGCTCGCCTGCGTCTGGATGTAGTAGAGATAGGTCTGCGGCTCGATGAGCGACTCGTTCACCGGGTGGAATCGGAGCTCCAGCGAGCGGACCACCGGGGCCGCACCGTCCGGAGGGGTGCGGATCGGCGCGGTCTGTGCCGCCGGGGCCTGGACGGACCCGCCCGCTGACGCAGAGGCGGCCGGCACGGAGGCCATGGCCGACCCCGGCGCCGGTCCGGCCACGGCCGGCATCACGCTGGAGGCCCAGAGGGCGACGATTAGAGAAAGACGCACGTACACACCTGTCGGCACTCTTCCCCCCCGGAACCGATCGAGGGGGATCTAAACCCCTGATTCTACTTCACGTCAGTCGATCAGACGTTCGCCGTCAGCCGCCGGCCGGCGGCGACAGGGGCGCCGGCCGGTCGGTAGGCCAGCTGCCCGCCTTCGAGGTAGACCTCGATCTCCCCGCCCTCCAGGTGGCCGCGGATGAGCTCCTCGGCCAGCGGATCCTCCACGTACCGCTGGATGGCGCGCCGCAGGGGCCGCGCGCCGTACGACCGGTCCTTGCAGGTGATGTCGATGATCCAGTCGCTGACCTCGGGCGTGAGCGTCACCCGCATCTTCCGGTCCAGCAGGTTGACGTTCAGCTGATCCACCAGCAGGCCCAGGATCTTCCGCAGGTCGTCGTCGGTGAGCGCCTCGAACACGATGAGCTCATCCACGCGATTGATGAACTCGGGGTTGAACGTGCGCTTCACCTCGCCCAGGACCATCTCCTGGACGCCCTTCTGCTGATCGGCCTGATCGGCCTGGAAGCCCATCGAGGCCTTCTTCTGGATGAAGCGCGCCCCGATGTTCGACGTCATGATGAGGATCGCGTTCTTGAAGTTCACGCGGTTCCCCAGGCCGTCGGTGAGGTGCCCGTCCTCGAAGACCTGCAGCAGGATGTTGAAGATGTCCGGGTGCGCCTTCTCGATCTCGTCGAGCAGCACGACCGAGTAGGGATTGCGCTTCACCTTCTCGGTGAGCTGGCCGCCCTCTTCGTGCCCGACGTACCCGGGCGGCGATCCGATGAGCTTCGACACCGAATGCTTCTCCATGTACTCGGACATGTCGAAGCGGATGAGCGCGTGCTCGCTGCCGAACAGGAACTGCGCCAGCGCCCGCGCCAGTTCGGTCTTGCCGACACCCGTCGGCCCGAGGAACATGAAGCTGCCGACGGGCCGGTTCGGGCTCTTGAGCCCGGCGCGCGAGCGGCGGATGGCGCGCGACACGGCGGAGATGGCCCGCTCCTGGCTGACGACACGGCGGTGCAGCTCCAACTCCATCCGGAGCAGCTTGTCGCCCTCGTCCTGGTTGATGGACGACAGCGGCACGCCGGTCCACTTCGAGACCACTTCGTCGATCTCCGCCCGCGAGACGACCACGCGCCGCGTGCTGGACCGCACGTCGAACTTCTCGCGGACGAATTGCAGGTTCTCCCGCGCCGACTGCTCCTGCTCGCGGTAGAACTGCGCCTTGTCGAAGTCCTTGGCCGTCACCGCGCTCTCCATCTGCTCGACGGCCACGCGGATGCTCTTGTTGATCTCGCCGAACTCCTCGCTGTAGCCCGCCTCCCGCAGCTTGGCGCGCGCGCCGGCCTCGTCCACCAGGTCGATGGCCTTGTCCGGCAGGAAGCGGTCGGTGATGTAGCGGCTGGACTGGTAGACCGCCGCCTCGATGGCCTCCCGCGTGTACTCCACGTGGTGGAACTGCTCGTAGCGGTCCTTGATGCCCATCAGGATCTCGATGGTCTCGCCCTCCGAGGGCGGATCCACCTTGATGGCCTGGAAGCGCCGCTCGAGCGAGCGGTCCTTCTCGATGTACTTGCGGTACTCGGCCGGCGTCGTCGCGCCGATGCAGCGGATCTCGCCGCGCGACAGCGCGGGCTTGAGGATGTTGGCCGCGTCGAGCGATCCTTCGGCCGACCCCGCACCCACCAGCGTGTGCAGCTCGTCGATGAACACGATGATGTTCGGGTTCTCGGTGAGCTCCTTCATGATCGCCTTGAGGCGCTCCTCGAACTGCCCGCGATACTTCGTGCCCGCGACGATGAGCGAGATGTCCAGCGCCAGGATGCGCTTGTCGGCCAGGAAGTGCGGCACGTCGCCGTACACGATCTTCTGGGCCAGGCCCTCGACGATGGCGGTCTTGCCCACGCCGGGCTCGCCGATGAGCACGGCATTGTTCTTCGTCCGGCGGCAGAGCACCTGCTGGACCCGCTCGAGCTCGTAGTCGCGCCCGACCAGCGGATCCAGCTGGTTCTTCATGGCCGACTCGGTCAGGTCGCGGCTGAACTCCGCCAGCAGGGGCGTCTCCTTCACCCGCGTCAGCGTGGTCTTCTCGTTGAGCAGCTGGACGATGTCCTCCCGGACCTGGTGAAGACGCATCCCCTTCTCCATGAGGATGGTCGCGGCCACGGACCGCTCCTCGCGCAGGATCCCCAGGAGCAGGTGCTCGGTGCCGATGTAGTTGTGCAGGAGCCGGTCGGCCTCTTCAGCCGCGTACTGCAGGACACGCTTGGTCTCGGCGCTGAAGGGGATCTCCACCGAGGTCGACACCTTCTCGCGGAAGACCGTCCGGCCTTCGATGTCCTTCCGGATGTTCTCCAGGGACAGGTGCGAGCGGGCGAAAATCCGGCTCGTGAGCCCCTTGCCCTCGCGGATCAATCCGAGGAGCAGGTGCTCGGTCTCAATCGAAATGCTCCCGAGCTGGCTTGCCTCGTAGCGGGCGAAGAACAGCACCCGCCGCGCTCGTTCGGTGTAGCGTTCGAACATCCGACGCCCTGGCCCCCTTATCGGCCATTATACGGCAGAACGAAAGGGTTCCGGACCTGAGAGGTCTGCTAAGTCACTGTGTTTCTGTGACTTCGGAGATTTGGATCGAGGACGCCGCCGGCCCCGCTCGCAGACCATCACCCTGCCCTTACCGGACGGCCGACCAGATCCTGGACGCCTACCGCTTCGAGGTGGGCCACCTGTCCCTTCCGGGCCACGGCGGCCACGGCCCCGGCAATCTTCTGCTCCGCTGCCAACGGCCGCAGGAGGGCCCGGCCTGGCCGAGTGCTGCCGGATCGAGCCTGAGCGCCGCCGGGTCCCGGGTCGCCATCTGGCCATGGACGCCCATCGACGCGGCCGCCACCGCGAGACAGACGACGAGCACGCTGGAGGGAGCGCGGGAGCAGGGGTGCATTCACGCGGAATCCCAGTGAATTTTGGGCTACCTTACCTCGCATGTCGACTCCGATTGGCTTCATCGGCCTGGGCCTCATGGGCAAGCCCATGGCCCTCAACCTCCGCAAGCACCTGTTCGCCGTCGTCGTCCACAGCCGCAGCCGCGGCCCCGTGGATGCGTTGGTTGCTGCCGGCGCCACGGCCGCCAGTTCGCCTGCCGACGTCGCGCGACACTCGCGCATCATCCTCACCATGCTGCCGGACGGCCCGGATGTCTCGTCGGTGCTCGAGGGCCCCGACGGCATCTTCTCCGCGATGCAGCCGGGCACCATCATCGTGGACTCGTCCACCATTGCCCCGGCGACGGCGCGCCGCCTCGCGGCGGCCACCGCCGAGCGTGGCGGTGCGTTGCTCGACGCGCCCGTGAGCGGCGGCGAGATTGGCGCCATCGACGGGACGCTGACGTTCATGGTGGGCGGCGACGCCGCGGCGCTCGAGGCGGTGACGCCGGTGCTCTCGGCCATGGGCAAACCGGAGAGAATCGTGCACGTCGGTGAGTCCGGCGCGGGCCAGATCTGCAAGGCGTGCAACCAGATCGTGCTGGCCGGCACGATGACCGTCGTCGCGGAAGCCATCGCCCTGGCCCGCAGGAGCGGCGTCGATCCGATGAAGGTGCGTGCGGCGCTGCTCGGCGGCTTTGCCCAGAGCCGCGTGCTCGAGGTGCACGGCGAGCGGATGATCACCGGCAACTACACGCCGGGGTTCAAGGGGAAGCTGTTCAGGAAGGACCTGGGCATCGCGCTCACTGCCCTCGCTGAACGAGGCGTTCCGGCCCTGGGTTCAGCCGTCGCCGCGCAGCTGGTGCACGCGCAGGCCGCGCAGGGGCGGGGCGAAGAAGACTACTCCGCGCTGGGCGACATCGTCTTCAAGCTCGCCGGGCTGTGAGGAGGTGCCTGTTCCCGGCCATTCACGTCTCACCTCTCAACTGTCCCCCTTCGACCCGCAGGACGCGGTCGCACTGCTCGGCCAGCCGAGGGTTGTGGGTGGCCAGAATGGCGGTCAGCCCGAACTCGCGGTGCATGTCGCGCAGCAACTGGTGCAGCGCGTCCGCCGTCGCCTCGTCCAGATCGCCTGTCGGTTCGTCGGCCAGGAGCAGCGAGGGTTGCGTCACCAGGGCGCGTGCGACGGCCACGCGCTGCTGCTCGCCGCCGGAGAGCATCCCGGGACGATGGTCCAGCCGATCCGCCAGCCCGACGCGCGAGAGCAACGCCGTCGCCCGGGGCCGCGCCTCGGACACCGGCAGTCGCGCGATGCGGAGTGGCATCTCGGCGTTCTCCACCGCCGAGAACTCGGGCAGCAGGTGGTGGAACTGGAAGACGAAGCCCACGTGCCGGTTGCGGAACGCGACCAGGTCGGCGTCGGCCATTCCGGTGATGCTGTGCTCGCCGACCTGGATGGTGCCGTGGTCTGGCCTGTCCAGGCCGCCCAGCAGGTGCAGCAGCGTGCTCTTCCCCACGCCGGATGCGCCCATGATGGCCACCATCTCGCCCTTCTCCACGGTCAGGGACAGGCTGCGCAGCACCTGGAGGCGGCGGCCCGCCACCGGATAGGACTTCGACAGACCCGAGGCAGTGACGAAGGCCATGGCGGCGGCTACTCGTACCGGAGGGCCTGCGCCGGATCGAGGCGGGCGGCCTGGCGCGAGGGGTACAGCGTGGCCAGGAAGCAGACGATGACGGCGCCGGCCACGACGGTGACGAGATCCCCGGGCAACAGCTTGAACGGGAGATACGTCACCTGGTACACGTCGCTCGGGATGCTGATGAGGCGATAGCGATCGAGCAGGTTGGCGATGAGGGCGCCCATCGACGCCCCCACGAGGGTGCCCACCACGCCGATGATCATCCCCTGCATCAGGAAGATCAGCATCACGCTGCGCGCAGAGGCGCCCATGGTCTTCAGGATGGCGATGTCCCGCGTCTTCTCCATCACCAGCAGGACCAGGGAGGCCACGATGTTGAGCGCCGCCACCATCACGATGAGGCCGATGCCGATGCCCATCGCGATCTTCTCCAGCCAGAGCGCCGAGTAGAGCGACTGGTTCATGTCGGTCCAGTCCTGGGTGATGTAGTCCGTGCCCAGCCGTTCCTGGATGGCATCGGCCACGCCTGGCGCGTCGTAGATGTCGGTCACGCGGATCTCGAGGTGGTCGGGCCGGTCCTGCCCGGTGATGCGGTAGGCGGTGTCGAGGTCGACGAAGCCATATGCGTGGTCGAATTCGAAGAGACCGAGCTGGAAAGTGCCGGCGATGCGCACGCGCCGCTGCCGGGGCATCAGCCCCATGGGCGAGAGCGACCCCTGCGGCGTCACGAGCGTGATGACGTCGCCCGGGAAGGCGCTGAGCGTGCCGCTCAGGTCCCGGCCGATGAGGATGCCGGCAAACGCCTCCTCCGTCGCCGGGCGCAGGTCCTCGACGGCCCCTGCGGTCATCGACCGGCGGATGTCGGTCACCTCGCCTTCGAGCGCCGGGTCGATTCCCTTGACCGTGATGAAGCTCTCGCCCTTGTCACTGGTCACGAGGGCCTTGCCGAGCAGCGCCGGGGCCGCACCGTGGACGCCCGGCATGGCCTTCATCCTCTCGACCTCCGCGTGGTAGTCCGTCAAGCCGCTCGGCTTCCACACGTACACGTGCGCGGACGAGCCGAGGATACGGTCGCGCAGCTCGCCCTGCAGCCCGGTCATCAGTGCGAGGGCGATGACGAGGGCCATGACGCCAACCGTGACGCCAACGGTGGACACCAGCGAGATCACGGAAATGAACACCTGCCGGCGCTTGGCCATCAGGTATCGCAGCGCGATCTGCAGCTCGAAGGGCATGGCTAGTCGCGCGGGCGCATCAGCGGGAACAGGATGACGTCCCGGATGGACGGCGAGTTCGAGAGGATCATCACGAGCCGGTCGATGCCGATGCCTTCCCCGCCCGCAGGGGGCATGCCGTACTCGAGCGCCCGGATGTAGTCCTCGTCCATCGCATGCGCCTCGGCGTCGCCCTTCGCGCGCTCCGCGATCTGCGACTCGAACCGGCGGCGCTGCTCGGCCGGATCGTTCAACTCACTGAACGCGTTGGCCACCTCGAAGCCGCCGATGTAGAGCTCGAAGCGCTCCACCGTGTCGGGGTCGTCCTCGCGCTGCTTCGAGAGCGGCGACACCTCCGTCGGGAAGTCGTAGATGAACGTCGGCTGGATGAGCTGGTCTTCCCAGAGCGTCTCGAAAATCGCGGTGGCCACCCTGCCCGGGCCCGCCGCGTCGGGCACGTCGATGCCGAGCCGCGCGGCAATGGCACGGGCCGAGTCGAGGCTGCGCAGTTCCTCGACGAGCACGGGGACGCCGAGCCGCGTCGAGGCCTCCTCGGCGGCGGCGTGGCGGAGCGACAGCCGCCGGTACGGGGCCTGCAGGTCGATCAGGTGCTCGCCGAAGGGCACCTGCTCGGCGCCCACGGCCGCGCGCGCCACGAACGAGAGGAGCTCCTCGGTGAAGCGCATCAGCACCTGGTAGTCCTGGTACGCCCAGTAGAACTCGAGCATCGTGAACTCGGGGTTGTGCTGGGTCGAGATGCCCTCGTTCCGGAAGTTCCGGTTGATCTCGAACACGCGCTCGATGCCGCCCACGGTCAGGCGCTTCAGGTAGAGCTCCGGCGCGATGCGCAGGAAGAGCGTCATGTCGAGGGCGTTGTGATGCGTCACGAAGGGACGCGCGAGCGCGCCGCCCGCGATGGGCTGCATCATCGGGGTCTCGACCTCGAGGAAATCGTGGCTCGTCAGGAAGTCGCGGATGGCCGTGACCGCGCGGCTGCGGATCTCGAACACGCGCCGCACGTCCGGGTTCACGATGAGGTCCAGGTACCGCTGCCGATAGCGGATTTCCACGTCGTGCAGCCCGTGCCACTTCTCGGGCAGCGGGATGAAGCACTTCGCGAGGAACTCGAGCCGCGCCGCCCAGATGGACAGCTCGTGGGTCTTCGTCCGGAACAGATGGCCGGCCACCCCGACCTGGTCGCCGAAGTCCAGCAGCCTGTAGAGCTGGTAGTCCCGGTCCGGGAGCGAGTCCTGCCGCACGTAGACCTGGATGCGCGAGCGGCCGTCGGAGAGCACCAGGAACGCCGCCTTCCCGAAGTGGCGGATGCTGATGACGCGGCCGGCCGTGACGGTCTCGACGCGCGACGCCTCGAGCGCGGCGGCGTCGGACTCGCCGTGCGCCGTCGCCAGCGCGCTCACCGTGTGCGTGGTGGCGAAGCGGTTGGGATAGGCACGGAATCCCAGGGCGACGATCGCGTCGAGGTTGGCGCGGCGTTGCGCAATCTGGGCTTCTTCGTTGCTGGACACTCGACCCCTCTCCTCGCTCGACGGCGCCGCGCTACTCGACGACCTTGCCCGCGTCCTTCAGGGCGCGATAGGCGCCATCGAGCACGCCGTTCACGAACTTCGCGGCGTCTTCACCGCTGTACGCACGGGCGAGCTCGATGGCCTCGTTCATGACCACGCGCGGAGGCGTCTTCGGGTGGGCCAGCCACTCGTGCACGGCCAGGCACAGCACGAGGCGATCGAGAATGGCCATGCGCTCCACGCGCCAGTGCCGCGCGGCGGCCCCGATCCGCTCGTCCAGATCCGCCCGGCTCTCCATCACGCCCCGCGCCAGCTGGACCGCAAAGGCCCGATCCGCCTCGCCGAGCGCCGGCGCCTCGGGCTCGCCCACCCGGTCGAGCACGCCGAGCGCCTCGGCCAGCGTGAGGCCGCCCACCTCGACTTCGTACAACGCCTGCAGGGCACCCGCACGCGCCTGGCGCCGGCCGGCCCATCGCTCCGCCCCGTCGCTCATCGCGCGTCTCCCGACGCCGCCACCAGCCGGGCCATCTCGAGCGCAGCCTCCGCGGCCTCGCGGCCTTTGTTGCCGCGTCCCTCGACGGCGCGCTCCAGCGCCTCCTCCGCCGAGGTGGTCGTCAGCACGCCGAACGACATCGGGATGCGTGTCTTCGACGCCGCGGCCATGATGCCATGCGCGCAGGCCGAGGCGATGTACTCGAAGTGCGGCGTCGCGCCCTTGATGAGGCACCCCAGGCAGACGACGGCCGAGACGCGCCCGCTCGCGGCGACGCACTCGGCCGCCAGCGGGATCTCGAAGGCGCCCGGCACCCACCACACCTCGACATCGCCGTCGGCGAGGCCGGCATCGGTCAGCCCGGCCCGGGCCCCGGCGAGCAGGCGTTCGGTCACGAAGTCGTTGAACCGTGCGACGACGATCGCGATGCGCACGCTAGCGCCCCTTCCAGGTCGCCTTCCGCTTCTCCAGGAAGGCGGACGTGCCCTCCCTGGTGTCCTCGGTGGAGGCGATCGCCCCGAACAGCGCGGTTTCGAGGAACTGCGCCTGGGCGAGCGGCATGTCGAGCCCCTGGTTCACGGCCTCAAGGATGTAGCGCGTCGCAATCGGGGCTTTGCCCGCCAGTGTCGCGGCCAGCGTCCTCGCCGCCGCCATCAGCTCCGCCGCCGGGACCACCTGGTTCACCAGGCCGATCTCGTACGCGCGCTGGGCGCTGACCATGTCGCCGGTCAGCAGGATCTCGAGCGCCCGCCCCTTCCCGACCAGGCGCGGCAGCCGCTGGCTGCCCCCGTAGCCGGGGATAATGCCCAGGTTGATCTCCGGCTGGCCGAGCCGCGCCGTGTCCGCGGCCACGCGCAGCGTGCACGCCATGGCCAGCTCGCAGCCGCCGCCGAGCGCGAACCCGTTGATCGCGGCGATGACGGGTTTCCCAAGCTGCTCGATGAGATCGAAGATCCGTTGCCCGTGCCTCGCATGCTCCTTGCCCTGAGCAGGCGTGAGAACGGCCAGCTCGTTGATGTCGGCGCCGGCAACGAACGCCTTCTCTCCGGCCCCGCTCAGCACGATCGCGCGCACCTCGTCATCCGACTGCAACGCGCGGAGCGCCGTCTCGAGCTCGCCGAGCGTCGCCGCGTTGAGGGCGTTCAAGACCTTCGGGCGATTGAAGGTGAGGATCGCGACCGCGCCGTCGCGCTCGAGCAGCAGGTTGTCAAAGGTCATGATGGCCGTTTGATGATACTCCACGCCCACCCGGCGGCCAGCCCGAGCGCCGCGCCCAAGGCGTCCGCGATGACATCGCGCACGTCGGCCATTCGCCCCGGCACGAACGACTGGTGCCACTCATCGCTCACGCCGTACAGCACCGCGATGCCCCAGGCCAGCAGGACCGACCCGCCGCCGACACCCGACCACCGGCCGCCCGCGGTCGCGCGCAGGCTCACCAGCGACAGGCCGGCGTAGGCAACTCCATGTTGCACCCAGTCGGGCGTCAGCGATGCTCCGGGCGGCGTGGCCTGGGAGGAGAGCGCGAAGATGGCGGCCATGTAGGCCGCGACAGGGCCCCAGAGTGTCACCAGCATGCAGGGCGGGTGCGACTAGAACGGCAGCGGGTACATCAGCCAGCCCAGGATGATGCCGGCCCCGATGAAGCCGCCGAAGAACTTCAGCCCGAGGATCAGCTGGTCCCGCGGTTGGTCGCGGCCAATCATGGCGAACACGAGGGCGACGAAGAACGAGAAGAGCGCCATCAACCCGAGGTGCGTCGTCATGGCGGATCACTTCCTCCCGAGGCGCACGTCATAGGCGTCGAGAGCGACGAGCATGTTCAGAAGGCCGGACACGATGAGGAAGGCGTTCCCGTACTCATAGTTCACGGCCGTCACGATGCCCTGGCCCAGCCCGAGGGTCGAGGCCACTACGTAGGGGAGCCCTATCCCGAGGTTGGCGAGAGCGGCCAGGCCGACCAGGGGCTGCGAGAACTCGAACGGAAACAGGCGGCCGTCGAGGGCCAGGCCGACCGCGAACATGACGGGGAGGGCCAGAAAAAATACCAGGCCCTTCTGGCGGCGGCCCAGCAGGAAGTGTCCGGCCCCGGGCACCAGCCAGGAGGCCAGCCAGACGACGACGGGAGGCACGACAGAGCAGTTTACTTCAGGTGTTCCGAGACGACCGCCCCGACGATCAGTCCCCCGGAGAGGCCGAGGGGAAGAGCCAGGCCGAATCGCCATGCGTTGGGCGGATCCCCTAAGCCCGTCACCGCGGTCGCCACCGTCACCGCGGTCGGCACCGCGCTCACCGCCAGCAGCGCCAGCGCCCCGACGCGGGGCCACGGGCGGGTGCGTCCACGCCAGAGCCAGGTCCACACCAGCACACCGACGGCCGCCCCGATGTAGAGCCCCTCGCACCGGGCGCAGACCGGCACCTGCGCTCCCGACAGGGAGAACGACCGCTCGGGTCGCTGGTGACAGATGAGCGATCCGATGACGTAGAGCACGCCCCCGGCGGCCCGGGAGACCCGGGCCACACAGGGTGCGAGCGCGAGGCCGGCGGCCCAGGCGGGCACCGCGAGCGCCAGTGCCGCCCCGAGTCCCCTGTTTCTGGCGGTCATGGAACCTGTCTCCAAACGTTGCCGTCTAATGGCGTTAGTTCCCTGAACACCGTTAAATCAGAGCCATGGGGATCAAGGAACGCCAGGACCGGGAGAGGCAGGCCGTCCGGCAGTCCATCCTGGACGCCGCGCGGGACCTCTTCACCAGTGAAGGCTATCGTAACGTCTCCATCCGGAAGATCGCCGAGCGCATCGAGTACAGCCCCGCCGCCATCTACAGCTACTTCGCAGGCAAGGACGACATCTATCTGGCCCTGGCTGAGGACGGGTTCCGCCTGCTCGACTCGAAGGTGAAGTCGGCTCTCGGCCACGGGTCCCCGCTCGACGAGGTCCGCGCCGGATGGTGGGCATTCTACGAGTTCTCGAAGGAACAGCCGGCGTATTTCGAACTGATGTTCGTGGACCGATCGGTCCCCGCGATCACCGAGGGCTGGGAAGGGTTCGAGATCCTCCAGGCCCTGCTGACCAACGCCACCGAGGGACTGCAGCGAGCCGTGGATGCGGGTGAACTCCCACCGGCGGTGAATCCATGCGCGGCCATGCACGTGCTCTGGGGCGCGCTGGTGGGTCCATCCGTGCTCCGCCTGTGCCAGCGGCTCGCGCCCGGCGAGGACGCCGATCTGCTGGCCCGTGACGTCCTCGATTCGATTCTCACCGGCCTCGAGTCCGGCCACCCCCTCACCTTCCACCCCCGCGAGTGCTGTGCCGACGGTCCTGTCGCGTCCGCCGTCGGCGTTCCCGTCCATGAACCGTAACGTCGCCGCGCCCGTGAGGTGCAGCGCGACGCCACGATCACTGACCGGCTCGATCGTCGAGCGCAACGAAGACGCCGGGGCCATCCCGGGTGATCGGCCGGTAGTGGTCGTGGCCGACCTGCGGCAGATGGCGCTCGAGGCGGGCATGTCCGAGTTGCAGGCCGGCCGGCCGCGCGCCGGCATGAAGGCGCGCGTCGAGGTCCGGGCCAACCGGGCGAGTCGTTCGATGGCGAACCGAGCTCAGCGACGCGCAGGTCCGATTGCTCGAGACCGCGTGGAATCTCCAGCAGGCGACGTTCGCGAGGATCGTCGCCGGGGTCTACGTCAGAGGGCCCCGAAGTGCTGCTCGTAGCGGGCCTTGAACTCGTCCCACGTGTAGGCGTGGTAGGTTCCGCCCAGGTGCTCGAGCGCGTAGGTGGCGGCGACGCTGCCGAAGCGCGCGCAGACTTCGTAGCTGGCGCCCAGGGCCAGCCCCTTCATGAAGCCGCCCCGGAAGGCGTCCCCCACACCGGTGGGGTCCTCGATGCGATCCGGCGTGACGGCGGGCACGTCGACGGCGCCGCCGCGGGTATGGACCGTCGACCCGTGCTCGCCCCTGGTCACGACCAGCAGCGGCGCGTGCGCCAGCACGTCCTGCTCCCCCATGCCCGTCTTCTGCCGGATCAGCTCGAACTCGTAATCGTTGCAGATCACCATGAACGCGCCGACGATGCCGTCCTTCAGCTGGTCGCCCGCCATGCGCGCGCACTGCTGACCCGGATCCCAGATGTAGCGGAGGCCCATCGTGCTGCACTCCTCCGCGTACTGCACCATCGCCGACGGATCGTTCGGCGCGATGATCACGAGCGTGTCGGCGCCCAGCCCGTCCAGCCCGCGGAACGACAGTTCCGCGGCGTTGGCCATCGCGCCGGTGTAGAAGGACGCGATCTGGCTGTTGTGCTGGTCGGTGCTGCAGAAGAACGACGCGCAGAACCTCCCGTCGATCACCCGCACCAGCGAGGTGTCGATGCCGGCGCCCTCCATCCAGTGCCGGTAGTCCGCGAAGTCCTGTCCGGCCGTGGCCATCAGCCGGGGCCGCTCGCCCAGCAGGGCCAGCGTGTAGGCGATGTTGGGGGCGCAGCCCCCGCGCCGCTTGTCCATCGAGTCCACGAGGAAACTGAGCGAGACACGGTCCATGTGTTCCGGAAGGAAGTGCTCGGTGAACCTTCCGGGAAAGGACATCAGGTAGTCGAACGCGATCGAGCCCGTGACGATCAGTTGCATGGCGCCCATCCTGGCATTCACTTGATGTACTTCCCGATGAGCGGCGCCAGATCGCGCTTCACGGACTCGGGGATGGCATCGGGCCGTGTGATGATGGCGTGTCGAAGCGCCGAGTGCGCCGACACGCGCATCGACACGTCGAGACGCTCGACAACGCCGGCGATCACCTGCTGCGCCGTCCTCGCGTTGTGCGTGAGGTTGTCGAGGATCATCTCCACCGTGACGGCGTCGTGATCCGGGTGCCAGCAGTCGTAGTCGGTCACCAGCGCCATCGTCGAATAGGCGATCTCGGCCTCCCGGGCGAGCTTGGCCTCCTGCAGGTTGGTCATGCCGATGACGTCGCCGCCCCACGACCGGTACAGTTCCGACTCGGCCAGGGTGGAGAACTGCGGGCCCTCCATGCACACGTACGTGCCGCCCTCGTGGACTCGTGCTCCCAGGCCGCGCGCCACGTCGGCCGCCAGGGCCGACAGCGGCTCGCAGAGCGGGTGCGAGAAGCCCACGTGGGCCACGATGCCGCGGCCGAAGAACGTGCTGGTGCGTCCGCGCGTGCGGTCGATGAACTGATCGGGGAACAGGATGTCGAGCGGCCGGTATCGCTCCTGGAGCGAGCCCACCGCGCTCGCCGACAGGATCCACTCGGCGCCGAGGACCTTGAACCCGTAGATGTTCGCACGGTAGTTGAGCTCGGACGGCGACAGCCGGTGGCCGGCCCCGTGCCGCGCCAGGAACGCCACGCGCTTGCCACGGAGCGTCCCGACCAGGTAGGGCCCCGACGGATCGCCGAACGGCGTCGAGAGCAGCCGCTCGTCTCGGTCCGTCAGTTCCGCCATGTCGTACAGTCCCGATCCGCCGATGACGCCAATCTGTGCTGACATGCGCTCCCCTGGCTAGATGATGCGTTCCACGGTCCGCCGGCCGCCGGACTCGCGGATGACACCCGCCGCGATCGACGGATCGTGCTCGAAGAAGACGAGGTACTCGCGGTCCACGGCCTCGCGGGCGAAGGCCCGTTTGAAGCCCAGCGTGTCCATCGGGTAGAGGTCGTAGCCCATCACCCACGGGTCCGGCACGTGCGCGGACGTCGGATACATGTCGGCCGTGAACACCGCCGTGGCGCCACCCGACTCGATCATGACGACCTGGTGGTGCGCCGTGTGGCCGCCGCTCCGGCGATAGCGGACGCCCGGCATGATCTCGGCGCCATCGTCCACCAGCGACAGCACGCCGGCCTCCTGCAGCGGCACGAAGTTCTCCGGCAGGTAGCTCGCGCGGTTCCGCTCGTGCGGATGCGTGGCGTCCTCCCATTCCCCGCGATGGGCGACGTAGCGGGCCCGCGGAAACCGGGGCACGATGCGCCCGTCGCCGTCGCGCACCGTGAAGCCCCCCACGTGGTCGAAGTGCAGGTGGCTGGCCAGCGCGATGTCGATGTCCTCGACGCCCAGCCCGGCCTCGGCCAGCGCGTGATCCAGATGAGACGCCCGCTCGAGCCCATAGATGTCCGCGCTCTTCGCGTCCATCTTGTCGCCGCATCCGGCGTCGATGATCATCGTCTGCTCGCCGCGGACGATCAGCGGGCGCAGGCCGAGCGGGATCCGGTTGCGGTCGTCCGGCGGCAGGCGCGACGCCCACAAGGTCCTCGGCACCACGCCGAACATCGCGCCGCCATCCAGGCGGAAGAAGCCGTCCGACAGCGTGATGAGCTCGAGGTCGCCCAAGAGGTGCCGCGTGGGCGTCCTGAACCGCCGGACCTTCGCCGCGGGCTCCTTCAGTTCCACCAGCACGCCGTGCGCGGCCGAGGGATGGATGAAGGCCACGCGCGCGCCCTCCGCGCCCGGGCGGGCCACCGTGTCGATGAGGCGCACGCCCCGCGCGCGCAGATGCGCCAGGACCGCGTCGATGTCCTCGACGCGCAGGGCCACGTGGTGCAGGCCCGGGCCCCGCTTCTCCGCGAACGTCGCGATCCCCGAGTCCGGCGCCGTGGCCTCCAGCAGTTCGAGCGACGAGGGCCCCAGGTGCACGAAGTGCGCGCGGACCCGCTGGCTCGCCACCTCCTCGGGCGGCTCCACGTGCAGGCCCAGCACGTCCCTGTAGAACGCCAGCGCCTGCGCCAGGTCCTGCACCGCGATGCCGACGTGATCGATCCACACCTTCATGGCTGCCGCAGGCTCCTGGTCAGGATCTCCTCCGCTGCCGAGTACGGATCGATCTCGCGCGCGGCAATCCGGTCCACCAGCGCCTCGAACTCTCCGGGAGCGAGCAGCGTCCGCTCCACGTGCTCCAGGTAGCGCTGGACGAGCAGGTCGCGGAGCCGGAACTGGTTGCGTGCCTTGAGGCGGCGCACGCGTGTGCTGGCAGAGTGCGCGCGAAAGGCCCGGATCGCCTGCCACAGTTCGGGCAGGCCGCGACCGGTGGTGGCCTCGGTCTTCACGATGGGCGGCCGCCACTCGCCGTCCCCGAACGACTGGAGCGAGAGGTTCGACTCGATGGAGGTGACCATCCGATCGGCCCCTTCACGATCCGCCTTGTTCACCACGTAGACGTCCGCAATCTCCATGATGCCGGCCTTGAGCGCCTGCACGTCGTCGCCCGTCCCCGGGACGAGCACGACCACCGAGATGTCGGCGGTACGGACGATGTCGACCTCGTCCTGGCCGACGCCGACCGTCTCGATGATCACCAGACTCTTGCCCGCGGCGTCGAGCACCAGGGCCGCCTCGCTGGTGGCCCGCGCCAGCCCGCCCAGGTGACCGCGGGTGGCCATCGATCGGATGAACACGTGCGGGTCCTCGGCGTGGGCCTGCATCCGCAGGCGGTCGCCGAGGATGGCGCCGCCCGTGAACGGGCTGGTCGGATCCACGGCCACCACGCCCACGGTCTCGCCGCCCTTGCGGGTTTCGGCCGTGAGCCGGTCCACGAGGGTGCTCTTCCCCGCGCCCGGGGGGCCGGTGACGCCGATCAGGTAGCTCCGCCCGGTGTCGGGAAAAATGTCCCGGACGAGCGCCGCGGCGTGCGGCGACTCGTCTTCGATGAGCGAGATCGCGCGCGCGATGGCGCGCACGTCGCCGGACCGCACGCGGTCTGCGAGGGGAGCGTGCACAGCCACGTCAGGCAGCCAGCAGCCGCCGGGCGATCACCAGCCGCTGCACTTCGCTCGTGCCTTCGCCGATGGTGGTGAGCTTGACGTCACGGAAGAACTTCTCGGCCGGGTAGTCCTTGACGAAGCCGTACCCGCCGAAGATCTGCACGCCGTCCTCGGAGGCGCGCACCGCAATCTCGCTGGCGTACAGCTTGGCCATCGACGACTCGAGTGTCGTCGTTCGCCCCTGGTCCTTCAGCCATGCCGCGCGGTAGGTCAGCAGCCGCGCCGCCTCGACCCGCGAGGCGTTGTCGAGCAGCTTCCAGCGAATGGACTGGAAGGTGTTGATCGCCCGGCCGAACTGCCGGCGCTCGGCGGCGTAGTCTCTCGCCGCCTCCCAGGCCCCCTGGGCCAGGCCGACAGCCAGCGCCGCGATGCCGATACGGCCCGCGTCGAGCACCTGCAGCGTCTGGATGAAGCCCTGCCCTTCCTCGCCGATCATCTGCGCGCCCGGCACGCGGCAGTTCTCGAGGATGACTTCGCTGGTCTCGCTTGCGCGCATGCCGAGCTTGTCTTCCTTCCTGCCGGCGATGAGCCCGGGCGTGCCGCGCTCGACGATGAAGGCCGAGATGCCCTTGCTGCCCAGGGCCCTGTCGGTGACGGCCATGACCACCATCGTGTCGCCGGACTTGCCGTGCGTGATGAAAGCCTTCGAGCCGTTGAGCACCCAGTGGTCGCCGTCGGGCACTGCGGTCGTGCGCATGGCCGACGCGTCGCTGCCGGAGCCCGGTTCGGTGAGTCCCCAGGCCGCCAGGCGCTCGCCCCGGGCCAGCGGCATGAGGTAGCGCTGCTTCTGCTCCTCGCTCCCGAACAGGGCGATGTGGGCGGCCCCCAGGCCGTTGTGCGCCGCGACCGACAGGGAAATGCTGGGATCGACCCGGGCCAGCTCCTCGATGCAGATGCAGTAGTCCACGGCGCTCATCGCAGCGCCGCCGTACGCCTCCGGGAACTGGATGCCCATCAGGCCCAGTTCAGCCAGCTTCGGCAGCAGTTCCTGCGGAAAGTGCTGGGCGTTGTCCCACGCCATCACGTGCGGTCGGATCTCGGCCTCGGCGAACTCCCGCACGCTGCGGCGCAGCAGCTCCTGCTCCCCGGACAGGCGAACCCTCATCGCTCAAGCGTATCAGTAGAAGACCGTCACGCGGAAGCTGCCGGAGTTGTCCTCCAGGTACTCGTCGTTGATGCCCAGGTGGAGTCGCCCGCCCGTCCGCACACGAACGGCACCGCGCGAATCGCCGATGAAGAAGACGTCGTCGCCGATGCGGCCGATCAGCGCGGCACCGGGCCGGTTGGGCATCGGGCGCGCCTGGTTGTACGGCGAGTTGCGCTCGCCTTCCGGACCGTCGCGGCGATCGCGCCCCCAGCGCACCTGCCCGGAAGCCTCGAAGTAGACCGTCTGTCCGGCCCGCACCTGCACGCCGGCGTCGGTCCAGTCGGCCGTGGCCGAGACGTTCACGTGGCGCTCCCGCATGCCGTTGGGCCGGCTGCTGTCCCAGGCGCTGCCGTTGCTGCTTCCGTTGCCGCTCCCGCCACTGCTGCCCCATCCACTGCCCCACCCGCCGCCGCTTCTGTCGAACTCGATGCGGTCTATCTCGTCGCGGTCGACGCGGATGGTGCGCGACCCGCCGAAGCCGCGCCGTTCCTCGAACTCGATGGTCCCGCCACGGACCGCGACCAGGTCGCCCTGGATGCGGCTGCCGTTCCGCAGGTAGAGCGTGTCGGCGACCAGCGTCAGCGGAACGCTGAGCACCAGGGCCGCCGTGGCCGTGAAACGTGAGGTCGAAGCCATATGCGTCCTCCAACGCGGCCAGGTCGCGTGATCCGTGGGGGGCAGTCGTGCGATCATAGCCGGATGCTGACTCAACCGTGCATCACTCGTGCCAGCCGGTTGGCGGTGTTCACCTTCCTCGCACTGCTCGCTTCTGCCCGTCCCGCGTCAGCCGACCTGACGGCCTTCCTGGGCGTCACGCCCACTCCGGAGAGTAGGACCGTTCGAGGCGTCGCTGGCGGGCTCGGGCTCATCATCGTCGCCTTCGAGTTCGAGTACGCCACCACCAGCGAGGACGAGATCGAGGCCCTGCCAGGCCTGCGCACGTGGTCGGGGAACGCCCTGGTGCAGACGCCCATCGAAATCGCGGGGGTGCAGCTCTATGGGACGGCGGGCCTCGGTGCCTATCGCGAACAACTCGCCGACGCGCGAGAGACGAGCACGGCCGTGAACCTCGGGGGGGGAGCCAAGATCCGGGTGCTCGGTCCCCTGCGGCTGCGCGTCGACTACCGCGTGTTCCGGTTGAACGGCACGCCACTCCACGAGACGTACCACCGGTTCTACGCCGGCGCGAACCTCACCTTCTAGGGGCGCCTTCGACCGGGACCCTCGCCCGCGGCGCTACTTCTTGACCGGTGCGACCGCCATGTTGGCCAGTTCGGTGAGCGAAAGGCGTGTCGGCGCGGCCGCCAGCGCCTCCTTGTACTTCGCCAGGAGGTCCGCCGGCGCGTCCAGCAGCAACGCGTCAATCAGGAGCGACGGCCGGTAGTCGGCGCCCCGCACGGTCGACAGCAGGGCGTGCACGTAGAGCACGTTGCCCCTCGCGTCGGGCTCGCTCGCCTTATAGACCCGCCAGCCCTCGGCCAGGGAACGCCGGGCTGGATCGGTGGTCGCTGACAAGGCCGCCTGAAGCGCCGCGATGGCGGCTTCGTAGTCCGGCGCCCGGTCCGGCTTTACCGATACCAGCAGCAGGCCGACATCCGTGGTGAACGAGGCAGTCGCCGGATCGGCCGGGGCCGGGGCCGCGGGCGGCTGAGGTGGGACGCCGGAAGCGGCGCCGGCAGGCGCCTGGGCGACAAGGAGAGACGCGGCAAACCAGGCGTGCACGAACACAGGATACCGCGCGACGCGACCGTCCGGGGCGCAGGCCCCGGACGGCATCCCCGCCTTACGGAACCTTGTTGAGCGACGTGATCGCGCGACCCGCGAAGGCGTCCTTGTACTTCTGGAACAGGTCCTGGACTTCCACGGGAAACACCTCGGCGATGACGCGCGAGATGTCGTACTCCTGATCCTTGACGACAGGGTCCACATACAGGATGTAGACCGTGTTGCCCTGCGCCGGCTGGGCGGACTTGAAGATCTTGAGACCGGCCAGCTGCTCCTTGCGGGCGGGCTTGTCGCTCTTCTCCATCGCTTCCTTGTACTTGGCAAGGACGGACTCGAAATCCGCGGTCTTGTCGGGCTTGATCAGCATGGTGATGACGACGGCGTCACCGTCCAGCGGCAGCACGGGCTTTTCCGGCTCCTGCGCCTGCGCCACGGCAGCCCCCGCCAGCATGCACGCGGCGGCCGCCACTCCCGACACGACAACCTGAACACCTCGAAGCATTGAGCAGCCTCCTTCGCGAAAGGCGCTTACTTTACCGTACTGGCCCGCCGATGAAAACCATCATGATCTCATTGGCCACCAGCATGCCCTCGCGCGTAAGGGCCAGGCGCCGGCCCGGATCGAGCACCAGCACCCCGAGATCGACGAACCGTGAGAGCTCCGCGCCGTACCGTCCGACGACATCGAGGCCGTGCCGGGCGGCAAGCGCCTGGAGGTCGATGCCCTCGGTGAGCCGGAGCCCCATGAAGAGCGCCTCCTCGAGGCGCTCCTCCGCCGACAGCGTCCGGGCGTCCATGCGCACCGGGCGCCCCGCCGCCACGCGGTCCACGTATTCGGCGGTCGACGACAGATTCCGCCATCGTACACCGTTCCAGGTCGAGTGGGCGCCGCCACCGAAGCCCAGCCAATGGCCGGATTCCCAATACAGCAGGTTGTGCCGCGCGCGCCGCCCGGGTCGCGCCACGTTGGAGATCTCGTACTGCTCGTACCCGGCCGCGTCGAGCCGGGACAGTCCCTGTAAATACATCTCCGCGGCCACCTCGTCTGGCGCCACCGACCAGCCGCCGCGCACCATCTCGTCCCGGAGCGGCGCATGCGGGTAGATCTCGAGGAGGTAGATCGACGCATGCTCGGGCGCCAGCTCCGCGAGGGCATCGACTGACTCCAGCCATTCCGACAAACGCTGCCCGGGCAGCCAGAGCATCAGGTCCAGGCTGATGTTGTCGAACCCGGCCGCGCGAGCCAGGCGGACCGCCCGCCGGGCGGTGTCTGCCGAGTGCAGACGGCCAAGGCGCCTCAGTTCCGCATCGCGGAACGACTGCACCCCGTAGCTCAGTCTGTTGACGCCTCCGACGCGGTATCCGGACAGGCTCCGGTCGCTGACCGTTTCGGGATTCGCCTCGAGCGTGACCTCGGCATCCACCGCGAGCGAGAAGGCCTCTCGGCAGGCGCCAAGGACGCGCGACACCTCCCCGGGCGCCAGCAGCGAGGGCGTCCCCCCGCCGAAGAAGACCGTGTCGATGGCAGCCCCCGCCTCCGGACACCGCCGGATCTCCTCGACGAGGGCGTCCACGTAGCGGCGCTTCAGCTCGTCGTCGAGCAGGCCCCGATTGAAGTTGCAGTAGTTGCAGATGGCCGCGCAGAACGGGACGTGGACGTAGAGGCCGCGGGCCACTACCCTTTCGTCCCCGCGCGCCCACCGGGCCACGCCAGCTCCACCGGAGGCTGGTCGCGCAGGCGCGCGCGCGCCATGGCCTTGCCCTTGCCCGGCAGGCCCCCAGCCCGCCGCAGGTTGTCGGGGGACGCCGGCGACTGCTTCTGCCAGCGCTGGATGGTGTCCGGCGAGGCGTGGGGCCCCACCTCGCGCACGTCCACCCCGCGGATCTCCACCCAGTCGCACATCTCGGCCAGCCGCGACCGGGTGCGCGCGCCCAGCTGGAAAATGAAGGTGCGGGGGTCGGTGCTGTCCGGGGAGTCGACGAGGTTGCTGGTGAAGATGGTTGGCCGCCTGGCGTTGTAGCGCGTGTTGACGACCAGGCCCAGCGTCTCCTGCACCCACTCCGAGGTCCGCTCGGCACCGAGGTCGTCGAGCACCAGCAGGTCGGCCTGCAGCACGGGCGCCAGCACGTCCATCTCGGTTTCCTCGACGGAGCGATTGTAGGTGTCCCGCACGAGCCGCAGCAGCTCACGCGTCTCGAAGAAGTACCCGCGCGCCCCCTTGGCCCGAATCGCCGCCTTCAGGATGCCCACGGCGAGGTGCGTCTTGCCCACGCCATGCGGTCCGTAGAGCAGCAAACCGCGATCCACGACGGGAAACGACTCGACGAACGCCGCCGCGCGCCGATGGGCCTCGCGTTGCGAATCCATGTCGTGCTCGAAGGTGGACAGCTCGCAGCGCGCGTACCGCGACGGGATGCGCGCCTCGGCCATCAGGCGCTCGAGAACCGCGGCCCGCCAGCAGTCGCAGCGGACGACGCGCTCGACGCCGTCGGCGACCACGCTGCGCCACCGCGTGTCGTTGCAGAGGGGGCAGGCCATGGACGGGGCGTCCTAGTTGAGCGAGCTACGCACCGCACGGTGCCTGCGGAGCTTGATGATCGCCCGTGTGGACAGGCGCTCGGCACGCGCGGGCGACACGCGCAGGCGGTCGCCGACCTGATCCAGGCTGCGTGGCTCGCCATCGTGGAGCCCCAGCCTCAGCGCGAGCACGCGTCGCTCCTTGGGGTCGAGCTCGAGCAATGAGGTCTCGAGGTCTGACACGAGCGCCAGCCGCACGGCGTCCTCCTGCTCGTCGACGGGGGCGGGCACGAGATCGTCGAGGTCCAGGGAGTCATCGTCGACCAGGAGCTCCGCCTCCGGCACGCGGCGCCACTGCTCGCCCAGCAGTCGAATGTCGGACGGCGACAACTCGTCCTCGCCCGCTCCGTGGTTGCAGGCCTCGTCGATCGCGACGCGCAGGGCCTCCACCAGGTGGAACGTCCTGCTGTCCGCGTCCACGCGGCGCGTATGCCGCTCGGGCGCGAGGGTCAACCGGTGCAGCACGCCCTGGCGCACCCACCAGAGCGCGTACGCCGCGAAGCGGCCGTGGTGCGCGGGCTCGAACCGGCGCGCCGCATCGATGAGCGCGAGGTTGCCGTCGTGCACCAGCTCGAGGAGCGGCACGCCCATGTGCCGGTAGCGGCGCGCGTAGCCGACCACGAGGCCGAGGTGCGGCTCGACGAGCCGCGCCAGCGCGTCCTCGTCCCTGTCGCGCACCCGTTCGGCGAGCCGGCGTTCCTGCGCGCTGTCGAGCGGCGGGAAGCGTGCGATTTCCTGGAGGTAGGCGTGAAGGGTTGCCGAATCGGCCGCGAGGGATTCGATCCTGCGCACGCCGTCGATTGTACCGGATCTCGCCCGAAGGCCGATTGACCTATTCGCGAGTCTTGTGCCGCGGCGCGTGAACGCCGCCCGACACCGTGGTCTGCGGCGCGCGAGTGGACGCCTTGACGAGATCGCTCGGTGACGACTTCACCAGGGCCGTCCCGAGGCGCTGCTCCCAGTCGTCCAGGCCGCGGGCGAGCTCGTGCTTCACGTACGCCATGAACTCGTTGACCTCGCCCTGCATCTGCTCCATCTTCTGCCGCATGTTGAGGATGATCTCGACCCCTGCCAGGTTGACGCCGAGATCGCGGGTCAGGGCGAGGATGGTCTCGAGCTGCTCGAGGTCCTCCTCCGAGTACAGCCGCGTGTTGCCCTCCGTCCGGGACGGCTTGAGCAGGCCTTCGCGCTCGTAGAGCCGCAGCGTCTGCGGATGGATGCCGTACCGCTGCGCGACGGCGCTGATCATGAAATACGCCTTGCCGGTGTTCTTGGCCATCAGTCCCGCACGCTCTCCCCGTTGATGCGCCCGAACTCGCGGAGCAGTTCCTTCGATCGCTCATCGAGCACCCGCGGCAGCGCGAGGCGCACTTCCACCACGAGATCCCCCCGTCCCCCGCCGCGGGTCGGGACGCCCCGCCCCCGCAACCGGAAGCGCTGGCCCGACTGCGTGCCCGGGGGAATGCGCACGCGCGCAGGCCCGTCCGGCGTGCCGACATCGATCTTCGTGCCGAGACCCGCTTCGTGCACCGCCACCGGCAGCACCATGTGCACGTCGTCGCCGTCGCGCCGGAACACGGGATGGGGCTCCACCGCCACCTCGAGGTAGAGATCCCCGGGCGCCCCGCCGCGCACGCCGGCGTGGCCCTTGCCCGGCGCCCGCACGCGGGCGCCATCGGGCACGCCGGGTGGCGTGCGAACCGCGATCGTCTCGGTGCGCGCGGCGACGCCCTGGCCGTGGCACGAGGCGCAGCGCTCCTGGCGCAGCAGGCCGGTACCCGCGCACCGCGGGCAGTTCTTGCTGAACACCATGTGGCCACGCACCGTCCGCACCGTCCCCGCCCCCTCGCACGAGACGCAGCGGGTCTCCGACACGCGATGGAAGCCCGAGCCGGCGCAGTGGCGGCAGGGATGGTGCCGCGTGATCGTGACGGTGCGCTCGGCGCCGTGCCACGCCTCCTCGAACGTCAACTGCGCCTGCGCGTGGATATCCGACCCGTGCGCGGGTGCGATGTCCGGCGCGTGTCTTCGGGCGAAGACATCCTCGAACAACTCCCCGAAGGTCGTCGTCCGCTCCGCGTGCACACGCGACGAGAAGTCGAATCCCGCAAACCCGTACGCGGGCGCCGGCTCCGCGCGCGGCGCTGGCGTGGAGCCCGCGTCGTATCGGCGCCGACGATCCGGATCGATCAGCGTCTCGTACGCCTCCAGCACCTGCCGGAAGCGAACGGCGGCCTCGCGATCACCCGGGTTGATGTCCGGGTGCCAGCGCCGCGCCAGCCGGCGATAGGCCCGCTTGATGTCGCCGGGGGTCGCCTCGCGCTGCACGCCGAGGACGATATAGAGGTCCATGGCCGGGCTACTTCTTGTCGTCCACCACCTCGGCGTCGATCACGTCGCCTTCCCTGGCATCCCCGGCGTGGGGACTCCCGGCCTCCCCGCCTGCCGCGGCGCCCGGCTCGCCCGCGCCGCCACCCGGGCCGGCCTGCTGCCGGTAGATCGACTCGGCGGCCTTGTGCTGTGCGGCGACCAGGCGATCCAGGCCCACGCTCATGCCCGCCGTGTCGTTGGCCTCGACGGCCTTCTTCACGTCGGCCATGGCGGCTTCGATCTCGGCACGCTCCGACGCCGACAGCTTGTCGCCAGTGTCCTTCAGCATCCGCTCCGCGCCGTACACCGCCTGGTCGGCGCGGTTCCTCGTCTCGATCTCCTCGCGCCGCTTCTTGTCCTCGTCCGCGTGCGACTCGGCCTCCTTCATCATCCGGTCCACTTCGTCCTTGCTGAGGCCTGACGACGCCGTGATGGTGATCTTCTGCTCCTTCTGCGTGCCCAGATCCTTGGCCGACACGTTGACAATGCCGTTCGCATCGATGTCGAAGGTGACCTCGATCTGCGGCACGCCGCGCGGGGCGGGCGGGATGCCCACCAGGTGGAAGCGGCCCAGCGTGCGGTTGTCGCGCGCCAGGGGGCGCTCGCCCTGCACCACGTGCACCTCCACGCTGGTCTGGTTGTCGGCCGCCGTGGAGAACACCTCGCTCTTGCGCGTCGGAATCGTCGTGTTGCGCGAGATGAGCGACGTCATCACCCCGCCCAGCGTCTCGATGCCCAGGGAGAGCGGCGTGACGTCGAGCAGCAGGAGGTCCTTCACCTCGCCCGCCAGCACGCCCGCCTGGATGGCGGCCCCCACGGCGACCACCTCGTCCGGGTTCACGCCCTTGTGCGGCTCCTTGCCGAACAGCTCCTTGACAATCGCCTGCACGCGCGGGATCCGGGTGGACCCGCCCACCAGCACCACCTCGTCGATGCGGGATGCGTCCACGCCGGCATCCTTCAACGCCTGCTTGGTCGGCACCACGGTCTTCTGGAGCAGCTCTTCCACGAGCGACTCGAACTTGGCGCGCGTCAGCTTGCGGGTGAGGTGCTTGGGGCCGGTCGCGTCCGCGGTGATGAACGGCAGGTTGACCTCGGTCTCCATGACCGACGAGAGCTCCATCTTCGCCTTCTCCGCGGCCTCGCGCAGGCGCTGGAGCGCCATGCGATCCTTGCCGAGGTCGATGCCCTCTTCCTTCCGGAACTCGTCGATGATCCACTCGATGATGCGCTGATCGAGGTTGTCGCCGCCGAGGTGGGTGTCGCCGTTGGTGGACTTGACCTCCACCACGCCCTCCCCGACCTCCAGAATGGAGATGTCGAACGTGCCCCCACCGAAGTCGTAGACGGCGATGGTCTCGTTCGACTTCTTGTCGAGGCCGTAGGCCAGCGCCGCGGCCGTCGGCTCGTTGACGATGCGCATCACCTCGAGGCCGGCAATCTGCCCGGCTTCCTTGGTGGCCTGCCGCTGGGCATCATTGAAGTACGCGGGAACCGTAATCACGGCCTTGGTGACGGGCTGGCCCAGGTAGTCCTCGGCGGCCTGCTTCAGCTTCTGGAGCACCATGGCCGAGATCTGCGGCGGCGCGAGCTCCTGGCCGCCCGCCTTGATCCGCACGTCGCCGTTGCCGGCCCCGGCCACCGTATAGGGCACCATCTTCATCTCCTCGCTCACCTCGGTGTAGCGACGGCCCATGAACCGCTTGATCGAGAAGATGGTGTTCTCGGGGTTGGTGACGGCCTGACGCTTGGCCACCTGGCCCACCAGCCGCTCGCCGGTCTTGCTGAACGCCACGACCGACGGCGTCAGCCGGCTGCCTTCGGCGTTCTGGATGACGGTCGGCTGATCGCCCTCCATCACCGCCACTACCGAGTTGGTGGTTCCCAGGTCGATGCCAATGATTTTGCTCATGGTCTTAGTATGAAATCTGAGTATTCCAGTGTCAAGAATCGGCTCGTTTCGACGCGCTGGACCGCCACATCCTGTTGCTATACTGGAACTTGCGCCCATGACCGTCGTCGTTCGCATCGCCCGCCATGCGACCATCGTGGCGCTCTTCGTGGGCGCGGCCCTGCTCGGCACGCTGAGCGGGGTCCTCTTCGCCTATTCCGACGACCTGCCCGAGGTTTCGGCCCTCGACCACTACCAGCCGAACACCATCACGCGCGTGCTCGGCCGGGACGGCCAGCTCGTCGGCGAATTCGCCGTCGAGCGGCGCGTCGTGGTGCACTACGAGGACATCCCCATCACGCTGCGCCAGGCGGTCCTGGCCGCCGAGGACGCCGGCTTCTTCCAGCACGCGGGCCTCAGCATCTCGCGAATGATGCTCGCCCTGGTTCGCGACATCGTGTCCAGCGGCAACGTGCCCGGGGGCAGCACGCTCACCCAGCAGCTCGCGCGCAACCTGTTCCCGAAGACCATTGGGTTCGACCGCACGTGGGAGCGCAAGGTCAAGGAGGCGCTGGTTGCGATCCAGATCGAGAAGCGGTACAGCAAGCCTGAGATCTTCACGCTCTACTGCAACCAGATCTACTTCGGCCATGGCGCCTATGGCGTGCAGGCCGCCTCGCAGCTCTACTTCCGGAAGGACGTGAAGGACCTGGCGCTCGAGGAAGCGGCGATGATCGCGGGCATCATCCAGGCGAACGTCCGTCAGAGCCCGTACGTGAACCCGGAGGCCGCCCTTCGCCGCCGCAACTACGCCCTCGACCGCATGGCCAGCGAGGGCTTCATCACCGCCGGGCAGGCCGCCGAGGCCAGGGCGAAGCCCATCGTCGTGGCCGGCGAGGCCGGCACCGAGGGCAGTCCGGCCCCGTACTTCCTCGAGGAAGTGCGCAAGTACCTCGAGGCCAAGTACGGCGCGAAGGCGTTGTACGAGAGCGGACTCACCGTCCGCACGCCGCTCGACCTCGAAGTGCAGCGGGCCGCCAACCACGCCATCGACCGCGGGCTCCGCCGCATCGACAAGCGCCGCGGCGTCTTCCGCAAGCCGGTGCGCAACGTGCTCGGGGAGAAGCACACGCTCGAGACCTTCAGGCACGAGCGCTGGGCGCGTCCCATGAGCGCGGGCGAGATCGTCCCGGCGCTCGTGACCGCCGTGGACGGCGAGGTGGCACACCTCCGGATCGGCGCGCTCACGGGGCAGCTGAACCGGGCAGCGATCCAGTGGACCCGGCGCCGGTCGGCCGCGGAACTGGTGACGCGCGGCGATCTCGTCGAAGTCGAGATCGCGACGCTGGACGCCGAGGGAGGGACCGCGACGCTGCGGCTGGAACAACCGCCCGTCCTCGAGGGCGCCCTCGTCGCCCTGGACAACAGCACGGGTGAAGTCCTGGCGATGGTGGGCGGCTACAGCTTCGCGCGCAGCAAGTTCAACCGCGCCACGCAGGCCTTCAGGCAGATGGGCTCGACGGTGAAGCCCTTCCTCTACACGGCGGCGATCGACCGGGGCCTGACGCCCACGACCATGCTCGAAGACGCGCCCACCACGTTCGACGCGGGCGCGGGCCAGCCCGTCTACGCGCCCGGCAACTACGACCGCAAGTTCCAGGGGCCGATGACCCTGCGCCATGCGCTGGAGCAGTCACGGAACATCCCCGCCGTGAAGGTCATCGACATGCTGGGGCCGACGCAGGTGGCCGCCTATGCCGCGCGATTCGGCTTCGGCCAGCCGTTCCGCCCGTTCCTCTCGATGGCGCTGGGCGCCCAGGAGGTCACCCTCCTCGAGCTCACGAGCGCGTTCTCCGTCTTCCCGAACCACGGCATCCGGATGACGCCGTTCTCCGTGCTGTCGATCACGGACCGCGCCGGCACGCTGCTCGAAGAGAGCCGGCCCACGCCGCGGGACGCGATCCGGGCGGACACGGCCTATGTCATGACCAACCTGTTGCGAGGCGTGGTGCTCCGCGGCACCGGTGCCGCGGCCAACGCGCTCAAGTGGCCTTTGGCCGGCAAGACCGGCACCGTGGACGACTACACCGACGCCTGGTTCGTGGGCTTCGATCCGAACATCACCGTCGGGGTGTGGCTGGGCCACGACGAGAAGAAGCCGATTGGGCCGAACGAGACGGGCACGACGGCCGCGCTCCCCATCTGGATCGACTTCATGAGGGCCTACCTGGACCTGCGCACGGATCGCGAGCACGTGCCGGACTTCGAGGCGCCGGGCAACATCGTCTTCATGACGGTGGACAAGAGCACCGGCGAGCCCGTCCCTTCCGACGCACCCAACGTGCTGACCGAGGCCTTCCTCTCGGGGACCCAGCCGGCCGCGGTCTCGCGGCCGTGACCCGCGCCGGGGCCGGCTCAGCCCTCCGCGTCGGCATCGACGGGCAGGCCGAGTGTCCCTGACGCTTTCTGCATCAGGTATGTCTTGATGAAGGGGTCGATATCCCCGTCGAGCACCTTGTAGACCTGCCCCTCCTCGTACTTCGTGCGGTGGTCCTTGATCAGCTGGTACGGCTGCAGCACGTAGCTCCGGATCTGCGATCCGAAGGCGATGTCCTTCTTCACACCGCCGATGTTCTCCAGCTTGCTCTGCTGCTCCTTCACCTTCAGGTCGTAGAGCCGCGCCTTCAGCACCTTCATGGCGACGTCACGGTTCTTGTGCTGGGATCGCTCGTTCTGGCACGACACGACGATGCCGGTCGGCAGGTGCGTGATGCGCACGGCGGAGTCGGTGACGTTGACGTGCTGGCCGCCCGCCCCGCTCGATCGATAGGTGTCGATGCGCAGGTCCTTCTCGGGAATGTCGATCTCGATCTCCTCGTCCATCTCCGGCCAGACGTAGACCGAGGCGAACGAGGTGTGCCGCCGGGCCGCCTGGTCGAACGGCGAGATGCGCACCAGGCGGTGCACGCCGGCCTCGGCCGCCATCAGGCCGAACGCGTACTCGCCGGCCAGCGTGAAGGTCACGCTCTTCAGTCCGGCCTCCTCTCCGGGCTGGTAATCCAGGATGGTGCGCTTGAACCCGCGGCGCTCGGCCCACTTCAGGTACATGCGCAGCAGCATTTCGGCCCAGTCCTGGGACTCGGTGCCGCCCGCGCCGGGATGGATGGACACGATGGCGTTGGCGGCGTCGTGCTCGCCGCCGAGCATCTTCTTGATCTCGCCCGCCTCGACCTCCTCCCCGAGGCCGTCGAGCGCCTTCGCGAAATCCGCCGCCACGTCCTCGCCCGCCCCGGCCCACTCGACCAGCACCCCGATGTCGTCCATGCGCCGCGCGAGCGAGTCGCGCAACTGCAGATCCTCGCTCACCCGCTGGCGCCGCCTGAGCGAAGCCTGGGCCTCCGCCTGCCTGTTCCAGAAGTCGGGCGCCGCGATCCGCGCCTCGAGCCGGCTCAACTCCTCGTCCAGACGAGCGGCGTCAAAGATAGCTCCGCAGGTCGGCGGCCCGCTTCAGCAGGTCGGTGGAGCGGCGGATCAGTTCGTCGATGACGATGGCCATGGTCTCCTGAGGGACGCGAGAAGGGCCAACGCCGTCAGGGCGATGGCCGCGTGCGCGACGCGATCGCCCATTGTGGCATAGAGCGTCCGGGCCTGCACGAAGCGGGCCTCGCCCACCACCACGGTCGTCTCCCCGAGGCGCGTGCGAGCGAGGACGCGCCCATACGGGTCCACGATGCCCGTGATGCCCGTGTTCGCCGCGCGCACGAGGTACCGCCCCTGCTCGATGGCGCGCATCGCCGCCATCTCGAAGTGCTGGAAGGGGGCGGACGACTCGCCGTACCACGCGTCGTTCGTGATGGTCGTGAGCAGCTCGCTGCCCTGACGCACGCCTTCCCTGATCAGCGACGGGTAGGTGACCTCGTAGCAGATGGCCGTGCTCACCATGTGCCCGTTCACGGGCAGCATCGTCACCAGGGTTCCGGGCGTGAAGTCGGACACGGCCTCGACCAGCGGCTTGACGAAGAACAGCAGGTCCTTGAAGGGCACGTACTCGCCGAAGGGCACCAGGTGCATCTTGCGGTACACAGCCGCCGTGGCGCCCATGCCGTCGAGCATGAATGCCGAGACGAAGTAGCGGGCCGGCGCGCCGCGCTCCACCTCGTCGGTCCCGAACAGGAGCGGGACGCCCGTGGACTGCGAAAGCCCCCGGACCAGCGCCTGCCCCGCCGGCTCCTCATCGAAGTAGAAGGGCGTGGCCGACTCGGGCCACACGACGAACTCTGCCCCCGCCTCCACGGCCTGCCGCGTCAGGGTCATGTACCGTTCGACAATCTGGCCCGCGCGTGCCGGATCCCACTTCTCGGCCTGCGCGATGTTCCCCTGCACGAGCCCCACCCGCACCGGCGTGCCGTGCTCGACGAGCGTGTTGGCCGCCAGGCGCTGCCCGCCCCACGTCGCGGCGGCAGTCACGAGGAGCGCCGTGGTCGCCAGTGCGACGATGCGGCGGCGCGCGCCCGAGACGATGACGACGGCGAAACCGGCGTTGACCAGGCCCACGAACAGCGTGAGGGCATAGACCCCGCCCGCGCTGGCCAGTTGGGCGATCGGCAGCAGCGTGACCATCGTGTTGCCGAGTGGAATCCACGGGAACCCGCCGAAGGCCCAGCCCCGCGCGTATTCGAAGCTCACCCAGGCCACGGCGCCAAGCGGGAGGCCCGCCCATCCGAGCCGCCGGACGAGGATGGCGGTGACACCGGATGCCAGCGCGACGTACAGGGCCATGTAGAAGACCAGCAGCGCCGCCGTGATGGCGGCCACGGGCCATGGCAGGCCGCCAAACGTGCGGACGGTCGCGCCGGTCCAGTAGACCGTGCCCGCGAAGTGCACGACGCCCGCGATGAGCCCGAGCAGGAATCCTCGCCGGAATCCCAGGCCCGGCACCGCATCGGGGCGGCCACGCCAGCCCGCGAGGGCGATCAGCAGCGGCACGAGCGCGCCGAAGGCCACCACGCCGTGGCCGTACCGGGGGAACGAGAGCGCGAGCAGGGCGCCGGTGAGGAGCGCTAGCGAACGATCCAGGGGGAAAACTGCTCTTCCTTCTTGAGGCGGGCCGCCACCGAATCGGCCTCACGCTGGTCCTTGAACTTGCCGACACGCACGCGGTACAACGTCGGTGTTCCCGCCGCGGGGCTCACGACGTAGGCCTTGTATCCCTTGCCGATCAGCCGGTTGGCGATGCCATCCGCATCTGCGCGATCCTTGACGGCGGCCACCTGGATGGCGAAGCCAGCCTCCCGGGGCTCGGCGGGCGCTGTCGGCACGGCGGCCGTCGGCGGGGCGGCGATCGAGGGCGGCGCCGCTGGTTCTGCCTCCATGGCCTCGGCCTTCACGGGCGGCGGCTCGGGCTCGTTGGCGCTCCGAAGCTTCTCTGCGGGGGGGGGGCCGTTCTTGAGGCGTTCGGCATAGCTGATGTCCTCGCCGTCGGTGACCGGCCCGCTTGCCGTGCCCGGCAAGTCTGATGAGACCGCCAGCGGCGGCGCGGCATCGGGATCGGCGGCACCGACCAGGACATCCGCGTCGGCCGGCCGCTCGCGGTTCACCTGGAGGTCGCGCCCAACGAGGACGCCGCAGAGGAAGGTCACGACCAGCACCACGGTGACGGCCATGAACAGGAAGACGAGTTGCTTGCCGTTCAGCTGGATCTCGTGGAACCCGTCGTCATGCGTCGCGGTAGCCATCAGCGTCTGACCGCACGGATTTTAGCACTACCGCGGCGCCGGGAGCCGTGCCTTGAGCGCCGCCGCATCGACCGACTGCGGATCGAGGGCCAGCGCGCGGTCCACGGCGGCACGCGCCGCGACCGGGTCCTCGAGCGCGAGGAATGCCTCTCCGAGCACGACGTGCGCCGCGGCGGACTCCTCGCTCCAGATGGCAATCTTCAGGGTCTGGACGGCCTCCTCTGCGCGGCCGCCGCGGAGGTGGATGCGACCGAGCAGGAGATGAGCCTCCGCGAGGTAGGGCGAGAGGTACAGGGCACGCCGCAGTTCCCGGGCGGCCTCTCGATCCGCCTCCCGGTCGAACGCCCGCCGGCCGGCATCGAGGTGAAACGCGGCCAGCCCGGCCTGGTCCCGCTGACCGGACGCGGTCACGAACGTATCGACGCGCGCCGACGGCTGGTCGAGCCGATCGCGAAGCCGCTCCAGCCCCCTGGGCACGGGATCGCCTCCTCCCGACGGTGGTGCCTCCGGTGTCTCATACCGCGAGGAGAGGCGGCGCGCGAGCTCGCGCTCGCGGTCGGCCTCCGTCGCCGCCCCCGCCTGCCGCAGCGCGATCGCCAGCACGAAGTGCGCCTCGCCGTCGGCCGGCTCGCGCCGCACGGCTTCGCGCAGCCAGTACGCCGCGGCGCGGGGATCCTTGTCCCGCAGGTAGGCGTAGCCGAGGTTGAAGGCATAGTCGGCATCCAACGGATCGATCTCGGTCGCCTGGTTGAAGTAGTAGGTGGCCTGGCCGCTCTGCGGCGGCGACCCGCGCCGCAGCTGCAGCACGCCCAGGGCATTGGCCACCGCGGCGACCGGCGCATCGGCCTGCAGCGCTCGCAGCGTCGAGAATGCCTCGTCGTCGCGCCCGAGGCTGAGCAGGGACATCGCGGCGGCAAACCGGGCCTCGCGCGACAGAGGGCTGTCGGCGCCGACGGCCGCGACCCGTTCGAGGGCGCGCTGGTGCTCGCCCTGCTCGGTGTGCAGCCGCCAGAGCGCAAGCCGCACCGCGTCGTAGGCGGGCGCGGCCTTGAGCGCCTGTTCGAACGATGTCCGCTGCACCGCCGGGGCCTCGGCAATCAGGCCCCTGATGTACATCTCGAAGGCCGCCAGCGAGGGCGGCGCCTGCCAGCGGAGCGGCGTGTCACCCCGTCCCGCGAGCGCCGCCGCAACACTCGACGCCACCGTAAACAGATCCGCCATCGAGCCGCGACTGGCCGCCTCCGGCAGAAGCCGTCCCGCCTCCAGATTCACCAGGCGTGCCGACACCACGAGCTCCTGCTCGACGAGCTCCACGCGGCCGACGACCACCGTGGCCGCGCCGACCGCCCAGCCGACCTTCATCGCGGACGCACGGCTGAGCGGCGCGAGCAGCGGCAGCTGCAGCCGTTCGAATGCCGAATCACGCTCGTCGCGCCCCACCACCTCGTGACCGGCGGCATCGAGCACGTCCGAGACGAGCACGGCCACCCCGTCCCTCACCCAGTGCAGCCGCGGATCGGCGGCAGGATTCTCGAAGGGCAGGACGACGACGGCACCCGAACCAGGCTGTGCCTCTGCCCGACCGGCGGCCACGGCCAGCAGCGCCGCAGCCAGCGCCAGTCGCGGTGTCATCGGACATCCAGAAGGGCCGCGTCCCGGAGGCGCGCCCGATGGAGCGTGATCGACAGGCGGCAGGCCGGCGCGTCTTCGTCGGCTTCGGCGACACCATCGATGCCGCACAGCCGCAGCACCTCGCTGTACGCCGACGCGTAGAAGCGACGCATCGGCACGGACGAGGTATCCCGCAGGTAGTCGAACAGGGGGGACCGAATCTCGACGATGGCGCTGCCGTTCCCCAGGCGTGCCTTGACCTTCGAGGGGTTGATGGTCTCCTGCACGAGATCGCGCGCCAGGCTCAACGCCGTGCGGGTGCGCATGCGCGCGGGCATACGCGGCAGGAGGGCCTTGCGGACGCCCGAGGCGGCGCCAAACGCCCACTCTGCGGCGCACGCGCCGGCGCGCGCCGGGATATCGCGGTCGGCCGGCGGCCCTTCGCGGTTCAGGAAGCTGAGCACGGCACCCAGCGGCGCCAGGCCCATGCGGCCGTCGCGGAGGCCGCCCGGGCTGAGCCAGTTCTCGTAGAACTCCAGGCGGGTCGGGCTGACATCCGCGATGCCCTGGTGGAGGCTGGCGATGAGCAGTCGGCCGATTCCCGCGTCAACCATGTCCGTCAGTTCACTGTAGAATGCGAACAGCCCGCGGACATGGCCCGCCTCGACCGACGTCGCGCGTAGAGCGTACTGCACAGCTGGGGTCGAGTCAACGAACCGACACGCATGATACTGCCGCTGCACGACGCCCTGAAGGACCGTGTGCGCGCGATTCTCGCCGAGGCGCACGGCCTCGGCGGGGACGCCGCCGTCCCAATCGCCATCGAGACGCCGCCCAACCGCACGCTGGGTGACCTCGGCACGCCGGTCGCCTTCGACCTGGCCAGGCGCCTGCGCAAGGCGCCTCGGGCCATCGCGCAGGACCTGGCCTCGCGCATGGGCACCATCCCGGGCATCGCGCGAGTCGAGGCGGCACCGAACGGCTATCTGAATGTCTTCCTGGACCGGCCCGGCTTCCTCCGGACGCGCCTCGGCCTCGAGGGCGCCCTGCCCGCACGCCGGCCCCGGGCCGGGAAGACCATCGTCGAGCACACCGCGATCAACCCGAACAAGGCTGCTCACATCGGGCACCTCCGCAACGCGGCCCTCGGCGACACCCTGGTCCGCGTCCTCCGGTTCCGCGGCACGCCGGTCGAAGTGCAGAACTACATCGACGATACCGGCGTGCAGGTGGCCGACGTCATCGTCGGGTTCCAGGAACTCGAGCGGAAGGACCTGGCCGCCGTTCGGGCTCTCGCCGACTCCACGCGCTTCGATTACTACTGCTGGGACCTCTACGCGCGCGTGACCGAGTGGTACGAGCAGGACAAGGCGCGCCTCGAGGCCCGCGCCGCGGCCCTCCATGCCATCGAGCACGGTGAGGAGCCGGCGGCCGCCCTGGGCGCCTTCATCGCGGACCGGATCGTGCGGTGCCACCTGACGACCATGGCGCGGCTCAACATCGACTACGAGCTGCTGACGTGGGAAGGCGACATCCTGCGCCTCAGGTTCTGGGCGCGCGCGTTCGAGGTGCTCAAGGAGCAGGGCGCCGTGTTCCTGCAGAGCGAGGGTCGCCTGGCCGGCTGCTGGGTGATGGCGATCGACGAGGACGCGCCGGCCGCCGAAGGCGAGACGCCGGATGAGGACGCCGAGCAGCGCGAAAAGGTCATCGTGCGGTCGAACGGCACGGTCACCTATGTCGGCAAGGACATGGCCTACCAGTTCTGGAAGTCGGGCATCCTCGGCCGCGACTTCCACTACCGGCCGTTTGCGACCCGCATGGATGGCGGCGTGCTCTGGGCCACGACGAGCGATCCGGCCCACGCCGCGACCGATCACCCGCTGTTTGGCGGCGCGGCCGCCACGTACAACGTGATCGACGTCCGCCAGTCCTACCTGCAGAAGCTCCTCAAGCAGGCGCTCGTCGCCGTGGGCCATCCGTCAGAGGCCGAGCGCCTGACCCACTTCTCGTACGAGATGGTCGCGCTCTCGCACGCGACGGCACGCGAGCTCGGGTTCGCGCCGGCGCCCGGCTCCGAGGAGGCCGGCAAACCCTTCGTCGAAGTGTCGGGGCGCAAGGGCCTCGGCGTGAAGGCCGACGACCTCATCGATCGCGTCATCGACAAGGCCTCGGCCGAGGTCGAGCGCCGGCAGCCGGACCTTCCCGACGCCGGGCGCCGGAGGATTGCGGAGGCCATTGGCATCGCCGCCGTGAGGTATTTCCTCGTCAAGTATTCGCGCACCAAGGTCATCGCCTTCGACATCGACGAGGCGCTCAGCTTCGAGGGCGAGAGCGGGCCCTACCTCCAGTACGCGGTGGTGCGCGCGAACAACATCTTCCAGAAGCTCCAGGACCGGGACGGCATCGGAGAGGCACAGCTGCTCGCCGATCTCGCCGGCACGCGGCCCGACGCGCTCAACGGCGCGGACGGGGATCACGAGCTGTGGGCGCTGGTGCTGGAGGCGTCCCGCCTCGACGACATCGTCGAGCAGGTCGTGCGGTCCCTGGAGTTCGCCGTGCTGGCGAAGTACGGGTTCGGCCTGGCCCAGATGTTCAACGCCTTCTACCACAAGGCGCCGATCCTGAACGAGGAGCGGCCAGACGTGCGGCGCTGGCGCGCCGCCGCCGTGGTGTACTTCCGCCAGCAGCTGGTGCGGGTGCTCGACCTGATGGGCATCTCCGTACCCCCCCGCATGTAGATCGGAGCGACCGAGATGGGCCTGATTGCGGTTTCACGGAATCGCCGGATGACCGACTACCTCGAATCGATTCGCCGCGCCGGCGGCGAGCCCGTCGAGGTGGGCGGAGACGAGGCGCCGGCCGCCATCGTGGCCCGCGTCGGGGGCGTCCTGCTCGCCGGGGGCGGGGACGTGGATCCTTCGCACTACGGCGAAGCGCCGCATGCGCGCTTCGAGGCCGCCGAGCCCGGCCGGGATGCCTTCGAGATCGCGCTCGTGCAAGCGGCCCTGGCCGCGAACGTGCCGCTGCTGGCCATCTGCCGCGGCATGCAGGTCGTCAACGTGGCCGGCGGGGGCACGCTCGTCCAGGACATCCCGAGCGAGGTTCCGGGCGCGCTCACCCACGCGATCGCCGAGCCGCGGTTCGCCATCGCCCACGAGGTCTGGGTCGCGAAGGGCTCGCGGCTCTGGACGATCATGGCGGAGCAGCTCGATGGCGAGAGCCTGCAGGTGAACAGCCGCCATCACCAGGCGGTCAAGCGCATCGCTGACGGCTTCGAGGTGACGGCCACCGCCCCGGACGGTGTCATCGAGGCAATGGAACGACCCGCGAGCCGCTTCTGCCTGGCCGTCCAGTGGCACCCCGAGAACTTCTGGCGGACGGGCGAGTTCCGGCCGCTCTTCGAGCACTTCGTCCAGGCCGTCCGCGGCGGGTAGGAACGGTCATCCCAGATCCAGCACCGCCACGGTTTCGACGTGGGCGGTGTTCGGGAACAGGTCGAACGCCCGCAGGCGGCTGATCCGGTACCCCGCGTCCACGAGTGCGCGCGCGTCTCGTGCCAGGGTCGGCACGTCACACGACACGTAGACCACCCGCGGCGCGCCGGCGGCGACCACCCCCTGCAGCGCCGCGCGTGACAGCCCGGTCCGGGGCGGGTCGAGCAGCAGCGTCTGCGCCCGCAGCGCCCGACGGTCGTGCAGGTAGTCCTCCACGGCGGCGTGCCGCGTCTCGAGCAGGCCCTTCCAGGGTGCGCCGTTCCGGCGCAGATCCGCCGCCGAGATGTCGTCGCCCTCCACCGCCACGACGGGCGCGTGCCCGCGAGCGGCGGCTGCGATGCTGAACAGCCCGACGCCCGCGTAGAGATCGACCACGGCGCCCGGGTGCGCCGAGCCCACGACGTGATCCACGAGCGACTCGACCAGGTAGCGATTGCTCTGGAAGAACGCCCTCGTCTCCCGCGAGAGTGACCACCGGCGCCCGCCATGTGTGAACCAATCGGTGACGCGCGGCTCGCCCCGGAGCACCCGCACGCGCCGCGATCCCTGGTGCGCCATCGTCACGCCCGTGACGGCGCCCGGCATGGTCGCTCCGCCCAGACGGGAGGGGTCCGCCCCGGGCGCAAGCTCCAGGTGAAGGGTCCGCTCGGTCGCCTCGCGGTTCTCCGAGAGGTCGATGGTCCGGACCACGCCCGGCTGGCTGGACAGCTGCGCTTCGAGCGCCGCCACCACGGCGTCGGTCTCGGGCAGGAGCTGGCGGGTCGATGCGGGGTCGCAGATCTCGTGCGTACCCTCCCGGTAGAAGCCGATCGCCGCCCCCGACAGGTGCAGTCTGGCCCGCATGCGGTATCCGTACTCCGGCGATGGTTCGACCGGCACGGGCGCCTCGAGCGCGAGTCGGCCGAGGCGCAGGAACGTGTCGGCCACGATCTGTTGCTTGATGGCGACCTGGTGTCCGTAGCGGGCATGCGCCAGCACGCAGCCGCCGCAGGCATTCGGATCGCCCACGCGCTCGGCCGAGGCCTCCCGCACCGCGGTCACGCGCGCCCAGGCCGTTCCGCGTTGTACGCGCTCGACCGTGGCCTCGACCAGCTCGCCCGGAAGCGCCCCAGCGGCCAGCACGACCGCGCCCTCGTGGCGCGCCAGCATGCGGCCTCCGGCCACCGCCTTCTCGATGCGGAGCGTGAGGAGATCTCCAGGTGCCATGGCTCAGAACGAGAAGTCCGGAAGGCCGTACCTCAGGCGCACCAGCCGCGCCACGGCGGCTTCCCGGGCCTGGCGGTACGCGTCGACCGGCATCCGGGCCCTGAAGGGTTCGAGCTCCCGTGCCGCCTCGGCCGCCAGGCTCTCGCGTTCCGGTGCGGGCAAGGCCTCCGCCATGGCGCACAGCAGGTCGGCGCCGATCACCTCCAGCCGCTGCACGACTGCCTGTCGCTCAGCCCCGCGCGCCTGCTCGGCCTGTTGGCGGAGCGGATCGAGCGCGCGAATCGCGCGGTCGAGCGCCGCATCGTGGACGCCAGACACGTTGTCGCTGCCCCGGAGCAGGGTGAGGCGTGCCATCAGCGCGTCCAGGTGCGACCGGAGCGAGCGCCGCGGCCGGGCGGGCGCCGCGGCGGGTTCCTCGACCAGCGGCCCCCCTTCCGGATCCGCCGCCACGACGCTGATGCCCACGGCGCGGCGCCACTCGTCGAACGCGTCCAGGACGTCGGCCTCACAGAACTCGATGCGCACCGGCCGGCGGCGCGGTCCCTTCCGGTAGTACCGCTGGAAGCAGCGATCGATGCCCGCCTCCGCCACCTTCACGGGGACGCCCTGCGCGGCCCAGCCCAGCACGCGCTCGAACGCCGGGCCGACGATGCGGATCAGGTGACCGTCGTTCTTGCGGCAGAGATACGCTTCGAGTTCGCGGCAGTACGCGTCGGGATCGATCACCGCTGTTGTTCCCACACGAGCCGGAGCCCCTGGAGCGTGAGATCGCTGTCCACGTGCTCGAGCACCGGCGACTCGACCGCCATCAGGACCGCCAGCCCCCCGGTGGCCACGACCACGGCGTCGCCTCCCAGCTCCGCCTTCATGCGCCGGACCAGCCCCTCGACCATGTCCACGTAGCCCCAGTACAGCCCGGACTGCATCGACGCGACGGTGTTGGTGCCGATCACGCGGCCCGGCTTCTTGACTTCGATGCGCGGCAACCGCGCGGCACGCTGGAACAGGGCGTCGGCCGAGATCTGCGGGCCGGGGCAGATGACGCCGCCCAGGTACTCGCCCCGGGCCGAGATGGCATCGAAGGTCGTGGCCGTCCCGAAGTCCACGACGATGATGGGACGCCCGCGGCCGTAGCGCGCGCATGCGGCGATGCCGTTGACGATGCGGTCGGCGCCGACCTCGGCGGGATTGTCGCAGAGGATGGGCATCCCGCCGATCACGGCGGGCTCGAACACCAGCGGCGCGTGCCCGAAGTACTTCACGGCCATCGCGCTCATCGTCCCGGTGAGCGGCGGCACGACGGATCCGATGACGATGCCACTGATGTCCCCGACGCGGACGGCGTGGTGGTCGCAGAGATCGGTGACGAGGATGCCGAGTTCGTCGGCCGTGCGTTCACGGATGGTCGTCAGCCGCCAGCTGTGCGCCAGCTCGTCGCGCTGGAAGACGCCGATCACGATGTTGGTGTTGCCGACGTCGATGGCGAGGAGCATACGGCCTACGGAGTCTGACGTCGGAGGTCGGGAGCGGGCCACCGGCGCCGCGAACCAGTGTCGCGCATCAGGCGCCCAAATGCCACACCAGCTCCCCGGCGATGATGCGCTCCGTACCGGTCGGCGTGCGGACCAGGAGGGCGCCAGTGTCGTCGATGCCGGCCGTGATGCCGCGGCGGGCACCGGAGGCCTCCGACCACTCCACGGTTGTGCCCACGGAGGAGGGTGAGGCCGCACGCCATGCCCGCAGGACAGGCTCGGCACCGCCGGCCTCCAGCGACGCGAGCGTGTCACCCAGGTGCTCCAGCACGGCCGCCAGCACCGCGCCTCGATCCACCGCGCGGCCGAGCTCCGCTTCCAGGCTCGTCGCGCGCGCCGCGACGTCGGGAGGGTAGGCGGCGGGCCGGGTGTTGATGCCCACGCCAATCGCCACCGCGCCGCCCGGCATGCCGAGCCGGGACGCTTCCGCCAGCAGCCCGGCCAACTTCCTGCCGCCGACCAGGAGATCGTTGGGCCACTTCAGGTCGGCGTGGAGACCGGCAGCCTGCGCGATGCCGGCCCGCACCGCCACCCCGGCCGCGAGCGTCAGCAGATCGAACCTTCGTGCCGGCCGCGTTAGATACGAGAAGTACAAGCCGGCCCCGGGCGGCGAACGCCAGGCGCGCCCCCGCCGTCCGCGCCCCGCGGACTGGGCCTCCGCGCCCACGACCAGGCCGCGCGGCGCGCCGTCCTCTGCCGCACGCGACAGCTCGTCCATCGTGGACGTCAGTTCCGGATACCACTGCACCGCGAGGGCGAGATCGGGCCTGCGCGCAATCAGCGCAGCGAGTGGCTCGGCCAGGTCGGCGGGCAATGACGCCCCGCCGCAAAGGCCCTTGCGGGGCACCGTTGGCGCCACAGGGTCGACTCCCGATGCCCGACTCCCGACTCCCGCCATGATCAGACCGCCTCGACTTCGAAGCTGATGTCCGCGGAGGGGGCGGAGTGCGTCAGCGCGCCGACCGAGACGAAGTCGGCGCCGGTCGTGCCCAGTTCCGGCACGCGCTCCAGCGTCACGCCACCCGAGATCTCCACCTTCGCGCGGCCGGCCACGCGCGCCACGGCGAGACGGATGTCGTAGGTGGTGAAGTTGTCGAGCAGGATGCGCGGCGCGCCCGCCGCCAGCGCCTCGTCCAGCTCCGCGAGGGTTTCGACCTCGACCTCGACCGGCAGGTCGTGGCCGGCGCGCAGGGCGGCCTCCACGGCCGCGCGGATGCCTCCGGCCAGGCGCTTGTGGTTGTCCTTGATCAGCACCCCGTCGTCGAGGCGCTGGCGGTGATTGGTGCCGCCGCCGCAGCGAACGGCGTACTTCTCGAGATGGCGCCAGCCCGGCGTGGTCTTGCGCGTGTCGAGCACGGTGACACGTCCCGCCGCGGCGGCCACGAAACGGCTGGTGAGCGTGGCAATACCGCTCAGCCGCTGAAGGATGTTGAGTGCGGTGCGCTCGGCGGTGAGCAGGGCGCGGCCCTGGCCGGTCGCCGTGGCGATGACATCGCCGGGCTGCAGGTGCGCCCCGTCGCCCCACCGCACCTCGAACACGAGGGCCGGGTCGAGCTGGCGGAAGGTTTCGGCCGCAAGGTCGAGGCCGGCGACCACGAGCGGGCTCTTCGCCAGCAACGTGCCCCTGGCGCGGAGGCCTTCGGCGATCGTCGCCGCGCTCGTCACATCACCCGCGCCGATGTCCTCGGCGAGCGCCGCCCGGATCAGGCCGGCATACGCCTCCCGCTGCGGAGGATTGGACGGCATCACGCCTCCGCCGGCTTCAGCGTCACGCTCACGGCCGGCTCACCCACGGCGAGCGTCAGCACCCGCGTCCGCGCCGCGGCCTTCAGATCGCGTGCCACCAGCCGCAGGGCCGCGAGCTCGGCCTCGGGCGCCGCGCAGGTGACGGCCTCCACCTCGGTGCCCACCGAGACCTTCTGGTCCGTCTTGCCCTTGCGGATGGCGCCCAGGGCGCTGGCCAGTGCCGCGTGCGCCTGCCGCGCAGCCGGGTCCTGGCCGGCGATCGCCAGCACCTCCGTCGTCGTGGGCCACGAGGCGCGGTGCACGGACCCCGGCTGCCACCAGGACCAGACGTCCTCGCAGGTGAACGCCAGGTACGGGGCCAGCAGGCGCAACATCCCCGACAACGCCGTGCGCATGGCGGTGGACGCCGACGCCGCCGGCCCCGGGCCGAAATCGCCGTACCGGCGCGACTTCGCAGCCTCGACGTAGTTGTCGCAGAAGTCCCAGAAGAAGCCTTCGACCTTCGCCAGGGCACGGGCGTACTCGTAGCGATCGAGATCGTCGGTCGCGTCGGCCACGAGCTCGGCGAGGCTCATGAGCATCCCGCGATCGAGCGGCTCGGTGACGGGGCCATCGGTCTGCTCGCCGGCCAGGATGAACTTCGAGACGTTCAGCACCTTCATCGCCAGCTTGCGGCCGATCTTCATCTGGCCGACGTCGAACGCCGTGTCCACGCCAGGCCCCCCGCGCGCGGCCCAGTACCGCACGCCGTCGGAGCCGTACTCCTGCAGGAGCGTCAGAGGCGTCACGACGTTGCCCTTGGACTTCGACATCTTCTTGCGATCGGGATCAAGGACCCAGCCGGAGATCGCCGCGTTCGTCCAGGGCAGCGAGTCGTGCTCCAGGTGCGCGCGCAGCACCGTCGCGAACAGCCATGTCCGGATGATGTCGTGCGCCTGGGGCCGGAGGTCCATCGGGAACGTGCGCGCGAAGGTGTCGGCGTCCTGTTCCCATCGCGTGACGATCTGGGGGGTCACCGACGAGGTGGCCCAGGTGTCCATCACGTCCGGGTCGCCCACGAAGCCCCCGGCCCTGCCGCGCTGGGTCTCCGTGTAGCCGGGCGGCACGTCGGTGGAGGGATCGATCGGCAGGCTCGCCTCGTCCGCCGCGATGGCATTCGCGTAGTCCACGCTGCCATCGGCCCGCACGGGATACCAGACCGGGAACGGCACGCCGAAGAAACGCTGGCGGCTGATGCACCAGTCGCCGTTCAGGCCGTTCACCCAGTTCTCGTACCGCGCCCGCATGAACTCCGGGTGCCATTGGAGTTGCCGGCCGCGATCGAGCAGCGGCTCACGAAACTCGATGGTCCTGATGAACCACTGCCGGCTCGTGACGATCTCGAGCGGCCGGTCCCCCTTCTCGTAGAACTTCACCGCATGGGTGATGGGCCGCGGGTCCCCCAGCAGGTCGCCGCTCTCCTTCAGCAGCTCGGCGATCTTCGCCTGCGCCTTCTTCGCCGACAGGCCCACCAGCTGATCGTACGCCTGCTGCGCGCGCGCCGGGTCGTCCGACTCCCAGCCCGGTGCGCCCCACGTGACGGGGCCCAGCGTGCCGTTCGGCTGGATCACCGCCCGCACCGGCAGCTTCAGCTCGCGCCACCAGGTGACGTCGGTGATGTCGCCGAAAGTGCAGATCATCGCGATGCCGCTCCCCTTCTCGGGATCGGCCAGGGGGTGCGCCATCACCGGCACGCGGGCGCCGAAGAGCGGCGTGGTGACGCGGGTACCGAAGAGCGGCTTGTACCGCTCGTCGCCCGGGTGGGCCACGAGGGCCACGCACGCCGGGATCAGCTCGGGACGCGTCGTCTCGATGGCAACGAACGGGTCGCCGGCCGGCGCCACCGTCCCCTCACCCGTCGCCTTCCGGAAGTGGATGCGATGATAGGCGCCCGGCTGCTCGCGATCCTCCAGCTCCGCCTGCGCCACGGCGGTCCTGAAATCGACGTCCCACAGCGTGGGGGCCTCGAGCTGGTACGCCAGTCCGCGCCGCAGCAGGCGCAGGAACATCAGCTGCGACACGCGCTGCTCGCGCGTGCCGATGGTGGCGTAGGTCATCGACCAGTCCACCGAGAGGCCCAGGTAGCGCCACAGGTGCTCGAACGCCTTCTCGTCCTCGACCGTGAGCCTCGCGCACAGCTCGATGAAATTGGGCCGCGAGATGGAGATGGGCTGCTTCGCCGGCTTCTCGGGCGGCGTGAACTGCGGATCGTACGGCAGCGAGGGGTCGCACCGGACGCCGAAGTAGTTCTGCACGCGCCGCTCGGTGGGCAGGCCGTTGTCGTCCCACCCCATCGGGTAGAACACTTCCTTCCCCCGCATCCGCTGGAAGCGCGCGATGATGTCGGTGTGGGTGTAGGAGAAGACGTGGCCGACGTGCAGCGACCCGCTGACCGTGGGCGGCGGCGTGTCGATGGCGTAGACCTCCGCACGCGGGCGGGTGCGGTCGAACCGATACGTGCCCTCGGCCTCCCAGCGGGCGGTCCACTTGTCTTCGAGGCCTTCGAGGGCGGGCTTCTCCGGGACGGGCATATCCCGCAATGGTATCCCGAGTGCCCCGGCGCGCGCCCTGGGGCGCCGCGGGAACCTAGGCCGGCCGCCGTGCGCGGATCTTCGCGATCTCCTCGCGCACGAGCCGCTCGGACGTCTCGTGCACCACGTCGCGCACGACCCCGGGCAGCAGCGGCGCAAGCGAGGCCCGCAGCTCGTGCTCGATGGTCTCGCGAATGATCACGGTCACCCGTGACTGCACGAACTCCTGCACGGCTCTCTCGACGGCGGCCGGCATCGCCCGGGTGACGCTCTCCTCGACCGCCGCATCCAGTCGCGCCCCGACGGTGCCGGTGACGGCCGAGGCCACCGCGGGCGGAACCGCGGACGTGACCGCCTCGTTCAAGGCGCCCCGGACCGTCCCAATCAGGCTGCCGTCCACGGCGGCCTGAACGGCTTCGGCGACGGCCGCGCGCGTTTCGGTCGCCACGCTGTCGCGCACCGTCTCGGTGACGCGGTCGCGCAGCGTCGTCGTCAGCGCCCGCTGCAACTCGTCGCGGAGCACGGCCGGCTGCAGGTGCTCGACCACCCTGCCGGCCAGCGCGTCGAGCAGTTCATCGCTCAGGGGCGCTGCCTGGGCGGCCAGGCCGGGCGGAACCTCGATCGCCGCCGTCTCACCCTGCTCGGCCGCCAGAAGGGACGCGAACGCCTCGCCCATCGCCCCCTCGGCCGTGCCGGGCTCGGGACCGCCAGCGCCCCGCGGGCCGCCGCGGGCCGCGTCCCGGTCCGGAACACCGACAGGCTCTCCCTCATCGGGCACATCGGCCATCCAGGCGCGCCCCGCTGCGGGCCTGGACTCGAGGGCCCAGACGCCGTCCCGGACGACGCTGCCCGGTGGCGGGGCAGCCTCCCCGCCGGCGTCAGGGGTCTCACGTGGCGTGTCATGTGCCGCCCGTCGGTCGTCGAGGGGCACGTCGGGAGTCGCGGCCGGCGCGGCACCCGTGCCGGGCGGCCGCGGGGCCGGCCTCGGCTCGAGGGGAGTCAGCAGTCGTCCCGGTGCGGCGGCCGGCGCGGCAGCTTTCATTCCGAGAAGCTCTTTGACGCGACTGATCACGTGGGTAGGCTCAAATGGTTTCTCGAGGACGCCATTCGCCCCCGAGTCGTACAGACGCTGCTCGTCCACCGGGTCGGTGGCGCCCGCCAGCAGCAGGACGGGCACCGCGCTCAGGTGCGGCTGCTGCCGCATCCACCTGGCGACTTCGTAGCCATCCACGCATGGCATGTTGGTGTCGGCCAGCACGACGTCGGGCCGATCGGAGGTCATACGGTTGATGGCGTCCTGGCCGTCCTTGGCCACCACCAGGCGTACAGGCTGGTCGGCGAACGTCAGCGCGACCACGCGCTGGATGGTGACACTGTCGTCGGCGAGCAGCAGCGTCGGGGGGGTCGACACGTGCCGCTACACCCGCGCCCGGGCGTGTCCGGTGATGAAGTCCACAATCGCCTGCATGGGCGTGCCGGGAATGAAGATGCCGGTGATGCCGAGGGCATTCAGCCTGGGCACGTCCTGGTCGGGGATGATACCTCCAACGACCACCTGGACGTCATCCAGGCCCTTCTCCTTCAGCAATTCGACGACCCGCGGGCAGATGTGCATGTGGGCGCCCGACAGGATGGACAGCCCGATGACGTCGGCGTCCTCCTGCAGGGCCGCGCTCACGATCTGCTCGGGTGTCTGGCGGAGGCCGGTGTAGATGACCTCCATGCCCGCGTCCCGAAGGGCCCGGGCAATCACCTTCGCCCCGCGGTCGTGCCCGTCGAGCCCCGGCTTCGCAATGACGACTCTGATCTTCCGGCTCATGAATGCCCCACTCGCCCAATCCCCAATCGCCCAGGCATCACCCAATCGGCAGTCACCAATCTCGTGTGATGAGCCGATCTCAGATCACCGGGGTCTCCTCGTACTCTCCCCACACCTCCCGCAGCGCGTCGCACATCTCGCCCACGGTGGCGTAGGCGCGGACGCACTCGAGCAGCGGGGGCATCGTGTTGTCCCGGCCGCGCGCCGCCTGGCGCAGGCCGCCCAGGGCCCGCTGCACGCGGTCGTTGTCGCGCGTCCGCTTCAGCTCGGCGAGCCGCGCCAGCTGCCGCTCGGCGGTGGTGTCGTCGATGTAGAGGATCGCGATCGGCTTCTCGTCGGCCTGCACGAAGTCGTTCACCCCGACGATGGTCTTCTCCCGCCGCTCGACGGCCTGCTGGAACTGGTAGGACGCTTCCGCAATCTCCTTCTGCGGGTAGCCGATCTCGATGGCCTCGACCATCCCGCCCATGCGGTCGATGGTCTCCCAGTACCTGAGCGCCCCCTCCTCCATCTCGCGCGTGAGCGCCTCGACGAAATAGGACCCGCCCAGCGGATCCACCACGTTGGCGACGCCGCTCTCGTGGGCGAGGATCTGCTGGGTGCGGAGGGCGATGGTGGCCGTCTCCTTCGTCGGCAGGGCCAGGGCCTCGTCCAGCGAGTTGGTGTGCAGCGAGTTGGTGCCGCCGAGCACCGCCGCCAGGGCCTGCAACGCCGTGCGCACCACGTTGTTGTACGGCTGCTGCGCCGTGAGCGACACGCCCGCCGTCTGCGTGTGGAAACGGAGCTGCCACGACCGCGGGCTCCTGGCGCCGAAGCGGTTCCGCATCGCGTCGGCCCAGAGCTTCCGGGCCGCGCGGTACTTCGCGATCTCCTCGAAGAAGTCGCTGTGCGAGTTGAAGAAGAACGAGATCCGTGGGACGAAGTCGTCCACGTCGAGGCCGGCGTCCACACCGTACTGCACGTACTCGAGCCCGTCGCGCAGGGTGAAGGCCAGTTCCTGGAGCGCCGTGGAACCGGCCTCCCGGATGTGGTAGCCCGACACCGAGATGGTGTTCCACCTGGGCACTTCCTTCGCGCAGAAGCCGAAGATGTCGGTGATGAGCCGCATCGAGGGGCGCGGCGGGAAGATGTACTCCTTCTGCGCGATGAACTCCTTCAGGATGTCGTTCTGGATCGTCCCGGAGATCGTCTGCCAGTCCGCGCCCTGCCTCTCGGCCACCACCAGGTACATCGCGAAGATCATCGGCGCCGGTGAGTTGATCGTCATCGACGTCGTGATGTCCGCGAGGGCGATGCCGTCGAAGAGCCGTTCCATGTCGGCGAGCGACGCGATGCTCACGCCGCACTTCCCCACCTCGCCGAGCGAGAGCGGATGGTCGGGGTCGCGGCCCATCAGCGTCGGCAGGTCGAAGGCGACGCTCAGGCCCGTGCCACCGGCGGCAACCAGGTCCTTGTAGCGCTGGTTGGTCTCTTCCGGCGTCCCGTACCCGGCGAACTGCCGCATCGTCCACAGCTTGCCCCGGTAGCCCGTGGGATGGATGCCGCGCACGTAGGGGAACTCCCCCGGGTGGCCGATCTCCCGCGCATAGTCCAGCCCTGCCACGTCGGCGGCGGTGTACAGGCGCTCGATGGGGCGGCCCGAGATCGTGGTGAACGGCCCCGGGCGTTCCGACGCGCCAGCCCGCGCGGGCTCGGCTGGATGGACGACGCCTTTCATAAGCCCTCCATTATACGGGCGGCCGGCGCAGGCGACCGTGTCTGCAAGTGTCTCGCGGCTCGTGAGTTGGGCGCACGAGGGCGACGCAGCCGACACGCCCGGCCCTTCGAGTAGCCCCCAATTGACACTTGACGAGAATCAGGGCTATGGTGGCTCGTTTGTTCATGCGACAGGAGACGCATTCATGGCGGAACACGGCTCGGTATTCGGCGCGATGCTCCAGGAGTTCGAGGGAGCCGCGCGCATCTTGAACCTGGACAAGGGCCTCTGGAAGATGCTGACGCATCCAAAGCGTCAGATCGCCGTGTCGTGTCCGGTGGAGATGGACAACGGCGAGATCGAGGTCTTCACGGGCTACCGCGTGCAGTACAGCATCATCCTCGGCCCTGCGAAGGGCGGCATCCGGTATCACCCCGGCGTGACCCTCGACGAGGTGACGGCGCTCGCGGCCTGGATGACCTGGAAGTGCGCCGTGGCCCAGGTGCCCTTCGGCGGCGGCAAGGGCGGCGTGATCTGCGACCCGACGAGGATGTCCCGTCGTGAACTCGAGGCACTGACGCGCCGCTACACTGCCGAGATCATCGACGCCATCGGGCCGGAGAAGGATGTGCCGGCACCGGACGTGAACACGAACGAGCAGATCATGGCGTGGTTCTCGGACACCTACTCCATGCACGTCGGCCACACCTCGACGGCCGTCGTCACCGGCAAGCCCGTCGAGATGGGCGGCTCGCTCGGCCGCCGCGAGGCCACCGGCCGCGGCGTGATGTTCACCGCGCGCGAAGCGGCGAAGCATCTCGGCTTCTCGCTGGCGGGGGCCACCGTTGCCGTGCAGGGCTTCGGCAACGTGGGCGGCATCGCCGCCGACCTGCTGAGCGAGCAGGGCGCCATCATTGTCGGCGTGACCGACTGGCAGGGCGGGGTCTACAACGCGAAGGGCCTGGACACCAAGGCGCTGCTCGCGCACGTCGCCCAGCACAAGACGGTCGCGGGCTTTGCCGGGGGCGAGCCGCTGGCCGCGGACGATCTGTTCGGCCTGCCCGTGGACATCCTCATCCCCGCCGCGCTCGAGAACCAGATCACCGAGGCGAATGCCGGACGGATCACGGCGAAGATGGTCATCGAGGGCGCCAACGGGCCCACGACGCCCCAGGCGAACAGGATGCTCCACGACCGCGGTATCTTCGTGGCGCCGGACATCCTGGCCAACAGCGGCGGCGTGACCGTCTCGTACTTCGAGTGGGTGCAGAACCGCCACGGCTACTACTGGACCGAGCGTGAGGTGAACGAACGCCTCGAAGCCAAGATGGTGCAGGCCTTCGACGCGGTGCTGCAGACCGCGCAGCGCTACAACGTGGACATGCGGACGGCTGCCTACATCGTCGCCATCAATCGCGTGGCGACCGTCACCAGAATGCGCGGCATGTACGCCTAGCGCCGCGCCCGCCCATTGATGATTGCCCATGGCCAGCGATCGTCAACGAGCCCTGCGCTTCCACCCGCTACCCTGTCACACGGAAGGCGACCAGCTCGGTCGCCGCCTGTTCCCCGTCCGCTGACGCCGAGACCTCCAGCAGGTACTCCCCGGCCGGAAGGCTGGAGAGCGGCAGGTCGACCTGGCGGCCCTCCGGCTCGGCGGGCGGAGGCGTGACAGACAGGTCGGTCATCTTCTGGCCCAGCTTGTTCAGCAGGCGGGCCGCGAGGGCGAGCGGGCCGGCAGGCTTGCCGAAGGCGCTGAAGCGCACCAGCATGCGGTCGGTGCGACGGAACTCCCTCAGTGCCGTCGGCAGGGGCGCCGCGTCGGCCTTGAGGGCCTGGTACTCGCGGCCATTCCTGACGACGAACACGCGCGGCGTGGCGAGCCGCAGGTCGGCCGACGTCAGGTCCGGGACCGTCACCTCGCGGTCCTCGTTGTCGAGCGTCACGGAGCTCTCGCCCTCGACGGCCACGCGCAGCCGGAGCCGCCCCGGCGTGACGTCGAAGCTCACCGCGGCGCCGCGTGGGCCTGTCCCGTCGGCCCCGCCCGCGACCGGGCCGTTGAAGAACTCCTCGCCCGACGGCGCCTCGGCGACGAGCGACACCTGCTTCAGCTCTTCCCGCTTCACGCCCGGGGGCGCGGGCACGGGCTCCCAGACGAAGGTGACCTTCGTGCGGCCCTCGGTGCCCGGCGCGGTGCCAATCCACGTGCGCACGTAGCGCCGGCCGCCGCTCTCGGACGCGATGGTCGCGATGGCCCGGCTGACGGCGGGCGGCGGGCCCGGCCGGGCCGGCGCCGTGGCACGCGTCGCCTCTTCCGCAGAGAGCGCCCAGTACCCCTTGCGGGCGCGCACCTGCACGCCCGGGCGCTTCACCCGGACGCGGATGGGATGAAACTTCCCGTCCGGGGCGACGCTCGTCGAGTTGTACCCGAGCAGGTAGTACGCGCTCGAGTCGCGCACGATCTGCTGCAGGCCGCGGGCCAGGTCGTTGCTGTTCACGATGGCACGCCCGTCGGTGTTCTCCGCGAGCAGCTGCAGGCTCGCGATGGTCGAGCGCAGCGCGTCCTGGCTCTGGCGGGCGCCGATGTTGTCGGTCAGGTCGAACTCGCCCGCGGAGAGCCCCCGCGGGTCCACGGCGTAGATGGCCGTATTCGACCGGTTGGCCGCGTCGAAGACCAGCTGCAGCTCCTGCTGCATGTCGAGCTCGGCCATCGCGCGCGCGCGATCCTCGTAGGGATTGTTCTCGCCCGCGAGCGGGTTGCCGCGACTGGGGTTGCCCAGCCCGGAGAAGCCCGCCACGGCGTCGCGCATCTGCGGCGGCAGCATCGCCGTGTAGCCCTCGCTCACCAGCACCATGGCCTTGCGGCCCTCACGCAGCGCGCCGAGCTTGATGGCCAGGCCCTTGAGCGCGGACAGCGAGACCTGGCGGCGGATCCGTTCCACCACCTCCGTCGGCCGGTGCGAGTACTGCATCTCGATGCTGTTGCGCGGCTCGTAGTCGAACTTGCGACCCTCGAAGCGCTCCACGGCGCGCGCCACGCTCTCGTGGTCGCGCGTGAGGACGACACCGTCCAGCGGCGTCAGCGGGTACATCACGGCCACGAGGTCGGCCGGCGCCAGCTGCGTCCGGATGAACTCCGTCACGGGCTTGCGCGCCCCCATGGCGCTCCCGCGGCGCACGTGATAGTCGTCCAGGAAGAACACGACGATCCGCGCGTTCTCGTCGGCCGCCGCGGCCTCTTCATCCGCCCGCGTGCGGATGGTGCGCACGCTGTCGTCGGGGGCGAAGGTGTCCACCTTGACGAGACGGAACGTCTCCACGGCCTGCGGCTTGTTGTCCTCGAAGACCTCGAAGTCGGCCTGCGTGAGATCGAACACGGGGTTGCCCTGCCGGTCGGAGGCGATGACGTCCACGCGGACGAAGTTGATGCCGGTGCGGAAGACGGGCTGTCCGGAGGCATCGGGGGGCGCGGGCGGCACGCCTCCCTGCGCGCCGGCACCACCCGCTGGCGGGGCGGGCTCCTGAGGCCGCGCCGGCTCCTGCGCGCTCGTCGACAGCGCGAGCGTGACCATGAGTCCGGGCAGCAAGGCCTTCATGCGCCGCATGGTGCAGTCCCTCCGGTGTGAGCTTCGATGATACCATTGCTCTCCTGGCGGTCCCGTCCGGTCGTTGTCCTTATTCCTGTACAGGTTACGAGGCATTCAGCCATGAGTCAGACGCTCACCCGGCCGCCGGCGCTCACGCGCCTGGCGGAAGACGAGGCGCTGTTCCGCGACAGTGTGTACGAGTTCGCGGACAAGGAGGTGCGGCCGCGGTCGCGCGAGATGGACGAGCACGCCCGGATGCCCCGCGAGCTCATCGACAAGCTGTTCGACCTGGGTGTCATGGGCATCGAAGTCCCCGAGACGCACGCGGGCGCCGGCGCCTCGTTCTTCCACGCCGTCCTGGCCGTCGAGGCGCTCTCCCAGGTCGACCCGTCCGTCGGGGTGCTGGTCGATGTCCAGAACACCTTGGTCATCAACGCCATCCTCCGCTGGGGCAACGAGCAGACCAGGCACCACTACCTGCCGAAGCTCGCCTCGTCCGTCGTCGGCGCCTATTGCCTGTCCGAGGCCGGCTCGGGGAGCGATGCCTTCGCGCTGGCCACGCGCGCGGCCGAGCGCGGCGACGGCTACGCCCTCACGGGCCGCAAGCTCTGGATCACCAACGGCAACGAGGCGGACGTCTTCATCGTCTTCGCGACCGTGAACCCGGAGGCGGGTTACCGCGGCATCACGGCCTTCCTGGTCGATCGCGGCACCCCGGGCTTCACCGTGGGCCGGAAGGAAGACAAGCTCGGCATCCGCGCCAGCAGCACCTGCGAGCTGCTGTTCGAGGACTGCGTCGTGCCGAAATCCGCCATCCTCGGCGAGGTCGGCAAGGGCTACAAGGTGGCCATCGAGACGCTCAACGAGGGCCGCATCGGCATCGGCGCGCAGATGGTGGGCCTCGCCCAGGGCGCGCTCGACCACACGGTGAAGTACGTCAAGGAGCGCAGGCAGTTCGGCAGCGCCCTCGCCGAGTTCCAGGCCGTGCAGCACCAGGTGGCGCGCATGGCCATTGCCGTCGAGACCGCGCGGCTGCTCGTCTACAACGCCGCACGGCTCCGCGATGCGGGCCTCCCCTTCCTGCAGGAAGCCGCGATGTGCAAGATCGTCTCGTCGGAAGTGGCCGAGAACGTCACATCGATGGCCATCAACCTGTACGGCGGCTACGGCTTCGTGAAGGACTATCCGGTCGAGAAGCTGTACCGCGACGCCAAGATCGGGCAGATCTACGAGGGGACGTCCAACATGCAGCTGGACACCATCGCCAAGGGTTTGCTGCGGTAGCCGGGTGGGGGCCACCGGGACGAGGCCCATTGCTGATTGGCGATTGACGGTCGAGCGGCCCGTTGACGATCGGGCGATCGCGGATTCGGCACGCCAGTCGCCGGATCGGGGTGTGGGACGCTACGACAGCAAGGCATCGGCGGCCTGCCGGCGCAGCCCGTCTTCGGCTCCGAATATCAGCCGGGCGGCACCGACGTCCCGGCGGCAGCGCTCGAGGACCGAGCCCTGACGATACCCATCCGCTCCAACAATCCGCAGGGCGGCTTCGACCGCCGACGCGGCGGCCGCGCCTGCGAACACCAGGGCGGCAGCGGCGCCGGCGCCATCGCCCTCGGCCGCCGCATGCACCAGCAGGCGGGCCGCATCCAACTCGGTGGCGGCGTCGGCCAGCATCCAGTGGGGCGCGGCGTGGGGATCACCGGCCGGCCGGTCGCCACGCTGCCGCGAGACGGCCAGGGCCTCCTCCAGCGCCGCGCGGCCGAGGCCGAGGCACACCGCCGCCATGGCCAGCTGCTGCCGTTCCGACGGCGCCTCGACGAGCCCGACGCCCCGCAGGCCACTCAGGCCCTCCCCTCGGCCCTCGCTGCCGAGCGCCACGCGCGCGGCGGCCGCGCCGCTGGCGGCCGCAATCGTCTCGAGGGCGAGCACCGCGTCGAACGGCGTCCCCGCCCACACGCCCGCCTGCTCGAGTTGCTGGCGCAGGTCGTCCGCCACGCGGCCGGTGGCGTCGATGGCCGCGGCCATCGGCGCGAGGCGCGCCGCGAGAGCGCGGACGTCCGACAGCCGGTGGACTTGCGAGGGTGTGAGGTCGAAGGTCATGACGGCGGCGGCATAAGCCCGACGGCACGCCGGGATAACGCCTGATTATACCGTCACCGCGTCACGGGGGCCGCCGTGGCTCAGCCGCGCGCGAGGAGGCGCGCGAAGGCGGGGCGGAGGCGCCCGGCCGACTGCGGGATCTCCTCGGGCAGCACCCGCACCTCGCCGACGACGGTCATGAAGTTCGTATCGCCCGTCCAGCGGGGCACCAGGTGCGTGTGGATGTGATCGGCCACGCCGGCGCCCGCCGGGCGCCCCAGGTTCATGCCGACGTTGATGCCCTGCGGCCGGTACACCTCGGTGAGCACCTGCTCGGCGGCCTGCGTGAGCTCGGCCATCTCAACGAGCTCGTCGTGCGTGAGCGCGGCCATCGAGGCCAGGTGGCGCCGGGGCACGACCATCACGTGGCCGGCGTTGTAGGGAAACAGGTTGAGGATGACGAAGGCCGTAACGCCCTGGTGCACGATCAGCGCATCGGCGTCAGACGTGGCCTGGGCTCGACAGAAGATGCAGTCGCCCGCGTGGGTCTCGCGCGTGACGTAGGCGTGCCGCCACGACGCGTACAGCCGTTGCACGGCGGTCAGGCGGGGGACTCCGGAGACAGGGGCGAACCGTCGTCCACCGGGCCGTGCGGATCCTGGTTGATGAGGTCCTTCAACTCCTTGCCGGGCTTGAAGTAGGGCACGCTCTTCGGCGGCACGTCCACCTTGTCGCCGGTCTTCGGGTTGCGGCCCTTGCGGGACTCGCGCTTGCGGAGCCGGAAGCTGCCGAACCCGCGCAACTCGATCTTCTCGCCCCGGTGCAGGGCATCGATGATGCTCTGGAATACCGTGTCGACGATGACCTCCGAGTGCTTCTTGGTGAGGTCCGAGACGCGCGAGACTTCTTCGACGAGTTCCGCTTTGGTCATAGGACAGGGTCGGGAACCGGGATCCGGGAGCCGGGGCACCGGCGGCCGTGGAGCCCTGCGCGGCACCGGGTTCCGGGGCGGGAGGCCGGTACGGCTCCCGGTTCCCCGTTCCCGGTTCCCGTCGCGTTACTTCATCCGCAGCCGCTCGCCGAGGGTAGCGCTGCCATCCCCCTGCGTGGACGAGTAGCTGTCCCAGTCGGACCGGTACTCGTCGGTCTTGAGCGCGCGAATGCTCAGGCCGATCTTGCGCTCGGACGGGCTGAGCTTGATGATCTTCATCGGCGTGGTCTGGCCGACCTCGAGCGAGATCTTCTCTCCGCCCTGGGCGTCGTCGAACTCGCTGACGTGAATGAGGCCCTCGATGCCCTCGTCCAGCTCGACGAAGGCGCCGAAGTTGGTCATCCGGACCACCTTGCCCTCGATGGTGTCACCCACCTTGTGGCGCGAGAAGAAGTCCTCCCAGATGTCGGTGGCGAGCTGCTTGAGGCCGAGGGAGAGCCGCTGGTTGTCGGCGTCGATGCTGAGCACCATCGCCTCGACCACGTCGCCCTTCTTGAGCACCTCGCTCGGGTGCTTGACGCGCTTGCTCCACGACATGTCGGAGATGTGGATGAGGCCGTCGATGTCCTCCTCCACCTCGACGAAGGCGCCGAACTCGGTGAGGTTCCGCACCTTCCCCTTGATGCGCGTGCCCACGGGGTACTTCTCCGACAGCTCGTTCCAGGGGTTGCTCTCCACCTGCTTCAGGCCGAGCGAGATGCGGCGGGCCGCCGGATCCACGCCGAGGACCATCGCCTCCACGCTGTCGCCCACGTTGAGGATCTTCGACGGGTGCTTCACCCGCTTGCTCCACGACATCTCGCTGACGTGGATGAGGCCCTCGACGCCCGGCTCCAGCTCCACGAAGGCGCCGTAGTCGGTCAGGCTGACCACCTTGCCGCTGACGCGCGCGCCCGCGGGGAAACGGTCCATCACGGTCGTCCACGGGTCCACGATGAGCTGCTTGTGGCCGAGCGAGACGCGCTCGGTGGCCGCGTCGTACTTCAGGACGACGACGTCGATCTCGTCGTTGACCTTGAAGAGCTCCGACGGGTGGCCGACGCGCCCCCACGACATGTCCGTGATGTGCAGCAGGCCGTCGATGCCGCCCAGGTCGATGAACGCCCCGTAGTCGGTGATGTTCTTGACCACGCCCCGCAGCACCTTGCCCTCGGCCAGCGTCTCGAGCGTCGTCTTCTTCTTCTCGGCGTTCTCCTCCTCGAGGAGCACCTTGCGCGAGAGGACGATGTTGCCGCGCTTCTTGTTGACCTTGATGACGCGCATGCGGAGCTCCTGCCCCTTCAGCGCGTCGAGGTTTCGGACCGGGCGGACGTCGATCTGGCTGCCGGGCAGGAACGCGCGCACGCCGATGTCCACGGCCAGGCCGCCCTTGATGCGCTCGACGACGCGGCCGATGACGACCTTGCGCTCCGCGAAGGCACGCTCGACTTCGTCCCAGATCTTCATCTTCTCGGCCTTCTCGCGCGAGAGCACGATGTGGCCGTCGCGGTCCTCCGTGCGCTCCAGCAGCACGTCGACCACGTCGCCTTCCCGGACGATCACGGCGCCGGTCTCGTCGAGGAACTCGTCGACGGGGATGACCCCTTCCGACTTGTACCCGACGTCGATGACGACCTCGTTGGAGGTGACTTTCAGAACCGTTCCCTTGACGACTTCTCCTTCCGCGATGTTGCGGAAGCTGTTATCGTAAAGGTCGAGCAGGCGGGCAAACTCCTCAGGGTTGATCGACTCGTCGTCCTTGACCCAGAGTGGGGTGGTCTTGGGAGCCTGCCGCCCCGCGGCCGTGGCCGTCGGGGTGGTAGCGCCCTTCGGCTCGGTGGCCGGGTTGTGCTCGTCTTGCGAGATTGCCATTGCGGTGCGCGTCCTCCTACTTGCGAATCTGCCGGTCGTCCCCTTGGATCGTGATCGGGGTACGTTGGGCGGGGGCCGGCGCCCCGCGTAACCAACAGACGTTACGATACTTAGCGCCGACTGTCAAGGAGCCGAAAGGACACCGCCATGGCCAAGAGGAAGCCTGCCCGTCCCGCCGCCGCGCGGGCGAAGAAGACCGCCAGAAAAGCCGTCCGCACGGTTTCAAAGGCCGCCGCGGGCCTGCGGGCCACCGCGCGCAAGGCCGTCTGGGGCGCGCGCTCCGGGGCCACACGCCGGATGGCGACGGCCAGGGCCAGCGCGAAGAAGCTGGTGAAGAAGGCCGCCCGCAAGGCCGCGGTCGTGGCGCGCAAGGCCGAGGGGGCGGCCCGGAAGATGGCCGCGATGCCGAAGCCGAAGGCGGCCGCACGAAAGGTACAGGCCAGGGCGCGGAAGGTCGCGGTGAAGGCGCGGAAGGCGGTCCGCGAGATGCGAAAGGTCGCGGCCAGGGCCGGCGCGAAGCCCGCCCCTCCAAAGCCGGCGGTCAAGCCGGTCACCAAGCCCAAGGCCAGGTCGGCCGCCAAGCCGATGGCCAGCCAGGCGGCCAAGCCGGCCGCGTCGACACCAGGCGCTGCCGCCAGGCCCGCAGCGAAGCCCGCCGCGGCACGGGTGAAGACGGCCGCGCGGAAGGCGAACCTCGACCGGCCGCGGCGCACCGTGGCCGACATCCACGGCGTCCCGTCGAGCCTCGACATGGGCGCCACCGCCTCGGCGGCCCGCACGGGCCGGGCGGAGTTCGAGGAGAAGCTGCACGAGCACACCTCGTCGAGCCCCGCCCTCACCGCCGGTGACGTGGACGCCGACTGGGCCGCTGCCGAGGCCGTTGGCGACGAGGCACCGGGCGGCGACAACCCCACCCCGGATCAGGACGTGGTCGAGGAAATCGGCCGCGCGTTGGGCGTCGAGTACGAGGACGACGAGGAACTGCAGGGGGGCGACGAGATCGCGGCGCGGGACCGCCACCGCTGGGAGCTCGACCCGGGCTCGTCGGACGACTTCGAGGAGCGCTAGCGCCGGCTGTCCATCGATGGCTGCCGATTGGCGATTGAGCGATTCATTGACGAGCGCGCGATTGGAGCGTTGGGCCGTCACGCAATCCCATGCCCCGATGTGCAATCGCCCGATCGTCGATGAATCGCCCGATCGGCACCCGTCAATCACCGCTGGACGACGCCCGCTTCCTCTCCTCCACCAGCCGCAGCACCCGCTCGAACACCTGCTCCGCGTCGAGCCTCGTCGTATCCAGGTAGACGGCGTCGGCGGCCATCTGCAACGGCGCCACGGCGCGCGTCGTGTCGCTCTCGTCGCGCGCCGCCATCTGGCTCCTGAGCCGGTCCACGCCCGCCTGGCGGCCGCCCGTGTGCGCATCGTCGGCGGCACGGCGGCGCGCGCGCTCCTCGGCTGACGCGTCGAGATACACCTTCACATCGGCGCCGGGAAACACGACCGTGCCGATGTCACGGCCCTCCATCACGACGCCGCCCCCCTGCCCCATCGCGCGCTGGCGCGCCACGAGCACGGCGCGCACCGCGGCCAGCCGCGCCACGCGTGCCGCCGACTGGTCCATCTCGGGCGTGCGGATCGCGCGGCTCACGTCATGGCCGTCGATCGTGATGTTCCCGGCCTCCTGGCCGAAGACGGCGCGATCGGCCAGCAAAGCCAGCGCCGGCTCGTTGTCCAGCGTCAGGCCTTCCTGCAGGGCCTTCCAGGCGACGGCGCGGTACATGGCGCCGGTGTCCACGTGGCGACAGCCCAGAGCCTGCGCCAGGCGGCGCGCCAGCGTGCCCTTGCCCGCCCCGGAGGGCCCGTCGATCGCGATGATGAGTCGTGTCACCAGCCGGCCAGTGTAACATTCGGGACGTGCCCCGTTCCCTGCGGTGGCTGCTGGGCGTGGCGGTCGTCGCGGCGGCAGGCACGTTCACCGCCGGCCCCTATGTGAGCGCCGCCGCGTTCATCGCGCGCGCGGCGGACCTTCCTGGTGCCCCCGCGGCGCTGGCGGCCTGGACGGCCAGCCGCGTCGCGGCGCCCACCGACACCATCGTTCACACCCGGCACGGCGACGTGCCGGCGCGCGTGTACCGGCCGGCCAGCCGCTTCACCCGCACCGTCGTGCTCGTCCCCGGCGTGCATCGCGACGGCATCGACGAGGCGCGGCTGGTCGGGCTGGCCCGGGATCTCGCGGAGACCGGCTACGGCGTGCTGACGGTCGCCTCGCCGGACCTGCAGCGTTACCGCATCACGCCGCTGGTGACCGACGTGATCGAGGACACGGTGTACTGGGCTTCCGCTCAGCGCGAACTGGCCCCGGATGGCCGCGTCGGGGTACTGGGGGTCAGCTTCTCCGGCGGCCTCTCCGTGGTCGCGGCCGGGCGCGAGCGGATCCGGGATCGCGTCGCGTTTCTCCTGTCGTTCGGAGGCCATGGCAACCTCGCGCGCGTCATGCACTACCTCTGCTCCGGAGAGGTCGTGGGCGACATGGCGTCCGCCAGGGCCAGCCGCGTCGTGGCCGGCGCCGAGAACGTGGAGGTGCATCCGCCGCACGACTACGGCGTCGCGGTTGTCCTGCTGACCATGGCCGAGCGGCTGGTGCCGCCGGAGCAGGTCGGACCGCTCATGGCGGGAATCGAGGGCTTCCTCCTGGCCTCGTCGCTCGACCTGGTGGACCAGCCGCGCGCGGCCGTGGAGTTCGCGCGGATGCGCGCCTACGCGGAGACGTTGGCCGATCCCTCGCGGGGCCTCATGCGCTGGGTGAACGACCGCGCGGTGAAGGAACTGGGCGCGACGCTGCTCCCCGTGGTGGACGCGCTGGCCGACCATCCGGCCATGCCGGCGCTCTCGCCCGAACGCGCGCCCGCGGCGCCGTCGGCGCCCATCTACCTGCTGCACGGCTCGGACGACAACGTCATCCCCTCCATCGAGACCGTGCTGCTCGGCGAGTACCTGCAGGGGCGGGTCCCTGTCACCGGCCTGTTGAGCGAGCTCATCACGCACGCCGAGGTGAACCGCGCGCCCACAGCCACCGAGGCGTGGCGGCTGGCGTCCTTCTGGCGTCAGGTCCTCGCGAACTAGGAAGCGCGACGTGAGAAGGGAGAAGCGTAAGGTCGACGGGCGTGACGTGGAGCCTGGCAGCGTCCGGATCCAGAAGCTCCTGTCCTCGGCCGGCATCGCATCGCGGCGCGCCTCGGAGCAGTTGATCCTCGAGGGCCGCGTCACGGTGAACGGGGCCGTCGTGCGCGAACTGGGCAGCAAGGCGGACCCCGCGCGCGACGCCATCCGCGTGGACGGCCGGCGCATCCGCACCGACGTCCGCCAGCGCTACATCCTCCTGTACAAGCCGCGCGGCTACGTGACCACGCGGAGCGACCCGGAGGGCCGTCCCACGGTGATTGATCTCCTGGGCCGGCAGGTGGGCTACATCTACCCCGTCGGGCGGCTGGACTACGACAGCGAAGGCCTGCTGCTGATGACCACGGACGGCGCGCTGGCCGAGCAGCTGACGCACCCGCGACACGACGTGGAGCGCGTGTACGAGGTCATCGTCGCAGGTGCGCCGGACGACGCCGCGGTCGGGAAGCTGCGGCGCGGCGTCTATCTCGACGGTCGCCGCACCAGCGCCGCCGACGTGCGCCGGGGCCCGACGGTGAAGTCCGACGGCGTCACGACGAAGCTCACGGTCACCCTCTTCGAGGGCCGCAACCGGCAGGTGCGCCGGATGTGCCAGGCGGTGGGCCACCCGGTCCGTTCGCTGACGCGCGTGCGCATGGGCCCGCTGACGCTGGGCCGGCTGCGCCCGGGCGAGTGGCGGGATCTGACCGCCGCCGAGGTGACGGCGCTGAAGGGCCGGCCGGCAGCGAGGAGGCCTCGCTCCGATCGGTAGGCGCCACGGAGGGCGCGTGGGGTGGAGGCCTTGCTCCTGCGCGGCGAAGCCGCCCGCCGAGCCGCGGCAGCGGCGAGGCCCGCGGCGACGAGCCCGTGTCAGGGTCGTTCGTCGCTCGCGGGATCGTCGCCGCCTTCCTCCAGCGGCAGCATCTCCTCGGGCACCGCCCGCTCGATCAGCACGGGCGGCGGCTCGAAGCCGAGTTGCTGCGCCACGTCCTCGATCTTCGGCAGGTCGTTCACGTCCCTCAGGCCGAAGCGGATGAGGAACTCCTTCGTCGTGCCGTAGAGGAACGGGCGGCCGATGACGTTCTTGCGCCCGACGATCTTGATGAGGTGCCGCTCGAGCAGGGTGGCGAGCACGCCCGAGGTGTTCACGCCGCGAATCTCGCCGATCTCCGCCTGTGTGATGGGCTGCTTGTAGGCGATCACCGAGAGCGTTTCGAGCGACGCCACCGACAGCTTCTGCGTGGTGCGCTCGTGGAACAGCCGGCGCACCCAGTCGTGCAGCTCGGGCCGCGTGGTGATCTGGACGCCGCCCGCGACCTCCGCCATGTGCAGGCCTGGGCGGCTCTCGTAGTCCTGCTTCAGCGCCTCGACGGCCGCCAGGACGTCTTCCTTCGGCTCGTCCGCCAGCAGCTTGACGAGCAACTTCGGCGTCAGCGGGTCGGGCGATGCGTAGACGAGCGCCTCGACGATGGCCTTCAGCTGCGCGACATCCATGCGCGGCTTCGCGCCCTCCCCCACCGCGTCGGTCTCGCCCACGACCGCCTCGGCACCGGCCGGCGTCCCGGCCGGCGTGGCGTCGTTGGCGTTCTCCTCGTGCTCGCTCATTCCGGTGTGCCCTTGTCTGTCACCGGCGGCGCGGGGTCGGCCGCCCGGTGGTGTGCCTTGAACTCGTCCTCGGGGTCATGAATCGGGTGTGGCGCATCCTGCGGGCGCGCCCGCTTGTAGATCCGGATGGTCCCCCCCTGCGCGCCCTGGAACACCCGCACCAGTTTCAGCCGGATCATCTCCAGCAGCGCCAGGAACGTGACGATCATGTCCGCCCGGGTCGCCGCGTCGTCGAAGAGATCCTCGAAGCCGCAGGCGTCGGTTTCGGACAGCCGCTCGAGCATCTGCTCGATGCGCGCCTCGATGGAGATCTGCTCCGGCGGCAGCGGCACGGGCGGGCGCTCGCGCGCGCGCTCCAGGACGGCCTTGAACGCCGAGAGGAGGCTGAAGAGATCCACCTCGAGCTCGGGCTCGTACCCGTCGCCGGCGATGGCCTCGACACGGGCGTCCGGGCGCGTCCACTGGGCGCTCCGGATCGTCTCCCGCTCGTGCAGGAGCTCGGCGGCGGCCTTGAACCGCTCGTGCTCGAGCAGCCGCCGGACCAGCGCGTCGCGCGGGTCCTCCTCCTCCGTCAGGTCGCCGGCAGCCGTCTCGGGCCTCGGCAGCAGCATCCGGCTCTTGATGTGGATCAGCGTCGCCGACATCACCAGGAACTCGGAGGCGATGTCGAGGTTCAGTTCCTGCATCAGGTCCAGGTACTCGAGGTACTGCTTCGTGATGAGAGCGATCGGGATGTCGTAGACATCCACCTTGTTCTTCTTGATCAGGTGCACGAGGAGATCGAGCGGCCCCTCGAAGGACTGCAGCCTGATCCTGATGGCGTCGAGCTGGGACTCGAACGCCTCTTCCGGCGCGCCCGCGCCTGTCTGCTCGTCGCTCATGGGCCTAGTACTTCAGCCTGATGGCGCCCCGCACCTGATCCATCGTCTCCAGGGCGACGAGCCGGGCGCGCTTCGACCCCTCGACCAGCACCTCGCGCAGGTATCCCGGGCGTGCCAGGGCGGCCGCCCGCCGTTCGCGGATCGGGTCCAGCATGGCGTTCACGGCCGAGGCGAGCTTCGTCTTCACCTCGACGTCTCCCACCTTGCCGGCACGGTAGCGGGCCTTCAGGTCCTCGACTTCGCCGAGGTTGGGGTTGAACGCGTCGTGATAGGTGAAGACGGGATTGCCCTCCACGGTCCCCGGGATGTCGGCGCGCACGCGCTTCGGGTCCGTGTACATCTGGCGAACCTTGGCCTTCACGGTGTCGGCATCGTCCGACAGGTCGATGGTGTTCTGGTAGCTCTTGCTCATCTTCCGGTTGTCGAGGCCGGGCAGGCGCGGCACCGGTGTGAGCAGCGCCTGCGGCTCCACCAGCCCGCGGGGTGGCGTCCCCTCGGGCACCGGGAAATAGAAGTTGTTGAAGCGGCGTACGACCTCGCGCGAGAGCTCGAGGTGCGGTACCTGGTCTTCACCAACGGGCACCCAGTGCGCGCCGTAGATGACGACGTCGGCCGTCTGCAGCAGCGGGTAGCCGAGAAAACCGATACTCGAGAGGTCCTTCTCGGCGAGCTGCTCCATCTGCTCCTTGTAGGTGGGCACGCGCTCGAGCCACGGGATGGGCGTGACCATCTGCAGCAGCAGGTACAGCTCCGCGTGCTCCGGCACCATCGACTGGACGAAGAAGACGCTCTTCTCGGGATCGAGGCCGGCGCCAATCCAGTCGGCCACGTTGTCGAGCGCGTTCTCGACGATGTCGCCCGTGTCCGCGTAGTGGCTGGTGAGCGCGTGCCAGTCGGCGACGAAATAGAAGCAGTCGTAGACCGACTGCAGCCTCTCCCAGTTGTGCAGCGCGCCGACCAGGTGGCCGAGATGAAGTCTACCCGTCGGGCGCATGCCCGACACCACGCGTTGCCGTTCAGTCACAGCAGCCAACCCAGGACGAGGCGCTGCACGGGCCGCATGATGGCGGAGAGCACGCCCGTGAGCATCAGCGCATAGAGGAGCAGGAACCCGTACGGCCTGGCGCGATCGACCAACCGGGCGCCGGCGGCGGGAAGCAGGCCCATCAACACGTTGCCACCGTCGAGCGGCGGCACCGGGATCATGTTGAACACGGCCAGCAGCACGTTCAACACCACGAAGGCCCGCACGGCGCCGGCCAGAAGGCTGCCGTTCAGGAGGCCGCTCTGGCCATCGATGGCCCCGAAGGCCGCGGCACCGAGCACGGCCAGGACGATGTTGCTGGCCGGCCCGGCCGCAGCGATGACCGCGAAGTCGCGCCGGGGGTGCGGCAAGTGCCGGAAGTCCACGGGGACCGGCTTCGCCCACCCGATGAGCGGAAAGCCCGTCGAGATGGCCATGAGCGGAAAGAGCAGGGTCCCAATCACGTCCACGTGAACCGACGGGTTCAGCGACAGCCGCCCCAGCCGGCGGGCAGTGGGATCCCCCAGGCTGTTGGCCGCCCACGCGTGCGCGGCCTCGTGGACCGAGAGCGATCCGATGAGGACGGCCATGAGGACGAAGATCTCTGTGAAATCGAGGCCAGCCAAGAACGTTTGAGTTTATCACCGTCGGGTGCGGGCGCGGGTCAGGTACGGGCGAAATGGGCCACGACGGCGTCGGCCGCCTTCCCGCCGACGACGGCGGTGAGCTCCTCGCGCGTGGCGCGGCGGACGCCGGCGACACTCCCGAACCGGATGAGGAGCGCCTTGCGGCGCCGCGGGCCGACGCCGGGAATGTCGTCCAGCGCCGACCGCAGGTCGCGCATGGCGCGCGCCTGGCGGTGGAACGTCACGGCGAACCGGTGTGCCTCGTCGCGAATCCGCTGCAGCAGGCGCAGGGCGGGGCCGTGGGGATCCAGTGCGAGGGGCTGGTCGTGGTCCCGGGTGAAGATTAGCTCCTCCTTCTTGGCGAGGCCGATCGCGACCAGGTTCGACAGGCCCACGCTCTCGAGCGCAGCGTAGGCGGCGGTGAGCTGCCCCTTCCCCCCATCGATGAGGATGATGTCGGGAAACGGCCCACCGGCTTCGAGCAGCTTCGCGTAGCGCCGCCGGACGACTTGCTCCATCGCGGCGAAGTCGTCGAGGAACCTGACGGAATCCGGGATCGGGGAACGGGGAGCCGGCCGGTTCCCGGTTCCCGGCTCCCGGCTCCCGACACGGAACTTCCGATAGTCCCCCCGCTTCATCCGCCCGTCCTCGCACACGACCATCGAGGCGACGGTCTCGCTCCCCTGGATCGTGGAGATGTCGAAGCACTCGATGCGGCGGGGCAGCTCGGGCAGGCGCAGGGCGGCCTGCAGCAGTTCCAGCGCCTCGTAGTGGGCGGTGACTCCGGCGTCGAAGCGGGAGCGGTACGTGAATTCCGCGTTCCGTCGAGCGAGGTCGAGGAGGCCGCGCTTGTCTCCCCGCTGCGGCACGCCGAGCCGGACTCTGCGGCCCGCGCGCTCGCCGAGCCAGCTCTCGAGCGCCCCGGCCTCCTCTGGGAGCACCGGGACGTGCACGTCGGGGGGCGGCACCTGATCCGCATAGAACTGCTGCACGGCCGCCTCCACGACGTCGCCGTCGCGGCCGGTGTCCGTGCCGGCCTCCGCGGCGAACTCGACGCGCTCGACCACGCGGCCGCCGCGGACCTGGAAGACCTGCACGACGGCGCCGCTCGGCCCCACCTTCACGCCGAAGACGTCGCGGTCCCCGAGCGCCGGCGAGGCCATCTTCTGCTGTCGCTCCTGGACGGCACGAACGGTACGCAAGGCATCGCGCAGCGCGGCCGCCTCCTCGAATCGCTCGTGGGCGGCGGCATCCATCATCCGCGCGTGCAGGGTGTCGGCCAGCTCCTGATTGCGGCCCTCGAGGAATAGCCGCGTGTCGGCCACGGCCTGGGCGTAGCGCTCCGGGCTGCAGAGGGACGCAACGCAGGGCGCCAGGCACCGCTTGATGTCGTGCTCCAGGCACGGCCGCCCGCGCTGCCCGGTAATGACTTCGTTGCACGAGCGGATCCCGAACAGCCGGTGCGTCAGCCCCATCGTGCGGCGCGCGAGTCTGGCGGGCAGGAACGGCCCGGCGTAGACGTGCCCGTCGCGCTCCACCGCGCGCGCCACCAGCACCCGCGGGAACGCCTCGCCCGTCGTGAGCTGCAGGTAGGGGTAGTTCTTGTCGTCGCGCAGCAGGATGTTGTAGCGCGGCGCGCGCTGCTTGATCAGGTGGTTCTCGAGCGCCAGCGCCTCCACCACCGAGTCGGTGACAATGACGTCGACGGCCGCGATCTCATCGAGCAGGGCGTCCGTCTTCGGGTTGCTGCCAGAGGCCCCGAGATAGCTCCGCACGCGGTCGCGCAGGCTCCGCGCCTTGCCCACGTAGATGGTCTCGCCCGCCCGGTTGACGTACAGGTAGACCCCGGGCTGCTCGGGCAGCCGCTGGATCTGTTCCTTGAGATCGTGGATGGGCATCGGCTAGGCTTTAGGCCGACTTCCATTATGACCTTCACGGGCGCCATCGGCGCCGCCTGCATGTTCCCGCTGCGCGCCATCATCAACACCTCGGTGGCGCTCGGCATCCACCCGAACGTCCTCACGCTCATCGGCGTGATCGTCAACGCGGTGGCCGCGTGGGCGCTGGCGACGGATCGCTTCATCGCCGCCGGGGTCATCATGATCGTTGCCAACATCTTCGACTTCATCGACGGGAAGGTGGCGCACATCACCGGCAAGCAGTCGCTGTTCGGCGCGTTCTGGGACTCCACGCTGGACCGCTTCTCGGACCTGGCGCTCTTCGCGGGCCTCATCTGGCTGTACGCCGACCTGGGGCGCAAGGACTACGTCCTCATCGCCACGCTTGCGCTCATCTTCTCCATCATGACCAGCTACGCACGCGCCAGGGCGGAGTCGCTCATCGCGAAGTGCAAGGTCGGGTTCATGGAGCGCCCCGAGCGCATCGTCCTCTTCATGATCGGGGCGTTCACCGACCGGATGGCGGGCGTGCTGTGGGTGATCCTGTCGCTGTCGGTCGTGACGGTGGCCAACCGCATCTACTACACGTACCTGGAGCTGGAGCAGCGGCCGATGCCCTCGACCGAGGGCGCCACCGGCTGGTTCTGGCGGTTCTTCTTCTGGCGTGACGATCGGGCCACGCTGCCCTACGACCTGTGGGTGATGGCGATCCTCGCGTTCACGTGGCTGGTGCCGCCGGACTGGCTGCGGGATCCCACGGCCAGCGGGCTGGGGCTGGCGGGACTGTTCCTGGGGGGCTGACACGCCCGCGCCGGAGCGCGGGCGCCTAGCTGCCCCAGACCGCCTTGCGGCGGAGGCGCGTGCGCCGATCGGTCACGATGCCTTCCGTTTCTTCGGGGCGCTGCGGCCCGCGGCGGCCACCTTGGCCGCCTTCTTCTTGCCCCCGCTCACCTGATCGAGGCTCTTGCGAAGCGCTTCCATCAAATCCACCACCTTCGGCGGCGCGGCCTCGGCCGGCGCGGTCACCTCTTCTCCGGCCACCTTGGCCTCGATGATGGCCCGCAGGCCCTTCTGGTATTCGTCGGTGTAGTCGGCGAGGTTCAGCTCGCCCTCGATGCTCTCGATGACCTGCTGGGCGAGCTTCATCTCGGCGGGGTTCACCTTGCCCCGCACCTCGCGCAGCTCGTCAATCTGGTCAATGGTCCGGATCTCGGCGGCGTGGTGCAGCGTGTACATCACCAGGCCCTGCCTGTGCGGGCGGACCGCCACGAGGTACTCGCGGTTGTTGATGGCCACCTTGCCGATGCCGGCCTTCCCGGTCATACCGTCCCGCATCACGGCGTAAGCATCCGCCGCCAAGGGCCCCTCCGGCGCCAGGTAGTAGGCCTTGTCCACGTACATCGGGTCGATGGCCTCGACGTCGGTGAACTGCACGAGGTTGATGACCTTGGTGGACTCGGTCCGCACCTTCTGGAAGTCCCCCTCCTCCACAACCACCCAGCGGCCCTTCTCGAACTCGTACCCCTTCACCACCTCGGCCGAGGTGATCTCGCGATCACACTTCGGGCACCACTTCTTCTGCTGGATCTTCGTCTGGCACTCGGCGTGGAGCTGGTTGAAGGAGAGCGTGGCGCTGGACTCGGTGGCGGGATAGACCCGCACGGGAATCGTGACGAGGCTGACCTTGAGGTATCCCTTCCACGTGGGACGTGCCGCCATCGCTTCCTCCTATCGGCCCGAGTGGGCCGTGCCTGCAGGGGACACCGTCCGACCCGGTGCGAGGGGCTCAGACGCTTTCCCGGGTATCGCGATCGCCCAGGTGGATCCCCGGGCCGCCCTCGAGCTCGATGGCGTGCTCCCCGATCTTCTCGCGGAGCAGCCGGCGCACTTCGCCAAGGCGCGGGCCCGGGACGGACAGGGTGCGCGCGAAGGCGCGCGACCGGGAAGCCAGGACGAGCGTCGCGCCCGCCCCGTCCTTCCACGAGAGCCCGCCGATGTCGGCGTAGGCCATGAACCCCGAATCCGTCCAGACACCGTCGGTGTACAGCCCGCGCGCGATGCGGGTGGAGATGGGCAGCAGGTAGCCGTAGTACAGGAACATCATGGCCTCGCCGAACACCGACGCCGCCGGACGGGGAATCAGGAATACCGAGGTGAAGAGCAGGAGGCCCAGCATCACGCCGATGGCGAGATTGAGGGCGTAGTACGGCGGCCGGGGGGCCGCCCAGACGAGGACGGCGCCGGCCCGGCGGCGCCACCAGCGCCAGATCTCGCGGCCGACCCGCAGGTTGACGGCCAGGAACAGCACGCCGAGCGCGAGGAGGCTGGCCTCCAGCGCCCGTGCCAGCTCCGGAAGGGTCATCGGCGCTCCGTGCCGGCCCCTTCCGCGCTGGCGCGCGCGGCGGCGTCCTTCTGTTTCTGCTCCTCGGTTTCGGCCAGGGTCGGATCGAAGCATCGCCGGCAGCGCGCCTCGTACGTGCCGGATGCCCCCAGCAGCACGCGGGCCCGGTTCCCCACCAGGCGCTGCGTGTGGTTGGCCGGGTTGCCGCACACCATGCAGATGGCCCGAGTCTTGGTGATGTACTCGGCGATGGCCAGCAGCTGCGGCATGGGCTCGAAGGGCTTGCCGAGATAGTCCTGGTCCAGCCCGGCGACGATGACGCGCATGCCCCGCCCGGCCAGGACGGTGGCCGCCACGGGCAGCTCGGCATCGAAGAACTGGCCCTCGTCGATGCCGATGACCTCGGTGTCGGAGCGGACCTTCGCCAGCAGCTCGGCCGCGGTGACGGCGCTGTCGGACGGAATGCGCAGCTCGCTGTGCGAGACGATGTGATCGTCGGCGAAGCGGGTGTCCACGGCCGGCTTGAAGATTTGCACCCGCTGCCGGGCGATCTGGGCCCGGCGCAGCCGGCGGATGAGCTCTTCGCTCTTCCCGCTGAACATGCTGCCGACGATCACCTCGATCCAGCCCGCCGCCGGGGTGCGCACGACGTCCATGGATCGATTATAGGGAGGTTCCCCTCCCGGTGACGGATCTAGGCGCGCGCGAGGTACTCGCCGGTCTCGGTGTTCACCCGGATGCGGTCGCCCTCGCCGATGAAGGGCGGCACCTGGACGGTGACCCCGGTCTCGAGCTTCGCGGGCTTGAGCTGGTTCGTGGCCGTGGCGCCCTTGATGGCCGGCACCGTCTCGACCACCTTCAGGTCCACGGTCTGCGGCAGCTCGATGCCGACCGGCTCCTCGCCATAGAACTCCACGCGGATGGTCATCTCGGGCTTCAGGAAGCCCACGCCCTCCCCGAGCGCCTCCTCCGAGAGGTGGATCTGCTCGTAGGTCTCCGTGTCCATGAAGTGGTACCCGTCACCATCGGCGTAGAGGTACTGCATCTCCTTCTCGTCGAGCGTGGCCCGTTCGATGACGTCTTCCGAGCGTGCCTTGTGCTCGGACATGCTCTGGTTGCGCAGGTTGCGCATCTTCAGGCGGACGAACCCGCGGAGATTGCCGGGCGTGACGTGCTGGCGGTCGTGAATCCGGTACAGCTCGTTGTCGAGCTTGATGATCATGCCCTTCCGGAGCTGCGTCGCAAGGAGCGTATCGGCCATGGTGCCTTTCGGGATGGTGAGTAGAACCTGTGAATTGTACCACGCGGGACCCGCCGCCGGGACTGAAGTCCCGGCGAAGCCGTGCGGCGAGCCCCCCGCAGCGCCGGGGGCCTCGGTCCCGGCAGCGCCATGCTACGATGCGGTGTTGTGGCGTTTGCGCGCTGGGACCCGTTCCGGGATCTAATCGCCATCCAGCATCGGATCGATCGGCTGACGGCCGCCGGTTCGCATGGCTGGGCCCCGGCGGTGGATCTCTGCGAGACCGCCGAGTCGTTCATCATCACGGCCGAACTGCCCGGGCTGACCCGCGAGCAGATTCGCGTGGACGTGCGCGACGGGCGCCTCACGCTGCAGGGCCGGCGCGACGCGCGCATCGCCTGCGAGCACTATCACCAGGTGGAACGCGGCCACGGCGAGTTCTCGCGCACCTTTGTCCTCCCGCCCACCGTCGATGCCGAGCGCATCTCGGCCGACCTGGCCGACGGCATCCTGACCGTCGTCGTCCCCAAGAGTGCCGAACCCGGTCCGCGCCGGGTGGACGTGTCCTAGCCCCGAGGGGCATGCCGATGGTGAAGCGGTTCCTGTTGTCCGTACTGCTGGTGGCGACGGGCCTCGTCACGGGCCTCGCCCTCTCGGCCCGCGTGGCCGAGCGCGACAACCTGATGGGCCTGCCGGTGGAGGCGCCCGCGGCCGGGGGGGTCGCTGCGCCCGAGCCCGCCGCGCAGCGCACGACGCCGGTGGCCGTGCCCATGGCGGGCGCGCCGGACTTCACGGGCGTAGCCGAGCGCACCCTGGAAGCGGTCACCAACATCTCTGCCGTCCAGGTCGTGCGACGGCGGGCCTCGCCGTTCGCCAACGACCCCTTCTTCCAGTATTTCTTCGGCGGCGATCCGGGCGACATGTTCGGGTACGGCAACCGCTACGAGTCGAGCCTGGGCTCGGGCGTCGTGGTCTCCACCGACGGTTACGTCGTCACCAACAACCATGTCATCGGCGAAAACAACGCCGAGGTCACGGTCGCCATCGGGGACCGCCGCGAGTTGCGCGCGAAGGTCGTCGGCGTGGACTCGTGGACGGACCTGGCACTGCTGAAGGTGGACGCCACGAATCTGCCGGTAGTGCCCTGGGGGGATTCCTCGAAGCTGAAGGTGGCCGAGTGGGTGATGGCCATCGGCAATCCGTTCTCGCTGAACCAGACGGTCACGCTCGGCGTGGTGAGCGCGCTCGGCCGCGCAGGTGTGGGCATCGCCACCTACGAGGACTTCATCCAGACCGACGCCGCCATCAACCCGGGGAACTCCGGCGGGGCGCTCATCAACAGCCGCGGCGAGCTCGTCGGCATCAACACCGCCATCTTCTCGCAGAGCGGCGGCTACCAGGGAATCGGCTTCGCCGTGCCCAGCAACCTGGTGCGGCGCGTCGTGGACGACCTGAAGCAGTACGGGGAGGTGCGGCGCGGGTCGATCGGCTATGTCGAGGTCTCGCCGCTCACGACGCGGCTGGCCGAGGAGCTCCGTGCGCCGGACACCGATGGCGTGGTCATCACGCAGATGACCAGGGGCTCGGCGGCCTACGAGGCCGGGCTGCGCCCGGGCGACATCATCAAGGCCGTCAACGGGCAGGCCATCGCCAGTCCGTCGCAGTTCGTGCGCACCGTCGCCGACACGGCCATCGGCAGCACCGCGCGGATCGCGGTGATGCGCGACGGGACGACGAGCACGGTCCGCGTCCCGGTGGAACGGCAGCAGTCCAGGGCCGCGCGCCGCCGCTGACGCGGCCAGCCCGCCCCATGCAGCAGGCCGCCTCCCCCACGGTGCCCGCCAACAGCCTCGAGATCACCGCGGCGCTGGCCTTTGCCGCCATCCTGGCCGGCGCGCTGGCGCTCATCGCGGGCGGCGTCATGCGGCGGCTGCTCGCTTCCATCGAGGGGCAGGCTACCCCGGCCGGCCCGATACCGAAAGCGCCAGTGCGCCTCGTCCGCCTGCTCGCGTTCGTCATCGCCTTCATCGCCCTCGCATTCCCTGCCCTGGCGCTCGTCGGCGTGTCGCTCCCCGTGGAATTGCGCGGCGAGCGCGTGGGCGAATGGGTGGCGCGCACGGGACTCAGGATCGGCATCATCGTCCTGCTGGCCCTGGCGGCGGCGCGCCTGTCGCGGTCCACCATCGCGCGGGCGGAGCACGAGATGGCCGCCGGCGGCAGCGTGGCGGACACCGAGCGGCGCAGGCGCGCCCAGACCATCGGGCGCACGTTCAGCCGCTTCCTCTCGGCCATCATCTGGATGGCGGCGCTGCTCATGGTGCTTCGGGCGCTGGACGTGGACATCACCCCCGTCCTGACCGGCGCCGGCATCCTCGGCCTCGCCGTGGGCTTCGGCGCGCAGACGCTGGTGAAGGACGTCATCTCCGGCTTCTTCCTGATCATCGAGGATCAGGTGCGCGTCGGCGACGTGGCCATCGTCAACGGCACCGGCGGCACCGTCGAGCAGATCAACCTGAGGACCATCGTGCTGCGGGACCTGGAAGGCACGGTCCACGTGTTCCCCAACGGCGAGGTGAAGACGCTCGCCAATCGCAGTAAGGATTTCTCGTACTACGTCCTCGACATCGGCATCGACTACGGCGACGACGTGGACACGGCCATCGAGGTGGTGCGAGCCGCCGCCGCGGAGATGCAGGGCGACCCGGCCTGGGGGCCCCACATCCTGGAGCCGCTCGAGGTCATGGGGGTGGACGACTTCGGCGCGTCCGCCGTCTCCCTGCGCTTCCGGATCAAGACGGCGCCCCTCAGCCAGTGGGGAGTGGGCCGCGAACTGCGCCGGCGGGTGAAGAAGGCCTTCGACGCGGAGGGCCTGCGCATTCCCGTGCAACAGGTTGAAGTGACGATGAGGGCCCCTGCATCGCCTGCGCAGCAGGGGTGACTTGCGGGACGAACGCCCGGTATCCGGGGCCAGCCCGCGCCTTCCCGTGGTTGCCACGGTTTTTTCCCACCCGCGGGCAAACTTTCGCCGCGTCCGTCCAGTCTCACACAACCAGAGGCCCACGGCGCACCGCGCCTCCCGCCGTGCGGCCCTCTGTCGAGGCAGGAGATGCAGACAATCGAAGCGCGCGTGACACGCAGGGCGTTGGCGTGGGCCGTGGGGATGACGGTGGCGCTCTACGCCATGCTGTGGGCGACCGCCGGAATGCCTGCCAGCGGTCCAGCCGCCCAGGCGGCTCCGGTGCTGGCCCTCACGGCCGGGCAGCCGGGGAACTGACGCGCGAGACGCAGGGATTCGCTTCCACCCAGCATCGCCACGCGTGTTCCACGCCGCGGGTGATGCCGACCCGCGGTCCCCAGGTGACGGCTCCGACGCCGACGCCACGATCTTCGATCGTCAGCGGCCGCCTGAAGAGCGCGCGCGTGTTGAGTCCGAGGTCGATGCCCATGGCCGCGGACAGGTTGCCGGGACCTCGACAGAGCTGGGCCGCGTCGACGGCCGGCTTCCCCGTCCGCCATGGCATTCGCCGGCGCCGCCGCTGCATCAGTTCCAGACCCTCCATCGGCTCGAGGGCCCGGATGAGCACGGCAGCGGGGAACCCTTCGCGCTCGGTCACCGCGTTCACCAGGTGGTGCAGGCCGTAGTTGAGATAGACATACACCCTGCCCGGCTCGCCGTAGAGGGGGGCGTTGCGCGTCGTGGGCCCGGCGGCCGCGTGGCACGCCGGGTCGTCCTCGCCGATATACGCCTCCACCTCGACGATGACGCCGGAGGTGACCCCGTCAGGGGCGCGATGCACGAGGACCTTGCCGAGCAGGTCGCGCGCGACCTCGAGCGTGGGGCGAGCGTAGAAGCGCTGCGGGAGGGTCACGGCACGGGCACGCCGAGCTCGGCGAGATAGGCCCGGGCGCGCGGGCCCAGCGCGCGATGCGAGGCAGCCTCCTGCAGCCGCTTCACCGACCCATCTCGCAAGTACTTCTCCCGGGCGAAGGCCGCCGCCAGGCCGGCGGCATCGTCGCGATCGCCCCAGGCGTCCCGGGTGAGCGATCGGACGAGGTCGGCCGCCTGCGGATCACCGATGCGTGCGAGGGCCTCGATCGCGGCACCGGCCGCGCGCCGGTCGCGCGCCCTCGTGCGGTCGAAGCGCTCGACGAGGGCGGGCACCGCAGCCGTTTCGCGCAGCAGCCCGATGGCCTCCATGGCCGCCAGCTGTTCGGCCTCGTTACCCGAGTTGAAGAGGTTGAACACCCCCTCGAGCAGACCGGCTGGCCTCATCGGCGGCGGCAGACCGTCGATGGGAGCCGCGAACACGCGGCCTGCCACGCGGCAGGCGGTCACGCGCGAAGGCCGGTGCTCCGAGGCCAGCATCTGGACCAGGGCCACCCCTGCACCGGCCAGCTCGGCCGGTGGCACATGGCGCGCCGATCGACCGGCCAGCACGCCAAAGGCAAAGGCGTTCCGCACCCGCGCGGCATTCCCCACGGGGCCCATGCCGACGATGAGCGTCGCAAAAGCGCCAGGAGGCACCGGCGCCGGACCGGTGAGGCCGGCGTCGAAGGCGGCCGCGGCACCGCCGCGCGGAACCTCCACGCCCGCGGCCCGCAGGATGGCGTTCCCGTCGGGCGCCTGCGCGTCGAGCACCGGCGTGCCCAGCGCCACGATTAGCACGAGGGCCGCAAGCCTCTTCACATCGGCACCGTCTGCAGGAGCTTCCCGGACGACAGGACCTGGCGCAGGTATCGCCCCGTGTGGGAGCCTTCGACGTACGCGACCTGTTCGGGCGTGCCCATCGCGATGACTTCCCCGCCCTGCTCGCCGCCCTCGGGGCCGAGGTCGATGATCCAGTCGGCGGTCTTGATGACGTCCAGGTTGTGCTCGATCACCGCCAGCGTGTGCCCGGCCTCGAGCAGCTTGCGGAAGGCGGCCAGCAGCTTGGCGATGTCGTCGAAGTGCAGGCCCGTCGTGGGCTCGTCGAGAATGTAGAGCAGGCGCTCGCCGGCGTGCGATGCCAGGTGCGCCGCGATCTTGATGCGCTGCGCCTCGCCGCCCGAGAGCGTCGTGGCCGGCTGGCCCAGGCGCAGGTACCCGAGGCCAATCTCGTCCAGCACCTGCAGGCGGCGGAGCACCTTTGGCGTGTTGGCGAAGAAGGCCAGCGCTTCGCGCACGGTCATGTCCAGGATGTCAGTGACGTTCTTCCCCCGATACCGCGCCTCGAGCACCTGCGACTTGAAGCGGCGCCCCTCGCACTGCTCACAGGGGACGAACACGTCGGCCAGGAACTGCATCTCGACCTTCACCTCGCCCTCGCCCTGGCACGCCTCGCAGCGACCGCCGGGGACGTTGAACGAGAAGTGGCTGGCGGTGAGCCCGCGCGCCGCGGCATCCCTGGTGGCGGCCAGCAGCTCGCGGATGGGATCGAAGGCCTTGAGATAGGTGACGGCGTTCGAGCGCGGGGTGCGGCCGATGGGCGTCTGATCCACGAGCACGACGTCGGTCACGAACTCGTGCCCGTCCAGCCGATCGTGCGCGCCCACCTTGCGGTCCCAGTCGCCCTTGGCGCGCTTCAGCGCGGCGTAGAGCACGTCGTGCACGAGCGTGGACTTGCCGGAACCGCTCACGCCGGTGATGCAGGAGAGCGCGTTGAGCGGGATCTCGACGTTCACGCCCTTCAGGTTGTGCTCACGCGCGCCGATCAGCCGGATACGCTGCGGGATGCCCTTGCGGCGCGTCACCGGCACGGGGATCGAGAGCTCCCCCCGCCAGTACTTCGCGGTGAGCGAGCGCGGCTCCCGGGCCATGCCCTCCAGCGTGCCGGCGTAGACGACGCGCCCGCCGTGCTCCCCCGCGCCGAGGCCCATGTCCACCAGGTGATCCGCGACGGCGATCATGTCGGCGTCGTGCTCGACGACGAGCACTGTGTTCCCCTGGTCCCGGAGCTGGCGGAGGATCGCGATGAGCCGCTGGTTGTCGCGCGTGTGGAGCCCGATGGACGGCTCGTCCAGCACGTAGAGCGTGCCGACGAGCGCGGAACCGAGCGAGGTGGCCAGGTTGATGCGCTGTGCCTCACCGCCCGACAGCGTGGACGACAGGCGATCCAGCGTGAGGTAGTCGAGCCCGACGTCGCGCAGGAAGCCCAGGCGCCGCCGGATCTCGTTCAACACCTTGTCGACGATCGCGGCGTCCTTCTCGGAGAGCCGCAGCGCGTCGAAGAACCGCTCGGCCTCGCGCACGGTGAGGGCCGACACCTTGTCGATGGACAGTCCACCGACGCGCACGTCGCGGGCCTCGCGGCGCAGGCGCGCGCCACCGCAGTCGGGACACGTCAGGTAGCCGCGGTACCGGCTCAGGAACACGCGGACGTGCACCTTGTACTTCTTCCGCTCGAGCCACTGGAAGAAGCCGCGGATGCCCCCGTAGTCGTCGCCGTCACCCTCGATGACCGTCCGCCGCTCCTCGTCGGACAGGTCCTTCCACGGGATGTCCAGCCGGATGCCACGCTGCTTGGCGACGCGCTTCAGCTCGGCCACGTTCGCGCGGTAGTGAGGCTTGGTCCACGGCTCGATGGCGCCCTGGTTGAGGGCCTTGGCCTGATCGGGCACGACCAGGTCCAGGTCCAGCTCGATGACGTTGCCGAACCCATGGCACGTGGGGCACGCGCCGAAGGGATTGTTGAACGAGAAGAGTCGCGGCTGCGGGTCCTCGTAGGTGATGCCGCAGGCCCGGCACTCGAACCGCTCGGAGAACTCGTGGCGGCGGGGCTCGCCGCCGGCCGCGGGCAGTTCCACCGCCCACGCGGCACCCCCGCCTTCCTGGTAGGCGATCTCGATGGAGTCGGTCATCCGCGAACGCAGATCGCCCTCGACGCGGAGGCGGTCCACGACGACGCCCACCGAGGATCGCCCCTTGAGCGCGTCGGGTGGAAGGTCGTCGAAGGCCACGGCCTGGCTGTCGACGAGGAGGCGGCCAAAGCCCTTACGCCGAAGCGCTTCGAGGGCCGCGGATGACGCAGACGACGCAGCCGCAGATGGCGCAGATGAGGCAGATGGATCAACCGGGACGTCCGCGTCGGGCAGGTCCAGGTCGCCCTCGGCCAGCTCGCCCGCATCGTCGGGTGGGGCGTCGCGGAAGTCCATCAGGGGCAGGTCGTAGCCGAGCAGGAGGCGCGTGCCTTCGGGGAGGCTCAGCAGGCGATCGCTGACGACCTCGGCGGTCTCGCGGACGACTTCCTGGCCGCACTGGCGGCAGATGGTCTTGCCCACCCGCGCGAAGAGCAGGCGCATGTAGTCGTGGATCTCGGTGACCGTGCCGACGGTGGAGCGCGGATTGCGGACGGCGTTCTTCTGGCGGATGGCGATGGACGGGCAGAGGTTGTCGATGCCGTCGACGTCGGGCTTCTCCATCCGCTCGAGGAACTGCCGGGCGTAGGCGGAGAGCGACTCGACGTAGCGGCGCTGCCCTTCGGCGTAAAGGGTGTCGAACGCGAGCGACGACTTGCCGGACCCGCTGACGCCGGTGATGACGATGAGCTTCCCCACCGGCAGTGAGAGGCTGACGTTCTTGAGGTTGTGCGTACGCGCGCCGCGGACGACGATGGCCGAGCGATCGAAGGGAACGGGCTGCATGGAGCGTCGGGCGCAAGGGGACCGCCGGTGATGGCCCCCGTAAACACTCGATGGTACAGCCGATGGGGCTGCAGTTCAACACGGACAGGCCGCAGATGCCGCAGAGAGGAGGAACAGCCCCAGGTGCGCAGATGGGCCGTGATCCAGAGCCTGGGCCTCGCCAAGGCGGAGGGCTTGCCGCCAGGGCGTGCGGCCGTGCTAACATACGGGGTTCGCGCCTTTCGGGCGCACCTCCCAGCCGGCCGGCGTAGCTCAGTTGGTAGAGCAGCTGATTCGTAATCAGCAGGTCGTCGGTTCAAGTCCGACCGCCGGCTCCAGTCCGTCGCACTGCGTCCCGGTCACCGTCCCTGGTTTCCACCGAGCAGCCGGCACCCATCACTCATGACGCGATCGCCGCCCGCCGGGCCCGCCGATTCTCCTCGCGCCGTCGCAGGAACGCGAGCGACCAGCGGTAGCCGACGAGCGACCCCGCCACCGCCCACGGCACGCACCCGACGAGCGTCGGCCACCCCAGGACGCCCCAGGCCGTCATCGCGCGCTCGAGCAGCGGCATGCGGCTATCCATGGCCGTCGACCACACGCCGGCGAACGCCGCATAGCCGGCCATGTCGCCCCATCGGCCCAGCAGCACCTGGCCCGTCACGTAATAGAGGTAGTACAGCGGCACGATGGTGAGCGGGTTGTTCACCCAGGCCCACGCCGCCGTCTGCACCAGGCTGGAGTGCCACCCGAAGATGGATCGCGCCCCCGCCCAGACCACCAGCATGAGCGGCGTCTGGAAGCCCACCGTCGGCGTCAGGCCCCAGAAGACCCCCATGCCGATCCCGCGCGCGGTGTGCTGGGGCGCGTGGCGGCTGCGCAGCATCGGCACCACCAGCCGATAGCGGATCAGGCGGCGCAGGCGCTCTCCCACGCCGCGGACGCGTGGGCGGGCGGGCAGGGCGGCGGCTGTGCGGGTTGTCACCATGGTGTGAGACGCGTTCCTCGAGGAATCCGACTCATGGTAGCGCGAAGGCGATGACCGCGTCGCCGCCCGCCAGCGGCTGATCCGCCCTCTGCGTGTAGGCCTGCGCGTCGGCGCGCTGGAAGCGCACCAGGGCGCCGTCGATGGTCGAGAAGTAGCCGGCCACCTCGAAACGCACGCGCCAGTCCGCGATGCTGCCGCGGGCGCCGACTTCGAAGCTCCGTAGATCTTCGGGGCCCAGATCCTCGTTGAAGCCGCCCTCGTCTGACGGGCGGTTCGACAGCTGCACGGTGGTCGGTGTCTGGTAGGCCGTGGCGAGGTTCGAGGAGAGATTCACCCGCTGCCCTGCCGCGTCCGCGCACGGACGAGCCGGAGTGAGAGGGTTCTGATTGAAAGGCACGTGCCTGACGCGGTACTGTCGCTATCGAGCGCCGCCCGGCGCATCGATCTCATGCGCGACCCCTTCATCCGTTCGTCTCGCTATCGCCCCCATTCCGCCGCGAACGCCCCGGCGCGGCGTGCGCCGCTGGAGACACGATGAACGACGAGCGACCCTACGAGCAGATCGTCGTGGAGGCGGTGACGCCGTCCGTGGACGGCGGCCGCTTCCCGGTGAAGGCCGTGGCCGGCGAGCCGTGCCCGGTTGAAGCGCGCGTCTTCCGGCACGGCCACGAGCGGCTCCGCGCGGTCGTGCGCTACCGAGGCCCCGGCACGCCAATGCGCGAGGTGCCGATGGACCTGATCGAGCCGGGCATCGATCGCTGGCGCGGCGAGATCCCGCTCGACGCGGTCGGCCGCTACCGGTTCACGGTCGCGGGCTGGACCGATCACTACGCGTCGTGGGTCGAGGAGCTGCGCAAGCGCGTGGCCGCGGCCCAGCCCGACGTGGCGAGCGAGATCGCCGAGGGCCTGGCCATGGTCGCGCGAGCCGCCGGCACGGCTACCGGGGCCGATGGCCACGCGGCGACCATGCTGCTCTCGACGCTCCGGGCGCTCTCCGGCGATCCGGAAGGGATGCTCGCCATCGCCGCGTCGGACGAGGCGCTGGCGCTGATGGCGCGGCTCGGGCCTCGGGAAGACGAGGGCCACTTCGAGCCGGAACTCGCGATCGTGGCCGACCGGCCGCGCGCGCGGTTCGGCGCCTGGTACGAGCTCTTCGTGCGGTCCCAGACCACGGACAAGGCGCGTCCCGGCACGTTCCGGGATGCCGCGCGCCGCCTGCCCGCGCTCCATCGCATGGGGTTCGACGTCGTCTACCTGGCGCCGATTCATCCCATCGGCCACTCCAAGCGGAAGGGCCCCAACAACCGCGTGGGCGCCGGGCCCGGCGACCCGGGCAGCCCCTGGGCCATCGGCAGCGAGGCCGGCGGCCACATGGCCGTCGAGCCCGCCCTCGGCACGCTCGACGACTTCGACGCGTTCGTCCGCGAGGCGGCCGCGCTCGACATGGACGTCGCGCTCGACCTGGCCATCCAGTGCTCGCCGGATCACCCGTGGGTCCGCGAGCATCCCGAGTGGTTCTATCGCCGGGCGGACGGCACGATCCGCTACGCGGAGAATCCTCCGAAGAAGTACGAGGACATCTACCCGCTGAACTTCGACACGCCCGACTGGCAGCACCTGTGGGAGGCGCTCCTGGAAGTGGTGCGCTTCTGGGTGGCCCACGGCGTCCGGATCTTCCGCGTGGACAACCCGCACACCAAGCCCATCGGCTTCTGGACGTGGCTCATCGACACGGTGCAGCGCGAGGCGCCCGACGTGATCTTCCTGGCCGAGGCGTTCACGCGCCCGCCCATGACGCAGGCGCTGGCAAAGCGGGGCTTCACCCAGTCGTACACCTACTTCACGTGGCGGAACACGAAGGCCGAGCTCACCGAGTACCTCACCGAGCTTGCGGCGCCCGCACCGGCGGCCTACTTCCGCCCGAACTTCTTCGCGAACACGCCGGACATCCTGCCGCCCATCCTTCAGCAGTTCGGCACGCCCGCGTTCAAGCAGCGACTGGTCCTGGCCGCCACGCTCTCGCCGTCCTACGGCATCTACTCCGGCTACGAGCTGTGCGAGAACGCCGCGATTCCCGGGCGGGAGGAGTACCTGGACTCGGAGAAGTACGAGGTCAAGCCACGCGACTGGGAGTCCCCGGGTAATCTCAACGCCTTCATCACGCGGGTGAACCTGGCGCGCCGCCAGAATCCGGCGCTGCACCACCTGACGAATCTCCGCTTCCTGGACATCGACAACGATCAGATGATCGCCTACGTGAAGTCCACCCCGGACCATGCCAACTCGGTCATCGTCGTCGTGAACCTCGATCCCGCGCAGGCCCAGTTCGGCCACCTGCAGGTGCCGCCGGAGGCGATCGGGGTGGGTCCCGGGCGACCGTATTCGGTGGACGACCTCCTGACGGACCAGCGGTTCACCTGGGGCGAGACCAACTGGGTGCGCCTCGACCCTCTCGACGGCGAGCCCGCGCACATCCTGCGCGTCGATCCTGGAGACGTCGGGGCATGAAGGTGCGGCCGGGCTCGCCGTACCCGCTGGGCGCCACGTGGGACGGCTCGGGCGTCAACTTCGCGGTCTTCTCGGAGCGCGCCACGAAGGTGGAGCTGTGCCTGTTCGACTCGGCCGACAGCCCGCGCGAGTCGGCGCGCGTGACGCTGCCGGAGCAGACCGATCTGGTCTGGCACGGCTACCTCCCCGGCATCCTGCCGGGACAGCTCTACGGGTTCCGCGTGCACGGGCCCTACGATCCGGTGCGCGGGCTCCGGTTCAACGCGAACAAGGTGCTGCTCGAGCCCTACACCAGGGCGATGGGCCGGACCATCACGTGGGCCGACGAGATGCACGGCTACCGGGTCGGCGACCCGAAGGCCGATCTCTCCTTCGACGACCGCGACAACGCGCACTGCTGCCCGCTGTCGGCCGTCATCGATCCCGCCTTCACCTGGGGCGACGACCGTCCTCCGGGAACGCCCTGGCACGAGACGATCATCTACGAGATGCACGTGCGGGGCTTCACGATGCGGCACCCGGCGGTGCCAGACGCCATGCGGGGCACCTACGCGGCGCTCGGGACCGATGAAGTGCTTCGACACCTGCAGGATCTGGGCATCACTGCCGTCGAGTTGATGCCGGTCCACCATCACGCCTACGACCGGCACCTCGTCGAGCAGGGGCTCACCAACTACTGGGGGTACAACACCAGTGCGTTCTTCGCGCCGAACCTCCGCTACGCGTCGAGGCCGTTTCCCGGCGCGACGGTGCGCGAGTTCAAGACGATGGTCCGCAACTTCCACAGCGCCGGCATCGAGGTGATCCTCGACGTGGTGTACAACCACACCGCCGAGGGCAACCACCTCGGGCCGACACTCTCGCTGCGCGGCATCGACAACATCGCCTACTACCGGCTCGCCACGGACGACCGGCGGCACTACGTCGACTACACGGGGTGCGGCAACACGCTCAACATGCGGCACCCGCGCGTGCTGCAGCTCATCATGGACAGCCTGCGATACTGGATCCAGGAGATGCACGTGGACGGCTTCCGCTTCGACCTCGCCAGCGCGCTGGCCCGGGAGCTGCACGCGGTGGACCGCCTCGGCGCCTTCTTCGACATCATCCACCAGGACCCGGTGATCTCGCGCGTGAAGCTGATCGCCGAGCCCTGGGACCTCGGCGAGGGCGGCTACCAGGTGGGCAACTTTCCGCTCGGATGGGCCGAGTGGAACGGGCGCTATCGCGACGCCATCCGCCGGTTCTGGAAGGGCGACGGCGGCATGGTGTCCGAGCTGGCCACGCGGCTGGCCGGGAGCAGCGACCTGTACGACCACAGCGGCCGGCGTCCGTACGCCAGCGTCAACTTCGTCGCGTGCCACGACGGCTTCACCCTGCACGACCTGGTGAGCTACAACCAGAAGCACAACGAGGCGAACCTCGAGGGCAACCGCGACGGTGAGAACCACAACAACAGCTGGAACTGCGGTGTCGAGGGCCCCACGGACGATCCCGCCATTCGCGCCCTTCGCGAGCAGCAGAAGCGCAACCTCCTGGCCACCGTCTTCCTGTCGCAGGGCGTCCCGATGCTCTACGCCGGCGACGAGATGGGGCGCACCCAGCACGGCAACAACAACGCCTACTGCCAGGACAACGACATCAGCTGGGTGCAGTGGGACCTGTCCGACGAGCAGTGCGACCTGCTGGCGTTCGTGCGCCACATGGTCGGCATCCTGAAGCAACAGCCGGTCCTGAAGCGCCGGCGCTTCTTCCAGGGCCGGAGCATCCGCGGCGGCGACGTCAAGGACATCACGTGGTTCGATCCCGGCGGCGGCGAGATGTCCGACGAGGTGTGGAACTCCGGCCATGTCCGCCACCTGGGCGTCCGGCTGGTCGGCACCCAGATCGAAGAGACGGACGAGCACGGCCAGCCCGTCGAGGGGGACACGCTGTTCCTGATGTTCAGCACGCACCCCGAGCCCATCACCTTCGTTCTCCCGCAGCACGAGCCGCGACAACACTGGGAACGGATCCTCGACACCTCCCTCGTGGACTGGTCCCAGCGCATCCCCGTGGCGCGGACCGGCTACCAGCTGGCCGGCCGGTCGGTCGCGGTCTTCCGCATCGCCACGGCCCCGGAGGCCGCGTGATGGTCCCCCAGCCCCCGTCGGGCGGGGCCGACTGGTACAAGGACGCCATCTTCTACCAGCTGCACGTCAAGACCTTCTGCGACAGCGACGGGGACGGCGTCGGCGACTTCAGGGGCCTCACGGGCAAGCTCGACTACATCCGCGATCTGGGCGTCAGCTGCCTGTGGCTCCTCCCGATGTACCCGTCACCGTTCCGGGACGATGGCTACGACATCGCGGACTACTGCAGCATCCACCCTGGATACGGGTCGATGGACGATTTCCGCGCGTTCCTCGACGCGGCGCACGCGCGCGGCATGCGCGTCATCACCGAGCTCGTCGTCAATCACACCTCGGACCAGCACCAGTGGTTCAAGGAGGCCCGCAGCTCGCGCGACCACCCGCGGCGCGACTGGTACGTCTGGAGCGACAGCGACGATCGGTACCCGGACGTGCGCATCATCTTCACGGACACCGAGCGCTCGAACTGGGCGTGGGACCCGGTGACGAAGCAGTACTACTGGCACCGGTTCTTCAGCCACCAGCCGGACCTGAACTACGACAACCCGGCCGTGCGCGAGGAGATCTGGGCCGTCATGAAGTTCTGGCTCGACGTCGGCGTGGACGGGTTCCGCGTGGACGCGGTGCCCTACCTCATCGAGCGCGAGGGCACCTCGTGTGAGAACCTGCCGGAGACCCACGACGTGCTGAAGTTCCTCCGGCGGCGGCTGGACGAGCACTACACGAACAAGGTCCTGCTGGCCGAGGCCAACCAGTGGCCCGAGGACGTCCGCCACTACTTCGGCGACAACGACGAGTTCCACATGGCCTTCCACTTCCCGCTGATGCCGCGGATGTTCATGGCGCTCAGGCTGGAGGACCGGAAGCCGCTGGTCGAGATCGTCGAGCGGACGCCGCCCATCCCGGACGCCTGCCAGTGGGGCATCTTCCTGCGGAACCACGACGAGCTGACGCTCGAGATGGTCACGGAGGTCGAGCGGGACTACATGTACGAGGAATACGCGCGCGATCCGGTGGCGCGCATCAACGTCGGCATCCGCCGCCGCCTGGCGCCGCTGCTCGAAGGCGACCGCCGGCGCCTCGAGCTGATGAACGGCCTGCTGATGTCCCTGCCGGGCAGCCCGTTCATGTACTACGGCGACGAGATCGGGATGGGCGACAACATCTACCTGGGCGACCGGAACGGCGTCCGGACCCCCATGCAGTGGAACGGAGGCTGGAACGGCGGGTTCTCCAGCGCCGATCCCGAGCGGCTCGCGCAGCCCGTCATCTCCAACGCGCTCTACGGCTACCAGGCCGTCAACGTCGAGTCGCAACGCCGCGCGGATCACTCGCTGCTCAACTGGACACGCCGGCTCATCCAGGCGCGCAAGTCGTCGCCCGTCTTCAGCCGCGGCTCGATCGGCTTCCTGAAGCCGGTGAACCACCGCGTCCTCGCCTACCTCCGCACGCTCGATCGCGAGCAGGTGCTGGTCGTCTGCAACCTGGCCAGCACCGCCCAGGCCGTGCAGCTCGATCTCGCCGAGCAGGCCGGCGCCCTGCCCATCGAGATGTTCGGCAAGAGCGTGTTCCCGCGGATTGGCACGAGTCCCTACGTCCTCACGCTCGGGCCGTACGAGTTCTTCTGGTTCAAGCTCCGGCGGTTGTAGGAGGGTCCACGAGTGGCGCAGCCCAGCCTGCTCCCTGACGAACTCGTCCAGGAACTCATGGCGGTGGGCCAGGTGGACATCCTGGTCGGCCTCCCCACGCTGAACAACGCCGCGACCATCGCGCCGGTGGTCAGGGCGGTGCACCGCGCGTTCGCCCGCCATTTCCCTCGTGACCGGACGGTGCTCATCAACTCGGACGGCGGGTCGGAGGACGGCACGCGCGCCATCGTGCGGGACCTGTCGATGGACGAGGCCGACACGCTGCTGATGCGCCACAGCCTCCGCACGGTGCACCGTATCAGTGCGCCCTACCACGGGGTGCCCGGCAAGGGGAGCGCGCTCCGGCAGATCTTCGCGGCCGCGGACCTGCTCCAGGCGCGGGCCGTGGCCGTGCTCGACCCCGACGTCACGAGCGTGACGCCGGAGTGGATCCAGGCGCTCGTATCTCCCGTGCGCAACCAGGGCTACGACTTCGTTGCGCCCATCTACGCGCGCCATCCCCTGGATGGCCCGCTGGTCAGCCAGCTGGTGCGTCCGCTCGTCCGTGCCGCGTACGGCCTCCAGTTCGCCGAGCCCCAGGCCGCCGAGTTCGGCTGCGCGGGCCGCTTCGCGGCCGACTGCCTCGAACAGGCGGTCTGGGAGACGCCCCTCGCGCAGTACGGCATCGATCTCTGGCTCACGGGCCACGCGGTGGCCCGCGAGTATCGCTGCTGCCAGGCGCCGCTCGGCCCGCGCACGGTGGCGCCGGGCTCGCAGCGTCCCGGCCTGGCCGAAACGTTCGGGCAGGTCGTGGGCTCGCTGTTCACCCTGCTCGAGGCGCAGGATGCCTCCTGGCTCTCGCGGACCGGGTCCGAGCCGCTGCCGGCGCTGGGCCTCGCGCCGCCGCCCCCCGGCGACGCACCGCCCATCGACGGCGAGCGCCTCCTCCAGTCGTTCGGCGCGAACCTGCGTGACCTGCGGAGCATCCTCGACGCCATTCTCGCGCCGGACACCGAGACCGCGCTCGAGGAGGCCTCGCAGGTGCGGACGGAGCGCGTGCGGTTCCCCGACGAGCTGTGGGTGGCCACGGTCTACCAGTTCCTCGCCGCGCACCACGAGGGCGTGATGCGCCGCGAGCACATCACCCAGGCCCTGCTGCCGCTCTACCTGGCGCGCACGGGTTCCTTCGTCCTGCAGCACGCCGGGACCGACGCCGCGGCTGTCGAGGCGGATCTCGAGGCCCTGTGCCTGCAGTTCGAACGTGCCAAGCCGTACCTGGTCCAGCGCTGGACCCGCACCACTCCGAGGTGATTCATGGCTCAGATGATTGCGAACGCGGTCAGCCAGGCGGGGGCGAACTTCGTCGACGCCATCAGGCTCTTCCTCCCGCGCGTCGTCACCACCATCAGCATCGTCCTGGCCGGATGGGTGATCGCCGCGGTGCTCAGGCTGGTGGTGCGCTGGGTGCTCGGGTGGCTGCGCTTCAACGCCGCCTGCGAGCGGGCCGGCCTCGCGCCGCTGCTCAAGACGGCCGACCTGCCCCCGGCCGACGTCCTGGTGAGCAAGGCGGTGTTCTGGCTGGTGTGGATCGGGTTCCTGCTGTCGGGGGTGGACGTCCTCGGCTTTACGGTGCTGGAGGGGCTGGTGGCGTCGTTCGTCCTGTTCGTCCCGCGCCTGATCGTGGCGCTGGGCATCTTCGTGGTGGGCCTGCTCGCCGCCAACTTCCTCTGGCGAGCCACCCTGCTGACGGCCGTCAACGCCCATGCCCCATCGCCTCGCCTGCTGGCGGGCGGGGTACGGTGGCTCATCCTGATCCTGGCGGGCGCCATGGCGCTCGACCACATTGCCGTGGCCCGCACGATCGTGCTCACCGCGTTTGCGATTGCGTTTGGTGCCGTCATGCTCGGCCTGGCCATCGCCTTCGGCATCGGCGGCGGCCACGTGGCGCGCCGATTCCTCGAGCGCCAGTTCCCCGGGGAGCGCGCGGAACCGAAGGGTGAGGATGTCTCGCATCTCTGAGGCAGCGCCGTCCCTGCCCGCCTTCCTCCAGGCACAGCGGTGGTTCGGCGGGAAGAGCCGCGCCATCACCGGCGTGACCATCCTGGACCATGCCTGGCTGCGGGAGGACGAGGCACCGGATGCCCTCGCGTTCATCGAAGTCGCGTATGCCGATGCGCCGGCCGAGCCGTACTGCCTCTGGCTCGGCATCAGGAGCGCTGCCGAGGGCAGGCCCGTCGCCGGCCGCACGGCCGCGGGAGCGCTCATCGTGGATGTCTCCTCGGACCCGGACAGCGCGAGCGCCCTGCTGCGACGGCTGGCGGCGCGCGAGGACGTGCCCACCGCGTCGGGCGGCGCCCTGCGCTTCGGTGACGTCACGTCCCACGCGGCGGAGATCCTCGGCGAGGCCCCCGAGACACGCACGCTGGGCGCCGATCAGAGCAACACCTCGCTCGGGATCGGCGACACGCTGGTGTTCAAGCTGTTCCGGCGGGTCCAGCCCGGCGAGAACCCCGAGGTCGAGGTCGGCCGTTTCCTGACGAACTGGACCAGCTTCCGTGGTTTCCCGCCGCTCCATGGCTCCGTCACGTACGCGCGTCCGGACGGCACGACGTGCGCGCTCGGCGTGCTGCAGGCCTTCGTGCAGAACTCCGGCGATGGCTGGCACTACGTCCAGCGCCACATCCAGGACGAGCTCAACCGGCCGGGCTGCTGGGAGACCCGCCGCGACGACCTGCTTGCGCTGGGCGCCATCACGGCCGGCTTCCACCAGGCGCTGGCATCCGATGCGACGGTGCCGGCGTTTGCGCCGGCTCCCATTGCCGCCCTGGACATCATCGGCTGGGTGGCGGCGGTGAGGGACCACGCGGCCAGGGCGGTCCGTCATGTCGGGGACTGCGGGCTGACCGATGATGAGGCGGCGCGGCTCGCCAGGGCGCTGACTCGCGTCGCGGCGACGGACGCCTCGCTCCTTCCCGCGGTCACGGGCCCCGGCACGTCGCTCCATGCCATCCGCATCCACGGCGACTACCATCTCGGCCAGACGCTCAAGACGCCCTCCGGATTCATCCTGATCGACTTCGAAGGCGAGCCCACGCGCCCGATCGAGGAACGCCGCCGCAAGCAGTGTGCGCTGAAGGACGTGGCGGGCATGCTGCGTTCCTTCGAGTACGCGCTCGAGGTGGCCTGTGCGGACGCCCGCAGCCGCCTCGACGCGGTGCGCGAGGCCCTGGCGTTGGCCCCTACGTTCCTCGAAGGTTATTTCTCCACGCCGGGGATGGAGAGCCCCGTCTTCCTGCCGGCCGATCCCGGCGCACGCCTGCAGTGGCTTCGCTTCTGGGCGCTCGAGAAGGCGCTCTACGAGCTCGACTACGAGTTGAACAACCGGCCTGACTGGGCCCATATTCCCGCTCGCGGGCTCCTGCGGATTCTCGATGCCTGAGCCACCCTGGCGGCCGACGCTCGGCGCCATCCCCGGTGACGGCGGAACCCGGTTCCGTGTGTGGGCCCCGGAGCGCCGATCGGTCTCGGTGGTCATCGAACGCGCGGAGGGCGGAATCCTCCGCGCGTCCCTCGACGCCGCGGGCGACGGGTACTTCGGGGGAACCGTCGCCGGCGTGGCCGCGGGCGCGCGCTATCGCTATGCCCTCGACGACGAGGGGCCGTTTCCCGATCCGGCCTCGCGCTTCCAGCCGGACGGCGTGCACGGGCCGTCCGAGGTCGTGGATCCGGCGGGCTTCTGCTGGACCGACCAGGAGTGGCCGGGCCTGCCGATCGATGCCCTCGTGATCTACGAGCTCCACGTCGGGGCCTTCACGGCCGAGGGGACGTTCCGCGCGGCCATGGATCGGCTGCCGTACCTGCGCGACCTCGGCGTGACGGCCATCGAGCTGATGCCGGTCGCCGACTTCCCCGGCTCGCGCAACTGGGGTTACGACGGCGCGGCCCTCTTCGCGCCCGCCCGCTGCTACGGTACGCCGGACGACCTGCGCCGCCTGGTGGACGCGGCGCACCGCCACGGCCTCGCGGTGCTCCTCGACGTGGTCTACAACCACGTCGGCCCGGACGGCGCGTACCTCTTCGCGTTCAGCCCGTGGTACTTCACCGATCGCCACCCGAGCCCCTGGGGCAAGAGCGTCAACCTCGACGGGCCGCGAGCCACGGACACGCGCGCCTTCCTCATCGAGAACGCGCTGCACTGGATCCACGAGTACCACATCGACGGGCTCAGGCTCGATGCCACGCACGCCATGCGCGACGACAGCGCGCAGCCGTTCCTCGCGGAGCTGGCGGCCCGCGTCCACGGCGGGGTCAGCGGCCGGCAGGTGGCCATCATCGCCGAAGACGATCGCAACCTGGCACATCTGGTGCGGCCCGTCGAGGCCGGCGGGTACGGCCTCGACGCCGTGTGGGCCGACGACTTCCACCACGAGGTGCGCCGCGCGCTGGCGGGCGACCACGACGGCTACTACTTGGACTACTCCGGGACCGTCGGCGACATCGCCACCACCATCAGGCAGGGATGGTTCTTCACCGGGCAGCATTCGACGTACGCGGGCCACGCGCGCGGCACCGATCCCTCCGGCATCCAGCCCCGCAGGTTCGTCGTCTGCCTCCAGAACCACGACCAGATCGGCAACCGCGCGTTCGGCGAGCGCCTGCACCACCAGGTGGATCTCGCCGCCGTGCGGGCGGTCACGGTGCTGCTGCTGACGCTGCCGCAGACGCCGCTCCTGTTCATGGGCCAGGAGTGGGCGGCGTCCTCACCGTTCCTGTACTTCACCGATCACCACGCGGAGCTCGGCCGGCTGGTGACCGAAGGCCGGCGCCGTGAGTTCGCGAGGTTTGCGGTGTTCTCGGACGCTGGCGCACGCGAACGGATTCCAGACCCGCAGTCGTCCTCCACCTTCGAAGTGTCGAAGCTTCGATGGGCCGAGCTCGCGCAGGAGCCCCATGCGGGCATGGCGCGGCTGCATCGAGCGCTGCTGGAGCTCCGCCTGCGCGAGCCCGCCCTCCTGGGCGCCCAGACCGGTCCGATCGTTAGCGAGGCGCTGGGCGCGGATGGCCTCGTGATGCTGCGGGCCTCGGCCGGCACGACCCTGGCCATCGTCGTGTGTCTGAAGGGGCACGGCACGCACGACCTGGCGGCCCTGCCGGTCCTGCGGGGAGCCTCGGCCGGCGGCCCGTGGCACGTGCTGCTCACCAGCGAATCCCCGGAATTCACGGCCGACCCGCTGGCACCCGACGTGGACGTGTCCGGCGACGCCCCGCTCATTCGCTTCCGGCGGCCGTCGGCGGTGGTGCTGGCCCGCGCGGCCTGGCCGGAGTAGCCTCGTGAGCGCGATGAACCGCCACCCGCACACCCCGGTGAGCACCTACCGGCTGCAGCTCCACGCGGGCTTCACGTTCCTCGATGCGCGCCAGATGGTGCCCTACCTGGCGGCCCTCGGCGTCACGGACTGCTACGTGTCGCCGCCGTTCACGGCGAGGCCGGGCAGCACGCACGGCTACGACGTCACCAACCACAACGAGCTCAATCCGGAGCTGGGCGGCTGGGCCGGCTTCGACCAGCTGGCGGAGGCCCTCGCGCACGAAGGCCTCGGGCTGCTCGTCGATTTCGTGCCCAACCACATGGGCAACGACGCGCGCACGAACGGCTGGTGGCGGGACGTGCTCGAGAACGGGCCCAGCTCGCCGTTCGCGCGCGTGTTCGACATCGACTGGGACCCGCTGAAGCCCGAGTTGAAGAACCGGCTGCTCCTGCCCATCCTCGGCGAGCCCTACGGCGAGGCCCTCGAGCAGGGACTGTTGCGCCTCGGCTACCACGAGGGCGCCCTGGTGCTGCACTACGGGGAGCACCAGTTGCCCATCAACCCCCGCCGCGGCGCCCTTGTCCTCGAGTCGGGGCTCGACGCGCTCACCGCGGCGCTCGGCGAGGACCATCGCCAGCTGCGCGAGTTCCTGAGCATCCTGACCGCGCTCAGGAACCTGCCCCCGTACACCGTCCGCGACACGGCGCTCGTCACCGAACGCCAGCGCGAGAAGGAAGTGACGCGGGAGCGGCTGGCGCGGCTCGTGGCCGAGTCCGAGCCGTTGCGCCGGCACGTCGACGCGGCCATCACGTCGGTGAACGGCGTGGTGGGCGATCCCCGCAGCTTCGATGCCCTGCACGACCTGCTCGAACAGCAGGCGTACCGCCTCGCCTACTGGCGGACGGCAGCCGACGAGATCAACTACCGGCGCTTCTTCGACGTCAACGACCTGGCCGGACTGCGCGTCGAGGATCCGGGCGTCTTCGACCACATCCACGAGATGGTCCTGCAGCTCGTCGCCGATGGCAAGGTCACGGGGCTCAGGCTCGATCACATCGACGGGCTCGCCGACCCGGCCGCGTACCTCGTGCGCCTGCGCGCCTCCCTCCGGCAGGCGCTGCAGGCGAGGCACGGGCCCGACGAGACGAGCCACCCGTTCTACGTGGTCGTCGAGAAGATCCTCTCGGGCCGCGAGACCCTGCCGGAGGGGTGGGCCGTGGCCGGCACCACCGGCTACAACTTCCTCAACGAGGTGAACGGCCTGTTCGTGGACGGGCGGCACAAACGCCGCATGCTTCGGGTCTTTGAGCGCCTCACCGGTGAGACGGGCACCCTGGACGATGTCGTGTACGAGAGCAAGCGGCTGATCGTGGGGACGGCGCTCTCGAGCGAGTTCCAGGTGCTCGCCAGCGCCGTGAATCGCCTGTCCGAGAGCCATCGCGGGTCGCGGGACTTCACGCTGGCCAGCATTCGCCGCACGCTTCGCGAGGTCGTGGCGTGCTTTCCGGTGTATCGCACCTATGTGACCGAGCGGGGCACGAGCCCGGCGGATCGCGTCTCGGTGGCTGCGGCATTGGCCGCGGCCCAGGCGCGCAACCCCGCCGCGGAGCCCACGATCTTCGCCTTCCTCGAGCGGGTGCTCCTGCCCACCCCGGCGCGCGCGCGCGCCGCCGGCGCGCCTGATGCCCTCCCGTTCGCACCGTGCGTGGACGTGGCGAGGAAGTTCCAGCAGTACACGGCGCCCGTGCAGGCCAAGGGCGTCGAGGATACGGCATTCTATCGATACAACGTCCTGCTGTCGCTGAACGAGGTCGGCGGCGATCCCGAGCGGTTCGGCCGCACCGTGGACGAGTTCCACGCCGCCAATGCCCACCGTCGCCGGCACTGGCCGCTCGAGATGAACGCGACGGCCACGCACGACACCAAACGCGGGGAGGACGCCCGCGCCAGGCTGAACGTGCTGTCGGAGATCCCGGGAGACTGGCGGGATGCGGTCGCCTCGTGGGCGCAGATCACCCGGTCGTTCCACACGAGGGTGTCGCGCAAGCCGGCACCGGATCGCAGCGACGAGTACCACTACTACCAGGCCCTCCTGGCCACGTGGCCGCCGGAGCTCGCGGCCGAACCGATCCCAGCCGCCGCGCCCGCGGCACTGGCCGAACGCCTCCGCACCTACATGACGAAGGCGGCCCGCGAGGCCAAGCGGCACACCAGCTGGATCAACCCGAACGCCGCCTACGAATCCGCCGTGCTCGGCTTCGTGGACCAGACCCTGACCGGCGATCGGTCCGCGCGATTCCTCGAGGCGTTCGTGCCGTTCGCGAGGCGCGTGTCCCGTGCCGGAGCGATCAACTCGCTGGGCCAGCTCGTCCTGAAGCTGGTGTCGCCGGGCGTGCCGGACTTCTACCAGGGCACGGAGCTCTGGGACCTGACGCTGGTGGATCCGGACAATCGGCGCCCGGTCGACTACGCGCAGCGGCGCGCCTGGCTGGCAGACATCGACGCCGCGCTGTCGCGCACCTCCAGCGGCGAGGGCGCACCGCCCGATGGGCTGGCTCAGTGGCTGGAAAACTGGCCCGATGGGCGCATCAAGCTGTTCATCACGGCCGCCGGCCTCCGCCTTCGCCGGGAGATCCCGGCCGCCTTCATCGACGGCGAGTACGCCGGCCTCTCGGTGGAAGGACTCAGGGACGACCACATCGTGGCCTGCGGCCGCGCGCATGCCGGCGAGCGCCTTCTGGCGATTGTCCCCCGCCTGGTGGCGGATTTGGCACGCGAGGCCGGCGGCCTCGGGCCCCCGGCGGCGGCCTGGTCCGACACGCGCGTGCGGCTGCCGGACGGCTGGCGCGGGCGCCGATGGGTCCACGTCTTCACCGGCCAGACGGTCGCGCCCATCCGCGGCGAGCACGGCGAGTGGCTCCTCGTGTCGCACGCCCTCGAGGCCTCGCCGGTCGCGCTGCTTCGCGCCCTGCCCGTTCGGAAGTGATCGGACGCGACAGAAGGAGATCGTGACACGCAATCGCGGCTGCACGTATCGCGCCCAGGTCGGGCCGGAGGCGGCCGGGCGGACCGTCCTCGGCTACCTTGCCGACACCTATGCCCACTCGGGGATCGACGAGTGGACGGCCCGCCTCCAGGGGGGCGAGATCGAACTGGACGGGCGGCTCGCCCGCGGCGACGAAGCGCTACGCGCCGGGCAGGTGCTCACGTGGCACCGCCCGCCGTGGCACGAGCCCGACGTCCCCCTGCACTTCGACGTGCTGTTCGAGGACGCGGCCATGCTCGCCGTGCACAAGCCCAGCGGCCTTCCGACGATGCCGGCGGGCGGATTCCTGGATCACACGCTGCTGGCACTGGTGCGCGCACGCTATCTGCACGCACACCCGGTGCATCGGCTGGGTCGGTTCACGTCGGGCGTGGTTCTGTTCGCCCTGTCCGCAGAAGCCGCGGGCGTGCTCGGGCAGGCGTGGCGCGAGCACCGCGTGACGAAGCGCTACCGGGCTCTCGGGCGCGGTGTGCCCCGATGGTCGGAGATGGAGGTCACCGTCCCCATCGGGCCGGTGGCGCATCCGCGTCTCGGCTCGGTGCACGCCGCCAGCGCGCAGGGCCGGCCCGCCCACAGCACTCTCCGCGTGGTCGAGCGGCGCGTCGGCGAGTCCGTGTTCGACGTGCGCATCACAACCGGCCGGCCTCACCAGATCCGCATCCATCTGGCGTGCGCCGGCCATCCCCTCGTCGGCGACCCGCTCTACGCGGAGGGCGGCGCGCCGCGCCTGCGAGACCCGGGGCTGCCGGGCGATGGCGGCTACCTGCTGCACGCCTATCGGCTCGGGCTCGCGCACCCGGCCACGGGACAGGAACTCGACCTGGTCGCGCCGCTGCCGCCGGGGCTCGAGGCGTGACGGCGACCGCGCGATCATTCCCGTGACGGTTCACGCGCTCGCGCGGCCCCGACGGCGGAGGAACTGCCCCATCCTCCCGATCTCGGCGTCGAGCTCACGCCGGAACGCCGGCGTCCTGGGCGCGTGGCCGCCGACATAGCCGAATTGCGCGTCGAGCCCGCTGTCCGTCGCCGTGAGGTTCGCCCACCCAATCACGCGGTCGCGCCAGAGCATCGGCAGCGCGTAATAGCCCAGCCTGCGGCGCGACGCGGGTGTGTAGGCCTCGAAGCGGTAGGCCCATCCCCAGAACAACTCGAAGCGCCGGCGGTCCCACACCACGGGATCGAACGGTGCCAGCAGGCGCACCTCCCCCGCCGGGTCATCGGACGACAACGGAGCGCCCGCCGGCCAGTACCAGTCCACGCCCTCGGCGCGGGCATGCGAGAGGCGGCGCTTCGCCCTGGCGAGGGCCTCCTTCAACTCGTCGCGCCACTGGGGCACGGCGAGCCTCAGCCGATTCACGAGCCAGGCCAGCGTCGGCGCGGGGACCGGCGCGTACTTCCGCACGGCCACGTCGATGAGCGCATCGGTTCTCGCACGCCGCTCGCGGGTGCCCTCGGCGGGAGCCCCGTCCCGCTGGTGTAGGGCATAGAGGCGAATGCCCGCGTCCCGCCCCGCGACGCGGAGGATCCCCCGATAGTGCATGTCGTCCAGCAGGTGCGTGGTCGCACTGGACGATCCGCCCCAGTAGTTAATCACCGAGCCGTGCCCGAAGCGGGCGTCCACCTCCCGGGGATGGACCGTGCCGCGCGCGCGGACGAACGCCAGCAGGTCCTCGACACGCTTCTTCTTCGATGGGGACATGGGGGGGAGCCGCCCGCGCGGGTGCATGAGGGCATGCACCGACCGCGGCACGAAGCCGTAGTTCACGAAAACGTCTTCCTCGAGGTCGAGGGAGGCATAGCGGCGCTCGAGGTCGCCGGCCCGGTACCCGCGCACGCGGTGCCTCAGGGTCAGATCCTGCGCGCGTGCCGGCGCGCGGATGGGATCCGCCTGCACGAATCCCAGTCGCGCCACGGCCTCCCGCAGCGAGCAGGTTTCGACGAGGCTCGCCGTCACCGCGAAGCGGCGCAACCGGACCAATGTGGGTATCATGCGTGGCGGGTAAGCCCGCTCCACCGTACAGGAAGATCGCCCGTCCGGTCCACGATCACGTCCGGCGCCTTCGGCGGCGGTGCCGGGCACGCGTCCCGACGATGTCGCCGGGCACTGGGGCTGCGCCGGTGACGTGCGGTTTCGCGCGCGCTCGCGGGCACGCGATATACGGGCACGGTGCGCCTCACGCACGCGCCCGACTCTGCGATGGTGAGCCGGCTACTGGATGGGCGAGCCTCCGGGAGCCTGGTCCAGCCCGTCGGTCGACGGAATCGCCGCGACGTCGCCGAAGATCGTCCCCGCGACACCGAGCCAGTAGAACGTCGTGCCCGTCGACCCGGGAGCAAACGGCTCCGCCGTGGCGTAGAACGTCGACGACAGGGTCGCACCCGCGACGCCGTTGCAGGCATCGAACGGCCAGGGAGTGCCATCCGTGCCCGCGGCCATCGTGACGGTGTACCCGCTCTTGTCCACGGATGCCGCGACGCCAAGGTCCGGGCTGATAAAGGCAGCACCACCGGCGGCGGGGGGCACGGCGAGCTGCGTCAGATCCGACGCAAACCCCCCAATCGCGCACGTGGAGGAGTAGGCACGCTGCGAGCTGCTGATGGCCCGCAGCGAGGCGATGGCCGAAGCCTGGTTGCCGGCGCGTCGGGCGCCGAGGAGCCCGGGGACGGCGATGGCGGCCAGAATCCCGATGATGGCTACCACGATGAGCAGTTCGATCAGCGTGAACCCTCGGACGTCACGGATGCGCATGGTCGCCGGTCCTCCTCTGCCGGCCGCGTTCAGAACCTCTGTCCGAAGGCCTATCAAGATTCGGGCCATCCAGAAAATGGCCGGAAACCCCTGGATGTGCCCGGCGCGACGCGGCAAGAACGCGTGCGGGCTGACAATCCGTGGCATGCGCGGTTGACAGAACTGGGTCGGGCCGGCGAGCAGCCCTGTGCAGACTCGGGCAGGTGGGCTCAGGAGTCTTCGCCTTCCTTCAACTCGCTCAAGTCCCCCATCGTCCGGAGGTACTCCAGCACCTGTGCGGCCTCCGCCTCGTCCACGGTCGAAATCGCAAACCCGACGTGCACCAGCACGTAGTCACCCACGCGCGCGTCCGGCACGTAGCTGAGGTTCACGCGCTTCTGGATGCCGGCGAAATCCACCCGCCCGGAGCGCAGCAGCGGGTCGTCGCCGTCGATCTCGAGGATCTTGCCGGGGACCGCGAGACACATCGTTGGAACTCCTCGAATGCCGGGTGCGAAGGGTGCACGGTGCAGGGGTGCACGGTGCAGAGTGCCGTGTTCGAGCGCAAAGTTCAAGTGCAGAGCGCAGAGGCCCGGTTCACGCCTGGTGAACGGCCTGCGCGACCCGCTCGCGCACGGTCGGGATGGCGGCGGCGACGGGCGCCGAGAGGTCCGTCACCATCGAGCGAATCTCCTCGATGGACACGGTCACGAGCGTGATATCGGGCAGCGGCCCGAGGAGCGCCGCCGACTCGATGAGGTCGCGCAGGCCGATGTCGTGGGCCGTGAGCACCCGCGGGAAGTCGGACGCGTAGCGCGGCTTCAGGACCGAGACGGTCCCGGCCGGTGCGCCGTCCATGGTGGCGTCGATCATCACGATGCGCGGATAGTCGGCCAGGTACTCGAGCAGGTGAAAGCCACCGGTGCCTCCATCGACGAGCGAGACGCCCTCGGGCCAGGTCTCGTGCCCGAAGACGCGGAGGGCGTGGACCCCCACGCCCTCATCTCCCATCAACAGGTTCCCGATGCCGAGAATCAGCGTCGGTGTGGGCATCGCCCGCGTCCCGCTTCTCACTTCACGCCGCGCCGGCCGCCCGCGTCCTGGTGGAAGTACTTGGAGCCGCTGACCATCGACGAGATCTCGCCCTCCGCCTCGACGACGTCGTGGAACACCGACAGGTAGACGTGGATGGCCGCGAAGACGATGAAGAACCAGGTAGCGAGATGGTGCCAGATGCGGACGTTGGCGTCACCGCCCATCATCGGGACCACCCACGCGAAGAGCCGCGGGAACCAGGCGTCGCTCATCGGCGCGTAGAGCGCAAAGCCCATCACGATCTGGAACACGGTCACCAGGAACACCATCCCGTAGATGGCGGACGCCATGGCGTTGTGCCCCCGCACCTGCACGGGCTTCTTCTGGATCTGCAGCACATCGACCTTGATGACCTGCAGGACGCCGCCCAGCCAGCGGCGGAACCGCGTCGGCGTCAGCGGGTAGAAGTTGTGCCAGCGTGCGTATTCGTTGCCCGCGAACATCCAGTAGACACGGATGACGAAGGCGAACAGGAAGACGTAGCCAGCTGCGAAGTGGAGGAACCGCACGGTCCCGAACCACTGGCTGGCCGAGGCGTCACCGGCGGTCAGGAACGCCGGGGGCCGCCCGATGACGAGCCCGGTGGCGGCGAGCACGAGCAGGCTCGCCACGGTCACCCAGTGATAGAGGCGGACCGGCCGCTCCCAGATGTAGGCCCGTTCGAACGCGGTCGTGGTGGCCATGTTCGCCTCGCATCAGAACGTGTCCAGGTGGTGGACGTGCCTGCCGTGCGGATCGTGGATGTGCACGGCGCAAGCGATGCACGGGTCGAACGAGTGAATCGTCCGGAGGATCTCCAGGGGCTGCCCGGTGTCGGCGACGGGCGTCCCCACGAGCGACGACTCGTACGCCGACAGTTGCCCTTTCGCGTCACGCGGCGACGCGTTCCACGTGCTCGGCACCACCAGCTGGTAGTTGTCGATCTTTCCGTTCCTGATCACGATCCAGTGCGACAGCGCGCCGCGGGGCGCCTCGGTGAACCCCACGCCTCTCGTTTCCGCCGGCCAGGTGGCCGGCTCCCACTTCGAGATGTCGGCGGTCCGCGCGTCGCCCGCCTTGATGTTGTCGAGCAGCTGCTGGTAGAACTCCTTCGCCCAGCGGGCGACGAGCAGCGTCTCGATGCCGCGCGCCGCCGTCCGGCCCAGTGTCGAGAAGAGCGCCGCCACCGGGACATCCAGCTGCTTCAGCACGCCGCCGACCGCGTCCTGCACCTCCGTGTTGCCAGCGGCGTAGGCCACGAGCAGCCGGGCCAGCGGGCCCACCTCCATGGGGTGGCCCTTCCAGCGCGGCGTCTTCATCCACGAGTATTTCTGCTCGACCTCCAGCTGGTCGTACGGCGGCTTCGGCCCGGTATAGTTGAGCGTCGTCTCACCGTCCCAGGGGTGTTTGCCGACGTCGCCGCCCGTGTAGTCGTACCAGGAGTGCGAGACGAACTCCTGCACCTCCATCGGGTCCTTTGGATCGATGGGCAGAACCTCGCTCAGGTTCCGGTTCAGGATCACGCCACGCGGGAACTTGAAGCCGGAGACATCGGCAAACCCCTTCGTCGGCAGGTCGCCGAACGACATGTAGTTCGGCAGACCGCCGCCGATGGCGCCCCAGTCCTTGTAGAACCCGGCCACCGCCAGCAGGTCCGGGATGTACACCTGCTCGACGAACCGCTGCGCATCGTCGAAGAGCTTGCCCACCATCGCGAGCCGCTCGACGTTGATGGCGTTCACCTCGTTGATGTTCAGCGAGCACGGCACCCCGCCCACCAGGTAGTTCGGATGCGGGTTCTTGCCGCCGAAGATGGTGTGGACCTTGACGATTTCCTTCTGCCACTCGAGTGCTTCGAGGTAGTGCGCGACCCCGATGAGGTTCACTTCGGCGGGCAGCTTGTAGGCGGGGTGGCCCCAGTAGCCGTTCGCGAAGATGCCCAGCTGGCCACTCTCGACGAACGTCGTGAGGCGCTTCTGAAGGTCGGAGAAGTAGCCTGGCGAGCTGTTCGGCCAGTTCGAGAGCGACTGCGCCAGCTCCGAGGTCTTCTTCGGGTCGGCCTTGAGCGCGCTCACCACGTCCACCCAGTCCAGCGCGTGCAGGTGGTAGAAGTGCACCGCGTGGTCCTGCAGGAACTGTGCGCAGAACATCAGGTTGCGGATGAGGTCCGCATTCGGCGGAACGGTAATGCCGACGGCGTCCTCGACCGCGCGGACCGACGCCAGGGCATGCACGGTGGTGCAGACGCCGCAGGCGCGCTCGGTGAACGCCCACGCGTCGCGCGGGTCGCGGCCCTTCAGGATGAGCTCGAAGCCCCGGACCATGGTGCCGGACGAGTACGCGTCCACCACCTTCCCGTCCTGGACCTCGACCTCGATGCGCAGGTGCCCCTCGATGCGGGTGACCGGATCGACGACAATGCGGTTCGCCATGGCGGGCTACTCCTGAGGCTTCGGTTCAGCGGACTCGTGCCCGCCCTTCACGTCGCGCTTCCGCACGAAGGTCAGCACGGCGTGGGCGCCCAGGCCCACGGCGGTGGCGGCGCCAACCGCCAGGCCCACCCTGTCGGCGGTGGCCTCGATGGGGAACCCCGGGAGGTTCGTGAGCCGCTGGTAGAACGGCCCGTTGTCCCAGAAGTTCTCCTCGCTGCAGCCGATGCAGCCATGGCCGGATTGAATCGGGAAGCTCACGCCGTTGTTCCACTTGGTGACGGCGCAGGCGTTGTAGGTCGTCGGTCCCCGGCAGCCCATCTTGTACAGGCAGTAGCCCTTCTTCGCGTTCTCGTCGTCCCACGACTCCACGAAGAGGCCCGCGTCGTAGTTGGGCCGCCGGTAGCACGTGTCGTGCACGCGGCGCGAGTAGAACGCCTTCGGGCGCCCCACGCGGTCGAGCTCGGGAATGGTCCCGAACGCCAGCAGATGGACGATGGTGCCGGCCATCACCTCGCCGATGGGCGGGCAGCCGGGCACCTTGATGATGGGCTTGTCGGTGATGATCCTGTGGACCGGCGTCGCCCCGGTCGGATTGGGGCTGGCCGCCTGGATGCAGCCGTTCGATGCGCAGCTCCCCCACGCCACGATCGCCTTCGCGCCGGCCGCGGCCTCCTTCACGATGTCGAGGGCCGTGCGGCCGGCGATGGTGCAGTAGACGCCGTCGGCGGCGGTCGGGATGGAGCCCTCGACGAGCATCAGGTACTCGCCGAAATGCTTCGCCATCGTGTCGTGCAGCGCCTTCTCGGCCTGCACACCGGCGGCCGCCTGGAGGGTCTGCGTGTAATCGAGCGAGAGCTTGTCGAGGATGATGTCCGAGACGATGGGGTGCGACGAGCGGATGAACGACTCGCTGCAGCACGTGCACTCCTGGAAGTGGAACCAGACCACCGGCAGGCGGGGCTTGGTCTCGAGGGCCTGGACCACCTGGGCGATGGCCGAGGACTCCATCCCGGCCGCGGCGGTGAGCCAGGCGCAGAATTTCAGGAAGTCACGTCGGGAATGCCCCTGCAGCCTGGCCTGTTCCCAGATGGTGAGCGCTCGACCCATGATTACCTCCCACGCCGGTGGGCGTGCGGTCCGGGGACGCTTCCGAGAGAACTCCGTTGGCGCCGGAGCTTGCATACCGCGTACCACGGTGGAACGCCCGTGCGACCCGGATCCGAGGCCATTTCTGCCGAGACCTGACGGATTCGCCTGCCTGGTGACGGATTCCCGTCGCGCGGCGCGTCCTTGGCCCGCGAGATCGGCGAGGGGGAGGAAGGAACAGACGAGAGAGCAGGGAAAAAGAGACGAGTGGAGGCCGGCGGAACCGAGGCGCGAGCGGGTGGCGAGCCCGAAGGGGTGGGCGGCACGCCGCCCCCCCCTTCAGCACCCTAGCAGGAGACGCACTTGTGGTTGTTCACCGCGCCGAGCGACTCGAGCAGCTTGATGGTTTCGGGGAACGGCTGGATGCGCTGAACGGGCCCGTTGGCCATATCCACCGTCGTCCGGCCCTCGCGATCCACGGCCTTCACGTTGGCACCCTTCGACACGAGATACGCGATCATCTCGTTGTCGCCGCGCGCGGCGGCGTGGTGCAGGGCCGTCATGCCTTCGTGATCCACGGCGTTGACGTCCGCGCCGTGGACCTCCACGAGGTACCGCACAGCGGCCAGCATGCCGGTCGGCGCGAAGCGGTGCGCGTTGGCGGCGAAACCTTCGCCATAGCCCACGCCCGCAGCCGCCTGGAGCGGCGTGACCGACGGGCCGCCGAGCGGCACGGGCGGAAGGCCGGTCGTGTCCCGTGTCTCGCGCTGCTCGCCGTCACCGAGGCGCGGGCGACCGGCCGGCTTCATGGTCGGGATGTGCGGGTCGGCGCCGTGGGACGCCAGCAGCGTCATCGCCTCGACATCGGCGGCGTAGGCCGCGCGCCAGAAGGGCGTGGCCCCGATCTCGTCCACGCCGGACAGGTCGAAGCTGTAACCGGAGTACCACACCTTCTTCCTGAGCCGGGCGTTGACATCGGCGCCCTTGTCGAGCAGCACCTTCATCATCTGCAGGTAGTCGAGCCTCTGCTGCCGATAGGCCTGCGGCTGTGGGTAGAGCGCCTTGGGCGCCCACTGCACGTTGAGCACGGCGTAGAGGGGTGTCGCGCCGTTCTCGGCCGCCAGGTTCACGTCCGCGCCCCGCTCGATGAGGGTCCTGGCGAGGTCGAAGTGACCATTGACGAGCGCGGTCATGAGCGGGCTGTTCCCATCGCCGGCGGCCACCTGGTTGATGTCGGCGCCCGCGTCGAGCAGCGCCAGCACCGATTCCACGTGCCCGTCACGCGCGGCGAAGAGCAGCGGCGTGAAACCACCCTGCCCCGCCACCAGCTCGTTCAGCTGGAACTGCCGTGTCACGCCGGGCACCTGCGGTGGTCGGCGGGGCGCCGGGGGGCCGCCCGCGGAAGGCTGCCCGGCGGGCGCGCCTGCCGGGCCCTCGCGTGGCGGCTGGCCGGGCACCTGCGGATTGCCGCCCTCGAAGCCGAGCCTGTCGCGGGTGAGCGCGGAGAGGTCGATGACCTTCGTGGCGGCCTCGAGGTCGGCGCCACGGCTGGCCAGCACCGTGATGACCTCGTGGCGATTGGCCGAAGCCGCGAACATCAGGGCCGTGAGGCCCCGGACGTTCTCGACGGCGTTCACGTCGACGCCCGCGTCGAGGAGCGCCGTCACGGTCGCCGGGCTGCCCGACGCCGCGGCCACCATCAGCGGCGTGGTCCCGGTGGCGGTGGCCTGCTTCGGGTCGGCGCCGGCCGTCACCAGCACCGGGACGACTCCGGCCTTCCCCTGTCGCGCGGCCAGGAACAGCGGCGTGTAGGCGCCCAGGCGCGTGACCGCCTTGACGTTGGCGCCGGCGACGATCAGCATCTGCACCAGCTCGGCATCGCCGTGCATCGCCGCCCAGTGAAGGGCGGTCATGCCGTCGCCCTGTGCCGCGTTGACGTCCGCCGCGTCCTTCAGGAGGGCCTTCACCGCGTCGCGATCGCCCCGCTGCGCGGCGTCGACGACACGGCGGGCCGGTTGCGCGTGCAGCGCGACCGACAGGCCGATGGCGCCCGCAACGCCCGCCAGCACGCCCGTCCCCAATCGAGTCCGGCGCATGGGCATGCCTCCTACGCCCGCGAGACCGTGGTCTCGGGCGCGCTGTTCAGGTCCATCGTGCCGGTGCTGTCGCCGAGCGCCTTCATGTCGTCCAGCCCCAGCGCGTGAGCCGCGGTGAGCAGGGCGTTGGCCATCGGCGTGCCGTCGGCCGCCTTCACGTGCACGCCGCCCCGGAGAGCGCCGCCCGCGTGGCCGGCGAAGAACAGCGGGCACCGCTTGTGGTTGTGCACGTTCGAGTTGCCCATGGGCGACCCGTAGATGACCAGCGTGTTCTCGAGCAAATTCGACTCGCCGTCTGGAGTGTTCTTCAGCTTCTCCAGGAAGTAGGGGATCATGCTCACGTGGTACTTGTTGATCTTCGCGTACTCGGTGATGCGATCGTCGCGGTCCTGGTGGTGTGACGCCGAGTGGAAGGCGGCCTTGTAGCCGCTCTCCGCATAGACGCGGTTCGACGCATCGCGGCCCAGCTTGAACGCGAAGACGCGGGTCGTGTCCGACGCGAAGGCGATGGCCTGCAGGTCGAACATCAGCTTGACGTGCTCCTCGAACGAGTCGGGCACGCCGATGGGCGCGCCCGGCAGCTCGCGCGGCTCGCCGGTCCGGTTCTGCGCCTCGATGCGCTCGATGCGGCGCTCGATCTCGCGCACGTCCTCGAGGTAGTCGGCCAGGCGGGCGCGGTCCGACGCGCCCAGGTCCTTGTTGAGGCGCGCGACGGCCGTGCCGAGCCAGTCGAGGATGCTCTTGTCCTCCGCCCGCCGCTCACGCCGCTCGCCCGGCGTGGCGCCCACGCCGAAGAGCTGGTCGAACACCACGCGCGGGTCGCGGATCATCGGCAGCGGGTCGGTCGGCGAGGCCCAGCTGATCGAGTCGGTGTAGACGCACGAGTAGCCGTACGAGCAGCCGCCCGCCTGGTCCACGTTCTCGATGCACAGCTGCATCGAGGGGATGGGCGTCTCCTGCCCGAACTTCTGCGCGTACAGCTGGTCCAGCGACGTGCCGACGAAGACGTCCGACCCCTGCGTCTGCTTCGGGTGGCTCTGGGTGAGGAACACCGCACTCGACCGGAAGTGATCGCCGCCAATCTCCGGGGCGGTGAACGCCTCGGCGTTGCGGACGTCGGTGTTGCTGACGATGGTGAGGTAGTCGCGGAACGGCTCCATCGGCGCCAGGCTGCCCGGCGCAAGGTCGAAGCCACGCCCCACCCGCTCGGGCGCCCACAGGAACTTCTTCGCGCCAAAGGCCGTGCTGCCCGCCGCGCCGTGCACGATCTCGATGGCGGCCAGCCGCACGCGGTTCGGGCCGGCCTTCGCAAGGGCCGTGCCGGCGGGCACCATCGCGTCGAGGAACGGCAGGGCCATGGTCACACCCATGCCCCTCAACATCGTCCGGCGGGAAATGTGCTTCCTGGTGATGATCATCACGTCTCCTGGAAAACTAGCGGGCGGTCTTGTCCATGTCGGCGCTGATCGGGACCGGGACGTCGGGCGCGGCCATGCGGAAGGCCGGGCTGTTGGCCACGGCCATCACGAAGGCCGACAGCTTCAGGCCCTGCTTCCGGGCATCGCGCACGATGCCGCGGATCATCGGCATGTCGGCCGACTCGACACGGCGGCCGAGCGCGTAGGTGAGCAGGTTCTCGGTGAAGCTCAGGAGGAACACGTCCTGGTGCTTCAGCAGCGCGGTCCGGAGCCCCGCCGGGCCTTCCACCTTGCTGCCGTCGTAGAGCTCGCCCTGCGCGTCCACCGGCACCTCGTTGTCCTTGATGCGCCAGGCGCCCGTGGCGTCGAAGTTGTCGAGCGCCAGGCCCAGCGGATCGATGACGCGGTGGCACGAGTTGCACGAGGGGTTCTTGCGGTGCTCCTCCATGCGCTCGCGCGTGGAGAGCATCTTCCCGCCGGCGCTGGCCTTCACCGAGTCGTCCAGCGACGGCACGTTCGGCGGCGGCGCCGGCGGCGGCGATCCGAGGAGCACCTCCATCACCCACTTGCCGCGCTGCACGGGTGAGGTCCGATCCGCCACCGAGGTGAGCGTCAGGATGCTGCCCTGGCCCAGCAGGCCGCGGCGATAGTCGGGCACGGTCACGCGCTGGAAGTCGTTGCCCGCCACGTTCGGGAGGCCGTAGTGCTTCGCCAGCCGCTCGTTGACGAACGTGTAGTCCGCCGTCAGCAGGTCCAGCACGCTGCGGTCCTCGCGCACGATGCTGTCGAAGAGCCGCTTCGTCTCCTCCTCCATCGCCGTGGCGAGCGTCTCGTCGTACTGCGGGAACGTCAGGTAGTCGGGCGTGATCTTCTCGAGGTCCTGCAGGCGCAGCCACTGGCCCGCGAAGCGATCCGACAGGGCGCGGCTGCGCGGATCGGTCAGCATGCGCCGCACCTGGCGCTCGAAGCCCGCCCGTGTGCGCAGGGCGCCACGGCGGGCGGCGCCCAGGAGTTCGGCGTCGGGCGCCGTGCCCCAGAGGAAGAACGAGAGCCGCGACGCCAGGCCGGTGTCCGACACACGGTACGCCCGCGTCGCCGCGGCGGCGGGCATCGGCTCGAGACGGAACAGGAAGCGCGGGCTCATCAGGATGGACTGGAGGGCCATCCGCACGCCGCCCTCGAAGCCCCCCTTCTCCCGGCCCTGCCCGTAGAACGCCATCGCGTCCTGCAGGTCCTCGGCCGTCGGCTCGCCGCGGTAGGCCTGCGCCGTGAGCCGCTCGACGATCGACAGCGCGCACGACTCCTCCTCGGCCGCCGATGTGGGCCGGCAGGTGAAGGTCCTGGCGCGGCTCGGCGTCTCGGACACGCCGGTCACGCGGGTGGGGCCGATGATGCTGACGTCGCGCATGTGCGGCAGCATGGTGATGCCGAAGCTGATACTGACGTCGGCCAGCGTGTTCTCGAGCGGCGTCAGCAGGTCGTCGAGGGGCCCCTCGATGTTCTGGATGAACGCCGCGGACACGCGCTGCGGGCCCGCCTTCACGTGAATGGGCGGCGTCGCGATGTCGAGGCTGTTCGCCGCGTCGGTCTCGCTCATCCGCGTGTTGAGCGGCAGCAGCGCCACGCGCTCGCCGTTGATCGAGACCTCCACGACCTCCTTCAGGTCCAGCACCGTCATCGAGGTGCGGCCCGCGAGCCCCCCGAGCGGCTCGTTGTGCAGGTTCATCTTGAAGACGTAGTCGCCGTCGGCCGGGAAGGTGTGCACGACGGAGAGGCCGCCGCGTGTGCCGATGGGCGCGCCCTCCACGTGCCGCATCTGCGAGGCCGTGCGCCCGATCTTGTAGGTGACGGAGGTGCCACTCGCGTTGCGATCCCCGACCGCCAGGCGGCTGATCTGGCTGGCCGCCCGCAGGTAGCCGTCCATCAACGCCGGCGAGAACGTCTGCACATCGGCGACGTTGTCGAAGCCCTTGCTGATCGTATCGGGCGGGAGGTACGCGGTGACGTCCACGTCCACGTCGAGCAGGTCCCGGACCGCGGCGGCGTACTCGACACGGTTCAGCCGCTGGAAGGGCCGGCGCCCCGGGTTGGGGCGAAGCGCCGCCACGGTGTCGATGCGCGTCTCGAGCGCCGTCGCCAGCTGGTCGAGCGTGGCCGCGTCGGGGCGCCGCGCGCCGGCCGGCGGCATCATGCCCGCCCGCAGCTTGCGGATGATCTTCTCGGAAACCTCGGAGCGCTCGTCGGCCGTGGCCGCGTCGAAGCCGGCGAGCGACAGACCGCCGGCCTTGCCGCGATCGCTGTGGCACGTGGCGCAGTACTGCTTCACCAGGGCCGACTGGTCCGCGGGGGTCGGAATAGCGGACGCGGCGCGGGACGCCGTGGGCCGGGGCGCCACCGGCGCCGGACCGGCCGACGGGGCCGGGGCCGCCGGCGTTCGGGTGGGCGGAGGTGCCGGCGGTTGTGCAGACGAGCGACCCGACAATCCTTGCGCGGCCAGCGCGGCCGCGCACACGACCACCGCCAGCCCTGCCATCAGGACTCTTTTCATGCGACTCCCCCGACGCCGTGACAGGCCGTGGGCCAAGTGGCCCTGCACTGTCCCGGTCGCCCCCATTATGGGACCTCTCCAGCGGAAGTGTGGATTGAAAGTTGTACCGATTTGTCATCGGATGTCATCTGCCGGACAGCGCGCCCCTGATCACGAGGTCTGCGCCACGGCCGGGCCGAGGCACGGCCAGACACCGGCGACCGCCCTTCGGGCTCTAATGGAGCGATGACCATTCCACCCCCGGCCTTCGATCCGCCGATCGACGGCGACGCGACCTCCGCCACCATCGTGCTCGCCGGCGGCTGTTTCTGGTGCGTCGAGGCCGTGTTCCAGCGGCTCCGGGGCGTGCTGGGCGTCCGCTCGGGCTACGCGGGAGGCACGCGCGAGACGGCCACCTACGAGGCCGTCTGCGGCGGCGCGACCAATCACGCAGAGGCCGTCGAGGTGCGCTACGACCCTGCGCGCGTCTCGCTCGGCCGGCTGCTGCAGGTCTTCTTCGGCGTGGCGCACGACCCGACCGAGCTCGATCGCCAGGGACACGATCGCGGCCGCCAGTACCGATCGGCCATCTTCTACGCCTCGGAGCCGCAGCGCGAGGTCGCCGCCGCCTACATCACGCAGCTCACCGACGCGGGCGTGTTCGGCCTGCCCATCGTCACGACACTGGAGCCACTGGCGGCGTTCTTCGAAGCGGAGCCGTATCACCAGGACTACGCCAGCCGCAACCCCGGTCAGCCGTACATCCTCTTCACGGCGCTGCCCAAGGTGGACAAGCTCAAGGAGAGGTTCGGAGACCTGCTCAAATGACCGCCAGACGGTGCCTGAGCGCGGCCGTCGAGCGCAGGGACACCTGGTCCGCCTCGATGAGGACCAGGCTGCGGGCCGAGTCGCGCGTGAGGCCCCGCGCCGCAAGCAGTTCCTGGGCTCGCGGCCACTGGGAAGGCGCGAAGCGGAAGTACGCGGCGGCATCGCGCTTCGCGATGAAGCGGACCGAACGCTCGCGGAACCCGCAGGTCCCGTCGAACAGCACGATGGCGTGTGACGTCTCGGTCATGGCTCGTCGCGGGCCGGATCGAACCCCGGAGGCAGCGGCGCCTCGATCGCGAGGGGCGTGCCGTGCGCGGGGTGCATGAGCGATAGCGACCGGGCGTGCAGCATCATCCGGATCGGCGGCCCGCTCCATCCGTAGTGCGCGTCACCGACGATCCGCAATCGCGCCGCCGCCAGGTGCGCCCGGATCTGGTGCTTTCTCCCAGTCTTCGGACGCACCTCGATGAGCAGCCGTTCCCCCGCCCGTGCCCGCACGCGGAACGCGGTCTCCGCAGCCTGGCCGCCCGTCGGGATCGCCACCATCCGCGCGCGCCGGCCGCGGCCATCCATCGCCAGCGGCGCGTGCTCGACCCACGAGTCGCCCGGCGCGAGGTCCGGCCGCCGGCGTGCGTCGACCACGGCGAGGTAGACCTTCTCCACCGCACGCGCTTCGAACTGCCTGGCCAGGCCCGCGTTCGCCTCCGGCGTGCGCGCAAAGATCACGACGCCCGACGTGCCCGCATCCAGGCGTTGGTGCACGCCCAGCTCGCCCGGGCGCACACCCAGTCTGCGCGCCACCAGCGTCACGAGGTCCGGCCGGCCCGGATCGGCGGTGGCGTGCGTGGGCAACGCCTCGGGCTTGTCGACGGCAACGACGTGCGGGTCCTCGAACAGCACGCGCGGCTCGGGGATGGTGGCGGCGCCCTTGCGCGCCCCTGGCAATCGCGCCAGATCGAAGGCGATCTCGAGCCGCGCGCCCTGCGGCACAGGCGCCGACGGCACGGACCACTTCTGCCCATTCACCCGGACGGCGCCGGCCATCACGACGCGCCGCGCATCGCTCTTCGAGGTGGGATGGCTGGTGATGCTGTCGCGCAGGACAGCGGCGACGACGGCCACCAGCGGGCGCGTCTCGATGTTGATGGCGCGAATGGTACGGCGGCGGGTGGACATGGACACCGATGGAGCGGGGAAGCGGAACGTCGATGATCGAGCCGCAGATGGCGCAGATTCCGATGTCTGCGCCCAGCTACTGCGTGGTCAGCTGCGGGTCGGAACCCTTGATGCCACGGTGAGACATCTGCGCCATCTGCGTCATCTGCGCTATCTGTGTCCTCGGTTCAGCGGAACGCCACGCGCAGCCCCACCCGCCCTCAATCGTGGCACGACCCCGGCGTCGACCGCAGCACCTCGTCCAGGGCGCCGGCCGCCGAGTTGCCGAGTTCCGCGGACGTGACCACCGTCGAGGGCGTCGCGCTCGGCAGCCGCTCGACGCGGCGGGTGGCGGTGACGACCACCGAGTCGGCGAAGGTGGCGGGCCGGAGGACGGCCTGCATGTCGCTCGACACCTCGTCCACGTCGGTGGGGGCGAAGCCCGGCGCGGTCGCGCGCAGGCTGACCACGGGGCCCCGCACCGTGAAGCGGCCGTCAGGTCCCGCCGTGGCGGTGGCAATCTGGTCGCCGGAGGTGCGTGCGGTGATCTCGGCGCCAGCCACCGCCAGTCCCGAGACGTCGATGACCGTGCCCGACGCCATGGTCTGGGCGCTGGCCTGGGGGGCCATCGCCGCCAGCAGACACACCGCCATCACCCGGACGAGAACCGCGCGCACGTGCATGAGAGTAGACTCTACACCAGGGCCGACGCACGGCATCGACCGTGGGACAGAGGCGCCGACGGTCGCGCCCTTCACACGCATGACACAGGAACCGCCCGGCGATGCGCCGGAACTGCCCCCGCTCCCCTCATCACGACGCTGGCGCGACGAAGAGGTGTTTCTCGAAGGGCCGCAGTCGCGCACGCGCGAGCTGCTCATGCTGCTGCGCACGGGGCGCGACTTCCTGCGCGGCTTCCGCGCGCTGCACTTCGTGGGACCGTGCGTCACGGTGTTCGGCTCGGCGCGCTTCAGGGAGGACCATCCCTACTACGAGGACGCCCGGCAGGTGGGCCGTGCACTGGTCCGGATGGGGTTCACGGTCATGACGGGCGGCGGCCCCGGCGTCATGGAGGGCGCCAACCGCGGTGCGAAGGAGGCCGGCGGCCGGTCGGTCGGCTGCAACATCGCGCTGCCGTTCGAGCAGTCGCCGAACCCGTACCTCGACGAGATGGTGACCTGCCACTACTTCTTCGTGCGCAAGGTCCTCCTGCTGAAGTACTCCTACGCGTTCGTCGTGCTGCCGGGCGGGTTCGGGACCCTCGACGAGCTCACCGAGGCGCTGACGCTCATCCAGACGGGCAAGATCGAGCAGTTCCCCGTGGTCCTGATGGGCCGGGAGTACTGGGCGCCGTTTCTCGAGATGTCCCAGCGGATGATCGAGGCTGGGACCATCTCCCCGCACGACCTGGACCTGATGTGCGTGACCGACTCGGTGGACGAGGCCATGGCTCACATCGAGGAGAAGGCGGTCCTCCGCTTCGGGCTGGCCCGCCGCCGGCGTCGGCCCTCCGTCCTGCTCGGCGAGCGCCGGCGCCGCGTCACGCCGGGCGCACGAGCCACATCGCCGCGCCCGTGAGCGCCGAGAGCACGGTGCCCCAGGCCATGTCCACCACGACGACGCGCAGAGGAAACGCCTGCAGCGTGGCGTAGTTGGTCAGATCGTAGACGCTGTAGGCGATCAGGCCGAACAGCCCCGTCCACGCCATCGTCTCGGCCAGCGAGCCGGCCCGCGCACGCGGCAGCGCGAAGAGCACGAGCCCGAGGACGAAGAGTGCGTAGAAGAGGATCGCGGGTGCCAGGCGCGGGTCCATCCGGTCGCCGCTCATCCTGAGGATGGGAGCCAGCTCCCGCCGGTAGAAGCCGTTGGCCACGATGCCGAGCCAGACGAAATCGAGCACGACGAAGGCCGCCAGGCCGGCGACCCACTGCCTGAGGAAGTCCATGGGGGGTTGGACGCCCGCCGCGCGCCCGTCGGTCCGGGCTGCACGGTTGTGCAAGCCGCGTGATGTAGCCTTAGCGTGATGCGGCTTGCCAGGCTCGCGGTCGCGAGCGTCAGCCCCACCGTGGGTGCCGTCACCTCCAATCGGACGCGGCTCGTCCAGCTGGCCCAGGCCATGGCCGCCGAGGACGTGACGCTGGCGGCCTTTCCCGAGCAGGTCATCGGCGGCTACCCGCCCGAGGATCTCGTCCAGTGGCGGGCCTTTCTCGACGGCCAGCGTCGATCCCTGGAGGGCTTCGCCGCCGGCACCGGGGCGCTTCCGACAGTGTTCGTCGTGGGTCTGGCCGTGGCTGTCGGGGGCCAGATCTTCAACTGCGCGGCCGTCGTCCATCGCGGGCGGATCCTGGGACTGGTGCCGAAGGAGAAGCTGCCCACCTACAACGTCTTCTACGAAGCGCGGACGTTCTCGCGCGGGGGACCCGGCCTGGCGCTCGAGGCGGACGGCGTGCCCCTGGGCGACTACGTCTTCGCGTTCGATTTCGGGACCGTGGCCGTCGAGGTCTGCGAAGACGCCTGGTCGCCCGACGGGCCGATGCGACGGCGCTGCTACTCCGGCGCCGAAATCGTCGTGAACGTGTCGGCGTCCCCGTATCGCATGGGCATCGACGCCACGCGTCGCGAGATGCTGGCGACACGCGCGGCCGACGCGGAGGCCACGCTGATGTATGCCAATGCGGTCGGCGGGCAGGACGGGCTCGTCTACGATGGTGGTGGATTCATCTTCCAGAACGGGCGCCGCGTGCTCGACGCACCGCGCTTCCTGGAGGGCTGGTGGTCTGCGGTCGTGGATCTGGACCGCACCCGACGCCTGCGGGTCGAGAACACGACCTGGCGGACCGACTGCCACGAGTACAGCCTCGGCCGGCGGCTCGTCCCGGTGCTCGAGGGCACGAGCGAAACCGCGGATCGGTCGCGCCTCGATTACCCGGCGCCCGAGGGTGGCAGCTTCTTCCTGCCCGCCAGCCGCGCACCCGAGCCCGATCCCCGCGATCGGGCGCTCGACGATCTCTTCGAGGCGCTCGCGCTCGGCGTGACGAGCTACTACGAGAAGACCGGGGCCTTCCGATCGCTGGGCATCGCGCTCTCGGGCGGGCGCGACTCGATGCTCACGCTGCTGGTCGCGTGGCGGGCGGCGCAACGGCTGGGCGACGGGGTCCCGATCCACGCGTTCTACATGCCGAGCCGGCACTCGCAGGCGGACACGCGCGAGGCGGCCGGGCGCCTGGCGCGCGAGCTGGGCGTCACCGTCCAGACCGTGCCCATCGACGAGGCCACGGATCGCGAGATGGAGGCCACCGCGGCGATGCTGGGCGGGCAGGCGCCCACCGAGATCACCCGGCAGAACGTCCAGGCGCGCCTCCGCGGGCAGCGCATGTGGAACTGGGCCAACAGCTCGGGCGCGCTCTTCCTGCAGACCGGCGACATGAGCGAGAAGGCGGTCGGCTACACGACGATGGGCGGCGATCTCGAAGGCGCCCTGTCGGTCATCGCCAACGTGCCGAAGACCGTGGTGATCGCGCTGCTGCAGCGGCTGCATGCGCGGTTTGGCTTCACCGGCATCAGCGCCACCCTCGCCACCGAGCCGGGGCCCGAGCTGGCCGACGCGCAGGAGGCCGAGCGCGAGCTGATGCCCTTCCCCGTGCTCGACGCGTGTCTCCACCTCTACGCCGGCGAGAAGATGTCGCCCGGCGAGATGGCGACGGCCCTGGCCAGCCTCTTCCCATCGGAGGACCGCGAACGCCTGAAGGCGTGGGCCTCCCGCTTCACGCGGCTGTTCTCGCAGTCCATCTACAAGTGGGTGCAGTCGCCGCTCTCGCTGCACGTCGGGTCGCTCGACCTGGACCGCGAGCGCGCCCTGCAGATGCCGGTGGTGCAGAGGAATGAGTGGCAGGGGTGATGCACGTCGCGGATCTCGCTGATCCGCGAGTCCAGGACTACCGGCTGGTGGCGGCCCCACGCGCGATCGAGGCCGCGGGCCTGTTCGTCGCGGAGGGACGGCTGGTCGTCGGGCGACTTCTCGAGGCCTCGGCCAGGCCGGGCCGCTGGTTCGGGGCCGCCGTGTCCGTGCTGCTCTCCCCCGCCGCCTTCGCACGGATGGCGCCGCTGGTGGCAGCCCACCCCGACGTGCCGGTCTTCGTCGTACCGCAGCCCGTCATGGACGCCGTCGTGGGATTCAACATCCATCGCGGCTGCCTGGCCCTGGCCCGCCGGCCCCCGGTGCCCGCGCTGTCGCGCGAGATGGTCGAATCCGCATCGCGCGTGGTCGTGCTGGAAGGGGTGAACAATCCGGACAACATCGGCGGGGTGTTCCGGAGTGCCGCGGCGCTGGGCGCGGATCTCGTGGTGCTGGGGCCATCGTGCGGCGACCCGCTCTACCGCAAGGCCGTGCGCACGTCGATGGGGGCGGCGTTCGCGGTGCCCTACGCACGGTCGGAGCCGTGGCCTGGCGCGCTGGCACGGCTCCGCGATGCCGGGTTGCTGGTGGCCGCCCTCACACCGGACACGGATGCGCTGCCGCTGCCGACACTGAAGCCCGGTCCCCGGCGCTTCGCGCTCCTCGCCGGCGCCGAGGGCAGCGGGCTGTCGGAGGCCGCCCTGGCCGCTGCCGACGTGCGCGTGACCATCCCGATGCGCGGGCGCGTGGACTCGCTCAACGTCAGCACGGCGGTCGCCATTGCCCTGTACCATGTGTCCATGGGCCTGACCTCGTGACGCCCGAGACCGAAGCCGCACTCATCAACTTCCTGATCGACCGCCTGCAGATCGATCACAAATGGTTCGAGGGCCGTGGCCGCGGCTTCGCGTGGTGGGCGGGCGCGCTGGCGCAGCGCGTGACGCTCGCGCCTCCGCGCACGATCCACGGGGTCACCCTTTCGACCCTGCACGTCGAGACCGATCTGCTCGCCGATGTGCCCATGGCCGGCGTCACGTGGCAGCGCCTGGCGTCCCTCAATCGCTTCGCCACGCTCAGCGCGTACGTCGCCGACGTCGAGGCGCAGACGATCCGGCTGCACGCGTCGGTGGCGCTCACCGACGACAACTGGTTGATGGCGCGGACCCTGGCGCTCCACGCGATGGCCCTGCAGGTGGCGGATGCCCACGCCGAGGCCGCCGAGCTGGCGAAGGCCTTCGGGGCCCGCGTGGACGAAAGCGGCCATCCCGGCGGCGGCCGCCGTGACCTGCCGGACGAAATGCTGGGCGTCGTGGAGATCTACCAGCAGCGCGGACAGGACGCGTCGCCGTTCACGACCGAGGCGCTCGCGCAGCTCGTGCACCTCGAGCCCCGGCCCTGGATGATGGCCGCCAGCGAGCCCGACCGGCTCGTCGCCGACCTGGAGTTCGCCTCCGGCCAGCCGGCGCGCCTGGAACTGGACGCGGGCGTGACGCACCCCGCGCTCGGATCGGGCGTGCAGCTGCGCCTGCTCATCCCGGTCGAGCCGGACGCGGCCATCGCGCAGCGGCTGAACGCCAACGAGGTCGTGCAACCGGACGCCCACCAGCTGGGCGCGTGGTGCATCGATCCGGAACGCGGGCTCGGGTTCGTGGCGTTCATCCCGTCGGCCGCCTTCATGCCCGATCTCCTCCGCGCGCTCGTCTATCACGCGGCCGCGCGCAACGAGTGGGCGAGGGACCTGCTCTTCCCCCAGTAGGGGCCGAACGCGTCAATCCTCCCAGCCGAGCGAACGGCCGACGGCCTTCTTCCAGCCAGCATAGAGCCGCTCCCGCTCGGCCGCGGCCATCGCCGGTCGGAACTCCCGATCGAGCGCCCAGTTGCGGCGCACGTCGTCCAGGCCGTTCCAGTAGCCCACGGCGAGCCCCGCGAGGTACGCCGCGCCCAGGGCCGTGGTCTCGCCCACCACGGGACGCCGCACGGGCACGTTCAGCAGGTCGGCCTGGAACTGCAGGAGCGCCGCGTTGGCGGCGGCGCCGCCGTCCACCTTGAGCGTGGTGAGCGGCAGGCCCGATTCCACCTGCATCACCTCGAGCACGTCGCGGGTCTGGTAGGCCATGGCGTCCACCGCCGCGCGCGCGATGTGCGCCATCTTCGTGTTGCGCGTGAGCCCCACGATGACGCCGCGGGCACGCGGATCCCAGTAGGGTGCGCCCAGTCCCACGAACGCGGGCACGAGGTAGACGCCGCCGGTGTCGGGCACCTCGGCCATCAGCGCCTCCACGTCCGCGGACGAGCGGATGGCACGCAGGCCGTCACGCAGCCACTGCACCGCGGCGCCGGCGATGAACACCGAGCCCTCGAGCGCATAGACGGTCTCGCGCCCGATGCGCCAGCCGATGGTGGTCACCAGGCCCTTCTCCGACGGCACGGGCGTGGCGCCCGTGTTGAGCAGCATGAAGCAGCCGGTGCCGTACGTGTTCTTCGCGGCGCCGGGCTCGAAGCACGCCTGGCCGAAGAGCGCGGCCTGCTGATCGCCCGCGATGCCGGCCACCGGCACGCTGGCGCCGAGCAGCTCGGGCACGGTGTCACCATACACCTCGCTCGACGCGCACACCTCGGGCAGCATCGCCCGAGGCACGTCCAGCAGGCCCAGCAGCTCGTCGTCCCAGTCCTGGGTGTGGATGTTGAACAGCAGCGTGCGGCTGGCGTTGCTCACGTCGGTCACGTGCCGGCGCCCGCCGGTCAGCCGCCAGAGGAGGAAGCTGTCCACCGTGCCGAAGAGCACCTCGCCGCGCGCGGCACGCGCGCGCAGGCCGTCGAACGAGTCGAGCAGGTGCTTGATCTTCGTCCCCGAGAAGTACGCGTCCACGACGAGGCCCGTCTTGCGGCGGAACGTGGGCTCGTGCCCCTCGGCTTTCAGCCGATCGCAGATGGGCGCCGTCACGCGGCTCTGCCAGACGATGGCATTGGCTACGGGCCGGCCGGTGGCCTTCTCCCAGAGGATGGTCGTCTCGCGCTGGTTCGTGACGCCGATGGCGGCCAGGTCCGCGGCGGTGATGCCGGCCTTCGCCAGCACGTCGCGCGCGGTCTGGATCTGCGACGACCAGATGGCCTCCGGGTCGTGCTCGACATGGCCGGGCCCGGGGAAGAGCTGGGGGAACTCCGCCTGCGCGAGCGCCACCACGCGCCCCGCCCGGTCGAACACGATGCTGCGGCTCGAGGTGGTGCCCTGGTCGAGGGCGAGAATGTAGCGGCTCACGAGCGGATCTCCGGCGGCGGCAGCGCGCGCCCGATGCACGCGTCGTAGGCGAGCGTCCCCAGCACCCCACCCACCAGCGGCCCCGCGATGGGCACCCACCACCAGCCGTTGCCGGCGGTGAACACGCCGCCGCCCCACCCGGCGACCGCGGTGAACAGGCGTGGCCCGAGGTCGCGGGCCGGGTTGATGGCATAGCCGGCGTTGAAGCCGAAGGCCACGCCAATGGCGACGACCAGCGCGCCGATGAGCGGCGCGGCCAGCCATCCGGGCGGTGCGGAATTCCGCTGATCGGTCATCGCCAGCACGCCCACCATCAGGAGCGCCGTGCCGACGATTTGATCGACGAGCCCCCCGGCCAGCGAGAGGAACGGCTGCGGGTAGGTGGCGAAGATGCCTGCCGTCCCAAGCGCCCCCTGCACCTGCCGCACGCCTCCATCGTAGGCCTCGAACGCCTCGCGGTACGTCAGGAACACCACCGCCGCCGCGGCGAACGCACCGCCGGTCTGCGCCACGACGAAGATCGGCACCTTCGCCCAGGGAAACCCCCGACGAGCTGCCAGCGCCACCGAGACCGCCGGGTTCAAGTGCGCGCCCGACACGCCGGCTGCCGTGTAGACCCCAAGCATGACTCCGAGGCCCCATCCCACGTTGATGGCGAAATACGAGCCGTTGGCGTTCTGGCTGAGCACCGCCTGCGCGACCACGCCGACGCCGAACATGATGAGGATGAACGTGCCGAGGAACTCCGCTGCCGCTTCCCTGAGCATGGCGGATTATGGATCACGACACGCCTGCTATGATCGGGGCGTCGACGCCATGACGATCACCGCCCGCGCGGCGTCCCCTGCGGACGCGCCCGACATCACGCGCATCTACAACGAGGGCATCGAGGATCGGCTCGGTACCTTCGAGACCCGCCCGCGCGCCCGCGAGGACGTCGCCGCCTGGTTCGACGGCCGTCACCCCATCGTCGTCGTCGAAGACGAGTCGGGACACATCGTGGCCTTTGCCTCCACGTCCACCTACCGGGCGAGGGACTGCTACGCGGGGATCGCGGAGTACTCGGTGTACGTCGAGCGCGCGAGCCGCGGGCACGGCGCGGGTCGCGTGGCCATGCAGGCGCTCATCGACGCGGCCGCGCGGGCCGGCTACTGGAAGCTCATCTCCCGCATCTTCGTCGAAAACGTGCCCAGCCGCCGGCTGATGGCGTCGATGGGTTTCCGCGAGGTCGGCGTCTACGAGCGTCATGGCAGGCTGGACGGCGCCTGGCGCGACGTCGTCATCGTCGAGCGCCTGATCCCGGAGAACCTCGCCTGATGCTCACGACGTTCCAGGGCTGGGTCGACCAGCTCGGAGGCCTGGGGCTCTACGTCATCGCGGTCCTCGATTCGTCGTTCCTGTCGCTGCCCGAGGTGAACGACGTCCTGGTGATCTACCTCAGCATGCGGCATCCCGAGTGGATGCCGTACTACGCGAGCATGACGACGCTCGGATCGCTGACGGGCTGTTTCCTCCTGTACGGGATGGGCCTCAAGGGTGGCGAAGTCTTCCTGCGCCGGCGGTTCAGCTCGGAGCGCGTGGACCGCGGGATCCGCCTCTACCAGCGGTGGGGCCTGCTGGCCGTCATCGTGCCATCGCTGCTGCCGCCGCCGACGCCGTTCAAGATCTTCGTGCTGATGGCCGGCGTGGCGGCCGTGGCGCCCTGGCGGTTCGCCGCGGCGGTCGTCCTCGGCCGCGGCACGCGCTACTTCGGGCAGGCGTATCTGGCGGCGCGGTACGGCGAGCGGGGCCTCGAGCTGGTGCGGCAGCATGGCGCGACGCTGGCCCTGGCCCTGGCCGCCGTCGGGCTGGTGGCCGGGGCCGGCTACCTGGCCCTCCGCCGTCAGCGCCCCGCTCCGAGCCTCGCCGGCAACTCATCGGGCTCGAACGGCCGGTAGTCGGAGTACTCGCGCCGGAAGTTGATGACGACCCTGCGCACGAGCAGGGCGCGGCCGGTGCCGTCGAAGCGGGATTCCACGGGCATCCATCGCCCATCGATGCGGCGTCTCACGAACTTCGCGGTGGATCCCGCGTGCAGCTTCGCGATGATGCCGAAGCCGAAGGACACGTCGTCGACGGCGGTGGCCTCGACGTTCATCACCTCGTACTCGTGCTCGTGGACCCAGGCGCGGCCGGCGAAGGCGCGCGCAATCCGCCCTTCACGCGTTCTGGGGCGGGCGCCCGGCCTCGGCGTGAAGCTGAGGATGATGGCCGGCTCCCCTTCCCAGGTGTCGCGCCCGATCATGGCGAAGTCGAACACCTCCAGCGCTTCCCGCGCCCGCGCCTCGTCCCGCTCGCGCCCCTCCTGGGCCCGCTGCAGCCGCAGCCGGCGCGCCGACTCCCCCTCGCGCGCGGTGCGGCGGTTCCATGCCTCCAGCTTCCGGAGGTATTCGCGGTCCTGCTCCGCGATCTCGGTGGCGCTCAACGGGCGGCTCTCGCGCTCGATCAGGCGCCGATAGGTCAGCTCCTCGTCCGGGTGCGGGTAGACCTCGTGCACCAGCACGGGGCCCGTGCCCATGCGGCCGAACGGGTTCAGTTTCAGTTCGGTGGACGTCTGGCGGTACGAGTAGCGGCTCTGGATGATGTCATTGCTCGCCAGCCGCTTCTGCACTTCGGCGAAAAAGGCGTCCCGGTCCGGGAGCGGACGCGACTGCGCGCCCGGCGCGTTCGGGGACGGAACGAAGGGAGCCACCGCCAGGGCCAACAGGGTCGCCGCCAGGCCGCGCATGCGCGCCATACGATAATGATGACGCATCCGTCGATCAATGGTCGAAGCCTTCCCCGATCACGCCGTGCTGGTGCTCACCGTTCAGCAGGACGCGCCCGGCGTGCGTGCACGGCTCGACCGGTACCGGACCCTGCTCAGCCCTGACGAGCGGGACCGCGAAGCGCAGTTCCACTTCGACGCCGATCGGGAACGATTCGTCATCGGCCGCGCCCTGGCCCGCCTCCAGTTGTCCCGCTATCTCGGCGGCGATCCCCGTCAGTGGGCGTTCGTCACCAACGCGCATGGGCGCCCGGAAGTGCTGGCGCCGACGGGCGTCCTGCCGGTCGGCTTCAACGTGTCCCACACAAGCGGGCTGGTCGCCCTCGCCATGGCCCCGACCCACGACGTGGGGGTGGACGTTGAACGCATCGACCGCGCGCTGACCCACGACATCGCCGACCGGTTCTTCGCGCCGGCCGAGGTGGCGGCGCTTCGCGCGCTGCCAGGCGGGGAGCAGCCGCGCGTCTTCTTCGACTACTGGACGCTCAAGGAGGCCTACATCAAGGCCCGCGGGATGGGGCTGGCCCTGCCGCTGAGACACTTCGCGTTCCAGCTGCGTCCGCCGGCCCGGCCGACCATTGTTTTCGATCCCGAGATCGAAGACGACGCGAGGACGTGGCAGTTCGCCCAGGCGTGGCCGACGCCGCGGCACCGGCTGGCCGTGGCCGTGCGCCGCACCGGCATCGACCTCGATGTGCGTATCGAGGACATCGTGCCGCGGGTGGACGCGTGAAGCTCTGGGCGATTGCCGACCTGCACGTCGGGTTCAGGGAGAATCGCGAGGGTCTCGAGGCCCTGGAGCACTACCCGGACGACTGGCTCATCCTGGCCGGCGATGCCGGCGACACGCCAGCCCAGCTCGACGCGGCCCTGCGCGCCCTGACCGCGCGATTCCGCCAGGTCGTCTGGGTCCCCGGCAACCACGATCTGTGGACGCCGCGGCATCTCGCGCCCGATCGGCGCGGCGTCGCGCACTACGAGCGACTCGTCGCGCTCTGCCGCCGCCACGGCGTCCTGACGCCGGAGGATCCGTACCCGGTGTGGCCGGGCGACGGCCCGCTGCGCGCCATCGTTCCGCTGTTCCTGCTCTACGACTACTCGTTCGCGCCGGATGGCATGGCCCCGGACGCGGCCGTGCGCTGGGCACGCGAGGCCAACCTGCGATCGGCCGATGAGGACCTGCTGGGGCCTGCGCCGTACGACAGCCGCGCGGCGTGGTGCCACGCGCGCGTCGTCGAGGCCCGCGCGAGACTCGAGGCCCTGCCTCCGGACGCGCGACTCGTGCTGGCGAACCACTTCCCCCTCAGGCGCGACCTGGCGGTCCTGCCGCGCATCCCGCGCTTCCGCATCTGGTGCGGCACCAGGCTGACCGAGGACTGGCACCAGCGGTTCAACGTGGAGGCCGTCCTGTACGGCCACCTGCACCTGCGGTCGGCCAAGGTGGTGGACGGCGTCCGCTTCGAGGAAGTGTCGCTGGGCTACCCGCGGCAATGGAACCCGGCGCGCGGCATCGGACACTACCTGCGGCGGATTCTCTAGCCCGCCGCCGCGGCGATGGGGCGCATGCTTTGGCTCGATGGGCGGCGTCGCCAGCGCCCGACGGCGAGCGGCCACTGCGCTAAGATGCGCGTGGGTGGAGGTTTCACGGCATGAGGCGTCGATTGATCCTGGCACTGCTCTCGCTGCTCGCGCTTCCCGCATTGGCCCGATCGCAGGTGCTCGAGCTGGCGCCTGGCACCGCCTACGATCCGGCGATTCCGACGCTGCGGCAGGTCCTCGGGCACGACCACGGTGAGCGGATCACGGCCCCGGAGGACGTGCCGCGCTACCTGCGGGCACTCGTCGAGGCCGCCCCGGACCGCGCGCGACTCGTCGAGTACGCGCGGAGCTGGCAGGACCGGCCGCTCTGGCTGTTCATCGTCGGCGCGCCGGCGCGCATGGCCGCGATCGATCGCGTGCGTGAGAGCCGGCGGGCACTCGGCGATCCGCGGGGGCTCGCGGCATCGGAGATCGACCGCCTCGTGGCCGAGCAGCCGGTCATCACCGCCCTGCTCCACAGCGTCCATGGCAACGAGATCTCGGGCGTCGACGCGGCGTTGGCCGAGGCCTATCACCTGTTGGCGGCCCGCGGCGACGCGACGGTCGACCTCATTCTGCGCGAGTCGATCGTCCTCATCGACCCGATGCAGAACCCCGACGGCCGGGCGCGGTTCGTGGCGAGCAACACGCACGGCCGCGCGCTGGCGCCCGACGCCGATCCGCTGGCGGCCGAACGCGACGAGCCGTGGCCGGGGGGCCGCTCGAATCACTACCTGTTCGACCTGAACCGCGACTGGTTCGCGGTGAACCACCCGGAAACGCGGGGCAAGCTCGCGTTCCTGCTCGCGTGGCTCCCGCAGGTGGTCGTGGACCTCCATGAGATGGGCGGCGAGGGACAGTACTACTTCCCGCCGGCCGCCCCCCCGGGGGCGGCGCACACCACCGAAGCGCAGCGCGGATGGATGGAGCCGTTCGGCCGCGCCACGGCGGCTCGCTTCGACGCGCGCGGCTTCCAGTACTTCAACCGCGAGATCTACGACTCGTTCTACCCGGGCTACGGCGCGTCGTGGCCCTTCTACATCGGCGCCCTTGGCAAGACCTTCGAGATGGCTTCGGCGCGCGGGCTCGTCTACACCCGGCGTGACGGGACGCGGCTGACCTATCGCGACGGCGTGGTGCGCCACTTCACCGCCGCCATCGAGACCGCCGCCACGGCGGCCCGCCATCGCGAGCGGCTGCTGCGCGACTTCGTGGAGTACCAGCGCTCGGCGGTCGCCGAGGGCGGGCGCACCGAGTACGTCCTGCTGCCCGGCGACGATCCCGGCAAGCTCGATCGGCTGGCCCGGCTGCTCCTGCTGAACGGCGTCGACGTGCGGCGACTCGATCGGGCCGTCACGATCGGCGCCCGCGAGGTCCCCGCCGGCGCCGCGGTCGTCCCGCTCGGGCAACCGAGGATGCGGCTGGTGCGGACGCTGCTCGACGCGCACGTCGGCATGGGCGAGGCGTTTGTCGCCGAACAGGATCGGCGGCGCCGGCAGCGATTGCCGGACCAGATCTACGACATCACGGCCTGGAGCCTGCCGCTGGTCTACGACGTCGAGATGCTGGTGAGCGAGCGGGGAACCGGCGCGCCGGCCTCGGCCTGGGGCGAGGCGCCGGCGCCGGTGTTGGCCGCCGGGCAGATCGGCTACCTCATCCCCTGGGGCAGCGGCGCCGCCTCGGCCGCGATCGAGGCGATGCGGCGCGGGCTGACCGTGCGCGTGTCCGGCGGGGCCTTCACCCATGGCGGCCGGCGCTTCGGCATCGGCACGATGCTGCTGCGCCACGCCGAGAACCCGCCCACGCTGCGCCAGCAGCTCGGCGAGATTGCCGCCGCGCACCGGGTCGAGGCGGTGCCGATCGACACGGCCTGGGTCGACGATGGGCTGTCGCTCGGCAGCAACACCATGCGGCTGCTGAAGCTCCCACGCGTGCTGCTGGCCTGGGACGCGCCGGTGCAGAGCCTGTCGGCCGGCTGGGCGCGGTTCTCCCTCGAGCGTCGCTTCGGCCTGCCGGTCACGGCCGTCCGCCTCGGCTCGCTCGGACGGGCACGCCTGGCCGACTACGATGTGCTGATTCTCCCCTCGGCCAGCTACGGCGGTGCCCTCGACGGCCTGCTGCCCCGGCTGCGCGAGTGGATGCGGGCCGGCGGCACGCTGATGACCCTGGCCGAGGCGTCACGCTGGGCCGCGGGCGATCGCGTCAACCTGCTCTCGACCTACACCGAACTGCGGGACGGGCGCCCCGACCGGCCGCAGGAGCCCGCCCCGCCAGCAGGCGTTCCGCCGTCACAGTACGATCTCGACGCAGCCCTCACGCCGCCGCGGGAGCGGCCCGAGACGACCACCGGCATCCTGGCGCGGGTGGTGATGAACATGGAGCACTGGCTGGCGTCGGGGACCGACGGCGAGATCCAGGCCATGGTGGAGGGCGACCGCGTGTTCGCTCCCCTGACGCTCGACCGCGGGACCAACGTCGGCCTCTACGCGGCCCGGGATCGGCTGGTGGCGAGCGGGCTGATGTGGGAGGAGGCGCAGGCGCAGCTGGCCCGCAAGGCCTTCCTGCTGCACCAGCCGGTCGGTGAGGGGCACCTCGTCGCCTTCGCCGAGGACCCGAACTTCCGCGGCTTCACGGAGCAGACCCAGCTGCTCATGATCAACGCCGCCCTGTTCGGTCCGGTGCGATGACCCACGCCGGTCACGCGCCGCGGCCATCACCCGGAATCGGCGGCGGACCGTCATGGCGACGACACGCTGCCGTGCGATGGCCGCGCCGGCGGATCGCGTCTCCATTCACACGCGCTTCAGGCGCTCGCCCGCAGCGGCCAATGTCTCGTCCTTTTTCGCGAAGCAGAAGCGGAGGACGGGCCCGCCTGTGTCCTTGTAGAGAAACGCCGAGACCGGGATCGAGGCGACGCCGTGAGCCCTGAGCAGCCACTCGGCGGCGGCCTTGTCGCCGTCATGGGTGATGGCCGAGTAATCCATCAGCTGGAAGTAGGTCCCCTCGCACCTGAGCGGCCGGAAGCGCGAGCCTTCCATCAACGCCAGGAACCGGTCCCGCTTCTCCTGGTAGAAGCCGGGCAGCGCGGCCGCGGACGGATCGCGCGAGACGAACTCCGCCAACGCCACCTGCGACGGCGTGTGCACCGTGAAGGTGACGAACTGGTGCACGCGCGTCACTTCGGCCATCAGCGGCCGGGGGGCGACGCAGTACCCCACCTTCCAGCCGGTCGTGTGGAACGTCTTGCCGAACGAGCTGATGACCACCGCGCGCTCGCGCAGCTCCGGGTACCGCAGGAGGCTCTCGTGCCGGCGGCCGTCGAAGATGATGTGCTCGTACACCTCGTCTGACACGAGCAGGATGTTCGTGCCGTCCACGAGGGCGGCGAGACGCCGCATGTCGTCGGGTGACCATGTGACGCCGGTCGGATTGTGCGGAGTGTTGACCAGGATCAGGCGCGTGCGCGGGGTGAGGGCCCGGCGGACCTCGTCCCAGTCCACGGCGTAATCCGGATGGCGCAGGCTGACGAAGACCGGCGTGCCGCCGCTCAGCCGGATGACCGGCACGTAGGAGTCGTAGCAGGGCTCGAAGATCACCACTTCGTCGCCGGAGTGGACCAGCGCCGTCAGCGTCGCGTAGAGGCCGGCCGTCGCCCCCGAGGTCACCACGACTTCGGTCACCGGGTCGTACGGCGCCCCATAGCAGTGCGCGACCTTCCGCGCGATGGCCTCGCGCAGCGCCAGCACCCCGGGCATCGGCGCGTACTGGTTGTGTCCCGCCCGCATCGCCCGCGCCACGGCCTCCACCAGCGCCGGATCGCAGTCGAAGTCGGGAAACCCCTGCGACAGGTTGATGGCGCCGTGCTCGTTGGCGAGCCGGGTCATCACGGCGAAGATGCTCGTGCCGATATCGGGCAGCTTGGACGAGACGGGCACGGCGGAGGGCATCGCGCCCTATTCTGACACCGCCGGGCCTCCCGAGGCCCGCGAATGGAGCGCCGAGGCTTCAGCCTCGGCGACGGCGTAGAATCGCCGGATGCCGCTACTTCTCGCCCTCCTGCTCCTCAGCCTCCAGTCTGCGGCGACGCCCGGCGGATACGCCCGCCCTGAACTGCTGGTCGACACCGCGTGGCTGGCCACGCGCACCGCCGACGCGAACCTCCGCATTGTCGACCTCCGGCCCCGCGGCTACGCGGAGGGGCACATCCCGAACGCCGTATGGCTCGACAACAACTGGATCCGCAACCCGAAGGCACCGCCGGACTTCCTGCCTGCGCCGGCCGACTTCGAGGCCCTGATGGCGAAGCTCGGCATCGGCCCGGATACGCGCGTGGTGGCCTACGACGAGCGGGGCGGTATCTACGCCGCACGGTTGTGGTGGATTCTCAACTACTACGGGCACGCCGACGTGGCGCTGCTGAACGGCGGCTGGACGAAGTGGACGCTCGAGGCGCGCGCCACCTCAACCGACCTGCCGGCGCTTGCCGCTTCGACCCCGTTCCGCGTCAAGACCCGCCGCACCGGGCACGCCACGGCCAGGGACGTGCTGGCGGCCATCAGCACGCCGGGGGTGAAGATCGTCGATGCGCGGAGCCAGGGCGAGATCGACGGCAAGGACTTCCGCGGCATCAAGCGCGCGGGGTTCATCGAGTCGTCCGTGCCGGTGTACTGGGAGGACACGTTCGACCCGAAGACGCACGCGTTCAAGCCCGCGGCGGAGATTGCGACGCTCTACCGCGACAAGGGCATCCTGCCGTCGGACGAGATCATCGCGTACTGCCAGGTGGGCATGCGGGCCTCCCACGACCTCTTCACACTCGCGCTCATCGGCCACGACCTCGCCAGGCTCAGGAACTACTACGGCGCCTGGGAGGAGTGGGGGAACCGGGAGGACACGCCCATCAAGACCAAGCCGTAGGCCATACGGCGCGGGCTCCTCCCGACGCTGTTCGGATGCCCTCCCCGCGCTGTCCCTCTCCCGACTGCATCTATAATGCCCGCGGAGGCTCTATGACCCGCCGCTCGTTCGTCCTGCTCACCGCCGCCCTCGTCGTGACGTCCCTCTCCCTCCAGGCCGGCTCGGCGCCGGTACGCGCCCGCACGGGCATGGTGGTGTCGCAGAGCGACATCGCGTCCGAGGTCGGGTGGCAGGTCATCAGGGGCGGGGGGAACGCCATCGACGCCGCCGTGGCGACGGCCTTCGCGCTCGCCGTCACGCACCCCACCGCCGGCAATATCGGCGGTGGCGGCTTCATCGTCTATCGGGGGGCGAAGGGCGAGGCCACGTCGTTCGACTTCCGCGAGGCCGCGCCGTCCGGAGCCAACGCCGAGATGTGGCTGAAGGACGGCAAGTACGACTTCGACCTCCACCACAACAGCCATCGGTCGGTCGGGGTGCCTGGCACGGTGGCAGGACTCCACATGGCCTGGAAGGAGCTCGGCTCGAAGCCCTGGAAGGATCTGGTGACGCCGGCCATCACGCTGGCGCGCGACGGGTTCGAGGTGAGCCACAACCTGGCCCGATCGCTGGCCGGCCAGCTGGACGAGTTCCAGAAGCACCCCGCGTCGCTCGCGCAGTTCTCGAAGAACGGCAAGCCCTACGAGGCCGGCGACACCCTGAAGCAGCCCGACCTGGCGCGGACCCTGCAGCGCATCGCCGACCAGGGCCCCTCCGGGTTCTACGAGGGCGAGACCGCCGCCCTCATCGAGAAGGACATGAAGGCCAATGGCGGCCTCATCACGCGCGAGGATCTGAAGAAGTACCAGGCGAAGCGGCGCGAGGTCATCAAGGGCACCTACCGCGGTTACGAGATCATCGGGATGCCCCCGCCCTCCTCTGGCGGCATCGCCGTGACCCAGATGCTGAACGTGCTGGAGGGCTACGATCTCAAGGCGAACGGCTACGGCTCCGCCCAGAACCTGCACCTCATCGCCGAGTCCATGCGCCGCGCCTTCGCGGATCGCGCGCAGTACCTGGGTGATCCGGACTTCGTCATGAACATGCCCGTCGCGCGACTCATCTCGAAGGAATACGCCGACGCCCTGCGAAAGTCCATCAACCCGAACAAGGCCTCGAAGTCGTCGCCGACGACGTTCACCTGGCCAACCGAGTCGCAGGAGACGACGCACTTCTCGGTGGTGGACGCCAATCGCAATGCCGTGTCCCTCACCTACACCCTCGAGTACGGCTACGGCTCCCGCATCGTCGTGCCCGGCGCCGGGTTCCTGCTGAACAACGAGATGGGCGACTTCAACGCCGGCCCCGGCCTCACCACCGAGCAGGGCCTCATCGGCACGCCGCCGAATCTCGCCCAGGTCGGCAAGCGGATGCTCTCGAGCATGTCGCCCACGATCGTGGCGAAGGACGGGCAGCTCTTCATGGTGACCGGCTCGCCTGGCGGCCGCACCATCATCAATACGGTGCTGATGACCCTGCTGAACGTCATCGACTTCGGCATGAATGCGCAGGAAGCCGTGGACGCCGGCCGCATGCACCACCAGTGGCTGCCGGATCGCCTCTCGATGGAGCGCTTCGGATTCTCGGCCGACACGATCAAGACCCTGCAGGGCATGGGCCACACGGTCAGCGAGAGCGGCGGCCAGGGCGTGGCCGAGGTCATCGTGGTCAATCCGAAGGACCACATGCTCGAGGGCGGCATGGACCGTCGCGCGCCGGACGGCGGAGCGGCCGGCAAGTAGGGGAAACTGGTTCGGACTTCGGGGTCCGGGCTCGAGGCTCGAAGGTTCGGGGGTGCCGGCCGGGCGGCTGGCGCCCTCGGATCACGTACGGGTGTCGTCCGCGCACACTGTCAACGCGATGCGCGCAGGTAGCCGCGGCGGGCGGTCACCTCGGCGCGCCGCCCCTTCAGCCTGACCTCGATGGGATGCCACCCGCCCTGCTCCACCCCCCGGGGCGTGTAGGAGAGCACGTAGCGGCTCTTGAACTCGCTGATCACCCTGACGAAGGTGTCGCGCAGGCGCCCGCTTCGCTCGGCCACGAGCACCGCTCCGCCCGTGTCCTCCGCCAGCAGCGGCAGGAAGTGCCGTCCGAAGCTCGCGGGGGCTTCGTGGAACCAGTCGCGCTCGAGCTGATTCTGCCGAGCCTCGCGCAGGTTCCGCTGCTCCACCTGCTGCCTGAGCGTGACTCCGTAGATCACCACGTCGCTTCGCTGCGCGGTGGTGATGACCGTGCGCGGATCGAGCCAGCTGCTGGTGTCGCCGCCGTCGCTGAAGACGAGCATGACCATGCGGCCCTCGGTACGCGGCTGCAGGAGCAGCGCCGCGAGCGTGGCGTCGTAGAGGGCCGTCGCCCCGCCCGCCTTCACCGCCTGCGCCCGCCCTCGAACGCGGGCGCGATCCTCGCTGGCGGGGGCCTGCAGGTCGAGGCGATCCGAGAAGGTGACGAGCGAGAGTCGATCGTCCGCTGACAGCGCCTCGTCTGCCGCCTTGATGGCCCCACGCAGTTGCTCCAGCGGCTCGCCCTCGACGCTCTCGCTGACGTCCAGCACCATCGTCAGCGTGACGGGCACGTCCTCCACGTCCACCGCGCGGATCTCCTGGACGACGCCGTTGTCCCGCAGCTCGAAGTCGCTGGCCGCCAAGCCGGTGACCGGCCGTCCATCGTCGGTCACCAGCACGTCCACCCGCACGGCGTCCACGCCAGCGCGGAACGTCTGGCTCGCCACGAGATCGCGTCCCGCCAGTGCGGCCACCGCGAGCAAGGCGGCCCCCAGGCCGGCCCGGGCGATCATCGCCTCACCTCGTCGCGGAGTTCCTCGAACATCAACTCGCCGACCAGCGGGTACGCCAACCGGTAGTCGGCCCACGGATCGTTCCGCTCGCGACCCGCGCCCGCCGTCAGCATCGGCTCGACGACCTCCGCGGCCTGCACCGAGTCGTCCGCCGCGTGAAGCAGCTGCCCCAGGGCCACGCGCGCCGACTGCGCCACGGGATCCAGGCGCATCGCCTCCCGGTACAAGCGCTCGGCCTCGCGCGCGTTGCCCTGTCGTTCGCGCAGGCGGCCCAGCACGAGGCGGCCGACATAGGCCGTGGCCCGGTCGAGGTCGTCGCGCTCCAGCAGGGCGGCCAGTCGCGCCGCGGCCTCCTCGGCGCGCCCCATCTCCGAGTCGACACGCGCCAGCCTCAGCGCGGCCTCCGCGGCGCGCGCGTCCACGGCCAGAGCCGCCGCCAGGTGGCGCAGGGCTTCGTCCTGGTACCGACGACGAATCGTCTGCGCCCGGCGCAGGTCCCAGCCCCTGGGCGCGGGCAGGTCGGCCAGGCGCTCGCTGAACCATCCGGCGGCCGTGAGTATCGCCACGTCGTCAGGCACGCGCTTGACGGCCTCGACGACATGCACGAGCGCCTGCTCGGGCGACAGCCGGCGGGTCAGCAATAGCGCGGTCGCGAGGTACCAGCGGCGACGGAAGGGGCCGGACGCTGCGTCGACGCTCTCGGATGCGTCCACCAAGCCGCGCGCGAGCCCGAAGTGAGTCGAGGCGCGCTTGTCCAGACCCTCCGCCCAGCAACGGAACGCCGCCTCCGCGTGCAGCATCGCTGCGGCGCGGTAGAAAGTCGCGTCCAGTGCCGGGTCGCGGCCGATGCCGATGGCGCCTCGCTTGACGTAGCCCTCGACGAGAGCGGTCGTCGCGCCCTGGTCGCTCGCCAGCAGATCGTCCACAGCCGTCCCAGTCCGACCGGACTGATAGAGGCCGAGCCACGCCTGATACTGCCTTGCCGTGGATTCACGCCCCTGCGCGACAGCCATCGTGGGTGGCGAGGCCGCCAGGAGCACCGTGAGGAGTACGAGTTTTCGTCGGGAGACCATCTTCAGACCCGGCACCGCCCCAAAGCCCCAGAGCCTCGAGACCCCAAGACCCCCAAGACCCCCAAGACCCCAAGACCTCGAGACCCCAAGACCCCAAGACCTCGAGAGACCCAACCCCTCATCCCGTCTTGTTCACGTACTCGAACCCGAAGCGCCCCTTCACGCAGAGGTTGCCGCGCGTGACCTCGCTCTCGAGCGGTGAGGTCACCTTCACGATCCGCCGGTCCTGCACGTGCACGGTGAGCGTGCACCCCACGCCGCAGTACGGGCACGTGGTGTCGGTCGCGGTCTGCACCTCGGGCTTCCACGCGCCGGCTTCCCGCAGGTCGTACTCGTGCTTCGCCATCAGCGCGCCCGTCGGGCAGACCGCGATGCAGTTGCCGCAGTAGACGCACGCCGACTCCGGCAGGACGACGTCGAACTCGGTGGAGATGTGGGCATCGAAGCCGCGCCCGGCGGCGGCAATCGCGAAAGTGTGCTGCGCGTCGGTGCCGCACGCCTCCACGCACTTGTAGCAGAGCACGCACTTCGAGTAATCCCGCATGTAGAGGTCGTTGTCGACCTTGGGGGATTGCCTCACCGTGGCGGGCGCGGGTCCGAACCGCCCGGGGTCGGCGCCGTACTCACGCATCAGGGGCTCGAGTGTCGGAGCCGTGGAGAGATCCACGGACGATCCCAGCAGTTCCAGCACGAGCTTGCGCGACAGGTCCACGCGGGGCGATCGGGTGCGGACCACCATGCCGGGCTCGATCCGGCGCGAACAGGCTGGAGCCAGTACGCGCGCCCCTTCCACTTCCACCACGCACACGCGGCACGCGTTGACGGGCGTCAGCGTCTCCAGGTAGCAGAGCGTCGGGACGTCGAGACCAGCGTCCCGGCACGCGTCCAGGATGGTGGCGCCCGCGCGGGCCTCGATCGGGCGGCCGTCGATGGTGGCGGACACTGGCGGCGCCTCCGGCGACGGAGGGCGACGCGGCACGCTGCTGGGAGCGGGAGGCAGTTGGAACCAGATGGCGTCGTTCACGGGTCTACTCCCCACCCTTCACGGGTCGCTCGATCAGGCCGAGATTCAGCGCGGATTCAATCGCGCCCGACGCGGTTTGCCCGAGGCCGCAGATCGAGGCGTCCTTCATGGCGACGGAGAGTTCCCCGAACACGGAAGCCGCAGCGGCCGCAGATGACGCAGATGGTGCGGCCAGGGTGGGCAACAACTCCAGCTGTCTCTGGGTGCCCACGCGGCACGGCACGCACTGGCCGCACGACTCGTGGTGGAAGAACTCCGCGATGCGGTGCAGCGAATCGGCGATGTCCGCCGTCTCGTCGTAGACCATGATCACGCCCGAGCCGAGCGTCGCGCCGGCCGCGCGTGCGTCCTCGAAGGTCAGCGGAAGGTCGAGGTGCCCGGGGCCGACGAAGCTCCCGGCCGCGCCCCCCAGGAGCACGGCCTTCACCCCCCGACCGCCCGGGACGCCGCCCGCCAGATCGATCAGATCGCGGAGCGTCGCGCCAAAGGGCACCTCGTACAGGCCGGGCCGCTCGACGTGGCCCGAGAGGCAGAACAGCCGCGTGCCGGTCGAGGCCGGCGTGCCGAGACGTGCCCACGACTCGCCGCCCTCGAGCACGATGGCCAGCACGTTGACGAGGGTCTCGACGTTGTTGGCCACCGTGGGCTTGCCGAACACCCCCACCTCCGCCGGAAACGGCGGCTTCGAGCGCGGCTCCCCCCGCCTGCCCTCGATCGAGTTGAAGAGCGCGGTTTCCTCGCCGCAGATGTAGGCGCCGCCGCCACGGCGGACCTCGATGTCGAAGGCCTGGCCCGAGCCCATCACGTCGGCGCCCAGCAGGCCGGCCTCCCGGGCCTCTGCGATCGCCGAGCCGACCCGAGCCTCGGCCAGCGGATACTCCCCGCGGATGTAGATGAAGCCCTGCGCCGCGCCCGTTGCGAGGCCGCAGATGGTCATGGCCTCCACCACCGCGAACGGGTCCTGCTCCATCAGCACGCGATCCTTGAACGTGCCGGGCTCGCTCTCGTCCGCGTTGCAGACGACGTAGTGCGGCGTCGCGGGCTGCCGGCGGACGGCATCCCACTTGCGGCCGGTCGGGAAAGCTGCGCCGCCCCGTCCGAGCAGCTTCGACGCCGTCACTTCGGCGATCACGCGCTCGGGTCCGAGTTCCAGGGCCCGGGCCAGCGCACGGTAGCCCCCCTGCTCCCGGTAACCGTCCAGGCTGGCCGGGTCCACCTTCCCCACCCGTGACAGGAGCCTGGGTGTCCCGGTCCATCGCACGGTCGGTCGTGGCGGCGCCGGCGTCGAGCCCGCCAGCGCTTCGACGATGGCGGACGCATCCGCCGCGGGCGCCAGCACGAAGCGCTCCGGCATGGCGCCGGCACGCGTGATGAGCGCGGCCGATCCCGCGTCGCACTGGCCCAGGCACGGCGATCGCTGCCACGCCATGGCCGCCGGGGCTGGCGCCCCTGCGCGCCGTAAGGCCGGAGCGGCCTCGACGGCGCCCGACACGCCGGCACCGTTCATGTCGGGTGTGGCCGCCGGGCTCCCGCCAGCCAACGGCGGGCCGAGCCGGGTCTCCAACTCCTGGCACAGCGCTTCCGCTCCGCGCAGACGACACGCGATGTCGTCGCACACGTGCGCCACGGCCGTTGGACGGGGCGCCCTGGCGAGCAGGTGGTAGAACGTCAGCACGCCCCACGCCTCGGCGGGCGGCACCGAGAGCCGGCGACAGATGTAGTTCATCGCCCCGCGCGACACCCAGCCCACGCGGTCCTGTACGGCGTGAAGCGCGGGAAGCAGCCGGTGGCGCTGGCCGGCGACCGAGTGGCCGCCGGCGGCGGTGCGCCCGTCCCGGGCGATGTCGCGCGCGGCACCCTCCCAGCCGGATTCCGGCACGCCCAGCAGGGCGTCGATGGCCGCGCGCTCGTCTTCGGTGGGCTCGCCTCCGGTGATGTGCAGGTCCACGCGTGTCCTCGGGTTACGTCGCCGCCGCGGCCGCCGGGGCCTTCTCGATCCGGATGGCCGTCGCCTTGAACTCGGCGGTGCCTGCCCGGGGATCCGTGGCGTCGATGGTCAACTGGTTGGTCTGCACCTGCTCGGGGAAGTGGAAGGTCATGAAGGCCAGCCCCGGGCGCAGCGTTGCGTCGATGTACACCGGGGCCATCACCTCGCCCCGGCGCGAGACGATCCGGACCAGTTCGCCGGGCGCGATGCCGTACTGCCTCGCGTCCTCCGGCGACAGGTCGATCGTTTCGCCTCGCCGCGTCGGCGAGGCATAGGCCCGGGTCTGCACGCCGGTGTTGTACTCGGCCAGGCGGCGCCCGGTGGTGAGGCGGATGGGATACTCGTCGCTCAGGGCATCGGCCGGCGCCGTGTGCTCCACGGCGTGGAACGGCGCACGCCGCCCCTTGACGGGCCGCTCCCACAGCCGGGCGTGCAGGAAGGCCTCGCCCGGGTGCGACTCGTCGTAGCACGGCCATCGCAGGCCGCGATGCTCGTCCAACCGCCCGTAGCTCATGCCGGCGTGGACCGGCGACAGCACGCGCAGTTCGTTCCACACCGACTCCGCGTCAGGCCGCCCCCAGTCGTGGCCGAGCGCGCGGGCCAGATCGAAGATGATGGCCAGGTCCTCGCGTGCCTCGCCGGGCGGGTCCAGTGTCCGGCGGCAGCGCTGCACGCGCCGCTCGCTCGACGTGACGGTGCCCTCCGACTCGAAGGCGCCGGCCGCGGCCGGCAGGACCACGTCGGCCCGTTCGGCCGTGTCGGTCAGGAACAGGTCCTGCACGACGAGGAAGTCCAGCCCGTCCATCAGTCGTGCGGCACGATGCTGATCCGCCTCGGACTGGATCGGGTTCTCGCCAATGACGTACACGGCGCGCAACTCGCCGCGCTCCATCGCGTCGAACATCCCCGAGAGGTGCCATCCGCGCTTCGGCGGGATCGTCACGCCCCAGGCGCGATCGAACTTCTGCCGGACCTCGTCGTTCTCGACGTGCTGGAATCCCGGCAGGCGGTCCGGCAGCGCGCCCATGTCGCCGCCCCCCTGCACGTTGTTCTGGCCGCGCAGGGGATTGATGCCGCTGCCCCACCGCCCCACGTGCCCGGTGAGGAGCGCCAGGTTGATGAGCGCCAGCACGTTGTCCACCGCGTGGTGGTGCTCGGTGATGCCGAGCGTCCAGCAGAGCATCGCCCGCCTGGCACGCGCGTACTCGTGGGCCATCTGCCGGATGACCGCCGCGGGCACACCGGTGACGGAGGCCGCTCGTGCGAGCGTCCAGGGCTCGACGGAGGCGCGATAGGCCTCGAAGCCCTCGGTGGCATGGGTGACGAAGTCGTGGTTGACCAGGCCCGCGGCGATGATCTCGCGGCCGACCGCGTTGGCCAGCGGGATGTCGGTGCCCACGTCGACGCCCACCCACACATCGGCCCACTGGGCCGAACTGGTCCGCCGCGGATCCACGGCGAACATCCGCGCCCCGCGCTCGAGTCCCTTCAACAGGTGGTGGAAGAAGATGGGATGCGTCTCCCGGGCGTTCGATCCCCAGAGGAGGACGCAGTCGGTCTCTTCCATCTCCTGGTAGGAGCTGGTGCCCCCGCCCATCCCGAACACCATCGCCAGACCGGCGACGCTCGGGGCGTGTCACGTGCGGTTGCAGCTGTCGATGTTGTTCGACCGCATGACCACGCGGGCGAACTTCTGCGCCGCGAAGTTCATCTCGTTCGTGCTCTTCGAGCAGCTGAAGAGCCCGAACGCCTGCCCGCCGTGGGTATCGCGCACGGCGCGCAGCCCGGCCGCCGCCTTCCCGAGCGCTTCGTCCCACGAGGTGGGGCGAAGCGGCGCCCCGCGCCCGTCCCTGACATACGGAACCGTGATCCGCTGCATGAGTGCCAATCTACTACGGCTCGGGCTCCGCCCAGCGATCCATCGGGATGGACAGGAGCAGGTAGCGCTTCCTCAGCTCGACCACGCGGGCGGGCAGGGCCTGCGTGGGGAACGCCCCGGCCCGGCACCGGTCGCGCAGGGCGCGGATCTCGATGCGGTAGAGATCGTTGATCTGCTCGCGCAGGCGGGTGGGCGGCGTGTCGGCGCGGGGCGACAGCCCGTGCCGGGCCAGCTCATCGAGCACCTCGGGGCGGTACCGCGGCACTAGGGATCTCCACATCCCAGGCGCTCGCGGGCGCGTTGGGCCTCGGACCGTGCCGCGTCGCTCATCGGCAGGGCCTCGGCGCGCTGGTAGGCCGCGCAGGCGCCGGCCCGTTCCCCCAGCCGGTCGAGCGACCGCGCGAGGCCAAGGACGCCGCGCGCGCCCCTCTGCGCGCCGGCCGCGCGATCGAACGCCGCGCGGGCGTCCGCGAACCGATCCACTTCGAGCCAGAGTTCGCCCTCCACCTCGTCAATGGGCAGAGGCCAGGCGGGCTGCCTCGCGGTGGCGAGGGCGCTGGCGAGATCGCGGGCATGCACCAGATAGGCCTGCATCTCGTCGCGTTCATCCTGGGCGGCAGCCACGGCCGCGCGCAGGGCGGCTTCCGCGTACCGGTTGAGGCGGCCCAGCGTGGACGCCGCGGCCAGCGTTGCCCGGTCCGCGTCCAGCCGCCGGAGCAGGCCGTTGATCGCCCCCAGGCGATCGGGCGCGCCTCCGAGTGGCGCGAGGCGGCGGGCCTCGACCCATCCGTCCACGGCCACGAGGGCGGTGGCCAGTTCCGGGCACACCTGGACGTCGGGCCAGGCCGCGCGAAGCCCTTCCGCGGCAGCCGCCTCGTCCAGCCGCTGCAGGCTGACCGCGGCCTCGCGCAGGGCGACCCGGGCGCCCGGGGCGAGGCATCCCGCGCCCTGTGCCCGGACCGGTGCCGCGCCAAGCACGCACGCGAGCAACAGCGCCGCGGTGACGGTCGAGCGCCGGCTGTCGGCCGAGGGCCCCCGCCAGAGCGTGGTGACGAAGCGGGCAATGACCTCGACCATCGTGCCTTCGTCCTGCAGGTGCGGCCCATGTCCACACTGCGGGATCACCCGGGTTTCACACCGCCCGGACACGCCGCGCGCGATGGCGCGCAACTGCGTCTCGGTGGAGTACTCGTCGTACGCGCCCTGCAGGGCGAGCACCGGGACGCGAATGCGAGGGAGCCGCGCACCATCCATCGGTACCCAGCCTTCCGTCAACCAGCAGCCGCTCCACAAGGCAAAGGCGCCGTCCACGTTTCCGCCGTGGTAGTCCTGCAGCCGTCCGCGCAGGTCCTCCGCGTGAAAGGCCTCGCGCGCCCGCCGGACACTCGACACGGTCCGGTCCTCGGTGACGACGTGCGCGCCAATGGTCACCACGCCGCGCAGCATCGGCGGCTGGCACGCCGCGTAGTTGAGCGCAATGGTGCCGCCGTCGCTGTGCCCGATGAGCACGCAGGTGCCAATGCCGACCGCATCGAGCACCTGCGGCAGGATGGCGTCGCCCTCGATCTCCCGGTAGCGCGCGCCCGGCGGCGCCGGCCATGGATCCGAGCGGCCGTAGCCGGTGCGGTCGTACGCGAAGCCCCTGAGCCCGGTGCGGGCACACAGCGCCCCGGGGAACCCACGCCACAGCTCCACGCACCCCAGCCCTTCGTGGAGGAACACGAGCGTCGGCGTGTAGGCATCGCGCACACGCTCGCTGCCCAGCCATCGGCCGTGCAGGCGGCGGTCCCTGAGCTGGATCTCGACGTCACTCATCGCTGGCAGCCGCGCCGCCCGCGGTGGCCCGGAACGTCACCGTCACGCCCGTCGCCAGGTCGGTGTCGGCGCGCTCGGGGAGGCGCTGCGCCTCGATGCTGAAACTGCGGAGGCCCACGGCGTTCTCCGGCGGAGGCGGCGCGTCGGGGCCCGCCCACACGTTCAGCCCGAGGTGATGGTGGTAGCCGCCGGCGGCGACGAACAGCGCGCCGGGATAGCGGCGCAGCCTGGGCGTGAAGCCCACGCCGTCGCAGTAGAACGCCTCGGCCCGCCCGAGGTCCGGCACGTGCAGGTGGACGTGGCCGATGACGGTTCCGGCCTCGAGCCCGGTCCACGCCACGTCGGCGCCAGGTTCGTCGGCGATGGCCTGCAGGTCCAGCGGCTCGGAGGCCATCGCCACTTCGCCGTCCTCGTACCGCCACGTCTCACGCGGCCGATCCCGGTAGATCTCGATGCCCAGGCCATCGGGATCGTCGAGGTACAGCGCCTCGCTCACGAGGTGGTCGGAGGCCCCCGTGAGGGCCCACCGCCGCTCGGTCAGTCGCCAGAGCGAGCGGCCGAGCGCCGCACGATTCGGCACGAGGATCGCGACGTGATAGAGCCCGCTCGTCCGCCTCGGCTTCCGCACCGCGCCCTCACGAGCCGACAGCCGGACGAGAGCGGGCCCGCCGGCGCCCAGGGTGACGTCGTGCCCGCTGCGTCTCATGGCCTGGAGCCCCAGCACGTCCGTGTAGAACTCCAGGGATCGGTCGAGATCGGAGACGGTGAGGCTGACCGACCCAATGTGGGCGTCGGCGGGCAACCCGGGCATGAAGGGCATTGTAGCCGCGGCGACTCGGCCACCGGCGTCCCCGGGGCCCGTCGGCTCCAGGCCTGCCCATCACCCGTCAGTGTCCCGGACTCGGCAACCTACTGGCAGCTGAAGCTCGCCGCGGCGTCGAGGCTCCCCTTCCCGCGGTATCGGGCGACCTGCGGGTGGGGACAGATCGGGCGGGTGCGCGTCACCGTGCCGTCGACGATCCGCGACGCCACGACCGCACCCGGCGCCACGCCCCGCTCGACCCAATCCTCGAGCACGGGCAGCATGTCGAACTGGTTCGGCCCCGGGCCCCCGCTGCAGTGGTGCATGCCGGGGATGAAGTACGCACGCACGAAGGCATCGGCCTCACGCGGCCCGCCGGCGGTCTTCACCACCTGCTCGTAGTAGTCCAGCGTGCCCAGCGCGCTGATGCCGGGGTCCGACCATCCGTGATACAGCAGCAGCTTGCCGCCGCTCGCCCGGAACGCCGAGAGGTCCGCATCGAGCGGGCTGAGGATGTCGATCATGGTTCTCATGCGGGGCAGATCGCGCGCGGCGTTGAAGGCCCGCCATCCGTAGGACGGATCGTCCGTGTCGAGCGAGAGAAACCGGAAGTTGAAGTCCATCAGGCCGTAGCCGGCCGGCAGCGGGCGGCCTTCGTAGGCCAGCGACCCATCCGCCTGCCGGACCGGCGGCACCGGACCCGCGATCCACTGCAGCCAGCCGGTGGGACCGCCCTCGTGCCCTGGTGGGAAGCCGTGCGCGAAGGCCCGGCCATCGGGCGATTTCACACCTGCGTAGACCTGCTTCACCGTGGCCACCTGCCCCGGCGTGAGGCAGCCGGCGGCCGCGGGACTGCCACAGGTGAGCGAGGCCGGGTCGAACCGGCACCCCAGCGGGTCGGACACCAGACCGTCCTCGAGACCATCGACCCTGTCACACGCCGCCAGCGTGGCGCGCGACAGCGTCTCGATGGCATCGGCCGACAGGTAGTTCGCCGCCGAGGCCAGCATCTGCTGGTACACGACGGCGCGGCCCACCTGCATCGGCGTGCCCGTGGCGGGGTGTCCCCCAATCACGCCATCGAAGTCGTCCGGGTAGCGCTGGACCGCCATGAGCGCCTGCCGTCCGCCGTTCGAGCAGCCGTTGAAGTAGGCGTATCGCGGCGGCGTCCCGTAGAACGACGCGGTCAGCGCCTTGCTCGCGACGGTCGTCACGTGGGTGCCCCGGTAACCGTAGTCGATCTCCTTCGCGCGGTTCGACGCCCACGCCGGGTCGCTCGAGTCGTGGCCCGCGTCCGTCGAGGCGGTCGCGTAGCCCCTGGCGACACCCGAATCCACGGCGGGCAACGTGCCGCCAAGCCCGCCGACGCCGAGGAACGCGAACTTGCCATTCCACGGGTCCGGAAGGCCCAGGCGGAAGTTGACCGTGTTGCCCTCCGAGGCGGCGTGCCCCTCGACCCGGCAGTGGCGCGGGCGCGGACCTGACGCCTCGACGATCCGGGCCGACGTGACCGTCGTCCCCGCGGGTGCCAGGGCCTGCAACGCGGTGACGTCGCACGCCCGCGCCGCGTCCTGCGCCCGGACGCCGCAGGCGCCGGACATCGCCAGGCCCATCACTACCACGACGCCACGGATCGGGTCCCCCATGCTGGCCGCGCATTGTATCGCCTTTACAGGCGAGGCCCGGTCGGGTCAGAGTGACGCCAGGAGGCACCGATGGCCATTGCACGAGTCACCGAGATCACCGCGGGATCCAAGAAGAGCTTCGACGATGCCGTCGAGAAGGGCATCGCGCGCGCCAGCAAGACGCTGAAGAACGTGACGGGCGCCTGGGTCCAGGAGATGACGGTCGAAGTTCAGAAGGGGAAGATCACGGAGTACCGCGTCAACATGAAGGTGACGTTCATCCTGGAAGACTGAGGACGCAGGCTTCCGGTATCCGGCGACACCGCGCCGGATACCGGATGTGCCAGCCCGGTCAGAAGGTGAACCGGGCCGTGACCTGCATCGTGCGCGAGTAGTTGGCCTGGGCCGTCACCCGGCCGAAGTTCTGGTTGCCCTGGGCCGTGCTGGCCAGCGCGGCGTACCACGGATTGTCGAACAGGTTGATCACCTCCAGCCGCAGGGTCGCACGCCGCGCCCCTCCCAGCCCGAAGTCCTTGTTGATGGCCATGTCCGTCGAGTTGCGCCACGGCGAGTACACGTCGAGGAGCCGCGGCGCGTCGCCGAAGGTCCCCGCGGGCGCCTGGCTGAAGGCGTTGGGGTTCAGGTAGAGGTTGTCGGCCGGATCGTTCCGGAGGCGGTCCGTGATGCTGCCTGGCACGCCCTGCTCCACTCCGGGAACGACGTTCGGCCGCTGGCTGGAACCGAGCAGGTTCGTGTTGTTCACGGTCTGGCTGACGCCGAGCGGGAAGCCGCTCTGCATCTGGATGACCATCGACACGGACCAGCCACCCGCGATCAGGTTGCCCACGCCGCCGGTCAGCCAGCGCTGGCCCTCGCCGAACGGGAGCCGGATGATGGGGCTGGCCACGAGCTTGTGCGGGGAGTCGAGGCGGCTGCGGCCGTACTCCGCGTCGGGATCGTAGTACTCGGACCACGGGATGGCCGTGTAGTTGTTCAGGATGCCCGGGGCGTTCGAGTAGTAGTTGCCCTGCCCGAACTGGTTGTCGCTCAGGCGGCTGTACGTGTAGCTGATGCGCCCGCCCCACCAGCCCGTGGCGCGCTTGGTGACCGCCACCACGCCCGCATGGTACTGCGAGCGGCCCAGCGTGCTGTAGATCATGTTCACGTCGGTGAACTGCGGGTACGGCCGGAGCAGCTGGTTGCGCGGCAGCGTGGGCCGCGTGGCGTAGGCGCCGGCTGCCGGGTTGCCGAAGAACGGGTTCGGCACGAGTTCCGTGAGTCGATTCCGCCCGCCCACGTTGTTGAGCGGCAGGTACTGTGGATCAACCTGGTTGATGTTCACCGAGCCGGTGGACGTCCCACCCCACGTGAGGTGCCGGCCCGTGGCGCCCATGTAGGTGAAGCCAATGCTCATGTCGCCCGGCAATTGGCGCTGCAGGTCCACGGAGTACTGGTGGACGCGCGGGGCGTCGCGATCCGGGTCGATGAAGGTGACGGAGCTGCTGACGCTCGTCAGCATGCCGAGCCCGTTGCCCGAGATGGGCGCCAGGCTGCCAGGGAACGGGTTGTCGATGGACGTGATGGGCACCAGCACGTCCTGCTGCAGCGTGCTCGTCTGCGCGTAGCCCGGCGTGCTCTGCGCGCCCGACTGCCACGGCGCCCAGAACATGCCGTAGCCGCCGCGAAGCACGGTCTTCTCGTTGAGGCTGAAGGCCATGCCCACCCGCGGCGAGATCTTCACCGCGGGCGGCTTGCCGACGTACTCATTGGCGCCGTTCTGGCCGGCATACACCAGACCACCCGTCACCTGTCGGGCCGGCGTGCCGGCGACCGGGTCGGCCGGGATCACCACGTTCAGCGGACTCGGCGTCGTCCGGTCGAAGGCGACGGCCAGCTGGTTGTTCTTCTCGGCCAGCCCCGTCTCGTGCTCGAAGCGCACGCCGTAGTTGACGGTCAGCCTGTCGGTCACGCGCCAGTCGTCCTGGACGAACCCGCCGTAGTAGTGGAGGTAGTTGTTGAACGGGCTCGTGAGGGTCAGGCTCCCCGAGAACGGATATCCGAGCAGGAGGTCGGCGATGGCGTTCCCGGTGTTCCCCGGGTTGTTCGCGTTGCGGCCCGTGAAGCGCCCGTTGAAGGTGTAGGAACCCGCGGACTGCCCGTAGCTGAACGTATCCACACCAAGGATTCGGTAGTCGGCGCCCACCTTGAGGCTGTGGGACCCCGCCAGCCTTGTGACGGCGCCGTTCACGCCCCACGAGTAGTACTGGGTGTCGGACTGCCCCGAGAAGCCCGTGCCCTCGTACCCCGTGAGCGTCAGCGATGGGAACTTCTGCAGCGGCAGTGCGTTCGCAAAGCCGGCGTTGATGCCGGGCACCTGGCGCATGTCGAACGCGAACGGCAGGCTGTAATTGTCATCGAACGTGTTCAGCCCGAAGCGGAACGTCGCGACCGTGGACGGATTGAGAATGTAAGTGTTGTTCAGCACGGCCACGTGCACTTTGCGATCCAGTTGGTAGCTGGGGGCCGCATATGGCGCATCCGGGTAGTAGTTGGCATCCGGCTCGGACGAGCTCTGGTACAAGTAGAGTCCCGTCAGCGCGATCGAGCTGTTGAAGTGGTGATCCAGCTTGATCGACATCTGCTGGGCCTTCGACTCGATGATGTCCTGCGCCGGGAGGTTTACGTTCCCGTCGTCGACGTCCGGGTTGACGGTCGGCGCCGGCAGCGCGCCGACGAACGCGCGGCCCACCGGGTTGATCCGGTTCGCGGGAATGACGTTTCCGGGGAACGGCTGGCGGTTGCCGGCCGCATCCGTCGTCAGGGGGTCGTAGATCGGGATCGTGCGGCCCTGCGAGTCCATCAGCCTCGAGAAGTCGCCCGATCGCATGGCCGCCGTCGGGACGTGGATCGTGTCGTTCTGTGACTGCCCGTCGCGATACATCTCGCCAGCCGCCCAGAAGAACGTCCGGCCGCGGACGATGGGGCCGCCCACGCCGCCGCCCCCGTTCCGCCAGTACTGGTCGTTGGTCGGGATGCCGCGGATCTCGTTGAAGAAATTGGGCCCCACCAGGGCGGTCGGCCGCGTGAGGAAGAACCCGGAGCCGCGAAACTGATTCGTGCCGGAGCGGGCGCTCGTGTTGAACACGCCCCCGCCCGTGCGGCCCATCTCGGCGTCGTACGTGTGCACCTGGACCCGCACGTCCTCCACCATCTCGCCACTCGGGTTGGTGGACGAGCGGTTCGCCAGGTCCGTGATGGGGAACCCGTCGAGCAGGTAGTTGTTCGCGCGCACGCCGCCTCCGCCCATCGACAGCGTCGAAGCGCCGGACTGATCCTGCATGCGGTTCCAGTGCGTGTCGCCGCTGCTCTGCACCGTCGGCACGGTCACGGCCATCAGGAAGACGTTGCGGCCCACGCTCGGCAGCGATTCCAGCGTCTTGGCATCGAGCACGTCGGCGTGCGACGCGTTCGACGTCTCGATGAGCGGCGCGTCCGCCGTCACCGTGATGGTCTCCTCCAGCGTGCCGACCTCCAGCACGATGTCGAGCGTGACGAATGTCTGCGTGGCAATGCGGATGCCCTGGCGCTCGAAGGTCTTGAACCCCTGCACGGACGCCCGTACCGTGTAGAGCCCCGCCGGCACTGCCGGGAACGAATACTCACCCGACTCGTTGGACACCGTGTCCCGGGACAAGCCCGTCTCGTCGTTGGCGAGCGAGACCGTCACGCCGGGAATGATGCCCTGTGCGTCCTTGACGGCGCCGCGGATGCCGCCGAGGAAGGTCTGGGCACCGGAGACGGAGGGCATCGTGGCGAGGACACACACGGCCACGAGGAAGTAGGCATGCCGCACGCACATACAGAGCCTCCACCACCACCATCGCGTCAGGCGCTGCGCGCCTGGTGGCCGGGGCGCGCGGCGGGCCGTGGGGACTCGCTGCTGCCCGCACACTACGCCGGGCACGCGGCTGGCTCAAGCGAAAACCGGCATCGTCTTGCACAAATGGCATGGGCACGCCTCCCATGACAAAAAGAGACATCGGGAGACCTCCAGCGCCCTTTCGCCATACAATGCGGCCCTTCGACAGGCCCTGGTGACGCCGCGCGGCGTCCGTCCGGGCCGTTCAAGGAGGAGTCTTCGACATGTCACGCCGGACTTTCGACGGCCGCCGCGCAGGACCGCTGGCGCTCACCGCGGCCGCCCTGGCTCTCATCGCCACGGTGGCGGCGCCGCACGCGCAGCAACCGCCGGCGCAGCCACCAGCCGGGGCCACACCCGCACCCGCGGCGCCGTCCGCGTCCCAGAAGCCGCTGGTCCCCGTCGTGGCCAGCACGCTGGCCGCCAGGCCAGATGCCTACGTCGGCGAGCACGTCACCATGATGGGCACCGTGGACCAGACGCTCTCCCCCCTGGCTTTTTCCGTGGACCAGGACCGGACGAGGAGCACCGGCCAGGACGTGCTCGTGCTGGCGCCGCGGCTGAACGAGCCCGTCGAGGTGGACACCTACGTCACGGTCATCGGCGAGGTCGTGAAGTTCGATCCGGCCGACGCCAGGGTGAAGGATCGGCTGGCCGGGCTGGCGCCCGGCACCCT